>JAJZFB010000038.1 GCA_021805545.1 Pseudomonadota bacterium | reverse complement strand
ATCTACCCGCTCCCCCGCCGCCACCTTGCAGCCCAGCAGGGCGGCAATGGCGGCAAGGCTATGCGGCCCGGTGCGCGTAAAAAACCGCGGATCGCCGGGTTTAGCGGTTTCGGCCATGCTTACTGGCCAACACCCTGCTCAGGCTGAGAGGTATCGTCAGGCGTATTAAAATCCGGCGGCACCGTCACGTGCGGCAGCAGCTTGTTCAACTCCTTCACCGTCTCGTCGGTCAGGTCGAAGGCCGCCACATTCAGCACCACCTGCTCGCGATGCAGGATCAGGTTCATCCCATGGGCCTGAGCCTCCTGGCGGATAATGCCAATCAACTCAGCCTCAATTTTGCTCAGGGCAGCCTGCCCGGCATTCTGGATGGACTGGTTCTCTTCCTGGAACTTGGTCTGCGCGGCAGCCACCTGATTCTGCCAATCCTGCACCTTCTTTTCAAATTCGGCCTGCGGCATTTTACCGCGCTCAGCCAGAATTTGCTGCTGCTGGGCCTGCAGGCCGGCCTGCGCCGTATCTTCTTCCTTCTTCAGCACCGCCTGGCGCTTCTGAATTTCCGCCTGCACGGCCTGGGCCGCGGTGGATTGCTGCATTACTTCCGGCACGGACAACACGCCGATAATCGCCGTCGGCGGCGCATTTTCAGGCGGCAGCGGCGGCAGATTGGGAATTTCCGCCTGGGGGGGTTTGACCGGCACCGCCGCCTGCACGGGCGATGGCTGGGTTACATGGGCCGGCTTAGCCGGCACCTGGGCCGAAGGCGGCATAAAATAACCAGAAGAAGCCTGTGCCCAGGCCGCAGGCGCGGCACCGAGGGTCAGGACAGGCAGGAGCAGGGCATAACGATGAAAAACTGACACTTAGAACCTCGTACCAAAATCAACACGGAATTGCTGCACCTGGTCACCCTTCTGCTTTATCACAGGGTCGGCCAGAGACAGATTGATAAGACCAAACGGCGTATTCCACGACACACCAACACCAACACCCATGCGCAGCGCGGCGCTATCGTATAGCGGCTGATAGGGGCTCACGGCATTCGCGCCCCAGAGCGACCCCATATCGACAAAGGCAAACCCTGTCATGCCAAAATCTGGCGAAACAGGCAGCGGGAAATGCAGCTCGGTGCTTTGGGTCCACATATAGCGCCCGCCCACCTGGCCGCCGGTTAACCCATTTTGATAAGGAGCGCCCAACACCCCCGCCGGCACGTTCTCGGCATAAGGCCCCACGCCGCCATCGGCAAAGCCGCGAAGGCTATTGCCGCCCAGGAAGAACCGGTCTTCAATTCTGTCCTGATACCCCCCAAGATCCTTCAAATACCCTGCCGAGGCGCTGAGTTTCAGCACCCAGCGCGGATCGCCAAATATGCGCTCCAGCGGGATATAATAGGTCATGCTGGGCGTAAAGCGTATATATTTGGCATTGCCGCCAAGCCCGGCGAGATCCACCTGAAGATCCAGCAGCAGGCCAGATGTCGGGTTCTGGTCGTCATCGAGATAATCGAAGCTCAGATCCTGGCTGATCTGAGACAGCGAGCTATAGCCTTCCTCATTTACGATATAAAGGTTTGTCGCACTGCCCGTCGGCACATTATAGATATTACGCTGGCTTAACGTATAGGTGAAGCTCTGCATCACATGCGCGTTGAAGCGGTAACCCAGACGCACATCGCCGCCCATCGAGCTTTCTGAGTAAGCATAGCTCTGCCCGGCGGCAGTGTACGAATCCGTCACGGTGCGGAACAAATCTCCGCCCACAATCAGGTTACGGTCCTGAAAATACGGGTCCGTGAAACCAAGATTGATCTGCGTTCCATACTGCGCCAGCAACGCGTTGATGGACGCATTATTGCCCGTGCCCAGAATGTTATTCTGCGACAAGCCCGCATTCACCAGCGCACCCAGCGAGGATGAATAGCCGCCACCTAAGCTGAACTGCCCGGTTGCCTGTTCGGTCACCGCCGTATTCAGCACCACCTGGTTCGGCGTGCTGCCCGGGCTGGTGGTAATATTCTGGCTTTTGAAAAAGCCCAGATTCTTCAAATTCTGGGTGGATTGGTCAATCCGGCTTTGGTTATAGGCATCCCCCTCCGCCACGGTAAGCTGGCGGCGGATCACCTTGTCCTCCGTGCGGGTATTGCCGGTAATATCGATGCGCTGAATCCACACACGCGGCCCATTCACCACATTCAGCGTCACCGTCGCCTCATGTGTCTTCGGGTCGGTCTCAACATCCGGGTTCACGGTGGCAAACGCGTAACCCAGGTCAAGCGCCTTTTTGTTGATGGCCTTTATGCCTTCCTGTATCGCATCGCCGTCAAACCAATCCCCGGCTGAAAGCGGCACCAGCCCGCGCAGCTCCTTGCTGGAAAGCGTGCGTATACCCGAAACAACCTTGATGGATTTAACCTTGTAACGCGGTCCTTCCTGGATCGTATATGTCAGGTAAAAACTCTTGCGGTTTGGCGCCATGCTGGAATTGGCGCTGATAATCTGCATGCCGGCATAGCCCTTGTGCAGATAAAATTTGTGCAGCAGATACTCGTCATACTCCACGCGCTGCGAATTGTATGTGGTGGCCCCTGAAAGGAAGCGCCACCACACATTCTGGCGGGAAGACACCACTTCGCGCAGCCTGCCCTGGCTGAAATGCTGATTGCCGCTGAACAGAATGCGGCTGATTTTGGGCACCTCGCCTTCGGTGATGTTGAACACCACATTCACCCGGTTGTCGGGCAGCTTGATGACGCTCACCTCAACATCGGCGTTATAATATCCTTTTTGGGCATAAGCGGCCAGCAGCGCGGCACGGTCCGCCTCGGCCGCCTGCGGGGTATAAACCGAGTTCGGCTTCAGGCTTATGGCCGCCTGCGCATCCTTATCCTTCAGCTCCTTGTTGCCGGTGAAAAAAATCTGCGTAACCGTCGGATTCTCAACCACCGCCACGTTCAGCGTATTCCCGGTACGGGTAATGTTCACGCTCTTGAACAGGCCGGTCGCATAAAGCGTCTTCACCGATTGGTTGATTTGCTGCTGGTTGAACGGATCGCCCACCTGCGCCACCATATAGGCCAGCACGGTCGAGGTCTCGATACGGCGATTTCCCGTGACATTGATCGCGGCAATTGTCCCGCCAGTTACAATCTGGCTGGTGTTACCCGCCTCGCCCGGCGCGCTCTGCGCCCAGGCAAGGCCGCGTGGCGAAGGGGCCGCCAGCATGGCCGGCAGCAGGCAAACGGACGCCAGAAGGACGGAGCGCGGCTTAAGCAATCGATATCTCCCAACCCAATTAGAATCCTCCCGCTCTAGCTGCAGGAGTCCCGTCGCGAGGCGTTTGGCACGGGCCAAGTCACCCGGCAAGGTGCGGCCCTAGAGTAAATGCGAGAACCAGGCGAACACCCCGATCCTCGTCAGGTCGTTAAAGGTGGTCACCAGGAACAAAGTTAGAATCAACAAGGCTCCCAGCCGCAATCCCATTTCCCGGGCCTGCCCTGAAACCTTGCGCCGCATTACGGCCTCCCAGCCATAAAACAGCAAATGCCCGCCATCGAGGATGGGAATGGGAATAAGATTGACCAGGCCAAGATTGATGGACAGAAACGCCAGTAAATCCACCAGCGGCCCCCAGCCCATCGCCGCCACCTGCCCCGTTACCTCGGCAATACCAATAGGGCCAGACAGGTCAGACAACCCCTGGTGCCGCACAATCAGCCGGCGCATCTCCGCACCCCAGCTGGTGATAACCGCGCCCGTTTGCTGAAACGCGGCGCCAATGGCGCTAACCGGCCCCAGCCTGATGAAAACCGGCTTCGCCGTCACGCCCAGATGCCCGATATGGGTTCCATCCTGCCTGACCGCCCCCAAATCCACCTGCTGGCTAAATTCACGCCCGCCACGCAGAATGGTGAAGTCCAGCTCCGCATCGGGGTTTTGCGTCACAATCCTCTGTAATTGCGAAAAATCGCTAACCCTCGTGCCGCCAATGGCCACCACTTTGTCGCCCGGCATAAAACCCGCGGCGGCGGCGGCGGAATGGGGCTGGATGCTGGTGAACACCGCCGGTGTTACAGGCTTGCCCGCGCTCATGAACAAAAACGCATAAAGCAGCACCGCAAGCGCCAGATTGGCCAGCGGCCCAGCCGCCACGATAACCGCCTTGGCGCTGAGCGGCGCGGCGGCAAACGAGCCGGGCTCAACCGGGGTGGTATCTTCGGTGTCTCCCCAGCCCTGCATCTTCACGTATCCGCCCAGCGGCAAGGCTGAAAGCTGCCACACAGTGCCGGAGCGCGCCCGGTATTTCAGCAGCGCCGGGCCAAAGCCGATGGAAAACACCTCCACCGTGACACCCTGCGAGCGCGCCGCCAGATAATGCCCCAGCTCATGGAAAAAAATGAGCAGCCCGATGCAACCAACAAACCCAAGAACCGGGATGAGAAAATGCAGCATCACGCGGCCTTCGCGGTCAGCGCCTGGGCCTGGGCGCGGGCCTGCGCATCCAGCGCCAGCACGGCGGCCAGATCATCGGCGGCCGGCGCGCCCAGCCGGGTCATCACCGATTCGACAATATGGGCAATGTCGAGAAATCCTATCCGCCGGTCGAGGAACGCCGCCACCGCCACCTCATTCGCGGCATTCAGCACCGTGGGCGCGCCATGGCCGGCGGCCAAAGCCTCGCGTGCCAGGCGCAAGGCGGGGAAGCGCAGCTCATCCGGCGCCGCGAATTCCAGCCTCGCCGCGGCGGCCAGGTCCAGCCGGGGCGCCTGGGTGGCAATCCGGCCCGGCCAGGCCAGGGTGTGCGCAATGGGTATCCGCATATCCGGCGAGCCAAGCTGCGCCAGCACCGATCCATCCTGGTAGCAGACCATACCATGGATAATGGATTGCGGATGCACCAGCACCTCGATCCGCTCGGAGGTTAGGCCAAAAAGTCTCGCAGCCTCAATAACCTCCAAGCCTTTGTTAAACATGGTCGCGGAATCGACCGAAATTTTCGCGCCCATCGACCACACCGGATGCCGCAGCGCCGCCTCGCGCGTTATGCCGCGCATTTCGTCCAGCGAATGGTTGCGGAATGGCCCGCCCGAAGCGGTGAGCACAATTTTCTCCACCTGCTTGCCATTGCCATCCGCCATGGCCTGAAAAATGGCATTATGCTCGGAATCCACCGGCAGCAGCGTTGCCCCCGCCTGCTCCACGGCCCGCAGAAACACATCGCCTGCTGAAACCAGCGCCTCCTTGCAGGCAAAGGCAATGGCGCCGCCATGGTTAATGGCCGCCAAAGTGGGCTCCAGCCCCGCCACGCCGGTAATGGCGGACATGGTCCAATCCACCTTGCGCCCCGCCGCCTCCAGCACGGCCTCACGCCCTCCGGAAACAGCCAGATTCTCCCCCGCCAGAGCCTCGCGCAAGGCAGGCAGCAGCGCCTCATCGGAAATCACGGTCATCGCCGGGCGGAACTGCCTTGCCTGCGCCGCCAGCAGCGCCACGTTACGCCCGCCAATCAGCGCGCAAACCTCGTAGTATTCTGGGTTTTCTGCTATAATATCAAGTGTTTGTGTACCAACGCTACCGGTGGAACCCAGTATGGTTATCCGTTTCACCGCCATGGGGCCACACCTCCTTGCACACATAATGCCAGCAGCGCCATCACCGGGGCAGCCGCCAAAAACCCATCCAGCCGGTCAAATAATCCGCCATGCCCGGGAATGGTCCGGCCAGAATCCTTAACCCCCAGTTTGCGCTTGATTGCGCTTTCCAGCAAATCGCCCCCCTGGGCCACAAAACTAAGCAGCATGCCCGCCATGAAAGCGGCTTTCCAGCCAGTTCCCAGCACCATGTTTCCGGGTATCGCGGCAAAAACCGCGCCAATGGCGGCAGCAAATAGCAGCCCGCCCGCCGAGCCAGCCAAGGTCTTGCCCGGCGAAATTCGCGGCGCCAGCTTAGGCCCGCCAATCAGCCGGCCGGCCAGATAGGCGCCAATATCCGTACCCCACACCACCAGCACAAGAAACGCCGTATCAGCCAGCCCGCCGGGCTCTTCCCCCCTCATGAGCACGACCACACCGGCCAACCCGGCATAAGGCACGCCATACCCGGCAAAACCACCCCAGCTCAACCCCACACCGGCCCAAAGCACACCCAGGCACACCAGCCCGCCCAGCGGACCAAGCAGCACCGCACCAAGCCAAACAAGCCCCAGAATAAAGCCCAGCCGATAAGGATGCCCAACCCCCGCCAGCCTGCCCCATTCGCCGCCCAGCCCCGCCATGGCCACCAGCAGCAGCGCCACCCAGGCCCAGCCGCCATACCACACACAAAAAACCGCAAGCGGCCCCAGCACCAGCGCCGAAGCCAGGCGCGTGCGCAAATCCGACCATCGCGGGTCCACCGGCTTGGGCAGGGCGTCAGGCAGGGCGCGCACCAAAACGCCGCTCCCTCAGCGCGTAATCCTCCAGCGCCGCGGCAAATTCATCCGCCCCGAAATCCGGCCACAGCACGGGCGTGAACACCATCTCCGCATAGGCCAACTGCCAAAGCAGAAAATTGGAAATACGCCGCTCGCCCGAGGTGCGGATCAGCAGGTCAGGGTCGGGAATCCCATCGGTATAAAGCAAATGCGAGAATGCCTTTTCCGTCAGCTCCACCGCTGGAATCCCCGCCTCTATGGCCCGGCGCGCGGCCCGCACAATATCGGCCCGCCCGCCGTAGGAAAGCGCCATAACCAGCACCAGCCGGTCATTTTCCGCCGTCTTGCGCTCCGCCGCCTCCAGCTCCTGGGCCAAGGCCGGGCCAAAGCGCTCGCGCTCGCCAATCACCACCAGCCGCACACCCTGCTCGTGCAGTTCGGCCAGTTCCGAGCGCAAATAATGCTTCATCAAAAACGTCAGGTCCGACACCTCCTCCGCCGGGCGCGCCCAGTTCTCGGAGGAAAACGCGAACAAAGTGAGATAATGCACCCCCGCGCCAATCGCCGCCTCAATCACGCGGCGTACCGACTTCGCACCCTCGCGATGCCCGGCAGCGCGCGGCAATTTACGGGCGGCAGCCCAGCGGCCATTGCCATCCATGATGATGGCGACATGGCGCGGAATAGGGTGGGAAGAAATATCAGCCATCAGACCTGGCGAATGTCCTTTTCCTTCTCGGCCAGGGCCTCATCAATGCGTTTAATATAACCATCGGTGAGCTTCTGCACATGGTCCGACCAGTCACGCTCATCATCTTCCGAGATTTCGTGCTTCTTCTGCAAACCCTTGATCTGCTCCATGCCATCGCGGCGCACGCCGCGCACGGCCACGCGGGCGGCCTCGGCATATTTCCCGGCGGCCTTGGCCAGCTCGTTGCGGCGCTCCTCGGTCAGTATCGGCAGCGGCACGCGCACAATCTGCCCGTCCGGCTGCGGGTTCAGGCCCAGCCCGCAATCGCGTATGGCCGCCACCACGCTATTCACCATCGAGCGGTCCCATACCTGCACGGTAATCATGCGCGCCTCGGGCACGGCAATGGTGGCCACCTGGTTGATGGGCATATACTGCCCATAGGCTTCCACCTTCACCGGCTCCAGCAGCGCCGGGCTGGCGCGCCCGGCGCGCAGGCCCGAAAACTCGCGCCTCAGCGACTCAAGCGCGCCATCCATGCGGCGGGTCAGGTCGGTCTTAATATCGGCAATATCAGCCATGTCCGGCATTCCTCAGCTTGGTTCCGTAATGCGGGTAAACAGTCCCTCGCCGCGCATAACGGCGGCAAAAGCACCAGGGGCATGAATGTTGAACACAATAATCGGCAGCTTGTTCTCGCGGCTCAGCGAAATAGCGGAGGCATCCATCACATTCAAATCGCGCGCCAGCACGTCCAAATATGTCAGCTCCTCGTAACGCTTGGCATTGGCGTCCTTGCGCGGGTCGGCGGAATACACCCCATCCACCTGCGTGCCCTTCAGCATGGCGTTGCAGTTCATCTCGGCGGCGCGCAAAGCGGCGGCGGTGTCGGTGGTAAAAAACGGGTTGCCCGTGCCGGCGGCAAAAATCACCACCCTGCCCTTTTCCATATGCCGCATCGCCCGGCGGCGTATATACGGCTCGCAAACCGAGGACATGGGAATAGCCGTCTGCACCCGCGTCGGCACATCCAGCTTTTCCAGCGCCGACTGCATGGCCAGCGCGTTCATCACCGTGGCCAGCATGCCCATATAGTCAGCCTGCGCCCGGTCCATCCCCGCGCTGGCCCCGGCCACGCCGCGGAAAATATTGCCCCCGCCAATCACCAGGCAAACCTCTATGCCCATGGCAATCACATCCCGCACATCGGCGGCAATGGCGCTTACAGTATCCGTATCCAGCCCATAATCGCGGCTGCCCATCAGGGCCTCGCCAGAGATTTTCAGAAGTACGCGCTTATATTGCGGAATCTGCGTCATGGCCTCGCTCATACAGTATGGACGGCACCAGGCAAACCACCCCCGGCGGCGTGGTTTGTAACAATGGCGCCCGATTCGGGTTTCGCGCGCGCCGCACGGCACCAGCACGGCTCTACGAGATTGTTTGAAAAGCCGCTCTGGTGAGTCGTCCAGGGGTGATTTTTGAGCACCGGCGCGCAGAAAATCGCCCTTGGACGGCCGCCAGAGTAGACTTTGCAAACAATCTCTAAAAAAAGGGCCATCCCAGCCGTGTTTCCACGGGCAAGGCATGGCCCCTTGTCTAGTGTCCCGGTTCTGAAATCCGTTGGATTTCAGAACCATGGTGGACACTAGAAAAATCAATAAGCTAATGTGATTCAGCTTCTGAAATTCGCGATATTTCACATCACGAATTTCAGCACCATCACACTAGCGCCTGGGGCAGCACCCCTGGCCGTTACCCATTACACCCCGGCGGCAGCCGCCACTTCAGCGGCAAAGTCGGTGGCTTCCTTATCAATGCCTTCGCCAAGGCGGAAGCACACAAAGCGGGCAATCTCGGCGCCAGCCTTCTTCACCACATCCTTCACCTTGCTCTCGCCATCATGCACCCACACCTGCTCCAGCAGCACCACGTCCTCGTAGAACTTCTTCACGCGGCCTTCGACCATCTTCTCGATGATGTTCTCGGGCTTGCCAGAGGCGCGGGCCTGCTCGGTCAGCACGTTCTTCTCGCGCTCCAGCGTGGCCGGGTCCACTTCAGCAATGGTCAGCGCGGTGGTGCCCGGCGTCGCGGCAACATGCATGCCAACCTTCTTGCCCAGGTCTTCAATCGCGGCATCCGCCTTGCCGGTCAGGCCGACGATAACGCCAATCTTGCCCAGGCCCGGCTTCACGGCGCCATGCACATAGGCGGCGGCAACGCCACCCGGCACCTCGATAACGGCGGCGCGGCGCAGCGCGATATTCTCGCCGATGGTGGCGATCTGGTGCACGGTCTCTTCCGCCACGGTGCGGCCCGTGCCGGGGTAAGCGGCGGCCTTGATGGCCTCCACATCCTCACCCACGCTCAGCGCCACCTTGGCAACACCCTCGACGAAATTCTGGAAGGTCTCGTTGCGGGCCAGGAAGTCGGTTTCGGCATTCACTTCCACCAGCGCCACCTTGCCCGGCGCCAGCGCCACGGCAACCAGCCCCTCGGCGGCCACGCGGCCAGATTTTTTGGCGGCGGCGGAAAGCCCCTTCTTGCGCAGCCAGTCAATGGCGGCCTGCACGTCGCCATTGCTCTCGGTCAGCGCCTTTTTGCAATCCATCATGCCGGCGCCGGTCGTCTCGCGCAGGTCCTTCACCAGGGCAGCGGTAATTTCAGCCATGTGTATGCTCCTTACGATGCGTTTGCGCGCGGAGGTTTTGCCCCCGCGCGCTTCATTCAACAATCACCCGGGGCACGCGGCCCCGGCGGCAAATCAGGCGTGCGCCTCAGCCCCGGCTTCCGGCACCGCGTCCAAAATCGGCGCGGCGGCGGCACCCAGGTCAATCCCAGAGGAACCCAGCTCGGCGGAAATGCCATCCAGCACCGCACCGGCCACCATGTCGCAATACAGGGTAATGGCGCGAATCGCGTCGTCATTGCCTGGCACGGGGAAGGTCACGCCCGTGGGGTCGGAGTTGGAGTCCAGAATGGCGATGACGGGGATGCCCAGCTTATTGGCTTCCTCAACCGCCAGCTTCTCCTTGTTGGTGTCAATCACGAACAAAATATCCGGCAGGCCACCCATGTCCTTGATGCCGCCCAGCGCGCGCTCCAGCTTCTCGCGGTCGCGCGTCATGTTCAGCACTTCCTTCTTGGAATAGCCCTGGGTCTCGCCCGCCAGCAGCTCGTCCATCTGGCGCAGGCGCTTGATGGAGCCGGTGATGGTCTTCCAGTTGGTCAGCATGCCACCCAGCCAGCGGTGGTTCACGTAATACTGGCCGCAGCGCTGCGCGGATTCCGCCACATAATCAGCCGCGGCGCGCTTGGTGCCCACAAACAGCACGCGGCCGCCAGCGGCGGTTACATCGCGCACGGCCTTCAGGGCGCGCTCCAGCAGCGGCGCGGTTTGCTGCAGGTCGATAATATGCACCTGGTTGCGTACGCCAAACAGGTACGGCGCCATGCGCGGGTTCCAGCGGCGGGTATTATGGCCAAAATGCACGCCGGCTTCCAAAAGCTGGCGCAAAGAAACATCGGGAAGTGCCATTGGCAGTTCTCTTTCCTATAAGTTCCGGTTCTATCCTCCGCGGGGGAAGCACCATGAGGCACCGGACCAATAGGCTTGCGCCGGAAAGGCCCCCGCGTGTGAATTTGCCCGCACCATGCGGACGGGCCGCATATGGCGCACCACGCCTAAAAAGGCAAGTATGGGCGTAATGGCAATAAAAACGGAGGATCCATGACAAATTTGGCACCTGGCGGCAAATTGCCCGTGAGCAGCACGGGCATTGTCGCCGTCCAGCCCTTTTTTCTGCCGCTTTCCGCCGCCCTTAGCCCGGCGGCGGCCAAGGCGCAGGCCACGGCGCTGCAACAAGCCGGCATGATGCCAGACCTCTCATCCGCGAAGGATGAAACCCAGTTCCGCGCCATGGTGGATATTTTTCGCCACGGGCTGGATGAAGGTTTTCTCAAACCCATGCTGGCGCGCATGGCCGCCGATTTTCCCGTACATATGCAGGGCAATGTGCTGAACGGGGTAAATGTCGAGGAATTCACCCCCTTATCCGGCGATGACGATAAATGCGTACTTATCAACCTGCATGGCGGCGCCTTCATCTCGGGCGCCGTGCTGGGCGGGCGGCTGGAATCCATCCCCCTTGCCCATCTCGGCAAATTCCGGGTTGTTTCCGTCGATTACCGGCAAGCCTACGAGCACCGCTACCCGGCGGCGAGCGAGGATGTGGAGGCCGTGTACCGAGCCTTGCTCACCCGCTACCCGGCTGAACGCATAGGCATTTACGGCGGCTCGGCCGGCGGCGCGCTTACCGCGCAGGCCACGGCCTGGATTTTGAATAAAGGCCTGCCAGCCCCCGGCGCCATTGGCGTGCTGGGCGCAGGCACGGGCGGCACGGGCGATTCGGCCTATTTCTCCGCCATCGGCACCGGGCGCCAGCCGCCCATGGACCTGATGGGCAACCTGCATACCATGAAATACGGCTATTTCGACGGCAGCAGCCCGGATGACATCCTTGCCCACCCGCACCGCGCTCCGCCGGAATTCCGCGCCAAATTCCCGCCCGCCCTGCTCATCACCGGCACGCGCGCTTTCGATATGAGCCCAGCCCTCGCCCTGCACCGCGCCCTTAGCCAAGCCGGGGTAGAGGCCGAACTGCATGTATTCGATGGCATGGGCCATTGCTTCTACAACGACCCCTGGCTGCCCGAAAGCGCGGACGCCAACGCCACCATCATCCGCTTCTTCCGCAAGCACTTAAAATAGCAGGGGGTGCTGCCCCCTGCAATTTCAGAACTTGTAGCCCACACCCAGACCCACGGTCAGCGGGTCCAGCTCGGTCAGCGCGCCTATCGAGCCGGCCACATGGGTGCCGGTCACCAGGAACATCTGCTTCACATCCACATTGGCGCTCCAGTTACCGGTTATCGGCACGTCGAAGCCAACATTCAGCGTTGGTCCCACGGCCGTGGAAAGCCCGCCCATCTTCAACCCGTTTTCCTTAAGGTAAGAGGACGCATCCGGCGCATAGAAAAACGCCACCGTCAGGCCCAGCCCGGCATAGGGGCGCACCGGCCCAATCTGGGCAAAATGGTACTGCGCCGTAAGCGTGGGCGGCAGCACCCAGGTGGAACCCACCTTCACCTTGCCAGCAGCACCGCCATCCACCCACACATTATGCCGCGAGCTGGCGGCAATAAGCTGCAACGACCAATGCGGCGTGAGGAAGTAAGACCCGTCCAGCTCTGGCGAAACCCCGGCCGAAACATGCACGCTGCTACCCGCCAGCGCCCCGCCCACATGGCTGGCGTAATTCATGGGGAATACCCCCAGCAGGCTGAGATGCACAAGAACATCGCCGCTCTCATACCCTGTCGGGCCGGTCAGAAAATTCTGCGCGCGGGCTGGGGTAATGGCCGTGGCGGCCAACAGCCCGGCGACGGCGGCCAGGCGAAGACTGGATTTCATTGGCGGAAGTCTCCCATTTCAGGTTCGATCCCGCCTGAATACGTCCCGCCGCCCCCCTACTCATTGATCTACACCAAAATTTTTCTGGTCATCATCAAAAATTTTATCTTCATAAAACACCCAGCCCCAGCCTGGGCTTCCGGCCAGGCCGCACGCGCGGTAAACACCCGCTCAAGGAGATTTGCCCATGCCCGCCACCGCGCCGTTTCGTGCCCTTAACGTTGTCATCAAGCCGGAATGGCTCAGCGCCAATACCAGTCATCTTTTCGTCGCCAACTATGTCATGCTGTTCAACGAGGCCGCGCGCGGCTTCTTCGCCGCCCACGGGCTGGACGAGGCATATAAAGAGGAACACCAGCAAATCTACGTTTTTGGCGGGCTGAATGTGCGTTACGAGCGCGAAATTTTTGGCGGTGACACAGCGCTGATCGATTTCGTCCTGGCCGATGCCGATGCCAAGCGTGCGCATATCGCCATCGAGATGTACCGCGAGGGCGGCCCCAAGCGCATTTGCTTTGCTGAAATGCTGGCCGTGAGCGTCAGCCGCGCCACCGGGCGCTCCACCCCCTGGGCTGGCGGTGTTGGCGCGAAGTTGCGGGCAACGCAAGCGCTGCATGCCGTACTGCCGCGCCCCAACGGCTTTGGCCAAGCCATGGGCATGGGGCGGGCGGCGGCACCATGAGGTTTGCGCCTCCCGCCATTGCTTTACCGTGCCCGCTTTAGAGCGCCCGCTTTAGCGTGATGACTTGAGATGCGCTCGCTTTGCGCGCGATTCGAACGTCTGAATCACGCTCTACTTCATTGGTTGAGAGCCGGATTCAGAGTTCAGGCCGGATCACAACATGATCCGGCCTGAACTCATCCGGCTTCAAGCCAGCAGCGGCCCCCAGCTTGGGTCCGAGGCATAGCTAGGGGTCGGCACCAGCCGCTCGTTAAACCCGTCTATGCCGATGCTGGAAATCCTGTCTCCCGTGCCGCTGCCCTGCGGCGTCTGGCGGTAGAACATCAGCACACGCCCATTCGGGCAGAAGGTGGAATTACCCACCAGATAGCCCTGGGTGAGAATACGCTCCCCCGTGCCATCCGGCGCCATCACGCCAATCGAGAACCCGCCAACATCCGACCCCCAGAACGTGTAAGAGATCATATCTCCGGACGGCGACCAGCACGGCTCGGCATAGCTCCCGTTACCGAAGCTGATACGCTTCACGCCCGAGCCATCCGCATTCATCACGAAAAGCTGCTGCGCGCCGTCGCGGTCGGAATTGAACACGATCTGCGACCCGTCCGGCGAATAGCAGGGTGTGACGTTGATCGAGGACGTATCCGTCAGATGCCCGATAATGCTGCCATCAAGCCCCACCTTCACAATCGCGGAACCGCCATCCTCGTAAACCGACATAAGCAGCGAATTGCCATCCGGCGAGAAGCGCGGCCCGATGGTCTGCTGGCCAAACGCCCCAACAAGCCGCTTCGTGCCGTTCTGCAAGTCAAACAGATAAACCCGCGGCCCGCCGCTCTCCATGCTCACAAACGCAAGCTGCTGGCGCGTCGGGTTATATTCCGGCGTAATCGCCATCGATGAGCCATCCGTCAGGAACTGCACATTGGCGCCATCATAATCCATCACCGCCAGGCGGCGTATGGGGGAAGTGTCGGGCCCGGATTCGGAGATGAAAGCCACGCGGGAGTCGAAATACCCCTTAACGCCAATGGCCTGCTGGTAGATGGTATCGGCGATAATATGCCCAATACGGCGCCAGTTGCTCTGCGTTGTGGTATAGGCCGTGCCCTGCGCCTGGCTCTGGTTCTGTACGTTCCACAGGCGGAATTCCACATGCAGCTGCCCGCCGCCCGCGTCCTGCACATCGCCCACCACAATCCATTGCGCGCCCAGCAGCGTCCAGTTCTGCCATACCGGCGTGCCGTTATTGATGGAGTTGGGCACAAAGCTGCCGGGGTCGATGCTGCGGAACAGGCCCGAATGGTTCAAATCATCCGTAATCACCTGCGTAATCTGCGCCCCCACGCCCTGCGTGGCGAATGGCGTAATGGCAATGGGAATAGGCGCATTCTGCGCGCCGCTCACCGCGATAGGCGCATTCGCCCCCGTGCCGGCGCCAGGCTGCGCCGCCGGCGCGGCGGAGCCGCCCCCAATCATGCTCTGCGCCATGGCGGGCGCGCCAATAAGCGATGCAGCGCCAGTGCCAATAAGGCGGCGGCGAGAATAGGGCGGCAATTTCAGCATGGTAACTCCCTTTTACGGCGAGAATTGAACTGTGAGGCGTAACCCGGCTCCACATAAAGGGAGCCGGGTGAAGTTGCACATTGATAATTCGTCACCGCCATGAAGGCCGTTTCCCTCATGGCGAGAACAAGAACGTAAACGTCTGGTTCTGCCCCAGCATGTTCGAGGGCAGCGGCAGCGTGGCGCATTGCGCGTTAAGCACCGCGGCCAAGGCACGCTGGGTAAAGGCGTAGTACAGCGGATCGCTCATATCACCCGTATTTTGCGGAGATATTTCAGCCTCGCGCACCGTGCCGGTGGGGTCGGTCGTTACCTGCAGCAGCACCGAGAACCCGTTCAGCCCCTGCGCCTCGGCATCCACGCTCCAGCATGGCCGCACATGGTTGCCAATGGCCGCGCGGTCTGGCCCGGTAAGGCCGGAATTGGCCGTGGAATTAGGCGAGCCGCCGCCATTGGGCGCGCCACCGGCATCGGGGTTATACACGGCCTTTGGCGGTTGCTGCTGTTTCTGCAGCGCCTTCAGCTTCAGCAGCGTGTTCTGCACGCTCTGGCTCAACGGCGCGGGGGTTTTTACCTCGTGCTGCTGGTGCGTCGGGCTTTGCATCGGCGCGGGCGGCTTTTTCACCTCCTGCGGCTTTTCCTTCGGCGGCGTAACAGTGCTCTGCTTCTCTGTCTTTTTTGGCGGCGGCGGCGGCTTCGGCACCACCTGCTCGCTCGGCTTGGGCGGCGGGGGTGGCGGCGCGGCTTTCGGCGGCGTTTGCGTCGGCGGCTGTTTGGGCGCGGGCGGCGGCGGGGGTGGCGGCGGCGGCGGCGCCTCAATGGGCTTGTGCAGCGGCTTGCTCACCGCCAGCGGCCCCTGGTGCGCCACGGGCGTGTTGTTCACGGCAGCCACAGGCCCTTTGGTCAGCGATTGCTGCGGCGCCGTCGGGCCGATCAAATCCACATCAACAGCCATATCCGGCGCGGTCGCAAGCGGCTGCAGCGGCAGCGTCACAATCGCCGCCACAATCAAGGCGATATGCGCGAAGCCAGAAATATAGGCGCTGCGGCGTAAATCGCGGTCCAAGTATTATTACTCCTGGCCTTTATTAGCTACCGGGCTGCGCCAGCAAGGCCACCTTGGTGAAACCGCCTTGCGTGATATTCGCCATCACCTGCACCATGATGCCGTATTGCACATCCTTGTCGCCGCGCACGAAAATCCGCTGGTCCGGGTTGTTCTTCGAGGCTTGCTGCAGCGTGGCCACAAGGTTGGACAGCTCCACCTTGGTGTTGCCCAGATAAATGCCGCCATCGGATTTAACCGAGATGGTGATGGGCTTCATGTCGCTCGGCGCCGGTTTGGCGTTGGCGTTGGGCAGGTTGACGTTGACCGAGGAGGTGATCATCGGCGCCGTGACCATGAAGATGATCAGCAGCACCAGCATCACGTCCACCAGCGGCGTAACGTTTATCTCCGCCATCGGGCGGTAGCGCTTTCTGCCGTTCCCCGGCCCCATCAGCCCGCCCGCCATTTACTTAAGCTCCTCGGTCTGGCGCGACAGAATGGCGGAAAATTCCGAGGCAAACCCCTCCAGCCGGGCGGCAAAGCGCGCCAGATCGGTGGAGAGCTTGTTATAGGCCAGCACCGCCGGAATGGCGGCCACAAGGCCGATGGCGGTGGCAAACAGCGCCTCGGCAATGCCCGGCGCCACCACCGCGAGGTCGGTATTATGCATGGCGGCAATGGCCGAGAATGAGTGCATGATGCCCCAAACCGTGCCGAACAGGCCGATGAACGGCGCCGTGGCGCCGACCGAGGCCAGAAACATGATGAACCGCTCCAGGCGCTCCATCTCGCGCATGATGGTCACGTTCATGGCCCGGTCCACGCGCTCGCGCACGCTGGTCTTGCCAATCTCGCTGCCCGCGATGCGCGCTGTGCGCTTCCACTCGCTCATGGCGGCGCCAAACACGGCGGCTATGGGGTTGGCGGGGTCCGCGCCCTCGCGGTCGAACAGCGTATCCAGGCTGCCGCCGGACCAGAATTCATCCTCGAACTGGTTGGCCTCGCGGTTCACGCGGCGCAGGCTCACCGTTTTTTCGATGATAATGGTCCAGACCCAGATGCTGGCGAGCAGCAGCACGATCATCACCAGCTTCACCACCGCGTCCGCATGCAGGAACAGGCTGAGCAGCGAAAGGCTGGAGCCGCCAGGTGCCGCAACCGCGCTTTGCGTTACAGTATCGTTCAATGTCTTACACCCCGTTCAAATTTTCAGCCGCGCCGCGAAGGCACGCGGAATGCGCGCCGCCCTCCCATCCGAGACCCGCGCGCACCCAAGCCCCAGCTCAAGCACAGCCAGCGAGTCGCTGTCTCGGATGAAATTTTGGCGAAGCGTTACAGTTGCCCCGTTCACTTCGGTAAATTCCGTCTCAACCCGGATCAGCTCATCGATGCGTGCGGGGCGCTGATAGTGCAAATTGACGCGATGCACCACGAACATGACGCCGAATTCCGCAATTAATTCGGCATGGGGGGCGCCCATCTCACGCAGGGCTTCCGTGCGGGCGCGCTCGGCAATGGCTAAGTAATTGGCGTGGTACACAATGCCGCCGGCGTCTGTATCCTGGTAATAGATGCGGGTGGTGTAGGTATAGATCATGCCGGGCCTATCTGGGTGGAGAGTGGGGCGATTCTGTGGCGCGGAAATGCCTAATCCCCCAGCAGATCATACTGCTCCGGCCGCCCCCTTGGCGGCTCCAGCCCCAAATGCCGCCAGCCCGGCTCGCCCAGCATCCGCCCGCGTGAGGTCCGCAGCAACAGCCCCTCTTGTATAAGGAACGGCTCCACCACATCCTCCAGCGTGTCCCGTGCCTCGGCCAGGGCCGCCGCCAGCGTCTCCACCCCCACCGGCCCGCCGCCATGGTGCTCCGCCAGGCGCTTCAGGTAGCGAATATCCATCGCATCCAGCCCCTTATGGTCCACATCCAGCCGGGTCAGCGCCGCATCGGCCTGGGCCTGGGTTACCGGCCCCTTTGTGCCGGTGGCAAAATCGCGCACGCGCCGCGTCAGCCGCCCTGCCACGCGCGGCGTGCCGCGTGAGCGCTTGGCGATTTCCTGCGCGCCTTCATAGGAAAGGTCCATACCCAGCTTTTCCGCCAGGCGGATCACAATCCCGGTCAGCTCATCCGGCGTGTAAAACACCAGCCGCAGCGGAATCCCGAACCTGTCGCGCAAAGGCGTGGCCAGCAGCCCGGCCCGCGTGGTGGCGCCCACCAAAGTGAAGGGCGGCAAATCTATCCGCACAGTGCGCGCGCCCGGCCCCTCGCCAATAATCAGGTCGAGCTGGAAATCCTCCATCGCGGGGTACAGAATTTCCTCAATCGCCGGCTGCAGGCGGTGGATTTCGTCGATAAACAGCACGTCCTTGGGCTGCAAATTGGTGAGAATCGCAGCCAGATCGCCCGATTTCTGGATCACCGGCCCGGATGTGGCGCGGAAGCCCACGCCCATCTCGCGCGCCACAATCTGCGCCAGCGTGGTTTTACCCAGCCCCGGCGGGCCGTGCAGCAGCACATGGTCCAGCGCCTCGCCACGCGCCTTGGCCGCGCCAATGAAAATCTTCAAATTCTCCCGGCTGCCCTGCTGCCCGGTAAAATCATCCAGCGTTTGCGGGCGCAGCGTGGCCTCGCCCGTATCATCGGGCAGACGCTCGCCAGAGGTTATGCGGTCCTCGCTCATGCCCCACCCATGTCATTGCGAGCGGCAGCAAAGCAATCCATCTTTCGCGCCGTAATCACTTGCTCAATGCCCGCAAACCGGTGCGAATGAGCACATCCAGCCCCGCATCCTCGCCATGCTGTTCCACCGCCTTGGCCAGCGCGGCTTCGGCCTCCGCCCGGCGGTAACCCAAATTCACCAGCGCCGAGAGCGCGTCCGCCGCATGGCCCTTGGCCTGCGGCATAGGCAGCGCGGCAGCGCCACCACCCGGCATTACCCCGGCCTTTTCACGCAGCTCCGTCACCAGCCGCACCGCCAGCTTCGGCCCCACGCCGGGCGCGCGGGTCAGGGCCGCCTTGTCCTGCGACGAAATGGCGGCAATCAGCTGGTCTGGCGAGAGGGCGGATAATATCCCCAGCGCCACCTTGGCCCCCACGCCCTGCACGGTGGTCAGCAGCCGGAACCATTCACGTTCCGAGGCCGTGGCAAAGCCGTAAAGGGTGATGGCGTCTTCCCGCACTTGCATCTCGGTCAGCAGGGTCGCCGCCCCTTCGGGCAGGGCGCCCAGCGTGCGGGAGGAGCAGAAAACCAGGTAGCCGACACCGTTCACGTCGATGACGCAGCTTGAATCACCAATGGAATCCACAATGCCGCGCAACCTTGCAATCATACCGGCGCCTTCCAGACGTTTTTCGTGGCGCGATGATGCGCGTGGCAGATGGCCACGGCCAGCGCATCCGCCGCGTCGGCACGTTTTTGCGCGGCACCTGGCAGAAGCCGGCGCACCATCAGCCCCACCTGCTCCTTATCAGCCCCGCCCGTGCCCACAACGGCCATTTTCACCGTCTTGGCGCCGTATTCAAACACCGGAATCCCCAGCCGCGCCGGGGCCAGCAGCGCCACGCCGCGGGCATAGCCCAGCTTCAGCGTCGCGGTGGCGTTGCGGTTCACGTAGGTCTCTTCCACGGCTGCCTCCGCCGGGGCGTAGCGCGCCAGAATTTCGGCCAACTGGTCATCCAGCGATTTAAGGCGGAGCGGCACCGATTCGTCACCATCCGTCGCAATCACCCCATCCGCCACATGGCGCAGACGGTTGCCCTCGGCTTCCAGCACGCCCCAGCCCGTAAAGCGCAGGCCAGGGTCGATGCCCAATAAGCGGATCAAGCGGAGAGCTTCGCCATAACCTCGTCCGGCACCTCAAAATTGGCATAAACATTCTGGACGTCGTCATCATCCTCCAGAGTATCCAGCAATTTCAGCACCGAAGCGGCTTTTTCCTCATCCAGCGCCACGGTCATGCTGGGGCGCCATTCCACCTTGGCCTCCGCCGGATCGCCAAATTTCTGCGCCAGCGCATCACGCACCGCGAAGAAATTATCGGGTGCGGCGAGGATTTCGTGCCCGTCCTCATCGCTCACCACGTCGTCAGCCCCGGCCTCGATGGCGGCTTCCAGCATGTCATCGGCCGAAGCCGCGCTGGCGGGATAAAAAATGACGCTCAACCGGTTGAACATAAAGGAAACTGAGTTCGTCTCCCCCAGCGCCCCGCCGGATTTGTTGAAGGCGGCACGAATGGTGGAAGCCGTGCGGTTACGGTTATCCGTCAGCGCCTCGACGATAACGGCCACGCCAGCCGGGCCGTAACCCTCGTAGCGCACGGCCTCGTAATTCTCCGTTGCGCCCGCGCCGGTGGCCTTCTTAATGGCGCGGTCGATGGAATCGCGCGTCATATTGGCCTTCAGCGCGGCGCCGATGCCGGCGCGTAGGCGCGGGTTGAAGTTGGGGTCGGGCAGACCCTCCTTCGCCGCCACGGTAATTTCGCGAATGAGCTTGGCATAGATGCGCGCGCGCTTGGCGTCCTGCGCACCCTTGCGGTGCATGATGTTCTTTGCGTGTGAATGTCCAGCCATACCGGGCGCTTTAGCATTGCCCGCCGCGTACCGGAAGGCGGAAGCTGCTGGCGCCACCGCCCCAGCCGGTTGGCTGAAAGATTGTTTTCCGGCAAGCCGCCCAGGGGCGATTTTTGGGCACCGGAGCGGCGTGTACATTAAATACGCGTACATTAAATACATGCGCACCGATGCGGAAAAAACTGCCCCGGGCAGCCACAAAGCGGCGTTTGCAGACAATCTCGGATAAATCTTGCGCCCGGCTTGACACGCCCTGCCCCTGCTTCTATCCACCCGCCCACCGGGCGCGTAGCTCAGCGGTAGAGCATTCGCTTCACACGCGAAGGGTCACAGGTTCAATCCCTGTCGCGCCCACCATTCCTCAATATTACATATTTACATCAATTATTATATATTTACATTAAGTTTGTAATCTTGCGCCGCGCCAAGTGGCGTCTACCTGCTCCCCACCACGGCCTTAATTTTATCCAGCAGCCTGTCACGCGCGGTCAGCGCCTCTTCCAGCAAATTAGCCTGCGCCACCATCAGCACATGGATTTCCAGAAGCCGTATACCGGTGGCGGAATGCACCAGGAACGGCTCAAACCGCAGTTCGTCATCCCGCGTCATGGCGTATTTCAACGCCGCGGCAAGCGGGGTGCTGCTGGGCAGCATCAGCGGGGCAGTGTCGATCTTTGGCGCCATCTCACGCAAGGGGCGTTTGACAAATACCTCGCGCCCGTAAGGCTGGCTGATGGTGGTGAACAGCCGGCGCCGGGAGAGGATGCCGAATACATCCTGCCCTTCGCGCACAATAAAGCCGGGCAGCGCCGGATCATCCAGAAAAGCGCGCTCCACATCAGCGGCTTTTGTATGCAGGCTTATAGACCTGTCCCAGCTCTGCAACTGGCCGATTGACACGATGCCGTTCGCCGGAGTGCCCGAAGAGGCCAAAATCGTGTCGAACAAACCCATGGCGCACTCCCCGGCTTAATAGGGTAACCGCGCAGCAAATGCCGTTCTCAGGGCCAGGCTGGCAAGCGGGGTGAGGCAGAGTTCATCGAAAAGTAATTGAGATTGAAGCGGAAATAAAAACGGCGCCCCGGAGGGCGCCGTTAAAGCCTTAGGTGGCTTTGGCAGCTAAATTAAGCCGCCTTGGCCATGCCGCGCAGCACGTACTGCAGAATGCCGCCATTCTTGTAGTATTCCACCTCATCGGCGGTATCCACACGGCAGAGCAGTTCCACCTCGGTCTTGCTGCCATCGGCACGGGTGATGACCATCGTGATGTCCATGCGGGGCGAGAGCTTGTCCAGCCCCACAATGTCGATGGTCTCGTCGCCCTGCAGCTTCAGGCTCTTGCGCGTAACGCCTTCCTTGAACAGCAAAGGCAGCACGCCCATGCCAACAAGGTTGGAGCGGTGGATGCGCTCGAAGCTCTCCGCCACCACGGCCTTCACGCCCAGCAGCATGGTGCCCTTGGCCGCCCAGTCGCGCGAGGAGCCGGTGCCGTATTCCTGGCCCGCGATGACCACCAGCGGCACGTTCTCCGCCTTGTACTTCATCGCCGCGTCGTAAATCGGCATTTCCTGGCCGCCGGGGTAGTGCTTGGTGTTGCCACCCTCGGCGCCACCCAGCATCTCGTTCTTGATGCGGATGTTGGCGAAGGTGCCACGCACCATCACATCGTCGTTGCCGCGGCGCGCGCCGTAGGAGTTGAAGTCCTTCTGCAGCACCTGGTGCTCCATCAGGTACTCGCCAGCGGGGCTGGATTTTTTGATGTTACCGGCGGGCGAGATATGGTCGGTGGTGATGCTATCCCCCAGCAGCGCCAGAACGCGCGCGCCCTTGATGTCGGACACGGGCTTCGGCTCCGGGGTGATCTCCTGGAAATAGGGCGGGTTCTTCACATAGGTGGAAGCAGACGGCCAGGCATAGGTGTCGGTCCCGCCCGTCACCTCAATCTCCTGCCACTGCTTCGGCCCCTTGAACACGTCCGAGTATTTCTCGACGAACATATCGCGCGTGACAAATTTATGCACCGTGTCTGCCACTTCCTTGGTCGAGGGCCAGATGTCCTTCAGGTACACCGGCTTGCCGTCCTTCGAGGTGCCGATCTGCGCTGTGGTAATGTCCTCGCGCATATTGCCGAGCAGCGAGTACGCCACCACCAGCGGCGGCGAGGCCAGGTAGTTGGCGCGCACGTTCGGGTGCACGCGGCCCTCGAAGTTACGGTTGCCGGAGAGCACGGACACCGCCACCAGCTTGTCGCCCTCAATGGCGTCCACAATGGCATCCGGCAGCGGGCCGGAGTTGCCGATGCAGGTGGTGCAGCCATAACCGGCGGTCTGGAAGCCCAGCGCATCCAAATCGGGCGTGAGGCCGGACTTGTTCAGGTACTCGGTAACCACCTGCGAGCCAGGGGCCAGCGAGGTCTTCACCCAGGGCTTCGGCGTAAGGCCCAGCGCATGCGCCTTGCGCGCCACGAGGCCAGCGGCCACCAGCACGTAGGGGTTGGAGGTGTTGGTGCAGGAGGTGATGGCGGCAATCACCACATCGCCATGGGTGATGCTGTAATCCGTGCCGGCCACCTTGGCCTTGGCATCCACCGCATCGGCGGCAACGCCCAGGCCCTTGGTCAGTTCGCCCTTAAGCGCCGCGGCGGCGTCCTTCAGCAGCACGCGGTCCTGCGGGCGCTTCGGCCCGGCCAGCGAGGGCTGCACGGTGGACAGATCCAGCTCCAGCGTGTCGGTGAACACCGGGTCCTCGCCAGTGGTGCGCCACAGCCCTTGCGCCTTGACGAAAGCCTCGACCAGCTTGATCTGGTGCTCGTCACGGCCGGAGAGGTGCAGGTAGTCGAGCGCGATCTGATCGACAGGGAAGAAGCCGCAGGTGGCGCCGTATTCCGGGGCCATGTTGGCGATGGTGGCGCGGTCCGGCAGCGGCAGCTCGTCCAGGCCCTCGCCATAAAATTCCACGAACTTGCCCACGACCTTCTTCTTGCGGAGCATCTCGGTCACGGTCAGCACCAGGTCGGTCGCCGTCACGCCATCGGCCAGCTTGCCGTGCAGGCGGAAGCCGATCACGTCCGGGATGAGCATGGCGATGGGCTGGCCAAGCATGGCGGCCTCGGCCTCGATGCCGCCAACGCCCCAGCCCAGCACGCCCACGCCGTTCACCATGGTGGTGTGGCTGTCCGTGCCGTACAGCGTGTCCGGGTACACGTAGGTTTTGCCGTTATTGGCGGAAGTCCAGGCGATCTGCGACAGATATTCCAGGTTCACCTGGTGGCAGATGCCGGTGCCGGGCGGCACGACGCGGAAATTGTTGAACGCTTCCTGGCCCCAGCGGAGGAATTTATAGCGCTCGCCGTTACGGTCGAACTCGATGTCGATATTCTTCTGCAGCGCGTCCGCCGAGCCGGAATAGTCAATCATGACCGAGTGGTCGATTACGAGGTCAACCGGGATCAGCGGGTTCACCTTGCCGGGCGCGCCGCCCAGCTTGATAACGCCATCGCGCATGGCGGCGAGGTCCACCACGCCCGGCACGCCGGTGAAGTCCTGCATGAGGATACGCGCGGGCTTGAAGGGCACTTCCTTGGTGGAAGAGGCTTTTTCCTGCCAGGCGATGATGGATTTGGCGTCCTCCACCGTGTAGCTGCCGCCATTTTCGAAGCGCAGCACGTTTTCCAGCAGGATTTTCAGGGTTTTCGGCAGTTTGGCGATGTCGCCCAGCTTGGCGGCGGCCTCGGCGACGGAGAAATAGCTATACGCCTTCCCATCGACGGTCAGGGTTTTCTCGGTTTTCAGGCTATCGTGACCGATGGCTGTCATGGGGCAAAACCTTTCTGCTTGTTGCCGCTTGCGATTTGGTGCGGCTTAAACCATAGCCGGGCAGGCTAGTCTATTACGTCCAAGAGGATTTTTGCACCTGCTCACATCTGAAAAATTGGCGGTATTCCGTGGCGAGAGGCTGGTGCTCAGCGGAATCTCCCTTGTGCTAAAACCGGGCGGCATGGTGGTGCTGCGCGGGGCGAATGGCGCGGGCAAATCTACCCTGCTGCGCGCCCTGGCCGGGCTTACGCCGCTGGCCGCGGGGCAATTACTGTGGAATGGCGCCCCTGCCCTGGCGGACCGTGCCGCCCACGCCCAGCGCCTGGCCTGGCTCGGGCACCAGGATGCCGTGAAACCCGCCCTTACGGCGGCCGAGCATGTACCGGTTTCCGCCCTGGCGCTGGTGGGGCTGGAGCGTTTTGCCGCCCTGCCCGCCCGCATGCTCTCCGCCGGGCAGAAGCGCCGCCTGGCCCTTGCCCGCGTGGCGGCCTCGGGCCGCGCGCTATGGCTGCTGGATGAGCCTACCACCGGGCTGGACGCTGAATCCGTGGCCCGGTTCGAAACCCTATGCGCCACGCACCGGGCGGGCGGCGGCATGATCGTGGCCAGCACGCATCTGCCGCTGACGGCGCGCGATGTGCAGGAAATACGGCTATGAAGGCCCTTATCGCCCGGGATTTGATGCTGACGCTGCGTCAGGGGGCGGACAGCGTGGCGGCCTTGGTGTTCTTCCTTATCGCGGGCAGCCTGTTCGCCTTCGCCGTGGGGCCATCCCCCGCCCTGCTGGCACATTTGGCGGCGGGGGTGGTGTGGGTCTGTGCGCTTTTGGCCGCACTTCTGCCGCTGGACAGGCTCTTCGCGCCCGATTTCGAGGATGGCACGCTGGATTTGCTGCTGCTCTCCGGCCTGCCCGCCTACGAGGTGGCTTTGGCCAAGACCATCGCCCATTGGCTGACCACCGGGCTGCCTTTGCTTATCGCCGCCCCCCTGCTGGCGGTTATGCTGCGCCTGCCGCAGGGGGAAATGGCGCTGCTGATCGCCAGCCTTATTCCCGGCACGGCTATTTTCTCGCTGCTCGGCACGCTGGCGGCCTCGGTCACGCTGGGGGCGCGCCGGGCTTCCATTCTCATGCCGCTTATCACTTTGCCGCTGATGATCCCGGCCCTCATTTTCGGCAGCGCCGCTGCCGCCAGCCCGCACCCGGCGGCGCCGCTTTACATGCTGGGCGCCATTTTCTGCGCCGCCCTGCCGCTGGCCCCGCTGGGCGCCGGGGCGGCGCTGCGGGCAGCGGGGGAATAGAACGCAGCCTGTATGACAGCATCGGCAAAACCGTGTATTCATTGCGGCAGCATTGTATTTAGCGACTGGAGACGCCATTGCCACGCCTCACCATTGCCGCCTTGATTGCCCTTCTTGCCTCTATGCCCGGCATTTCACAGGCTGCCCCCGACTACACAACGCCCGACTACACAACGGATGCCAATCTGGTTGCCGCTGGATATGCCGCCATAAATAGCGGTGACTTTGCCGCGGCAGCGAAGGATTTTTCAACGGCAGCCATTGCAGGCAACGCCCAGGCCGAGTTGCACCTGGGCCTCATGTACCTCACCGGCAAGGGAGAGCCACAAAATTGCCAGAAAGCAATAAACTGGATTATGCCCTCGGCACGCCAGGGCGACCCGCAGGCCATCTATAATGTTGGCGTGTTTTATCTGCATGGAATCTGCCTGCCAAAAAACTACACTGCCGCGATGCAGCTTTTCAAAGCAGACGGCCAGGCGGGGTGGGCCGAAGCCCAGGTCAATGTTGGGGTAATGTATGATTATGGCATGGGTGTACCGCAAGATGACGTAAAGGCCATCAAATGGTTCACCCTCGCGGCAAACCAGAACAATGCAATGGCGCAACTTAATCTTGGTTTGCTGGCGCAAACCGGGCGAGGAGAGGCGCGCAACATGGTTCAGGCGGATATGTGGATGGAGCTGGCGTGTAAAAACGCCTCGAATCCAGTGTTCAAGAGACTATCCGAGGCCAAATTAAACGCATTACAGGCAGAGATGACTTCCGAACAAATCGCCCAGGGCGACGGTTTGGCGGCAAGTTGGAAGCCAGCCGCCAAACATGAACGTAACCCTTAAGCCACAGGCGCCGCGGCCAGCGCCTTCAAATCCGTGGCCGGGTCGGCCAGCGCTGCGGCATCCACGGCCACCTTGTTGGTCACCAGCTTCTTGGCGGCGTTGAATTCCGCCACCGCATTCACGCAATCCGCCGCCAGCAGCACGCCGTCCTTGATGTAAAACACGATAAATGCCTCTGGCGTGCGGCCAGGGCGGGTTACCGCCACGTCGTAGCCCTGGCCCAGCCCCACGGATTGCAGCTTGTAATTATACTGGTCGGACCAAAACCACGGCACGGCATTATAGGCGCTGGGCGCGCCATTGATGACCGATGCCGCCACGCGCGCATGTTCCAGCGCGTTGGGCACGGATTCCAGCCGCACCCGGCGCCCGGCACAAGGCAGCGGGAATTCCACGGCATCGCCGATGGCCAGAATATCGGGGTCGGAGGTGCGGCAGAACTCGTCCACCATAATGCCGTTGCCCATGTCCAGCCCGGCATCCTTGGCCAGCTCCACATTCGGCACCAGCCCGGCGGCCACCAGCACCAAATCGGCGGGCAGCTCCACCCCGCCCGAGCAGCGCACCGCGCCCACGCGCGAGCCATCATGCGCGGCGGGTACAAAGCCTTCCACCCCGGTATTGAAGCGGAATGTCACACCCGCCTTGGTGTGCACGCCCTCGTAAAAGGCCGAAAGCTCCGGCCCGGCCACGCGGGCCAGGGCGCGCGGGGCGAATTCCACAATCTCGACATCCAGCCCGGTTTTCACCGCCACGGCGGCAACTTCCAGCCCGATATATCCGGCGCCGACAATCACCAGCCGCTTGCCGGGCTTAAATTCGGGGCGGAGCTTGTCCACATCGGCAATGGTGCGCATGACATGCAGCCCGCCCAGCTCGGCGCCCGGCAAGGGCAGCACGCGCGGGCGGCCGCCCGTGGCGATAATCAGCTTGCCATATTTCAAATGGCTGCCATCGGCCAGGGCCAGCAGATGGTCCACACGGTCGATGGAGGTAACCGTGGTGGAGGGGCGCCACGCAATATTCGCCTTCTCGTAAGAGGCTGGGCCGCGCAGCAGCAGCGACTCAACCGTAACCTCGCCAGCCAGAAACGCCTTGGAGAGCGGCGGGCGGTGATAGGGCAGATATGGCTCGGACGAGAGCAGCGCGATGCTGCCTGTAAAGCCGCCCTGGCGCAGGCGGAACGCCGCCTCGCTGCCGCCATGGCTGCCGCCAATAATCACAACATCTGCTTGCTGCTCGGTCATTGAACTTATATCTCCCGTATTTTATCCGCTCCTAAGCAGGGCGGCGGGCGCAGGCAAGCGCCTGCGGCCAGAGTCAGGCCCGTTAAAGCGCGATGATTTGAGATTCGCGCGCTTTGCGAGCGATTAGAAAGTCTGAAGCGCGCTCTACCTCATTGATTTAGTGTCAGGAATCGTTCACCGCCCGGTTGATGGCGCGGAAATAAAGCATGTTGAGCGCAACCAGGGTGAGCTGGGTAAGGGCCAGCAGGTAAACGGGCTTTTTGGCCGCCGCCATGGCCACCAGCAGCGCCGTGCCAAGCACCGGAAACACAGCAAGCCCGGCGCGGCGCTTAATGTAAAGCCGGGAGGGTTTACCCTTGCGCCAGTAAACCGGGATGACCTCATGCAAGGCAAACTGCCTTTCGCCCAGCAAGGCCAGCAGGGCCAGCAGCTCGATACCCATAACAACCGTCAGGGCGGTAAAACTGCTCATCTCTCCCGTATCCGCCCCTTTATCAGCCTCTCGGTATAATCTTCCTATAGCCGGGCGCGCCATGCAAGCTCAACCGCCCGGCGGAAAGGCCAGGCCCGAGCCGGGATCGACGAAGATAAGGTTATCCTTAACCTCCTTAACGCCTGGCGCGTTCTCCGCGATGCAGATCACGGCCTGGCGCTCCTCATCGGAGAACACAGTGCCGTTAAGCTCCACCACATGCCCCTTAACCACCACGCGCAAGCCCGATTTGGGCGCCCAGTTCGCATGGCTGATCTCGGCCTTTATGTAGTTGGCAATCGATTCATCCGAGCTTTCCGCCGGGGTGTTGATGAGCTTGCGGGCCAGGATACGCATCAGGTCGCTGCGGCTGATAATGCCCAGCAGCTTGCCGTTATCCAGCACAGGCAGGCGCTTTATGTGCTTGCGGAACATAAGCTGCGCCGCCTCATCTATGCCTGTATCCGGGGTCACGAATACGGGGTTATGCGTCATCACGCCAGAAACATGGCGGGCATGGGTCTGCACGTAATCGGCGGCCACGGAAGAGGGCATGAGCAGCGATTTAAGCCACCCGGCCCGCGCGCCATCCGTCCCGATCTCGGCGCGGCGCAACAAATCACCCTCGGTTACAATGCCCACCAGCTTGCCCTGCTCATCCAGCACCGGCAGGCCGCTTATGCGGTGCGCCACCATAATGCGCGCGGCATCGGCCACCAGGCTGGCGGGCAGCACGGAGAGTGTGTTGCGGTTCATAAGCTCGGCGACTTTCATGACGATCTCCTCTCGGCCCCTGATTGGGGCAGGCGCCAGCCAATGACGCCCCTGGCTGACTTTAACTGGCTGGTTTTAAGGGCGTCAGCCGGGATATTCCTTGATGAAGGTCAAAGCACTCTTGCGTGAATATTGCTAGCCCATGGCATCCGCAATGCCCGCCAGGGCATGCGGGCGCAGCAAGGTTATTTCACGCATGTTAGGAATATCAATCAACCCGTCACGCTTAAGCGCGGAAAGCGAGCGCGACACGGTCTCGATGGTCAGGCCGAGATGGTCGGCGAGGTCGGTGCGTGAGACCGGCAATGGCAGGCGCGTGCCGGGGCGGGGCAGTTTGCCCTCGCCGCAGAGTGCTTCCCGCGCTGCCCAGCTAAGCAGGAAGGTGGCGATGCGCTCCATCGCCGTTTTACGCCCCAGCAGCAGCATTTGCTGCTGGCTCAGCACCAGCTCGTGCATGGTCACATCCAGCAATTTGCGCTCAAGCTGCGGCAGCTCGGCAAAAATCTGCGCCATGGCGGCGCGGGTGAAGCGGCAGAGCTTCACCGGCTCCATGGCCTCGGCCGAGATGATGTTGGCGCTGCCCGCCGCCAGGCCCAGAAAATGCCCCGGCCCGGCAAAGCCGGTAATCTGGCGCCGGCCATCGGGCAGCGATTTGAACAGGCGGATGAAGCCGGAATTGACATTATACACATGGGGTGCCGGCTCGCCTTCCTCGATGAACACAGCACCCGCCGGCAAGGCGATATGCTGGGCAATGCGCGAAAGCCCGGCCAGTTCTTCGTCGGAAAGCACCTCGCACAGCCCCACATGGCGCGCGGCACACTCATCGCAATGGGTAAGGGCGGGACGCGCCGGCACCCCAATGGTTACGGGGCGGCGCATTTCCACAATTTTGTTCAGTATCGTCATAACAGGCAGTTTAGCCTATCTGTGCCCCCCGGGTTTGATCCAAATCAAACCCCAGGGGGGCGGGTGAACGCACGCCAGGCCAGCAGCAGCGCGGGGACAAGCAGCGCCACCGCGAGCAGGCTGCCCTCTGGCCCCGTGGTGCCGCCAGAAAGATAGGCTGGGCCGCGCGGGGTAAAATGCAGCAGCGTGCCAAGGCAAATCTGTCCGCTATCAGGCGTTCCGGCGAGAAAATTCTCGGCATAATCCCAGGCGCTGTGCATGCCTATGGACCACCAAAGCGCCCCGGTGCCGCGCACACCCAGCGCCATGATGGCCCCGCCCATTACCGCCGTGGCGATGCCCATGCCGCCCTCGCCATGATTGCTGATATGCAACAGGCCAAACAACAGGCTGGTGACAACCAGCGCCGGCCAGAAGCCGAGCCCCTTGCTGACAACCTGCAGCAGGTAGCCGCGCAGGCAAAACTCCTCCGCCAGCCCGGTAAGCAAGCTGGCCAGCGCCCAGCCCAGCGCGAAAACCGCAATCCCCCTTGCCCCTAGCCCGCCCCAGGCCAGGCTTGCATGGCCCGTTGCCACCAGCAGGGCCACCAGCAGGCCAATAAACAACAGCCCGGCCAGCGCCCCCTGTGCCAAGCGCGCCAGCCGCCGCTGCCCGCCCAGCCCGCATGAGCGGAAGCGCCGCCCTTCAAGCGATGTCATCACCAGCGTGGCCAGCGCCACCGGCACCAGCAGCAGCGTTTCGTTGAACATGATAAAGCCCGGGCTGAGCGCGCCATCATGCATCAGTGACAGCACCAGCGCGCGCGGCACCAGGCGCGCCAGCGATACCGCGAGCAGCATGAATGCCGCCGTGAGCAGTAGAAACAGCCCCAAGCGCCAGCCCGCGCGCACACCGCCCGCGCCGCGCCACCAGTTGCCCGCCCCTGGCCGTTCCAGCCAGCCATTCACGCCCATGTCCATTACGGTACCGCCCGCCCTGCCATGGGCACGTTACGCGCCTCGGGGCCAAACAGCATGAGCAGAATAAGCAGCACCGCCACGCTACCGGCCACAAGCATAAGCGGGAAGCCGTAATCGCCCCCACGGCTGGCCGCGATGGCCGCCTGCATGGGCGCGTTGACCGAGGCGATGAAATTGCCAAGCTGATAGATGAAGCCGGGAAACGTGCCGCGGATTTCCGCCGGGGACAGCTCGTTAAGATGCACCGGCACCACGCCCCAGGCCCCCTGCACCGCCACCTGCATAACGAAAGCGGAAATGACCAGGATTGTATAACTGGCGCTGTGCGACCAGGGATAAACCGCCGCCAGCGAGAGCAGGCAGGCCAGGATAATGGCGCGGCGCCGTCCGATTTTCTGGCTGAGCAAGCCGAACAGAACACCGCCCGCGATGGCGCCGATGTTGAAGATAATCCCGGCATCGGCGATTTGCACAGGAGGCAGGTGCAACTGCTTGCCGAGATACGCCTTGAGATACAAATCTTGTGTGCCATGCGAGAAAAAATTGAACGCCGCCATCATCACCACACCGTAGATGACGAGCTTGGCGTTCTTCGCCAGTACTTGGCTGATGGAGATTTTCGGCCCCTTGTGCAGAATCTCGTAGGCCGGGCTTTCCTTGACGAAGATGGCAACGAAAATCGCGAGCAGGGCGGGTGTGGCGCCAACAAAAAACATGCCGCGCCAGCCCAGCGCTGGGCCGGCGAAGCCGAACAAGGCGGTGGCCAGCAGAAAGCCGGCCGGATAGCCCGCTTGCAGCAGGCCCGAGACCCAGCCGCGCCAGCGCACGGGGATGGTTTCCATGACCAGCGACGAGCCGATGCCCCACTCGCCGCCCATGGCAATGCCAAACAAGGTGCGGATGACGAGGAAGGATACAAAAGACCAGGCGAAGCCGGACAATGCCTCGAACAGCGCGTAAAGCAAGATGACGAGGATGAGGATGGGCTTGCGGCCGTAAATATCGGCCAGCCGCCCAAAGATGAAAGCCCCCACGGCGCGGGTGGCCAAGGTGAGAGTGATGGCGGTGGTTATGGCCGTGATGGACACACCGAAGGTTTTGGCCACCTCATCGAAGGTAAGAATGAGAATGAAGAAATCGAACGCATCCAGGGTCCAGCCCAAAAATGCCGCGGCGATGGCGCTGCGCGCGTGGGACAGGTCTTCAGGCACAGAAACGGTCTGGCTCATACGGCTCCCCTCGTGAAACTTATGGGGAGGAGCATAGGGCGGTTATGGCCGCATACAAGCGCCAGGCCGCTTCTGGCGCCGCGCGGAAGCCATGTTCCGCCGCATGGCAACCAGGCGCTCGCCGCTCGCCGCGCCGGCGCGATGCGGCTGTATAACACAATGAAATATAATGTAAAAATGGTCGGAGTGAGAGGATTCGAACCTCCGGCCCCTGCGTTCCGAACACAGTACTCTAACCAGGCTGAGCTACACTCCGGGCGGGCTGGCTATAGCTGAAGCGCGGGCGGCTTAGCAAGTGGGCCGGAGAGATATTCCGTACTGTGGCGAAATTGACTCACGAATCCATGCTATTTCAAGGAGTCCTAGCCAAAAGTAAAGGTTGTGTGCTAACAGACCCGCATGTGCCTTCAATGCGACTCGACAAGGCGGGTATTCATGCGGCGGGCTTTTGGCGGCGCGGCCCTGGCGCTGGGCGGGCCGGTGGCGCTTGCCGCGCAGGCATCTCCCGCGCCGGCACGGCAGGAAAAGCCGCTTATCATGCTCGACCCCGGCCATGGCGGGCACGACCCGGGCGCCATCGCGCTTGATGGATACTACGAAAAATACATTGCGCTGGATGCCGGGCTGGAGCTGCGCCGGATGCTGGAATACACGGGCCGCTACCGCGTGGCGATGACGCGCTCGCGCGATGTTTTTGTGCCGCTCGACCACCGCGTGGCCGATGCGATGGACCATAAAGCCGACCTGTTCCTCTCCTTGCATTGTGACCACCTGCCCGAGAATAATCTGCGCGGCGCCTCCATCTTCACCCTGTCCAACAACGCTACCGACAAGCTGGCGGCGGCCCTGGCGCAGGATGAGAATGGCGACGACGCGGATAGCCGGCAGGTTGCCAGCGCCCCGCCGCAGGTAGCCGATATTCTGGCCAGCCTGGAAACGCGGGCAACCAAGATCAGCTCGCATAATCTGGCGCAGGATTTGGCGGCCAGCTTCAACGGTGTTGTGCCCATGCTGCCCAACCCCACCCGCGCGGCCAATTTCGCCGTGCTGCGCGACCCCTCCACCCCAGCCGCGCTGCTGGAAATGGGCTGCCTGACCAATAAGCGGGATGAATCCAGGCTGCGCAACACCGCCGAGCGCGAGAAGCTGCTATGGCGCGTTACCGCCGCCATTAACAACTATTTTGGCCACGCGGCCCAGCGCCGCATGGCGGGCTGACCGGGAGCAGCCCGTGCGGGCCGTGAAATTACAGTAACTTACATGAATATACCGGCCCTGCCTCGCCGTTGGCGGCATGGAATGCTAAGAGCGCGCCATGCCTGACCCGAACGATCCGAATCTCCCCCACGGCCCGCAAGATGAAAGCGGCGGTTTTTCCGCTGGTCCGCGCCTGGCGCGCGCCCGGCGTGCGGCGCCACCGCCGCCGCGCAGGGGCAAAAAACAGCCTCAGCCTCAGCCCCAGCCCAAGCGCAAGCGCAGCCTGCTCGGGCGGCTATTCAGCGGGGCCGTCACGGGCCTCTACAGCCTGGTGTTTTTGTTTATTATCGCCGGGATTCTCGGTGCCTCGGGTGCATTTTTATATTTCTCGTCCGGCCTGCCGAGCGTGGACAGCCTGAAGGACTACAAGCCGCCCCTGGAAAGCCGTATCTATACCAGCAATTTCCAGCTTCTGGACGAGGTGGGGACGCGGCACAGCATTTACGTGACCTACGACCAGATACCCCCCATTGTGGCGGAAGCCTTCATCTCGGCGGAGGACCGGCTGTTCTGGGTTGAACCGGGGATAAACCCGTTTGCCATCATCCGCGCCGCCATTACCGATATTTCGCTCATCGGCACTGGCCGCCGCCCCATCGGGGCCTCCACCATCACCCAGCAGGTGGTAAAGAACATGCTGCTGGACAACCACATCACCTTCGCCACCAAGATCAAGGAGGCGATCCTGGCGATGCGCGTGGACCAGGTGATGAGCAAAAAGCAGGTTCTCACGCTTTATCTCAACGAGGTTGATCTCGGGCAGAACTCCTTCGGCATCGCCGCCGCGGCGCAAACCTATTTCGGTAAACCGCTCAGCCAGATTGACATCGCCGAGGCCGCCACACTGGCCTCGCTGCCCAAGGCGCCAACCAGCTACAACCCATTCCTGCACCCCCGCGCAGCGCTCGGGCGGCGTAATTTCGTCATCGGCCGCATGCTGGCGGATGGCGTCATCACAAAAGCCCAGGCCGATGCCGCCATTGCCGAGCCGCTGCTGCCGCGCACGGTGGTGAATAACCACAGCGTGGTGGATGGCGGCTATTTCGCCGACGCGGTGCAGGCGCAGCTTGTGCAGCAATTCGGCCAGGCGGAGGTGGATACGGGCGGCCTGGTGGTGCAAACCAGCCTGAACCCGGCGCTGCAAAAGGCCGCCACCGACGCGGTGCGCAACGAGCTGGAAACCTACGACCATGAATATGATGGCTGGCACGGGCTGGTAACACATTTGAACGACCCGGACCTGGCCGCGAACTGGGCCGCTGACCTGGGCAAACAGCAAAACCCGGCTGGCATGCGCGCGGATTGGCGCCTTGGCATTGTGCTGGATGCCGGAACGCAGGCGGCAAGGATTGGAATGCTGGATCCGGCCACGGGCAAAACCATGGCCGGCACACTGCCACTGGCCAATATGCGCTGGGCGCGCCCGCCTGTTAAAGGCGGTTTTGGGCCATGGCCCAGCGCGGTATCGGACGTGCTGAAGGCTGGCGATGTGATCATGGTTTCAGGCAGCGGCAAAAACCTGGCGCTGGAGCAAATTCCCAAGGTTCAGGGAGCGCTGATCTCCATGGATCCCGTCACCGGCCGCATACTGGCCATGGTGGGCGGCTGGAGCCATGATGAATCGCCCTATAACCGCGCCATACAGGCGAAGCGCCAGCCCGGCTCGTCGGTAAAACCGCTGGTTTACATCACCGCGCTGGAACAAGGCATACAGCCCGACGCGACCGTGCTGGACGCCCCTTTTGTGCAACAAATGCCAAACGGCACGGTGTACCGGCCGGGTAATTATGAAGACAGTTTCCAAGGCCCGGTGCCCATGTTCCACGCGCTGGAACAGTCACTCAACCTCGCCACCCTGCACCTGACACGGCAGATTGGGCTGGACAATGTCGCTAAAAACTTCAAGGCCTTTGGCATTGTAAGGCATGTGCCGCCCTACTACCCGTCTGCCATTGGCGCCATCGACACAACCTTGTGGAAGATGACCAATGCCTACGCGGATTTGGATGAATATGGGCGCCAGGTTACGCCAAGCCTGATAGACAGCGTTACCGGGCCGGACGGTAATGTGCTGTACCAGACACCAGGCCAGGCTTGCGATAATTGCCAGACCAATGCCAGCCCCAGCCAGCCGCCTCAGCTCGATCTCCCCGGCAAGCAACTGGCGGACCCGGATTCGGCCTTCCAGATTGTGACCATGATGCAAGGCGTGGTGAAGCGCGGCACGGGCGTGCCGGCAGTGCAAGGCATAAGCCAGCCCGTGGCGGGTAAAACCGGCACCACCAATAATTTCTACGACGCATGGTTCATCGGGTTTACCCCCGGCATCGTTACCGGCTGCTGGGTTGGCTACGATACGCCCGCCGATCTTGGCAATAACGAGACGGGCGGCAATGTGTGCGGGCCAATATGGAACGCCTACATGAAGGTGGCGCTAAAAAACCAGCCAGACCTGGGCTGGGCCATGCCCCAGGGCATGACGCTGGAAAAAGTACCCGAGCCCGACGGCACGATGGTGACCGAAGCCTTCAAATATAATCAGACGCCAGGCGCGCAAAGCAATAACACGCTGCTGGGCGGCACAGACACGCTGCCCAATGCCAGCGGCACACAACCCGGCACCCCGGGTACGCCTGGCGCGCCCGCGGCCACTCCCCAGGCTATCGATAATTCGCTGGGCGGATTGTACTAACCCCCCCGCACCCATACCAATCAGCCTCACGGCTGATTGGTATGAAATATCCGCGCCGCTCACAAAACCTGTGGCTTTGCCCACCCCAGAGCCGCGCGGTATTTTCTTGAATTTTTGCAAGCAACTTGCATAGTCGTTCTAACAACAAGACTCGGCCTTGCACGCGATGGGGGCAGAACAATGGACTTGCAGGATTATTTCCGCAAAGGTCTCGATGCCGGATGGGTCTGCAAACGCGGCGCGCAACTCACCCTGGATAATGGCAAAACAATACGCCTGCGCCCGGGCCAGGCCATCTATACGGGCGATTTCCGCTATCAAGGGGCTGATCTGGCACTGACGCTGGATATGCTGATTGGCGATAACCCAGGCTGGACAACGCAAAGGCCGCAGAGCAACCATAACACGATCATCCCAGGGTAGCCTGCTCCATACTGTACGAACGCGCCATGCTGGAGTAAGGGGCGCTAATGTCCGCTGAATCCGACCAACTGAATGAGCAGATCGGCCGCTCGGCCGCCTTGCTGAGGAGGCATCTTTGACTGGGATGCCGCAACCCTAAAGCTCGCCGAGCTGAACCACCGCGCCGAAGACCCCAACCTGTGGAACGACGCCGAGGCTGCGCAGGCCGTTATGCGCGAGCGTAACCAGCTTGCCAGCATGATTGAAGGCGTGCAGGCCATCGAGGCCGAGGCCAAAGACACGGTGGAGCTGATCGCCATGGCCGAGGCCGAGGGCGATGAGGGCATGGTGGCTGACGGCATCGCCACGCTGGAGCGCCTGGCCGAGGCCACGAAGCAGAAAGAGATCGAATCCCTCCTGTCCGGCGAGGCCGATGGGCGCGACGCCTTCGTGGAAATCAACGCCGGGTCCGGCGGGACCGAAGCGCAGGATTGGGCCGCCATTCTCTACCGCATGTATGCGCGCTGGGCGGAGCGCAAGGGCTTCAAGGTCGAGGTTCTGGATGAATCCGAGGGCGAGCAGGCCGGAATTAAATCTGTCAGCTTGCAAATTTCCGGCCCCAACGCCTATGGCTGGCTGAAGACCGAAAGCGGCGTGCATCGCCTTGTTCGTATCTCGCCGTTCGATTCAGCCGCGCGCCGGCATACCAGCTTCGCCTCGGTCTGGGTGTATCCGGTGGTGGATGACAGCATCGAGATCGAGATCAACCCGGCGGATTTGAAGGTGGACACGTTCCGCGCCTCCGGCGCTGGCGGCCAGCACGTTAACAAGACCGAGTCCGCCATCCGCATTACCCATGTGCCCACCGGCATTATCGTGGCGTGCCAGACGGACCGCTCTCAGCACCGTAACCGCGCCACGGCCATGAACATGCTGAAGGCGCGCATGTACGAGATGGAGCTGCAGAAGCGCGAAGCGGCATCGGCGGCCACCGAAGCCGCGAAAACCGATATTGGCTGGGGCCACCAGATACGCTCCTACGTTCTGGCACCGTACCAGCTGGTGAAAGATTTGCGCACCGGCCACGAAACCGGCAACCCGGCAGCCGTGCTGGATGGCGGGCTGGACCCGTTCATGGCGGCATCACTGGCGGCACGGGTGGGGGCGACACGGTCTGAAGCCTCGGCGATGGCGGAATAAAATCACCGCGCGGGGATGCCGGGGCGTGGGGATCAGCCTTTATGAAAACATCTGCGCGCGGCACAATCTTACGAAACTCGCCGCCGCCGGGGCCAGTGGCCGCCCGGCCAGGGCGGTTAGCTGAATCCGCCGCGCAAGTTCCGGCTCCGTAAAGGCCCGGCTGGTGAGCGGTGCGGCGATGGGCAGGCGGTTGGAGAGCAATGCAATACCCAGCCCTGCGGCCACCAGCTCGCAAATCTGCGTGGCGGAGCCGCGGCATTGTTGCAGGCGGGGCTGAACTCCCCTTGATTCCACGAGCATTTTCCCGAACCCGCCGCATGTTTCGCCAACCAGCAGCGTCTCACCCGCAAGGTCGGCGGCGGAACAATCATTCTGCCGCGCCAGGCGGTGCGTGACGGGGCATACCAGTACGGCCAGCTCGGTATAAAGCGGCCAGCGGTTGCAGCGCTCGGGCAAAACCGCCTCTTCCGGCACCAGCGCGCAATCCAGCGCGTCGGCCAGCATCGCATCCGCCAGGGCGGGTGCTGATGATTCGGAATAATGAAGCTCCGCGCTGGGGAAAACCCGCAGCACCTCGGTAATGGCGCTGGCGATGGGCGTGGTGGAGATGCCCGGCGCCAGGCCGATGCGCAAATTACCCGCGCGTGGCGCGCGGTGTGTGGCGGCCAGGGCCTGGGCGGCCTCGGCGGCATCCGCCATGGCCTGCAAATGCGGGTGCATCTCGCGCCCCAAGGCGGATAGCTGCGTGGCGTTGCGCTCGCGGTGCAAAAGCGCGCCGCCAAGCTCGTCCTCCAGCCGCTGAACCGCGCGCGAGAAGGCCGGTTGCGTGACGTTGCACTCAGCCGCCGCGCGCGTGAAATTAAGCGTGCGCGCCAGCGCCAGAAAATACCGGACCTGGACAAGCTCCATCAGCCCAGCCTCGCCAGCGCGGCCAGAATTTCATCCGGCTCGGGCCTGCGCGCGAAATCCACATCGGCAAAGCGCCAGGCGATAACGCCATCCTGCCGGATGACGAACACCGCCGGCACGGGCAGGCACCAGGCGGCGTTGCCCTGGCGTAAATCCAGCCGCAGCCCCTGCACGCGGGCGCGGTAGAGCGGGGGGATTTTGAACACCAGCCCGGCGGCCAGCCCCACGCCGAAATCTATATCCGCCAGAACCTGGAAGGCGCTGTTATCGCGCTGTTGCAGGCGCAGCGGCCATTCCCCGCCTTCGGGTGTCAGCGCCAATATGCGCCCGCCCGCGGCGGTAATGCGGGGCGCTGCCCCGGCCAGCGCGGCGGCGGTGAGCTTGCAGAACGGGCACCATTCGCCCCGGAAAAAGGTGAGCACCACCGGGCCGCGCGCCAGCTCCTCGCGCAGGCTCACCAGAAGCCCCGTGGCGCTGGGCAGCATAAAATCCGGGAAGGCTTGGCCAGGGCCGATCATGCCTTCGTAGAACCCATCGCGGTGCAGCGTACCGATAATCTGCTGGTAGGCCGCCGCCCAATCCGGGTTCTCGCAGCGCGAAGCCAGAAGATCGGCCAGACGTGAATTGAGCGTGCTGATGGCGCCCTCCCCCGGCGGCTTTAATGATTTAGCCATTAGAGCCGCCGGACTTCAATGCTTACGGGCTGGTGGTACCGTTCCCCATGTTATTCGCAGGGGCCATGGTGTTGGACATGGCGCTCCCCATGGTAGACTGAGCCTTGTTTTGCAAAGGCTTCATGGCATTCGCGGGCTTCATGCCCGTGCCGCCATTGGGCAGGGTGCTGGCTGAGCCGCTGCTCATGCCGTTACCCATGGTGCTGCCCATGGTATTGCTCATGGTGTTTTGGGCAAAAGCGGCCGGACCCAGCAGGGCCAGGGCGCAGGCGGCGGCAAAAATACGTGACATTGGCAAACTCCTGTTATGATGGCACGGGATTAGCCCCGCAGCGCCTATATGGTGCGGGGTGGGCGCAATGCCCAATGCCGTATGGGCATCGTTTCAATGCCTTGCGGCAAAGGCAAAACTGGGCGCAAAACAAGGCAAATTTTGGAGCAGCACCATGCGCGGCACAAAAAAACAGGCGATCCACCCCTTGGTTTTACGGGTAACGCATTGGCTCAACGCCTTTGCCATTGTCATGATGATCGGCAGCGGCTGGCAGATTTATAATGCCTCGCCGTTGTTCAATTTCACCTTTCCCGGCACCATTACCATCGGCCAATGGCTGGGCGCGGCCATTGCCTGGCATTTGGCCATGATGTGGCTGCTGGTGGCCAACGGGCTTATCTACTTTGTCTGGACCGGCGCCAGCGGGCATTGGCGCAAGCTGGCGCCGCCCGGCCCGCGCGCCATCTGGGCGGATATGAAGCTCGCCCTCAGCTTCCGCTTGAAGCACGATACAGGCGCCTATAACGCCGTGCAGCGCCTGCTTTATTGCGGTGTGCTGCTGGCAGGCGTGGTGGTGGTGCTCTCGGGCCTGGCTATATGGAAGCCGGTGCAGCTTTGGCCCCTGAGCGACCTGCTCGGCGGCTATATTGTGTCGCGCTATGTGCATTTCTTCGCCATGGCCGCCATTGTGGCGTTTCTGGCCGTACATCTCATGCTGGTGGCGCTGGTGCCCAAAGTGTTGCCCCCCATGGTTACGGGAGGCCGCCAATGAACCGCCGCCAGCTCATGCTCCGTGCCATGGCGCTGGGGCTTATCCCCAGCCTTACGGGTTGCGATTACGAAGACCCCCAGCACCCGGACCTCGCGGATAAATTTCTCCATGCCATGTCCGCCTGGAATGACCGCGTGCAGGCGGCTTTGTTCGACCCGCACACCCTCGCCCCCACCTTCCGGCCGGACCAGATCACCCGCCCCCCGCGCTTCAATGCGTTTTACGATATATCCCAAGCTCCCGTGGTGGATGAAACCACCTACAAGCTGGAGCTGGGCGGGCAGATTACGGACAAGACTCCCTGGAGCCTGACCCAACTGCGCGCTCTGCCGCAGCAGGAGCAGATTACCCGGCTTGTTTGCGTGGAGGGCTGGCGCGTGATCGGCCAATGGGGCGGCGTGAGGCTGAGCGATTTTCTGCACCGCGTGGGGGCCGATACCAAATGCCGTTACGTATCCTTCCAATGCGCCGACGGGTATTATTCTTCCATCGACATGGAGTCCGCCCTGCACCCGCAAACCATTCTGGCGCTTACCTTCCTGGGCGCGCCGCTTACCCCGGCCTTTGGCGCGCCGGTGCGGCTGCGCATTCCCACCAAGCTCGGCTTCAAGAACCCCAAGAATCTGGTGCAACTGGCGGTGACGAATATCTATCCGGGCGGTTATTGGGAGGACCAGGGTTATAACTGGTTCTCTGGTTCGTGAGGCGGCTTGCCATAATTGCGCTTCTGCTGCTCGCTCCCGCCGCCCAGGCCCGTCCGGTTCTGGTGGAGATGTTTGTATCGCAAGCCTGTTCCTCCTGCCCTCCCGCGGATGCGCTGCTCAAGCAATTAGCGGCACAGGACAAGGATATTCTTCCGCTCAGTCTCAACGTTACCTACTGGAACAATCCCGGCTGGCACGATACCGACGCCACGAAGAACACCACGCTGCGGCAATTTTATTATGCCAGGCTCAGCAACAACCAGGTTTACACGCCCGAGGCGGTGGTGGATGGCAAAACCCAGCTCGTGGGCAGCAACAAGGCCAAGCTCACCGCCGCCATAGCGTCCGCCAAGGCCGCCATGCTGCCACCCGTGCCACTCAGCATTAAAGGCGGAGCCATGGTCTCGCTTGAAGTGCCTCAGGGCCAGGGCGCCGGGCAGATTATCCTGTTTGGTTATGATTCCCAGAGCCAGACCAAAATCACGGGAGGGGAAAACCGCGGCAGCACCATTACCGAGGTGAACGTGGTGCGCAGCATAACCGCGCTTGGCCCCTGGAATGGCTGGGATGAACGCTTTACCATTCCGCATCCGGCGGGCCAGCATCTGGCACTGCTGCTACAGGCCCAAAATGGCACGGTGCTGGGGCTGGCCACGCAGTAGCTTGCCAAGTCCGCGCCCGCTTGCCATGCACACGGGCATGAAAGCAGCATTTGCGGTTGTGGCGGTGGCAGTGGTGTTCCGGCTGATTTTGGCTGGCTTCACCGGGCTTGGCATGGATGAGAGCTACATGATCGCGGCCTCGCCGCATTTCGCGCTCTCATATTTCGACCACCCGCTCGCCTCCTGGTGGCTGGAGCTGGCGGCGCGGCACATAACCGGCAGCGCCGCGCCGATTGTGGTGAGGCTGCCTTTCGTCGTGCTCTCAGCCGTTTCATCCTGGCTGCTCTGGCTCATCACCGCGCGGCTTTACGGCCAGCGCGCCGCCTTCTGGGCGGTGGTGGCCTATTCGCTCTCACCGGTTTTCTCGCTCGCCGCTGGTAGCTGGGTGCTGCCCGATGGCCCGATGGACACGGCATTGCTCGCCTTCCTCTACGCGCTTATCCGCGCCTTGGGCCTGCCGGGCGGCAAGCCCGCGCCGCGCTGGTGGTGGGCGGCGGGGCTGTTCGCCGGGCTGGCCATGCTCTCCAAGTACAACGCCGCACTGGTATTGCTGGGTGCCGCGCTTGGTGTGCTGTTCGACCCCGCGGGACGGCGTGAGCTGCGCCGCTTCGCCCCATGGGGCGCGGTGGTGCTGGCCTTTCTGCTCTTCACCCCGGTTTTATACTGGAATGCCCAACATGGCTGGGCCAGCTTCCACTACCAGGGCGGCCGTGCCGAGGGGCTGCGCCTGCGCCCGGCCATGCCGTTCATTATTTGGGGCGGCGAGGCCTTGTTCATCCTGCCCTGGCTCTGGCTTCCCATCATCTATCTGCTGCTGCGCGGCTTTTGGCGCGGCGCGGCGGCGCGCACGGGCTGGCTGCTCTCCTGGGCCGCGGTGGTGCCGGTTGTGCTTTTCTCACTGGTGGGGCTGTGGACCTCCACGCATGTACTCTACCATTGGGCCGCGCCCGGCTATCTCATGCTGTTTCCCGCGCTGGGTGACTGGGCCACGCGCTGGCGCCCGCGCCTGCGTAATGCGGTGGCGCGCGTTACGGCAATATTACTTGGTGGTGCCGTGCTTATCCTGGCTGGCGAGGTCTCTTTCGGTATCATCCCGCGCCTTAACCAAGCCTTCCCGCCTGGCAAATCGCCCTTGTTACAGGCCGTGGACTGGGATTCGGTAGCCACGCAAATCCCGCCGGGAATCGATGCCCTGGCGGCGCAGCGCTGGTTTGATGCCGGTAAGCTGGGCTACGCGCTACGCAACCAGCACATTGCCATTACCGTGTTCGGGGCAGACCCGCACCAGTTCGGCTTTTCCGTTCCGCCCGCATCGCTTATTGGTAAAAACGTGCTGCTCATCGCCATGCCCGGCAATGTAACCAGCACCTACGAGCATTACGCCGCTTATTTCCGTAGCCTTAAACCTGGCCCCGCGCTTGTTGTGCAGCACCTGGGCACGGTGCTGCTGGTCATTCCCACTTTTACCGGTAAGGATTTGCTGCGCGCCCCCCCGGCTACTGCCCCATAACCGCGGTGATGAGCATGGCGGTGAAGGCGGTACGGGGCGCATAGTCGCGGATATAATCCGCAAGCCGCCGGCGCTCCGCCGCCGGGTTGCGCATTTTGCCACAATGCGCCTCGGTATATCCCGGCACTTTAGCCAGCAGCGAGAAGGTTTCGTTCTTGGCGGCTTCCACGAGCCATTCTTCGTATGTTTCAATCATCAGCATGGCATCTCAAGCGAATCACTCAATCCGCCGTCATAGGCTTGAAAGATAAACGGGCAATACCACGCACACGCACGGATGACATGCTGGCCTGGAATACCCCAAACGGGGCACGAAAAGGGAGAGCATCAGAGCGCGATGAGGTGAGATGCGCTGGTATTAGGGCCTGTGGTCATTTGAGACAGATTACGACGGCTGCGAGGTGTACACCGGCCAGGAAGTTTCTGGCGGTTTTGTCATAGCGCGTTGCGATGGCGCGGAATTGCTTGATTTTGGCGAAGAAGTTT
>JAJZFB010000093.1 GCA_021805545.1 Pseudomonadota bacterium | reverse complement strand
TTTGTAATCCCGGCCAAGCTGCCTAATTCTGAAATCATCCGCGAAAGCGCGCCTGCGGGCGCCGCGTCTTCCGCAATGGGGGCCATATGAACAGCAAGATCGATCTGAAAGACTGGTTCGAAGAACACCGCATCACCGAGGTTGAATGCCTGGTGCCAGACATCACCGGCATTCCCCGCGGCAAGATCATGCCGGCGGAAAAATTCCTGAAAGGCGGCGCGCCGCGCCTGCCGGAGGCCATTTTCATCCAGTCCGTCACCGGCGAATACCCTGACGACCCAACAGACAAGCTGACCGACCCCGCGATCATCGACATCAAACTGATCCCGGACGCTTCCACCGTGCGTCTCGTGCCCTGGGCGCATGAGCCCACCGCGCAGATTATTCATGATTGCCAGTACGCGAACGGCACACCCGTGCCCATCGCCCCCCGGCAGGTTCTGCAACGCGTGCTGAAGCTTTATGAAGACAAAGGCTGGCAGCCTGTGCTGGCGCCGGAGCTGGAATTCTATCTCGTCGGCCGCAATACCGACCCCGATTACCCGCTCACCCCGCCGGTTGGCCGCTCCGGCCGCCAGGAAACCGGCCGTCAGGCCTATTCCATCGACGCGGTGAACGAGTTCGACCCGCTGTTCGAGGAAATGTACGATTTCTGCGACATGCAGGAGATGGATCTCGACACGCTGATCCATGAGGAAGGTGCCGCACAGGTGGAGATCAACCTGCTGCACGGCGACCCGCTGCACCGGGCGGACCAGGTGTTTCTGTTCAAGCGCACGGTGCGCGAGGTGGCGTTGCGCCACAATATCTACGCCACCTTCATGGCCAAGCCGATGGGCGGCGAGCCGGGCAGTGCGATGCACGTGCACCAGAGCATCGTGGACCCGAAGACCGGGCGGAATCTTTTCGCCGGGGCGGATGGCAAGGCCAGCCCGCTGTTCAAATCCTATCTCGCGGGCTTGCAGAAATACATTCCGGCGGTGATGCCGATTTTTGCACCAAACGTGAATTCTTACCGCCGGCTCACGCGGTTTTCCAATGCGCCGATCAATCTGCAATGGGGGTACGACAACCGCACCTGCGGCCTGCGCGTGCCCTTTGGCGATGCGGCGGCGATGCGGGTGGAAAACCGCGTGCCGGGGGCGGATGCCAATCCCTACCTCGCCTTCGCCGCCACACTGGCCTGCGGCTATCTCGGCATGATCGAGAAGTTGGAAGCGCCGCCTGAACAAATTGGCTCTGCCTACACGGGCGAATACACGCTGCCGCGCGAGCTTTCCCACGCGCTGGACTTAATGGATGCCTCGCAGCCCATCCGCGATGTGCTGGGTGACAAGCTGGTTGATGTTCTGGTGGCGGTGAAACGGCTGGAATACGAAACCTATCTGCGCGTTATTTCCTCTTGGGAACGTGAACATCTGCTGTTGAACGTTTAAGCGCCCATGCTGAATAATTACTATCAGGCCACGCGGCGCGTGGAATTTTCCGCGCCCGTTCTGGATGCGGACATCGAGGCGGATGTGGCGATTGTCGGCGGCGGCATCTCTGGCGTCTCCGCGGCATTGCATCTGGCGGAGCAAGGCTACAACCCCGTGCTGCTGGAAGCGCAGGATATCGGCTGGGGCGCATCAGGCCGCAATGGCGGGCAGGCGCTGGCGGGCTTCAGCGCCTCCATGCACAAGCTCACAAAGCTTGTTGGCCCGGTCGAGGCGAAAAAACTGTGGGATATGTCGGTGGAGGCGGTGGATTTGCTGCACGCGCGCATCCAGCGCCATGCCATTCCGTGCGACCCGCATGTGGGCTACCTGCACGCGGCTTTAAAGCCGCGCCAGGTGCGTGAGCTGAAGCAAGAGCAGGAAGAGCTGGCCAGGCTGGGCGCGCCGGTGGGGCGGCTGCTGGAAGGAGCCGAGCTGCGCGCGCGGCTTGCCAGCCCGCGCTATATCGCGGCGTTGGAGGATAAGCTGGCCGGGCATATCCACCCGCTCAACTACACGCTGGGCCTGGCCAAGGCGGCGCAGGCGGCCGGGGCGCGCATTTTCGCGCAGTCACCCGTTGCCCGCGTGGAGCACGGGCAGCGCGTTACGCTGCATGTGGGGCGGCATAAAATCCGCGCGAAATTCCTCATCATTGCCGGCGGGGCTTATCTCAACGGGCTGGAGCGGCAGCTTAACGGCTATATCATGCCGGTTGGCACCTACATCATGGCCACGGAGCCGCGCGGCGATGTGCCGGGTCTCATCCCCGGCAACGAGGCGGTGGCAGATATGAATTTCGTGCTGGATTATTTCCGCCGCTCGGCGGATGACCGCATGTTGTTTGGCGGGCGTGTGTCGTATTCCAAATTGCCGCCGCCCAACCTTGGCGCTGCAATGCTTAAGCGCGCCGTGGCGGTGTTCCCGCAGCTCAAAGACGCCAAGGTGGCGTTCGCTTGGGGTGGATTTGTGGACATCACTCGCAACCGCGCGCCGCATTTTGGCAAGCTGGCGGAGAATATTCTCTTTCTGCAAGGCTTCTCCGGCCATGGGCTGGCGCTCACCGGCCTGGCGGGCAAGCTTGCGGCGGAGGTTGTGGCCGGGCAATCCGCGCGGTTTGATGTGTTTGCCCGCATCCCCCATGCGCGTTTCCCCGGCGGTGCGCTGCTGCGCACCCCGGCCTTGCTGCTTGCCACCAGCTGGTTTCGCCTGCGCGACATGTTATAATTTTGCCTTTTCCGGGGGCGGGTGCAGAATGCGTTGCATCGCTCTTATCCGGTAAGGGGCCGTATCATGTCTGTTCGCAAGTTTCTGCTTCC
>JAJZFB010000079.1 GCA_021805545.1 Pseudomonadota bacterium | reverse complement strand
ATCATCCCGGCAGTATCGCCGCCGAGCGGTTTCAGTCCAAGTCATCGTGATTCCGTCAGTTGTTGCAAACCAACAGAATCACAACTAACTGAAATCGCTCAACTATCTTTTTCGTTCAGGTTCTTACATTTCGGCGTACAAAATACCCATTATATTCATACCACTCGGAAACAAGTTGCTCTAAAAAATTTAACATTGCCCAAACCCTTTGAATTTCCTTATTCCACTGCGTGGGTTGCGCTCGAAACGTCCACGATCTTCTCGTCAGCCACCCAGGCAATTTTCGTCGTGGCGTCGCCAATAAACGCCCGCGCCCGGTGCGGGCCAGAGCAGCCATGCAGCCTCACATATGCCTCCGTGTGACGCCCGGATTCATAATCCGGATCGCCATTGCTTCCGCGCGCTGGCGTGGCGCGCGGCGCAGTTGCGCGCGAGTAAACTCGTGCAGTAGGGCATGGTCCCGATACGCCTTTACCGGCTTGCCCGCGCAGCGGCCGAGCGCAGCCAGGTCAACCAGCGTCCCGTACACAAATATTTTCATCGGCCGGCCCAAAAACCTGGTCCCAATGGCGCTTGAGTGCCACATCCACATCCGCCATGCTGGCTTTTACGCCCAAATCATGCAGGCTGGTCACGCCGTGCTCGCGTATGCCGCAGGGCACGATGCCGGTAAAATGGCTCAAATCCGGGTTCACGTTCAGCGACAGCCCGTGCCAGGTCACCCAGCGCGTTACCCGCACGCCAATGGCGCCGATTTTATCCTCTCCGCCATCGGGCCGCACCACCCAAATGCCGACTCGGCCCTGGCGGATTTCCCCCGTCACCCCAAATTCGCCCAGCGCGCCAATGGCCCAGCGCTCCAGCGCCCGCACATAGCAATGCACGTCGCGCTGCGGAAACCCGCCATGCTTGCGGGTTAAATCCAGCATTACATACGCCACGCGCTGGCCCGGTCCATGATAGGTCCACTGCCCGCCGCGCGACGATTTATAGGTGGGAAACCGCTCCGGGTCCTGTAAATCCTCGTTCTTTGCCGAGGTTCCAGCCGTATAAAGCGGCGGGTGCTCCACCAGCCAGACCAGCTCTTCCGCCGTTCCCTCGCGGATGGCGGCGGCACGGGCCTGCATGCGGGAAACGGCTTCATCATATTCTGTATAACCTGGCGTTACTTCCCAGGTTGCAGGCGTAAAAATCATAGTCTATACGCTCCCGGCGCCGGGGCTTGCCCCGGTTCTGCTAGATGTGCGGTCGTGGCGGAATGGTAGACGCGCAAGCTTGAGGTGCTTGTGGGGGAAACCTCGTGGAAGTTCGAGTCTTCTCGACCGCACCATTCTCTCCTCTTCATAATTCATAAACGCATAGCCGGGTCATAACCACACCCTGTTGGCGCGCACGCCTACATGGTTCATGAAGCTCCTGGCAACAAGGAGGCTTCTTTCCATGGATGACGCTTTGCGCAAGGCCGCGCTCGACTATCATCGCAGCCCCCGCCCGGGTAAACTGGCCATAACCGCGACCAAGCGCATGGAAACATCCCGCGACCTTTCGCTCGCCTACTCCCCCGGCGTGGCGGCGGCGTGCGATGCCATTGTGGCCGACCCGGATGCCTCGTTCGACCTCACCTCGCGCGGCAATCTCGTGGCTGTCATCACCAACGGCTCCGCGGTTCTGGGCCTGGGCAATATCGGCGCGCTGGCCGGCAAGCCGGTCATGGAGGGCAAGGCGGTTCTGTTCAAGAAGTTCGCCAACATCGACAGCTTCGACATCGAGATCAATGAGCCCGACCCGGATAAGTTCATCGACACGGTGGCGCGGCTGGAGCCTAGCTTCGGCGGTATCAACCTGGAAGACATCAAGGCCCCGGAATGCTTCCGCATCGAGCAGACCCTGCGCGAGCGCATGCAAATTCCGGTGTTTCATGATGACCAGCACGGCACCGCCATCATCGTGGGCGCCGCCGTGCTTAACGCCATGATGTTACAGAACAAACGCATTGAGGATGTGAAAATTGTCACCTCCGGCGCTGGTGCCGCGGCTCTTTCCTGTGTGCAAATCCTGAAGGGGCTGGGGGTAAAGCCCGAGAACATCACGGTAACGGATAAAGATGGCGTGGTTTATAAAGGCCGCCCCAATTTGGACCCCACATTGGTGGATGTGGCCCGCGCCACCGATGCGCGCACCCTGCCCGAAGTGCTGCCGGGGGCCGATATTTTTCTCGGTCTCTCCGCCCCGCGCGTGCTGAAGGAGGAGTGGCTGGAGCTGCTCGCCCCCAGCCCGCTCATTCTGGCGCTGGCCAACCCCGAACCCGAGATCATGCCCGACCTCGCCCGCCGCGCCCGGCCCGATGCCATCGTCGCCACCGGCCGCTCCGATTACCCCAACCAGGTCAATAACGTCCTGTGTTTTCCTTTCATTTTCCGCGGCGCGCTCGATGTGCGGGCCACGGCGATTACCGAGAGCATGAAACTGGCCGCCGTGCGGGCGATTGCCGAGCTGGCCCAGGCCGAGGCCTCGGAAGCGGTAGCGGCGGCTTATGGTGGCGTGGCGCCCGTGTTCGGGCCGGATTACATCATCCCCAAGCCGTTTGACCCGCGCCTTATTTTGCATATTGCCCCCGCCGTGGCCAAGGCAGCCATGGATGCCGGCGTGGCGCGAAAGCCCATTACCGATTTTGATGCCTATTTTCACGAGCTGGAACGCAATATCATCCGCACCGGCCAGCTTTTGCGCCCGGTTATGGAAGTGGCGCGCAAGGGCAAACCCCGCATTGTGTATGCCGAGGGCGAGGATGAGCGCACGCTGCGCGCCGTGCAGGGCGTGGTGGATGACGGGCTGGCCAGGCCCATTCTGCTGGGCCGTACCGAGACCATTCATGCGCGCATCAAGGCGCTGGGCCTGCGCCTTGTGCCGGGTGAGAATGTCCGCATTGTTGATGTGCAGCGCGAGCCGGAGCTGTTCGCCAGGCTGGTGGAGGGGTATTCCAAGCGCGTGGGCAGGCGCGGCACGCCGCCCGATGCCGCCGCGCGGCATATTGAGAGACGCTCCACGGTTACCGCGGGCATGATGCTGGCCATAGGCGAGGCCGATGCCGCCATTTGCGGTGGCACGGGCGATTGGTGGCGGCATTTCAAATACGCGCTGCCGGTTATTCCGCGTAAAACCGGGTCGGGGCGGGTTTATGCGCTTACGGCCCTCATCCTCCAGGCCGGCCCGCTGTTTTTCTGCGATACGCACGTGAACATAGAGCCATGCGCCGAAGAGCTGACGGAAATGACGCTGATGGCGGCGGAAACCGTGCGGCATTTTGGCCTTACGCCCAAGGTGGCGCTGCTGTCGCACTCCAATTTTGGCGCATCCAACTCGCCTAGCGCCAAAAAAATGCGCCAGGCACTGGGGATGATCCATGCCGCCGTCCCCAATTTGGAGGTGGATGGCGAAATGCACGCTGATGCCGCGCTGGTGGAACAGATCCGCCGCCATGCCTTGCCGGACTCCACCCTGCATGGCGTGGCCAATTTGCTGGTTTTTCCCAATATCGATGCCGCCAATATCGCCTTTAACCTGGTGAAAGCCGTGGGCGAGGCGGTTACGGTCGGGCCGATTCTGATTGGCCCGGCCAAGCCGTTGCATATTGCCGTGCCCAGCACCACGGCGCGTGGTATCATCAACCTGTCGGCCGTGGCGGCCATGGAGGCAACGCTTGCCGCCGCCAACAGGCCGCTGCTGACGAAGAATGACATTGAATAAACTTCAACAGGTGAGGGATCATGCTCGTTATTCATTTCATTTTGAGTGGTCTTGCCGGGGTGCTCATTTGCAATTCCATCCCGCATCTCACCGCCGGGCTGCGCGGTGAGGAATTTCCGTCCCCCTTCAGCGAGCCGCGCGGCGTTGCGCTTTCGTCGCCGGAGTTGAACGTATTGTGGGGGGCGGCCAACTTGTTCATCGGCTTGCTGCTGTTCCGCTCCCCGGTCTGGCTGGGTTTTATCATCGGCTTCGGTGGGGCGGGCTGGTATCTGGCAAAGCATTTCGGCAAGGTGCGGGCCGCCGGTTTCAAAAAACCTTAACGCCGCCAATCGCCGTTGGTATTACACGTGGGGCTGGCGGGGCGGCCACGCGCCAGGCATAAGCCTTATACCAACGGTCATGCTCAATGACCGTTGGTATAAGTGTCTAACAGGCCTTCTGCCTCTTATGCGGGCAGCGGGTCTTGCTTAATTTTATTGCATTGCAAAAAAATCCAGCTCGTGGTGACCTTGGCACCGGAAGCAAGGGAGCCTGCATGTCGATTCACGCCGCGATTACGCACCGCACCTCGTATAAATATTGCCGCCCGGTTAGCCTGGGTCCGCAAACCATCCGCCTGCGCCCAGCCCCCTATGCGCGCACCCCCATCATCTCCTATTCCCTGACGGTTTCGCCAAAGCCGCATTTCCTCAACTGGCAGCAAGACCCGCAGGGCAATTATCTGGCCCGCGTGGTCTTCCCCGAGCGTGTCACCAGCTTCGAGGTGGTGGTGGATTTGGTGGCCGACATGGCGACCATCAATCCGTTCGATTTTTTCCTGGAAGAACAGGCCGAGCATTGGCCCTTTGCCTATGATGATGTTCTGGCCGAGGAGCTGGCCCCGTTCCGCGTACTGAACAAGCCTGGCCCGCTGCTTTCCGCGCTTATCAAGGAAATGCGCGGTAAATTCGTGGGCAAAGCGCCGCGCGTGGTCGATATGCTGGTCGAGGTCAACCGCGTGCTGCACGAGCGCATCGCCTATGTGGTGCGCATGGAGCCGGGCGTTTACACGCCTGAGGAGACTCTGGGCCTCGCCAAAGGCTCCTGCCGCGACTCTGCCTGGACGCTGGTGAACCTGTTGCGGCATCTTGGCTACGCGGCGCGTTTCGTGTCCGGCTATCTCATCCAGTTAACGGCGGATGTTAAGGCCATAGACGGCCCTTCTGGCCCCGAGGCCGATTTTACCGATTTGCACGCCTGGGCCGAGGTGTATTTGCCCGGCGCCGGCTGGGTGGGGCTGGATGCCACCTCTGGCTTGTTCACGGGGGAGGGCCATATTCCGCTTGCCGCGACGCCCGCGCCACAATCCGCCGCTCCCATTTCCGGCGGCTTCACGGCGGAGGATGGCACCGGGACGGAATTTGCATTCCACATGGAGGTGCGCCGCGTTTCCGAAACGCCGCGCGTGACAAAGCCTTACACGCCTAAGCAATGGCAGGATATTCTGGCCCGTGGCGCAGCCGTGGACCGCGCGCTGCTGCGGGGGGATGTGCGCCTCACCATGGGCGGCGAGCCAACTTTTGTTTCCGCCACGGACCATGAAGGCGCGGAGTGGAATATCGGCGCGCTGGGGCCAACGAAGCGTATTTACGCTGGGCGGCTGATGCGCAAGCTCACCCCGTTATGGGCCAAGGGCGCCGCGCTCACGCACAACATGGGCAAGCATTACCCTGGCGAGCAACTCCCGCGCTGGGCCATCCACGCCCATTGGCGCGCCGATGGCGAGCCGGTCTGGCTCGACCCCTCGCTGCTGGCCAGCGATGATGACCAGGACAACGCCACGGCGGACGATACCGCTATCTTCGCCCGCGCCTTGGCGGAGCGGCTGCAACTGGACCCGGATTTGGTGAATGCCGCCTACGAGGACATCCACTATTATCTGTGGCGCGAAAAACGCCTGCCCGCGAACGTGTTGACCGAGGACGCCAAGCTGAGCAACCCGCTGGAGCGCGCGCGCCTGGCAAAAATCTTTGGCCAGGGCTTGGCTTCCAGTGTTGGTTCCGTTCTGCCGCTGCGCCGCGTGTTGCAGGATGGCGAGCGCCGCTGGCAATCGGGCAAATGGTTTTTCCGCGGCGATGTGATGTTCCTCATCCCCGGCGATTCCCCCGTAGGCCTGCGCCTGCCGCTGGAGAGCCTGCCCTGGGCCGATCCCGATACGATCGAGCAGGATTTCGTGGCCGATCCGTTCGCGCCAAAAACCCAACTGCCCCGGCGCGACTCCATGCAGCGCACGCGCGAGATGGAATGGGGCCAGGGAAGCATAGAAGGCTTCCGCCCCATGCCGCAGGATGTGCCCGTTGCGGGGCGCGAGGAGCCGGGCATTGTCCGCACCGCGCTATGCGTTGAAGCGCGCGATGGCAAAATTCACATCTTCTACCCGCCGCTTTACGATATTGCGGATTGGCTCGACCTTACCGCCGCCATCGAGCAGACCGCCGCCGAATTCGGCCGCAAAGTGGTGCTGGAAGGTTACCTGCCGCCGGAGGATGTGCGTGTACTGAACTTCTCGATCACGCCAGACCCTGGCGTGATCGAGGTGAACATTCACCCCGCTGCTAGCTGGGGCCAGGTTGTGGAGCGCACGGGCGAGCTGTACGAGGCCGCCCGCGAGGTGGGCCTCGCCGCCGAAAAATTTATGCTGGACGGCCATCATATCGGCACCGGCGGCGGCAACCATGTGGTGATGGGCGCTTCCAGCCCGGCGGACAGCCCGTTTCTGCGCCGCCCGGACCTGCTCAAATCCATGCTCGGCTTCTGGCACAACCATCCCAGCTTGAGCTTTCTCTTCTCCGGCCTGTTTATCGGCCCGTCCTCGCAACATCCGCGCATCGACGAAGCCCGGGACGACGCCATCAACGAGCTGGAAATCGCCTTCCGGCAGACCGCCCAGCAGGCGCAGACTCCACCCTGGCTGGTGGACCGCCTGCTCCGCAACATTCTCTGCGACATGACCGGCAATGGCCACCGCACGGAATTCTGCATCGACAAGCTCTATTCCCCCAATGGTGCCTCCGGCCGGCGCGGCCTGGTGGAATTCCGCGCTTTCGAGATGCCGCCCCATGCCGAAATGTCCGCAGCCCAGATGCTGCTGATGCGCTCGGCCATCGCCGCCTTCTGGGAGCGGCCGTATGAGCGTTCTCTGGTGCGCTGGGGCACGCGGCTGCACGATGAATTCCTGCTGCCGCACTATAACCAGGCGGATTTCTGCGGTGCGCTGGAGGAGCTTGGCGCCTATGGCTTTCCGCTGGAGAATGAATGGTTCGCCCCGCATCTGGAATTCCGCTTCCCCAAGCTGGGCGAGGTGGCGGTGCGCGATATTCAGCTAGAGCTGCGCCACGCGCTGGAGCCGTGGCATGTGCTGGGCGAGGAACAAAGCTTGGGCGGCACGGCGCGCTATGTGGACAGCTCCGCCGAGCGCCTGCAGGTAAAGGTGAATGGCTGGGTGGATGAGCGTTACGTTTTGGCCTGCAACGGTGCCGCCATGCCGCTGCAGCGCACCGCGCGGCAGGGCGAATACGTGGCCGGCGTGCGCTTCAAGGCGTGGCAGCCATACTCCGCGCTGCACCCCACAATCCAGGCGCAGGGGCCGCTGGTTTTTGATGTGTACGACACATGGACTGGCCGCTCGCTGGGTGGCATGACACACCATGTGGCGCATCCTGGCGGGCGGGCCTACGAGGATTTCCCAGTCAATTCCAACGCCGCCGAGGCACGGCGCCGCTCGCGCTTTTACCCGTTCGGCCACACGCCAGGGCCATCACCCGTGCCACGGCCGGTGCCGGGGGGCGAATATCCGCGCACGCTGGATTTGCGCCGGGTGTAAAGCGGCGCATTGTCCTGGCGCCAGGTGGCGGCTACAGGGTGGCTATGTGTTGCACCAAACAGCAGGGCTACCGCGCGCCGCGCGTTTGCCGCGCATGAACCGGCCTGAGCCAGCGCCGCTGCCTGCCGGTGAGGCTTTGCTGTCCCGTGCCACCCCCTCCCGTATTGGGGAGCTGGAGGTTCTCCGCACAATTGCGGTTATCATGGTGCTGCTGGAGCATGTCAGCGGCAATCTGGTATTCTGGCCCTCGCACCTCGCCAAGCAGATTCAACAGAGCGGCGCCTGGACCGGGGTGGATCTGTTTTTCGCCATTTCCGGCTTTGTCATTGCCCGTTCGCTGCTGCCGAAGCTGGATGAAACCCGCGATGTCCGCGCATTCATGCGCACATCCGTGGAGTTCTGGATCCGCCGCGCCTGGCGCCTGTGGCCATCCGCCTGGTTTTGGCTGGCCGCGCCCCTGGTACTTTGCCTCACGTTCAACCGGTCTGGTGTTTATGGTGGCTTCAAGGGCAATTGGGAGATGGCGGTGGCCGGCATCCTCAATCTCGCCAATTTCCATTTTGCCGCCGTGTTCATGCGCGCCCCGCCCGGCACCGCCTTTGTGCAGTGGAGCCTCTCGCTGGAGGAGCAGTTCTACATGCTGCTGCCCTTCGCGGCCTTTATGCTGCGGCGCAGGCTGCCCTACCTTATGGGCATCATTCTGCTTTACGCGTTTTTCATGCACACGCCGTATTCGCCCTTGGCTATAGTCACGCGCAGCGGCGCGGTAGCCGCGGGCGTGCTGCTGGCCATCTGGTCTTTCCACCCAACCTACCAGGATTGCGCGCCCGTATTCCTGGCCCGCCGCCGTTTGGCCCGCATTGCCGTTCTGGCTGGCGGTATTGCAGCGCTGGTCACGCTGGCGGGCTCGCAATGCCCTGTCGTGCCGTTTTTTCTGGGGCCGGTTGCCATTATCGCCGCCATGCTGGTGTGGGCCGGCTCTTATGGCGAGGGCTATTTATGGCGCCCCGGCTGGCCTCGCACCATTATGGAAATACTGGCCGCGCGCACCTACAGCCTATATCTCGTTCATATTCCTGTTTATTTTGCAATGCATGAAATCTGGTTCCGCCGGTATGGCCAAGCCACGCCCACGCCGCGCCAGGCGGTTGCTTATCTCTTTGGCGCTGTTGCGGCCCTTGCTGTGGTGGCGGAGCTTAACCACAGGATTCTGGAACGGCCCTTACGGGAATATGGAAAAATACTGGCCCGGCACTATGCCGCCCGGGCGTAAGCAAAACCTTTTTCAAGCCAAAGGTGCTGGCTGAAGCACCTGCTTTGCGCGGTATCCGGCGCCCTCGGCCATTGTTCTTGCCACCATCCGGCGATACAGGGCGCCAATGCGCCGTCTTACTGAACTCCGCCTGCCGCTTAACCATACCGCACCTGACCTCCGCGCGGCGATTGCCGCCGGGTTTGGCGTGCCGGAAAGCGCCATAATTTCCTTCAACGTGTTCCGCCGCGCCTGGGATGCGCGCAAGAAGAACGCCATAGCCTTGGTTTACACCATAGACGCCGCACTGGCGGTGGACACGCAAAAAGGGGCGCCAAGTCCTGATGTTTCGTATAAATTCGCCGCCAGCGCGTCATCCCGCCCCGCCAGGCGCCCCGTGGTTATCGGCGCCGGGCCATGCGGGCTGCTTGCCGCGCTTATTCTGGCCGAGATGGGCCTTTGCCCGCTCATTTTGGAGCGCGGCAAAATCGTCCGCCAGCGTACCAAAGACACTTGGGGCCTGTGGCGCCGGGGCGAGCTGGACCCAACCTCCAACGTGCAGTTCGGTGAGGGTGGGGCAGGGACGTTTTCAGACGGCAAGCTCTATTCGCAAATCAAGGACCCGCGCCATCTGGGCCGCAAGGTGCTTACCGAATTTGTCGAGGCCGGGGCGCCGGAAGAGATTCTCTACATCGCCAAGCCCCACATTGGCACGTTCCGCCTTGTTTCCGTGGTGGAATCCATCCGCGCGAAAATCGTCAAGCTGGGCGGCGAATACCGTTTCTCCGCCCATGTCAGCGATTTCGACATACGGGAAGGCCAGCTCCACGGCCTGATGCTGGCCGATGGCGAATATATTGAAACGAACCACGCAATCCTCGCCATTGGCCATTCAGCGCGCGACACGTTCCACCGCCTGCACGAGCGCGGTGTGTTCATGGAGGCCAAGCCGTTCTCCTTGGGGTTCCGCATCGAGCATCCGCAATCGATGATCGACAGCTACCGTTTCGGCCCCGCCGCAGGGCACCCCATATTGGGGGCGGCCGATTACAAGCTGGTGCACCATGCCGCCAATGGCCGCTCGGTTTACAGTTTCTGCATGTGCCCCGGCGGCACAGTGGTAGCCGCAACCTCCGAGCCTGAGCGCGTGGTCACCAACGGCATGAGCCAGTATTCCCGCGCCGAGCGCAATGCCAATGCTGGCATTGTGGTGGGCATCGGCCCGGAAGACTACCCGGGTGATGTGCTGGCGGGGGTGGAATTCCAGCGCCGCTGGGAGAGTGCCGCCTATGTGGCGGGCGGTGGCGGCTACAAAGCCCCTGGGCAATTGGTGGGCGATTTCCTCGCCGGGCAGCCCAGCAAGGCCTTTGGCGGCGTGCTGCCTTCATACCGCCCTGGTGTGCACCTTACCGACCTCGCGGCCACGTTGCCCGATTATGCCATTGCCGCCATCCGCGAGGCGCTGCCCGCCTTTGGCCGCATAATCCCTGGCTTCGACCGTGCGGATGCCGTGCTAACAGGGGTGGAAACCCGCACATCCTCGCCAGTGCGCATCACCCGCGGGCGTGATTTCTGTTCGCTGAATGTACGCGGCCTGTACCCGGCTGGAGAAGGCTGTGGTTATGCGGGTGGCATATTATCGGCTGGCGTGGACGGCATCAGGGCCGCCGAGGCCGTGGGGGTAAGCCTGATTTCCTGAAGACCGTGCTTAATCATAAAACCTATCACTATAATAGACATACATATATAATAAAAATCTGCTTCTGTTACTTATGGTGCCTGTATTTCCTATCGGATAAGCGTGGTGTAGATAATCATATCGACTCTGGCTGCGTGAAGGAAAGAAACATGCTGTCGCAGAAATGCAAATACGCTTTGCAAGCACTGCTGGTGCTGGCAAGAGAGAATAGCGGCAATCTCCTTCTCGTTAGCGACATTGCGGAGCGCGAAAACCTTCCCAAAAAATTCCTCGAGGCAATCCTGCTGGAACTCAACCGCAACGGCCTGGTCCGTTCACGCCGCGGGCGCGGCGGCGGTTATGCGCTGGCCAAGCCCGCGGACCTTATAACCTTTGGCCAAGTGGTCCGCATTATGGACGGCCCGCTTGCCCCGCTGGCTTGTGTAAGTGTGAATTACTACCGCCGTTGCGACGAATGCCATGACGAACAGACCTGCGAAATCCGCAAGGTCATGCGCCGCGTACGCGATTCCATAGCCGCGGAGCTGGATGGCACGTCCATCGCCAAAGCCATTGCGGAAGGCAAAATACCGCAGGCCGCGGCCTGATTTCAGGCCGGCTCACAACGTCATCCGGTCTAACATCATCCGGCCCTAATGCGGGGTGGATGCGTTTACCCCGCCACCGCCCTTAACCGCGCCGCCACCTCATCCTTGCCAAGCGTCTCCAGTGTGGCGTCTATCCCGGGGCTCATTGTGCTGCCCGTTAGCGCGGCGCGCAAAGGCTGTGCCACCTGGCCCAGCTTGCGGCCTTCGGCTTCGGCAAAAGCGCGCAGGGCGGCGTCCAGGGCGGGGGCGGTAAAATCAGTGGCCTCCAGCACCGTCAGCAGGCGGCCCAGCATTGGTTTGGTATCTTCATTCAGTAGTGCTGCCGCCTTGGGTTCAAGGGGTAACGGTATTTCGTGCGCCATAAAGGCGGATGAGGCCGCCAATTCGTCCAGCGTTTTCGCGCGCTCCTTCAGGCCGGGCATCAGGCTCAAAATCCGTTCCATCGCCACCGTGCTCACCGTAAGCCCAGAGGCCACAAGGCGGTGCACCACGTTTTCCATCAGCCTTTTATCCTCAGCCTGGCGCAGCCACATGCCGTTAAGGTGCGTCAGCTTTGCATAATCCATACGGCTTGCCGCGCGCCCCACGCCGTCCAGCGTAAACAGCATTATTTGCTCTTCGCGTGTCAGGAACTCGGCATCGCCATGCCCCCAGCCCAGGCGCAGCAGGTAATTGCACAAGGCCTCGGGCAAAAATCCCTGCTCGCGGAATTCCAGGATTGATACGGCACCGTGGCGCTTGGAAAGTTTCGCCCCATCCGCGCCATGAATGAGCGGGATATGCGCGAATTGCGGCTTGTTCCAGCCCATGGCATCGTAAATCTGAATTTGGCGGAACGTGTTGGTTAAATGGTCATCGCCGCGGATGACATGGGTGATATCCATGTCATGGTCATCCACCACCACCGCATGCAAATAGGTCGGCGTGCCGTCGGAGCGCAGGATGATCAT
>JAJZFB010000030.1 GCA_021805545.1 Pseudomonadota bacterium | reverse complement strand
CCCCAGCAAGAAGCATGTTCCCACCATGCTCACCACCGATCTCTCTCTGCGCTTCGACCCGGCCTACGAGAAAATCTCACGCCGCTTCATGGAAAAGCCGGAAGAATTCGCCGATGCCTTCGCGCGTGCCTGGTTCAAGCTCACGCATCGCGATATGGGGCCGGTCTCGCGTTATCTCGGCCCGCTTGTGCCCAAGCGGCAGTTTATCTGGCAGGACCCCGTGCCGGCGGTGGAGCACAAGCTGGTTGGCCCGGCGGAAATAGCGGTGCTGAAGGCGAAGGTGCTGGCCTCTGGCCTTTCCACCGCGCAGCTTGTCACCACCGCCTGGGCTTCGGCCTCCAGCTTTCGCGGGTCCGATAAACGCGGCGGCGCCAATGGCGCGCGCATCCGCCTGGCCCCGCAGAAGGATTGGGAGGCCAACCACCCCGCCGAGCTGGCAAAGGTGCTGGGCGTGCTGGAAGGCATCCAGAAGGAGTTTAACGCCAGCCAGGGCGGCGGCGTTAAAATCTCGCTGGCCGACCTCATCGTGCTGGCTGGTGGCGCTGCCATCGAGGCGGCGGCGAAGAAGGGCACGTATAACGTGGATGTGCCCTTCTCACCCGGCCGTACCGATGCCACGCAGGAGCAGACGGATGTGGCGTCCTTCGCCGTGCTGGAACCGGCGGCGGATGGATTCCGCAACTATGCGCGCAAGGGCAGCGAGGGTGATGCCCCAGCACTGCTGCTGAACAAGGCGCAGCAGCTTACGCTGAGCGCGCCGGAAATGACCGTGCTGCTGGGCGGGTTGCGCAGCCTGGGCGCGAATTACGGCGGCGCGCCGCATGGCGTGCTCACCAAACACCCCGGCACGCTCAGCAATAATTTCTTCACCAACCTGCTGGATATGGGCACGGTATGGAAGGAAACCGCCACAAAGGGCGAGTATGACGGGCTGGACCGCGCCACGGGCGCGCCGAAATGGAAGGCCACGCGCGTTGACCTGCTCTTCGGCTCCAACGCGCAACTGCGCGCCGTGGCGGAAGTTTACGCCAGCGCCGATGCCGAAGCGAAATTCGTGAAGGATTTCGTCGATGCCTGGGTGAAGGTGATGAACCTGGACCGTTTCGACCTGGCGTAGGATTTTTGCCCCGTGGCGCTTGTGCGCCGGGGGCAAAAAACCAGACGCGGCGCGGGATTGTGACCCGCGCCGCGTTTTTTATTTCTGCGTCCTCGGGCAATAAAACGTACTGCGCCCGCTCTGCGTTATCGCCTTAATCCCCCCACATTCCGGCGGCCCCGGGCAGCGCTCGCACATTTGCCCCGCGCGGCCATAAACCTTCCAGGCGTGCTGGAAATACCCAAGCTCGCCATCCGGCTGCACATAATCGCGCAAGCTCGACCCGCCCGCCGCGATCGCCTCTTTCAGCGTATCGCGTATGGCCTGCACCAGAGCCTCGATACGCGGGCGTGAAATCTTCCCCGCCGCGCGGCGGGGGCCGATGCCAGCGCGGAACAGCGCCTCGGACGCGTAGATATTGCCGATGCCCGCCACAATGCGCTGGTCCAGCAGCGCCAGTTTTATCGCCGTGGCCTTGCCCTTAAGTGCCGCCGCCAGCACGGGGGCGGAAAACCCGTTGCCCAGCGGCTCCGGCCCCATGGCGGCCAGCAGGCGGTGGTTGTCTTCCTCCTCCGTCCGCACCAAATCCAGAATCCCGAAGCGGCGCGGGTCCACAAAGCCTATGCGCCCGCCATCCTCGGTCTCCAGCACAAAATGCTCATGCGGGGCCGTGGCGCCGTCGATGAGCATGCGCCCCGACATACCCAGATGGATGAGCAGCGACCAGCCATTATCCAGCCGCATGAGGATGAACTTGCCCCGCCGCCTGAAGCCCGTAACCCGCGCGCCGGTGAGCAGGCGCGGCAGTTCCGGCGGCACGAGGAAGCGTATATCGGGCCGGTTGAGCCGCGCGGCCTTTATACGGCGGCCCGCGAGGCGCTTTTCCAGCCCGCGCATTACAGTCTCAACTTCGGGGAGTTCCGGCATGGCAAAACAAGGCTATACTAGGGACCATGAGCCAGAACAATTCCTCCGAAACCGCCGATTTCGGCTTCACCACCGTCCCCCGCGCGGCCAAGGCCAGCCTGGTGCGCGAGGTTTTCGACAGTGTGGCGCCCAAATACGACATTATGAATGATTTGATGTCGCTGGGCGTCCACCGGCTCTGGAAGCATGAATTCGTCTCGGCGCTGGCCCCGCGCCCGCATTACCGGCTGCTGGACCTGGCGGCGGGCACGGGAGACATCACCTTCGCCTGGCTCAAGCGCGGCGGCGGGCCGGTTACGGCGTCCGACATCAACGAATCGATGCTGGAGGTTGCCCAGGAGCGCGCCGCCGGCAAGGGCGTGCTGGCCGATATTGAGTTCCTGCCCGCCGATGCCGAGACCCTGCCCCTGCCCAGCGGCTCGTTCGACCGCGTTTCCATGGCCTTCGGCCTGCGCAACTGCACCAGCAAGGATGCCGTCATCCGCGAGGCTTACCGCCTGCTCAAGCCCGGCGGGCGGTTCTTCGTGCTGGAATTCTCGCAACTGCAGATCGTGGCGCTGGAGAAGCTCTACGATGCCTGGTCCTTCAGGGCCCTGCCGCGCCTGGGCCAGCTCGTGGCCAAAGATTCCGCCAGCTACCAGTACCTGGCCGAGAGCATCCGCATGTTCCCCAACCAGGAGCGGCTGAAGGCGATGTTCGAGGATGCCGGGTTTGAGCGTGTAACCTATCGCAACCTATCGGGCGGCATCGCGGCCATCCATGCGGGCTGGCGGCTGTGAAGCGCATCCTGCTCATCGTCAGCGGCGGCATTGCCGCCTACAAGGCGCTGGAGCTGGTGCGGCTGCTCACCAAGGCGGGCTATGGCGTTACCGCTGTGCTCACCAAGGCCGGGGCGGAATTCGTCACCCCGCTTTCGCTGCAGGCGCTTACCGGCGCCAAGGTGTACCAGGATTTATTCTCGCTGACCGATGAGAGCGAGATGGGCCATATCGAGCTTTCCCGCGCCGCGGACCTTGTGGTGGTGGCCCCCGCCACGGCCAATATCCTCGCCAAGCTGGCCGCCGGGCTGGCCGATGACCTGGCCAGCACGCTGCTGCTGGCCACCGACAAACCCGTGCTGGTAGCACCCGCCATGAATGTGCGCATGTGGCAGCACCCGGCCACCGGGGCCAATATGGCACTGCTGGCCCAGCGCGGCGTGCTGGTGGTGCCGCCCGATGAAGGCCCCATGGCCTGCGGCGAATACGGCCCGGGCCGCCTGGCCGAGCCGCCCGCCATTTTCGCCGCCATCGAGGCCGCATTGAATGACGGGCCGTTGAAGGGCAGGCACGCCATCGTCACCAGCGGGCCGACGCATGAGCCGATTGACCCGGTGCGCTACCTCGCCAACCGCTCTTCCGGCAAGCAGGGCCATGCCATTGCCGCTGCACTTGCCGCTTTGGGCGCGCGCGTAACACTCATCTCCGGCCCCGTGAATGTGCCAGACCCGTTCGGGATGGAGATTGTGAAGGTGGAAACCGCGCGCGAGATGTTCGCCGCGGTGCAGGCCGCCCTGCCCGCCGATATTGCCATATGCGCCGCCGCCGTGGCCGATTGGCATGTGGAAGAAGCCGGACAAAAGTTGAAGAAACACGGCACCGGCCAGCCGCCCGCCCTGAAACTTTCCGAAAACCCCGATATTCTGGCCGATATTTCAAAACCAGGTGCGCAACGGCCGGCACTTGTGGTTGGTTTTGCCGCCGAGACGGAAAAGCTGGAAGAACACGCCAGCGCCAAGCGCGCGCGCAAGGGCTGCGACTGGATTGTGGCCAATAATGTAGGCGGCACCGGCATTATGGGCGGCGATGAGAATGAAGTGCTGCTGATAACAGGCCAGGGCACGGCGCATTGGGCGCGCATGGGCAAAACCGCCCTGGCCCGCAAACTCGCAGACAAAATCGGGGAATTTTTTGCATGAATATTGGTGTGAAGATCAAGCGCCTGCCCCATGCGGCCGGGCTGGAGCCGCCTGCCTACGCCACGGCGGGCGCCGCCGGGGCCGATGTGCTGGCCGCCATCACCGAACCCGTTACCCTTGCCCCCGGCACGCGCGCGCTCATCCCCACCGGCTTGTGCGTGGCGCTGCCGCCGGGGTACGAGCTGCAAATCCGCCCGCGCTCGGGCCTGGCGCTTAAAAACGGCATCACCCTGGCCAATACGCCGGGCACGATTGACGAGGATTACCGCGGCGAGATCGGCATCATCATGCTCAACACCTCCGCCGAACCATTTACCATCATACGCGGCATGCGCATCGCCCAGGCCGTGCTGGCCCCGGTGGTGCGCGCCGTGTGGGAAGAGGTGGAAGACCTGGACGCCACGGCACGCGGCGCGGGTGGCTTTGGCAGCACGGGGCATTATACCAACGGTCATGCTCAATGACCGTTGGTATAAGAGCCGGATTCAGACGTTCGAATCGCTCGCAAAGCGGGCGCATCTCAAGTCATCACGCTTAACCGCTTTCATGCTTAACGGGCCGCGTGACACTGCGCGCCGCAACGCTTATACTTTGTCCCAGTCAGCCTTGAAGAAAACGGATCCCTCCTTGCGCCGCCTGACACTAACCTTACCCCTGGCCGCTGGGCTTCTCCCCCTCGCCCTTTCTGGATGTGCACAGGGCTATTCCCCCAACACCTATGCCTCCAACGCCGCGCAGGAAGAGGCCAATGTACAGCCCGGGGTTATTATCGGTGTCCGGCAGGTGACGATAAGCGCGAGCGGCACGGTTGGCGCGGCCAGCGGCGGCGCGGCGGGCGGTGTTGCCGGAGCCCAGCTCGCGGGTGGCCCGGTGGGCACCGCCCTGGGCGCAATTGCCGGCACGCTGGTTGGGGGCATTGGCGGCACGGCAGCCGCGCAAGCCGTAGCGGATGCCAAGGGCTGGGAATATATCGTCCAGGAAACCGGCGGCAAGCTGGTCTCAGTCACCCAAACCAGCAAAACGGCGCTTCCCATCGGCCAGCATGTGCTGGTTATAGCCGATTCTCAGCAAGCACGGATTGTGCCTGACTACATCGTGCGGAGCGCTGAAATATCACCCAGCCCGAGCAAGGCCGCCACCACGCCAAACAGCCTCTCGGCGGCTGAAATTCACCTTACCCCGCCCCAGCCAGCCGCCGCTGGTACCGTGGCGCCTTTGCAGGTGGCACCCATTGCCGTAACAGGTAGCCCCCCAACCCCGGCGGCGCCAAACCCGGTTACCGCCACGCCCGGCACGGCATCTCCGGCACCCGCATCCGGCGGGGCCGCACCCCCAAAAGCCGCAAGCAACAGTAACACCGCCACGGAACCGGCTCCCGGCAGCGCCACGCCCGCCCCTGGCCCGGCTACGCCAGCGGCCAGCGCCACAACTGCGCCCCAGCAATGAAGTAGAGTGCGATTGATACCAACGGCTATAAAGGATGACTCATCCTTTATAGCCGTTGGTATCGCGCGCAAAGCGAGCGCATCTCAAGCCATCGCGCCCTGAGGAATAACGGTATACAGCCTTGCCGGGGCACGGGGCCGGGGCCTAAAGGCGGCGCATGATGATAACCGCCCAACTGCCCTGGATGGCGCCAGAGGCCGCTTTCGCGGCACTGGCCGGGCCGGGCGTTGCGTTTCTCGATAGTGCCGCGCCGGGCGGCCCGCGCTCATCCGTCAGCTATATTGGCCTGAAACCGCACGCCACGCTGGCGCTGGGCAGCGCCCCCTACGCCGCGCTGCGGCGCTGGATGCAAGTCCACCGCCCCGCCGTGCTGCCAGACTGGCCGCTGCCCTTCAAAGGCGGCGCCATTGGCTGGCTGGGGTACGATGCCGCCCGCGCCGCCGCCGGGGTGCAAACGCGCTTTCTTTCCGTGCCCGGCCTGCCGGGGGGCTGGTTCGGCCTCTACACCACGCTTCTGGGCTTCGACTATGCGGCGCGCACGCTGCATTATCTCGGCCCGCAGGCGCAGCTTGCGGATATTACCGCGCGCCTTGCCGCACCCAGTACCACCCCCGCCCTGCCCGCCATTGCCTGGGCAGCAGAGATGGACCGCGCCACCTACCTTACAAGGCATGAGCGGCTGCGCGCCTATATCGCTGCGGGCGATGTGTACCAGGCCAATTTCACCCTGCGCTTTACCGCCCCGCGCTTGGCTGGCGCCACCCTGCCCGCGCTGCATCTGGCCCTGCGGCGCCTAAGTCCCGCCCCATTCGCCGCCTGCATCCAGGCGGATAGTTTCGGCCTCGCCAGCGCCTCGCCCGAGCGGTTTTTGCGCCTACACCCGGATGGCCGCATGGAATCCCGCCCCATAAAAGGCACCGCCCCGCGCCACGAAAACCCGGCGCAAGATGCCGCCAACGCCGCCGCCCTGGCGCAAAACACCAAGGAGCGTGCGGAAAACCTGATGATTACCGACCTGCTCCGCAACGATCTCGGCCAGGTCTGCGCCACTGGCTCCATCCAGGTACCGGAATTATTCGCGGTTGAACCCTATGCCCAGGCGCATCACCTGGTCTCCGCCGTTACCGGGCGGTTGAAGCCAGGGCTGGATGCGTTCGATCTGCTGGAAGCCACCATGCCTGGCGGCTCCATCACCGGCGCGCCCAAGCGCCGCGCCATGCAGGTTATCGATGAGCTGGAAGCAGGCCCGCGCGGCGCCTATTGCGGCGCCATGGCCTGGATAGGGTTTGACGGCGCCATGGACAGTGCCATCATCATCCGCACCGTCACCGCCACGGCGGATACGCTCTACGCCCAGGCCGGCGGCGGCATAACCTGGGATTCATCCGCACCAGCCGAATATGAGGAAGCCATGCTGAAAATCTTCCCCCTGCTGGCACTTGGCCATGGCTGAAACCTATCTCTGGCTCAACGGCGAGATTCTGCCCGTGGACAAGGCGCGTATCGACCCCACGGACCGGGGCTTTCTGCTGGGCGACGGGCTGTTTGAGACCATGGCGGCGCGGGATGGCGCGGTGCTGGAATTCCCGCGCCATTATGCGCGGCTTATGGAAGGTGCCGCATTTCTCCGCCTGCCTGTACCCCTCAACCAGCCCGCGCTGGAGGGCTGTTGCCGTGCCTTGCTGGCTGCCAACAACCTTGCTGCCAGCAACATGGCGGAGGCGGCGCTGCGCCTTACCCTTACGCGCGGCCCCGCCCCGCGCGGGCTGGGCAGGCCGCCCAAGACCATCCCCACCATGCTCATTACCGCAGCCCCCCTGCCGCCGCCGGGCGGGCCGCTGCATCTCATCACCGCCAGCCTGCGGCGCGATGAAACCTCGCCCCTCAGCGCGCTGAAAACCCTGAACTACCTGCCCAACGTATGCGCGCGCATCGAGGCCGAGGAGCAGGGCGCGGATGACGCGCTGCTACTCAACCGCCAGGGCTTTGTGGCGGAAACCTCGGCCGCCAACCTGTTTGTTTGCCTGGGCGGGCAATGGTACACCCCGCCGGTGCAAGACGGCGCCCTGCCCGGCACGCGCCGCGCCCGGCTGCTGGAACAAGGGTATGTGCGGGAAATGCCGCTCGCCCCCGCGCAGCTTTTGCATGCCGAGGGCGTGTATGCCGGCAACGCCCTCTCGCTCCGCCCGGTGGCGAGCCTGGACGGGCGGGAAATTCCCCAATGCCCGCCAGGGGGCTTATCATAAAAGCGCAACACAGGGCCGGGGTGACAAAGCCGCCCCCCCTGGGTTAAGGGAGGCTACAGACATTCCCTTAATTGCCAGGCGGCGCGATGAGTAACTACACCCCCACTGCCCTGGCCGGGCGCCGTTTGCCGAACCGCTGGGATGGCGCCGCGCTGCTGCTGGTCGTCGGTCTGCTGCTGGCCCTGGTTGGGGTTGGGCGCGGCACCATCGCCACGCCGCTTACCGTGCTGCAGAACCAGCCCATCCATCTCAACCCCTCATGGCTGCCTTATTACGCGCTGCGCTCCACCGCGCGCATGTTTCTGGCGCTGCTATTTTCGCTGCTTTTCACCTTCACCTATGCCACGCTGGCCGCCAAATCGCGCCGCGCGGCCATGGTGCTCATCCCCATTCTCGATATTCTGCAATCTGTCCCCATCCTCGGCTTCCTCACCTTTACCACCGTGTTCTTTCTGCGCCTGTTTCCCGGCCAGGTCATGGGCGCGGAGCTGGCCTCGGTTTTCGTCATTTTCACCAGCCAGGCCTGGAACATGGCGTTTTCCTTCTACCAGTCCCTCACCACCCTGCCCGAAGACCTGCAGGAGGCCGCGCGCTGTTTCCGCCTTTCCCCATGGCAAAAATTCTGGCGGCTGGATGTACCCTTCGCCATGCCGGGTCTGGTGTGGAACACCATGCTCTCAATGTCCGGCGGCTGGTTCTTCGTCGTGGCGTCCGAGGCCGTGACCGTGGGCAACACCAACTTCACCCTGCCCGGCATTGGCTCCTACGTGGCCACGGCGCTGGCGCAAGAAAATCTTCCCGCCATTTTCTATGCCATCTGCACCATGCTGGTCGTCATCTTCCTTTACGACCAGCTTTTATTCCGCCCCCTGGTGGCGTGGTCGGGCAAATTCCGGTTCGAGACCACGGCCACGTTATCCGGCCCTGAACCCTGGATGCTAAAACTTCTGCGCCGCACCGCGCTGTTCCGGGAGATTGGCGATATATTGAGCGAGCGGCTGCGCGCCCTTACCCGCCTGCGCCTGGCCCTGCCGGCCCGTTATCAGGTGAATGAGAACGCCGAGCCCTCACGCATGGCCGACGGGCTCTGGTTCGCCATCATCGCGCTGGCCGCCGCGTTTGCCGCATGGAAAATCTACCTCTTCATCTCCGCCACGCTGCATTGGCGCGACCTTACCCAGGCCGTACTGATGGGGATTTTCACCATGACCCGTGTTGTCGTGCTCATGGTTGTCGCCGCCCTTATCTGGGTGCCCATCGGCGTATGGATCGGCCTGCGCCCCAAGGCCACGCGCATTGCCCAGCCCCTGGCCCAATTCCTCGCAGCCTTCCCGGCTAATCTGCTGTTTCCGCCCGTGGTGCTGCTCATCGTGCATTTTCACCTCAACCCGGATATATGGCTGACACCACTCATGCTCATTGGCACGCAATGGTATGTGCTGTTCAACGTCGTGGCCGGCGCCGCGGCGTTTCCGGGAGACATGAAAGAGGCTGTAGCCAATTTCCAGATCAAAGGATTCCTTTGGTGGCGGAAGGTCATGATCCCGGGCATCCTGCCTTATCTTGTCACGGGCGCCATCACCGCCTCGGGCAATGCCTGGAATACCTCTATCGTCGCCGAGGTGGCGAGTTGGGGTAATAACACGCTCACAGCACACGGGCTTGGCGCCTACATCGCCCAGGCAACAGCCACCGGCAATACACCGCGTGTTGTGCTTGGTGTCGTGGTGATGTCCGGGATCGTCATTATTTTCAACCGGCTGCTGTGGCGTCCGCTCTATGCCTACGCCACCCGCCGCACCACGCTGGGGTAACATCATGGACCAGAACAACCAGCCATTGGTTTCCATCCGCAACTGCCGCCAAGCCTACCATAAAGAGGCCAGCGCCGACCTTGTGGTGCTGGATGATGTCGATCTTACCTTGCACGAGGGCGAGATCGTCGCCCTGCTGGGCCGTTCCGGCTCTGGCAAATCCACGCTGCTGCGCATCGTCTCCGGCCTGCTTAAGCCCACCTCGGGCGAGGTGAAGTGGCGCGGCAAGGATTTGAAAGGCCCGGCGGAGGGGGTGGCCATGGTGTTCCAATCCTTCGCGTTATTCCCCTGGCTTACCGTGCAGGAAAATGTGGAGCTGGGGCTGGAAGCCATCGGCGTGAAAAAAGACGAGCGCGAGGAGCGTTCGGAAGACGCCATCGACCTGATCGGCCTGGGCGGGTACGATACAGCCTACCCCAAGGAGCTTTCCGGCGGCATGCGCCAGCGCGTGGGCCTGGCCCGCGCCCTGGTGGTGCACCCCGATTTGCTGCTGATGGACGAACCATTCTCGGCACTGGACGTGCTGACGGCGGAAACGCTGCGCACCGACCTTATCGACCTTTGGATGGAAAAGAAGCTGCCGCTTAAATCCATTCTCATCGTCACGCATAATATCGAGGAAGCGGTGCTGATGGCGGACCGCATCCTCGTTTTCTCCTCCAACCCTGGCCGCGTGGCGCACGAGCTTAAAGTCCCCTTCCCGCACCCGCGCAACCGGTTCGACCCCGCTTTCCGCCAGATGGTGGACGATATTTACGGCATCATGACCCGCCGCGCCCCCGCCGCGATGCAAGCTCCGGCGGCAGCGGCACCCACGGGCTTCGCCATGCCGCTTCACCCGGTCAGCACCAACCTCATGGCCGGCCTCATGGAGACATTATACGGCCCGCCTTATCATGGCCGCGCCGACCTGCCGGCTTTGGCGGCCGCACTGCAATTCGAGGTGGACGAGCTTCTGCCCCTGGGCGAAACATTGCAGATGCTCGGCTTCGCCCGGCTGGAGGAAGGCGACCTCTTCCTCACCGATATGGGGCGCAAATTCGTCGATGCCGAAACCGAGGACCGCAAGGAAATTTTCGGCGCCAAGCTGCGCGCCAACGTGCCGCTGGTCAATGCCATTCGCTCGGTCATCGACCAGCGCTCCAACCACCGCGCCCCGGCATTGCGCTTCCGCGACGAACTGGAGGACCATATGTCTCCCGAATATGCCGAGGAGACATTACGCGCCGTCATTGCCTGGGGCCGCTACGCCGAGATTTTCGAATATGACGAAGAGGCGCAGCAATTCAGCCTGGAGGAAGAGGATGAGGAGGAAGAGAAAAATTGACGTTGCCACATTCCTCCGGCTCTCAATCAATCACGTAGAGCGGGATTTATACCAACGGTCATTGAGCATGACCGTTGGTATAAGGCTTATGCCTGGCGCGCGGCCGCCCCGCCAGCCCCATGCGCGCGCTCAACCCACAACCAAAATGAGAACCAGGAGCAGGCTGCGCGGGGGGCTGCTTACCGGCGCACCAGCAACCAATAAACCGGCGCCCGCCCGGCGGCGATGGCTTTGGCCTCGTAACGCGTGGGCGGCCAGCCTTCAGGCCGGGTGGTGTGGCGCGTAATGGCAAAATAAGCCTGCGCACCCAGCACCTCGTCCGTCCATGCCTGGTAGGTGGGGTCGTCCGAGGCGATGCGCCATTCTCCGCCTTGCCGCAACACGCGCGCGGCCTCTTCCACCATCTCGGGGTGCACAAAGCGGCGCTTGGCGTGGCGCGCCTTGGGCCAGGGGTCGGGGAACATCAAAAACAGTTTGGAAAGCTCGCCATCCGCCAGACAGCGCAACAGCGGCCTCGCATCCTCGGCAAACAGCCGCAAATTGGGCGGCGGCACGGGGTTTTCCACATGCTCGGGCGCCAGCTTGGAAAGCAGCGAGCAAATGCCCGTCTCGAACACTTCCGCCGCTATATAGCCTATATCCGGGCTCTTCCCCGCCAGCTCGAACGCATGTTCGCCGCCGCCAAAGCCTACTTCCAGCCAGGTTTCGCGCGGGGTTATGCCAAAAGGCACTTCCGGCCAGGCCAGGCGCGGCAAAAACACATCCAGCAGCCAATGCTGGCGCGGGCGCAGGTTTTTGCCTTTCTGGCGGCCATAAAGCCGGTCGGGCTGGGGCTTCACACTCATGGTTTTATTACGCGCCAAAGCAGCGGCGCCATGGGCGGCTGCCCAAGGCGCCACAAGCCCTGATTACCGGCCAAACGCGCTCTTCAGCGCGGGCACCAGGTCGGTTTTCTCCCACGTAAACGTGCCCAGCTCGGCATCCGGCGCGCGGCCGAAATGGCCAAAGGCCGAAGTTGGCACGTAAATGGGCCGGTTAAGCTGCAGATGCTCGCGTATGCCGCGCGGCGATAGATTGACCAGCTCGCGCAGGGCCCTCTCCAGCTTCGCCTCGTCCGCATCCTTGCCCGTGCCGTGCAAATCCACATACAGCGAGAGCGGCTGCGAAACGCCAATGGCATAGGAGAGCTGCAGCGTGCAGCGTTCCGCCAGCCCGGCGGCCACCACATTCTTGGCCAGATAGCGGCACACATAGGCGGCGGAGCGGTCTACCTTGGTGGGGTCCTTGCCCGAGAATGCGCCGCCGCCATGCGGGGCAGATCGG
>JAJZFB010000028.1 GCA_021805545.1 Pseudomonadota bacterium | reverse complement strand
ACTGGCCTGGGTGGCGCTATCCGTCCCGGTCGCTTTACTTGTTGCGCGCTTCCTTGCTCGGACGATCAGGGCTGGAGACGTGAATAGTGATTGGATGACCGGTCATTGGAAGCGATTGGGTCAGGAAGATCCGTCACTGTCCCGCACCGTATAGTGAGTAAATTGTGAGTAAGAGCGCCTCCCCGACACCCAAAATCATCAAAATTTCTAATGAAATCAATGGCGTCCCCAAGGGGATTCGAACCCCTGTTACCGCCGTGAAAGGGCGAAATTTACATCTAACCAAAAGTAAGTTTTACGACAAATTGTTTAATAACTAATTGATATAATTGTATTCAATATTCAATTCAATATAATCAAATCGCACCATATTCAGTCGAATTGTTCGGCCTATTGGACCAGAATTGGACCAAAAAACGCCTAGTTGAATAGCACTTAATTATACTGAAAGGGTTGCCTGCGCCCTCGGCATGTTCCGTCATCATCTCGGAAAGTCGGGTGTGAACCGGCACTGAAGTAGGCCTCCTCACGATGCTAACGCAACCCATTGAAATACATAAAAGAACTAGTGCCTAGCAGGGGTCCCATCGGCGCCGATCGGGACCCCTCTCGAATTTTGTTTATGTTTGGATTTCAGGCAATTGAAGCGATTTTCGGAGGCGTCCCACTTCGGTGCCGATTCACAGCGAAGCATTGGCACAAGAATCCTGGCTGATCAAAAACCGCCTCATTCGATGCGCTCCAGATAGCAGCGCCAGCCGCCATAGGCGGTGATGTCCGCCGCCCCTGCCAGGGCATAAGCCTCGCACAAAAAGCCCGGCTGCACAGAGCCATCGGCAAGCTGCACCTGGCCAATGCCCATGGGCGCTGGCAGAGCCGCCACGAAGCGCCCGAACGCGGCGGGACTGAAGGCCCAGACCTCCACCGCAATGCCCGGCCCGGTGAAGCCGGGTGTATGCGCCAGACCCGGTTTGGGCGGCGTGGTGGAAAGTGCATAAAGCTTGTAATCCAGCGCGGAGGTGGTTGTGGCCACCAGCCGGGCTCCTAAATTGGTCAGCTCATGGTTTAGCGCCATACCGGAGAGGTGTGCCCCGGCCACCACCAGCTTTACCTCATCAGGTGCAGGTACGGCATAGACCGCCCGCGGGGCTAAGCGTGTCACACCGGCCGTGGTCCCTAGCGCGTTTTGGAGAGCTTGAGCGTAGCCCGCCAGCGAGGCTTCCGAGAAAGCCGGGCCTATGAGCGTGACGCCGAATGGCAGGCCGTTGCCGCGGAACCCCGCAGGCAAGGCGATGGCCGCCATATCCAGCAGGTTCACAAAATTAGTGTACAGGCCCAGAATGGAATTATTCGCGATGGGCTGCGCCGCCATTTGCACCACGGTGAAGATGGTGGGGGCGGTAGGCAGTAGCAGCGCATCGTAATCACCCAGCCCAGCCATGGCGGTGCTGCGCAGGGCCTGTAGCTTGTGCAGATCGGCAAAGGTGTCAGCCGCCGAAAAGGCATCAGCCGCACCGATAACCGCCCGTACCGCGGGGTCGAAGCTTTCCGTATGTGAGGCGTAAAATTCCCGCAGTGCAGCCAGGCGCTCCGCCACAAACGCACCTCCATAGAGCAGCGCCGCCACCGCGCGGAATGGGGCGTAATCGATCTCCACGAGCCTCCAGCCCAGCGTCTCTGCCCGCTCTAGAGCTGTCTGATAGAGCGCTGCCGCCCCTTCATCCCCAGCGAAATCGCGGTCAGCCGGAGCCAATACGCCCAGGCGCGGAACAGCTTGCAGGCTCACCGTTTGCGGGTGCCGCGAATAGGGATCGGTCTCGTCATAGCCCTCAGCCACGGCCAGCACCTCCATGGCGTCGGCGGTGGAATTGGCGAAGATGGCGACGCAGTCCAGGCTTTGGCAGGCAGGGACTATGCCGGCGGCGGAAATCCGCCCGATGCTGGGCTTCAGCCCCACGATATTGTTGCAGGCCGCCGGAACGCGGCCGGAGCCCGCTGTGTCGCTGCCCAGGCTAAATGAAGCCAGCCCTGCTGCTACGGCCACGGCAGAGCCCGAGGAGGAGCCGCCGGAGATGTAATCCGCATTGAACACGCAGCGTGGCGCGCCGTAAGGCGAGCGCGTGCCGTTCAACCCGGTGGCGAACTGGTCTAGATTCGTCTTGCCCAGCAAAATGGCGCCCGCCGCGCGCAACCGCGCTACCGCCGTGGCATCCTGCACCGCCACATAGGCAAAATCCGGGCAGGCAGCGGTGGTGGGCATGCCCGCCACGTCGATATTATCCTTCACCACGAAGGGGATGCCGTAGAGCGGCAGGGATGTGTCCGCTGGAATCGCGGCCAAAGCCGCCTCGCGCGGCACCAGGGAGATGAATACGGCCTTATCTGGATAGGCTGCTATGCGACCGTAGAGCGCATCGATGAGCGCGGCGGGGGCAAGGCCGGCGGCATAGGCGGCCCTAATGGTGGGGATTTCAAGCAGATCGGGGATCATGGTCCTGCTCCAGCAAAATGACGCCCAAGCGCTGGCCGGTGCGTACGGTCTGGCCCGGGGCAGCGGCAAGGGTGGCAAGGCGCCCGGTGGCGGGGGCGCAGACGCGCACCTCCATCTTCATCGATTCCAAGATCATCAGCACCTCCCCCGCCGCCACGGCCTCGCCGGGGGGTTTCAGCACCTGCCACACGCTGCCCGGCACCGGGGCCAGCACGGCGCGCGCGCCCTGCGGCAGCGCATCCTCGGGCGGCGGCGGCAGGTCGGGTTCTTCGAAACTATGCAGTCCCCTGGCCATCCAATCCTCGCGCTCGGCGGCGAAGGCGGCGCGCTGGGTGCACTGGAAGGCGGCGATGGAGGCGGTATTAGTAGCGGTGAAGG
>JAJZFB010000090.1 GCA_021805545.1 Pseudomonadota bacterium | reverse complement strand
CGGGTACACCGACACCTCGGGCACCGCGAAGTATAACATGGGCCTGTCCGAGCGCCGCGCGAAATCTGTCGCCGCGCAGCTCGTGGCCGATGGCGTGCCTGAATCGGCCATCGAAATCCATGCTTATGGCGAAACCCACCTGCTGGTGCCCACCGGCCCGGGTGTGCGCGAGCCGCAGAACCGGCGCGTGGAAATCGTACTGCAGTAAAGCCCAAGCCCAGGCTTTGGCAAAACACCCCCGGCAGGCAACTGCCGGGGGTTTTTCATTATGGGCGGGTAGAAGCTCCCCTTGCTCGCGATTCGGCAGGCCCGGTAATTTACGGATAGGTTAGGCGGGCAATTTCGGCCCTCAGCCGCGGAAGAACCTTATCCGCGAACCAGGGGTTCTTCGTCTCCCACCCTGTGGTGCGCCAGGATGGGTGCGGCAAAGGCATAAAGCGCTCCCCTGCCCCGCTTTGCACATGCGCTGTCATGCTGCCCTTACCTAGATAGCGGCGCTGCGCGTAGCCACCCACCAGCAGGATCAACTCGGCGGCTGGCAACAGGGCTAGGAATTTACCGTGCCAGGCCGGCGCGCATTCCGGGCGGGGCGGGGCATCGCCGCCATTGGGCAGCCGGCCAGGGTAACAGAACCCCATGGGCAGGAAGGCAATTTTCGTGGCGTCGTAGAAGGTGGCGCGGCCTATCCCCATCCAGCCGCGGAGCCGGTCGCCGGATGCGTCGTCAAACGGCAGGCCGGAAGCATGAACCTTGGTGCCCGGCGCTTGCGAGATAACAAGGAGCCGCGCCGTGGGCGAGACACGGAAAACCGGCCTTGGCCCTAAAGGCAGAGCGGCGGCGCAGAGCGTACAGCCCCGCGCCGCCGCTGCCAGCGTATCGAGCGGGGTTATGCCTGTGTGCGCCATACCTTCCGCTTGGAGGCCACGGCGATGATGGTCAGGAATGCGAAGAAGATGATGGCGCGGAAGCCAATCTGGTGCCGCGCATCCAGGTTGGGGTCAGCCGCCCAGGCCAGGAATTCGGCTACATCCGCCGCTTCCTGCGCCTTGGTGGGCTGTACGCCATCCTGATAGGTAACCGCGCCATCGTGCAGCACGTCCGGCATGGCTGTCTGCCCGCCGGGGAAGGCGGCATTGTAGTTATGGCCGGGCAGCAGCGTGACACCAGCCGGGGCGGGGCCAAAGCCGGTGAGGTAGTTATAGATATAATTCGGCCCGCCAGGGCGCTGCGCGGCGATGGAAGAGAGATCGGGCGGGATGGCGCCCCCCATGTTGAGCGGCGCGGCACCTTTAATGGGTGAATTGAGCGTGCCGCCCGCGGCCAGCGCCTCGCCGGCGGCCTGGGCAGGTGTCAGGCCCAGGGCTTCCAGGTCGCGGTAATGCACCTTGCCCAGCGAATGGCACCCGGCACAAACGCTTTTATACACCTCGTACCCGCGCTGGGCTGCGGCTTTGTCGATGGTGCCGAGCGGCCCCTGGCTTTGGAAATGCAGGGGCGAGAGCGTGTCCTCGGCATGGGCATTGGCGATGCCAAGAATGGTGAGGATGGCGGTGAGAGCAAAAACGCGGCGCATTATTTGGCCTCCATCGCCGTCACCACCGGGGTGAGGACCAGAAAATGGAAGAAGAACCAGCCAGTGAACAAAACGGCCAGGACGGGCGAGAAGGGAAGCACACCAGCAGCCGCCAGGCCCAGCCCCAGAACATCGAGCGCCAGCACCCAGGTGAAAAAGCAATAAACCTTGCCCTTGGCGCCGTCAGGCCCCGAGCGGTCCAGCCAGGGCAGCGCGTAGAGCAGCACCACCGCCACAATGGCGGCGGCCACGGCCAGCTTGGCGGTGGGAAACACGCCAAGCAGCCCAGCGGCGGGGGCCAGATACCAGGGCACGCCAGCACCCAGCGGTAGAGCCAGCCCGCCCGCCGGGATGTGGTTGGCCGCAACCCCGCTTACACCCGGCGCGTAAAAGCCGAGCAGCACGAAGATGAAGGCCAGCACGGCCAGCGCCGCGAAATATTGCGCCAGATAATAAGGATAGAAGGCAACCGCCTTGGCAGGCTCCACTTGGGCCGCAGCTTTGCGGCTGGCGAAGTAGGCCCACACCACCAGCAGCAGCGAAATGCCAAGCAAGGCGTGGAACACTTCCAGCCGTGCCAGCGTGCCTTGGCCCGCCGGGCCGCCCAGGAACCACAAGCCCACAGCCCCCGGCAGCCCGCCCAGCGAGAGCGCGGCATTGGCGGCGTTGACCAGCGATAAATGCCCCGCCGCGCCACCGGTGAGCACAAAGCCCAGCCAGCCGGTGAGCAGCAGCACCAGCAGCAGCTTCACGCTCATCAGCCAGGAAAATTCAGCCGGGGCGCGGTAGGCGCGGATGAGGATGGAGCGGAACAGATGCAGATAGGCCAGGGCAAAAATGAGTGTGGTGCCCGTGGCATGGTAGGTGCGGATGAGCCAGCCCTGATTCACGTCGCGGTTGATGAACTGCACGGAAGCGAATGCATGCCAGGGGTTGTAGAAAACCGCCAGCACGATGCCCGAAAGGCTCAGGAAGGCCGCCAACACGGCGATGAGGAACGGAAACGCGGCAAAGTAGGAGCCGCCGGGGGCCATGGTTCTGGCATTAAGGCAGGCGCAAAGCGAGGCCAGGCATGGCAGGCGCGAAGCGGCCCAGGATTGATTGGTCTGTGCGGTCATGTCGTGCCCCCTCAGCCCAGCCGGATTTGCGACGGATTGATGAATGTGTAGCGCGGAATGGCGAGATTCCTCTTGGCCGGGCCTTTGCGCACGCGGCCCAGAGGGTCGTACTGGCTGCCATCGCAGGGGCAGACCCATCCATTATAATCGCCGCGCGGTTCGCTGGGGGAATCGCCCTCCAGCGCGCAGGGCGTGGCTGTGTTCAGCCCCACCACCACCACGAAGGACGGGTAGCCCGCATTTACGCGGCTGGCGAAATCGGCCGGGGCGGGCAAGGTGGAGGGTACCACCAGCTCGTCCTGGTTGGCCGCTATATCAGCCGCGGAGAGCCGGCGTATGGTGACCGGCAGCCCGCCCCATTGCACCGTTTTGGCGGTGTTTTCCGCAATGTCGGACACGTTGACAATGAGTTGCCCTGTGCCTTCGGCGGCCTGGTCCGGGTTCAGGGCGTCGACCACGGGCCATAGAATGGCACCTGCCGCCACAGCGCCGGTGGCTGCCGCCAGAATGGTCAGGAAATCGCGCCGGGATTCTCCTGGCGCATGTGATGCTGTTGGTTCAGCCATTTCGTCTCCCCCGGAGCTAAACTCCTGGATACAGCCATGACGGCAATGGAAGAAAATTTCAAGAGTGGATGAAATGGCATGTTTTGCGTATGGAGCGCGTATGAGCTTCTCCGCCCCGCACCATGCCCTTAAAACCGAGGTTGCACACTGGTTTACCCGGCTGCGCGACCGTATCTGCGCCGAATTCGAGGCGATAGAAGACCTGGCCGGGCCAAATCCCGGCCGGTTTGAGCGCACGAGCTGGGACAGGCCCGGTGGCGGGGGCGGTACGCGCGCAGTCATCCACGGCCAGGTATTTGAAAAAGCGGGGGTGAATATTTCCGTCGTGGAGGGGCAATTTTCGCCCGATTTCGCGGCACGTATGCCAGGCACCGCAGCGGGGGCTGAATTCTGGGCGGCGGGAATATCGCTGGTGGCGCATCCGCGCAGCCCAAAACTGCCCGCTGTGCATATGAATACGCGGATGCTGGTGACGGCCAAGGGCTGGTTTGGCGGTGGCGGCGACCTGACCCCGCTGCAGCCAGGCACGGCGGAAGCGGCGGAGGACGCAGCGCATTTTCATGCCGCCTACAAGGCAGCGTGCGACCGGCATGACCCCGCCTATTACGAAAAATTCAAGCAATGGTGCGATGAATATTTTTATCTGCCGCATAGAAACGAGCCGCGCGGGGCGGGCGGGATATTCTACGATTATCTCGACACGGGCAATGCCGCGGCGGATTTTGCCTTTACGCGCGATGTGGGAGAGGCGTTCTGCGCTGCTTATCTACCCATTGCCCGGCGGCGCTTCGCAGAACCTTATATGGCCGAGGAGCGCGAGGCGCAGCTTGTGCGGCGCGGGCGGTATGTGGAGTTCAACTTGCTTTATGACCGTGGAACGATGTTCGGACTGAAAACAGGGGGAAATATCGAGGCGATTTTGATGTCCATGCCGCCTGCGGTGAAATGGCCATAACGGCTTGAAATTTCTTTCAAAATAACGCCTGGAGCGCGACGGCTTGCGAGGCGCTCGCTTGGCGCGCGGTTCGAAGGTCTGAAGCGCGCTCTACTTCATTGATTGAGAGCCGGATTATCCCCGGGCGGTGGATATTGCACCACCGCCCGGATACGGCACCAAAAACAGAGGGTTACCCCCGGATTGCAGATGTTTATGGCGTGATGCCGACACCGCCAGGAGTGATAACGATGGAGGGCGGCGGCACGACAATCGCAGGGGGCGGAGCGTAATAAACCGGCGGCGGCGCCCAGACAGGCATGGGGCCGATATAGCCATAGCCAGGCCCCCAGCCAGGGTACCAGTGCCAGACATGATCCGCCCCCCACCAGCCATGGCCATGCCAGTCATGATAGTCTTGATGTCCTTCCCAGCCATGGCCGTTCCAGCCTGGGCCTGGGCCGCCATGCCAGCCTGGGCCTGGGCCGCCATGCCAGCCTGGGCCTGGGCCGCCGTGCCAGCCTGGGCCTGGGCCGCCGTGCCAATCACCGCCATGGTCGCCCCCCCAATCGGCCCACGCCGGGCCGGTGGAGAGCGCCAAGCCGCCCGCCAGGGCGGCGCCGAGAATAAGGGCTTTTATACGCATCGGGGTCTCCCGTTAGACTTTGCAGCAACCACTATAACGCAACCCCATGGCCAAACCATGCCCGAAACAGGGCCGAAAGATGGCTTATACCAACGGTCATTGAGCATGACCGTTGGTATATGGCTTATGCTTGGCGCGTGGCCGCCCCGCCAGCCCCACGCGCGATACCAACGATAAAGGATGAGTCATCCTTTATCGTTGGTATTACACAGGTAAAAATTAAATTTATTTAGAATCAGAACCGTATTAACATTTCTGCTTGCGAAACCCAGGCGAGTGGACATAGAATCGAGCGTGAGTCTGGCATTTTCGGTGAAATCAAGGGAAATTTTGTGCTTCGCGCCATTCGCAATCAGCTTCGTGCCGCCGTGCCGCCCATACTTCTGCTGGCCATCACCTATTATTTCGGGTGGAACGCGGTTCATGGCCAAAGCGGGCTGGAGATGCAGCGCGTGCAAAAGCGGGAGCTGGCCCAGGCCATTGCCCGGAATGATGCCGTGGCCGCGGAGCAGGCGGCTTGGCAGACGAAGATTGCCGATCTCAGCAGCCAGTCGATCCACCGCGATATGCTGGATGAGCAGGCCCGCGCCGTGCTGAATCTGGCCAATCCGAGTGATCTGGTCATTGACCTGAGCACGCCAAAAGCCGCGCAATAATTCAAATTATCATTTTATTTTTACCCGCAATGTAGACAATGAATGCTGCCAGCGCGGGCTGTTTGTAATTTTATTGCGCCGCCCAGAACTGAGCTGGCGCCAGAAAGTGGAAATTAACTTATTTTTGGTTAATTTGAAACTTCACTGTAATATATATAAGATTTAACAAATTCCCCTTGTAAGAGCCGCCGTGTTGGGCAAAAGTTTGCGCGATAACCATGCAGGAACAACGCGCCATGGCAGCCGCCCCCGACAAATCTCGCAGACCCCGCAAGCCCGCCGATTCGATGGACCGTGACGAGTTGCTGAAGGCTTACTCCACCATGCTGCTCATCCGCCGCTTTGAGGAAAAAGCCGGGCAGCTTTACGGCATGGGGCTGATTGCCGGGTTCTGCCATCTTTATATCGGGCAGGAGGCCGTGGTGGTGGGGATGCAGCATTGTACCGGAGACGGGGACGAGGTGATTACCTCTTACCGCGACCATGGGCACATGCTGGCGGCGGGCATGGACCCGAAAGGCGTGATGGCCGAGCTGACCGGGCGCTCCGGCGGCTATTCCAAGGGCAAGGGCGGCTCGATGCACATGTTCTCCAAAGAGAAGGGGTTTTTTGGAGGGCATGGCATTGTGGGCGCGCAGGTAAGCCTGGGCACAGGGCTTGGGTTTTCTAATTGGTACAGGGGAAATGACCGGGTTTCGCTGACTTATTTCGGCGAGGGCGCGGCCAACCAGGGCCAGGTTTATGAGAGTTTCAACCTCTCCAACCTCATGAAGCTGCCCGTGGTCTATATTATTGAAAACAACCGTTACGCCATGGGCACAAGCGTGGAGCGGGCCTCGGCCTCGCGGGATTTATCGCTGAACGGCGTGCCCTGGGGTATGCCGAGCATGGCGGTGGATGGGATGGATGTGCTGGCGGTGAAGGCCGCGGGCGAGGAAGCCGTGGCGCATTGCCGCGCCGGCAAGGGGCCGTTTCTGCTGGAAATGAAGACGTACCGGTACAGGGGACATTCAATGTCTGACCCCGCCAAATACCGCACGCGCGAGGAGGTGCAGAAAATGCGCGCCGAGCATGACAGTTTGGACCACGCCAAGGCCAGGCTGATTGAACTGGGAATGGATGAGGCCGCATTGAAGAAGATCGATGATGGTGTGAAGGCCCGCGTGCAGGAGGCGGCGGATTTCGCGCAAAGCTCGCCCGAGCCGGAGCCGGGTGAACTTTATACCGACGTGCTGGTGGAGGGCTGATCCTGATGGTCGATATTCTGATGCCCGCCCTCTCTCCCACCATGACCGAGGGCAAACTGGCCAAGTGGCTGAAGCAGCCGGGGGATGAGATAAAATCTGGCGATGTGATTGCCGAGATTGAGACCGACAAGGCCACCATGGAGGTGGAGGCGGTTGATGAGGGCAAGCTGGAGGAGATTCTAGTGCCCGAAGGCACGGAGGGCGTGGCCGTGAATACGGTGATTGCGCGCATGGGTGGCGAGAATGCGCCGGCGGCCCAGCCAGACCCCCCCGCCCCAGCGCCCGCGCCAGCAACGCCAGCAACGCCAGCGGCGGTGCATAAAACCGTTACGGAAATACCCGAGGCCGGATGGGGTGAGACCAGGCCCATGACGGTGCGCGAGGCGCTGCGCGAGGCGATGGCGCTGGAAATGCGCGCGGATGGGGATGTGTTCCTGATGGGCGAGGAAGTTGCGCAGTACCAGGGCGCCTATAAAATAAGCCAAGGTATGCTGGATGAGTTCGGGCCTAAGCGGGTGATCGACACGCCGATTACCGAGCATGGCTTTACCGGCATGGCCGTGGGCGCGGCGATGAACGGGCTAAAGCCGATTGTGGAATTCATGACCTTCAACTTCGCCATGCAGGCGGTTGACCAGATTATCAATTCCGCCGCCAAAACGCTGTATATGTCTGGCGGGCAGATGGGGGCGCAGATTGTGTTCCGCGGCCCGAATGGGGCAGCGGCGCGCGTGGGGGCGCAGCATAGCCAATGCTATGCAAGCTGGTACGCGCATTGCCCAGGGTTGAAGGTGGTGGCGCCATGGAGTGCCGCCGACGCCAAGGGGCTGCTGCGCGCGGCGATACGCGACCCGAATCCGGTGATCTTCCTGGAAAATGAGATTCTGTACGGGCACAGCTTCGAGTGCCCGGTTTCAGAAGATTTCGTTCTGCCGCTCGGCAAGGCCAAGGTGGAGCGTGAGGGTACGGATGTGACGATCATCGCCTTCTCCATCATGGTGGATGTGGCGATGAAGGCGGCGGATGCGCTGGCGGAGCTCGGGGTGAGCGCGGAGGTGATTAATCTGCGCACCATCAGGCCGCTTGATATTGAAACGATTGCAACCAGTGTGAAGAAGACCAGCCGCGTGGTGAGCGTTGAGGAGGGCTGGCCGTTTGCCGGTATCGGCGCTGAGATGATCGCGGTGGTGGTGGAACATTGTTTTGACTGGCTGGACGCGCCGCCCGCGCGCGTGGCCGGGATTGATGTGCCCATGCCCTATGCGGCGAATTTGGAAAAACTGGCGCTGCCGCAGCCCGAATGGGTTGTGGAGGCGGTAAAGAAATTCTTTTGAGCCTGGGGAAGCGACAATGTCCATTAACATTCTGATGCCCGCCCTCTCGCCCACCATGACGGAAGGCAAGCTCGCCCGCTGGCTCAAGACCGAGGGGGAAGAGGTGAAATCCGGCGATGTGCTGGCAGAGATTGAGACCGACAAGGCCACCATGGAGGTGGAGGCAGTGGATGAAGGCTACCTCGCCAAAATTGTGGTGCCGGATGGCACCGAGGGCGTGGCGGTGAATGCGGTGATTGGGGTGCTGACGGCTGAAAAAGGCGAGAAGGTGGACGCCCCCGCCAAGGCTGCGCCAGCCCCCGTGGCGGCGGCGCCCGCCCCTGCCCCGGCGGCTGCTGCCGCGCCGGTGGCGCCGGCGGTACAGCAACCTGCCCAGGAGGAGCATATTTTTGCCTCGCCTCTGGCCAAGCGTATTGCCAAACAGGCGGGGATTGATCTGGCGCGCGTGAAAGGCTCTGGCCCGAATGGGCGGATTGTAAAGGCAGATTTGGACGGGGTGAAGGCCGAAGCGCCGAAACCGGCTGCCGCCCCCGCCCCTGTTGCGGCACCCGCGCCCAAGCCCGCGGCGCAGCCGCCCGCGATTTTCGGCGCACATACGAAGGTGCCGAATTCTTCCATGCGAAAGGTGATTGCGAAGCGGCTTCTGGAATCGAAACAGAGCGTGCCGCATTTTTATCTGACCGTGACTATAGAGCTGGATGCCCTGCTGGAACTGCGCGCCAAGCTGAATGCCACGGCACCAAAAGATGGTGCTGGAGCGTTCAAACTCTCGGTAAATGATTTGATTATTAAAGCCTGCGCGGTGGCGTTGAGGCGGCATCCGAATGTGAATGCAAGCTGGACCGACGAGGCGATTCTTCAATATGATGACGTGGATATTTCCATTGCGGTGGCGATTCCAGACGGGCTGATTACGCCGATTATCTGCAAGGCGGACACGCTGGGGCTTGCGGCGATTTCCAACAGCATGAAAGACCTTGGCGCGCGGGCGAAGGCGGGCAAGCTGAAGCCTGAAGAGTATCAGGGTGGCGGGTTCTCGATTTCTAATTTGGGGATGTTCGGGATTTCGGAATTCTCCGCCATCATCAACCCGCCGCAGGCCTGTATTCTGGCCGTGGGCGCAGGAGAGAAGCGCGCCGTGGTGAAAAACGACCAGCTTGCCATCGCCACGATGATGAGCGCGACGCTCTCCTGCGACCACCGCGTTGTGGATGGGGCGCTGGGGGCGGAATTTCTGGCCACGCTGAAGATGATTTTGGAGCAGCCGCTGGGATTGCTGCTTTAGCAGCACAGCCAAAAATGCCCGCTTGCGCGGGCATGACGGTGTAGAACAGGATAAAATTTGCTTGGCGCTGCTTTTTATAAAATAGCGGCGGAAAAGGGACCAAAACCATGGCAGACACATTCGACGTGATCATAGTCGGCGGCGGACCGGGCGGATATGTGGCCGCCATCCGCGCCGCGCAGCTCAAGCTGAAAGTGGCCGTGGTGGAAGCCAAACATCTGGGCGGGATTTGCCTGAACTGGGGCTGCATTCCCACCAAGGCGCTGCTGCGTTCGGCGGAGGTGAAGCATATGCTGGACCACCTGCCGGATTACGGGTTTTCCGCCGAGAATATTCAGGTGGATTTGCAGAAGATCGTGGCGCGCTCGCGCGGTGTGGCAAAGCAGCTTTCCGGCGGTATCGGGCACCTGATGAAGAAGAACACGGTGGCCGTGTATGACGGTTACGGCAAGCTGGCGGGCGGCGGCAGGCTGGAGGTGAGCAAGGACGGCAAGCCCGTGGCGCAGTTGCAGGCGCCGCATATTATTCTGGCCACGGGCGCGCGGCCACGGCAGATTCCGGGGCTGGAAGTGGATGGCAAACAGATCATCTCGTATTTCGAGGCGATGGTGCCGGAAACGCTGCCCAAATCGCTGCTCATCATGGGCTCGGGCGCCATTGGCATCGAATTTGCCAGCTTCTACCGCGACCTTGGGGTGGAGGTGATTGTGGTGGAGATGCTGGACCGGATTCTGCCCGTGGAGGATGCGGAAATTTCCGCGCTGGCGCGCAAGAGCTTCGAGAAGCAGGGGATGAAGATCCTCACCTCCGCCACGGTGAAGAAGGCCGAGAAGGGCGCTGCCTCTGTGAAGGTGACGGTTGAGGCCGGTGGCAAGGAGCAGGTTTTTGAGGTGGAGAAGGTGATCTCGGCTGTCGGGATTGTCGGGAATGTCGAGAATCTGGGGCTGGAAGGTACCAAAGTGAAGGTGGAGCGCACCCATATTGTGGTGGATGGGTTTGGGCGCACGGGTGAACCTGGCGTGTACGCCATTGGCGATGTGGCCGGGCCACCCTGGCTGGCGCATAAGGCCAGCCATGAGGGTGTGGTGTGCGTGGAGCATATCGCGGGCAAGAACCCGCACCCCTTCAAGACCGGGAACATACCCGGCTGCACCTATGCGCGCCCGCAAGTGGCCAGCGTGGGGCTGACCGAGGCCAAGGCCAAGGAGGCCGGGCATGAGGTGCGTATTGGGCGGTTCCCGTTTATCGGCAATGGCAAGGCCATTGCGCTGGGCGAGCCGGAAGGGTTGATAAAAACCGTATTCGACGCCAAAACCGGCGCGCTGCTGGGTGCGCATATGGTGGGGGCTGAAGTCACGGAGATGATCCAAGGCTTTGTAATTGCACGGCAATTAGAGACCACCGAGGCCGAGTTGATGGAAACCGTGTTCCCGCACCCAACCATCTCGGAAGCCATGCATGAATCCGTGCTTGACGCTTATGGCCAGGTTATCCATTTCTGACCGCCCATGAGAGCCAAACAATGAGCAGCACCCGCATAGAGATTGACCACCGTATCCGCCACCCGGAAAAAGCCGGACGGCCGGATCACCCCATCCAGCGCAAGCCAAGCTGGATACGGGTGAAGGCGCCAACGAGCGCTACCTACCGTGAGACGCAGGCGCTGATGCGGGAGAAAAACCTCTCCACCGTGTGCGAGGAGGCGAGCTGCCCGAATATTGGGGAATGCTGGTCGCAAAAGCACGCCACCATGATGATTATGGGTGAGATCTGCACACGGGGCTGTGCGTTCTGCAACGTTTCCACCGGCGTGCCAGCACCGCTGGATGCAGATGAGCCGCGGCGCGTGGCGGAGGCCGTGGCCACGCTGGGGCTGCGGCATGTGGTGATTACCTCGGTGGACCGCGACGATGTGGCGGATGGCGGAGCCGCGCATTTTGTGGCGGTGATAGAGGCCGTGCGGGCAGCGGCACCACAGACGACGATTGAGATTCTGACGCCGGATTTTTTACGCAAGCCGGGCGCGGGTGAGCATGTGGCGGCGGCAAGGCCTGATGTGTTCAACCATAATCTGGAAACCGTGCCGCGGCTTTACCCCACCATCCGGCCAGGGGCACGCTATTATCAGAGCCTGCGGCTGCTGGACCGGGTGAAGCAGGTGGACCCGTCCATATTCACCAAATCGGGCCTGATGGTGGGCCTGGGCGAAACCAAGGCGGAGATTGGCCAGGTGATGGATGATCTGCGCATTGCCGATGTGGATTTCATCACCATCGGGCAGTATTTGCAGCCTTCCGTAAAGCACGCGGCGGTGGACCGGTTTGTGACGCCCGAGGAATTCGAGGAACTGGCCTCCATGGCACGGGCCAAGGGCTTCCTGCAGGTTTCCGCCACGCCGCTTACGCGCTCCAGCTACCATGCCGATGCAGATTTCGCGGCTTTGCGCGCGGCGCGGGCCAAAAAACTGGCGGCCTGAACCATGCCCAAGCATGTAGAGCAGCGGATTGTGCCGTTCAGCACATCGCAGCTCTATGCTTTGGTGGCGGATGTGGGGGCGTATCCGCGCTTTCTGCCCTGGTGCGTGGGCGCGCGCGTGCGCAAGAATGACGGGCGGGAGATGGTGGCGGACCTCACGATCGGGTTCAAGGTATTCCGCGAGACTTTTACCAGCCGGGTGACGCTGAACCCGCCGGAGGGGGAGAATGGGCCGTGCTCGATTCTGGTTTCGTACGAGAACGGGCCTTTCAAATACCTGAAAAATAGCTGGATGTTCGCGCCACAGGAACAAGGCAGTGCGGTGGATTTCTTCGTCGATTTCGAATTCCGCAATATTGTGCTGCAAAAAGCCATAGGGGCGGTGTTCGGCGAGGCTGTGCATGTTATGGTGGGGGCGTTTTTGAAACGCGCGGCCAAGGTTTATGGCGAGGTGAAGCCCGGGAGCATATGCGAATAACGCTGCGCCCTGGCGATGCGCCTGGCTTCCGCCTGAACGTCTGACGAGAAATGCACGCCCGCGTTGCTGAAGGGCAGGCCGGCGGCGCGCAATGCGTCCACGGCCCAGTTGTTGCAGTTGTAGAGTGCATCGTAATCGGGCTTGGCCGTGTAGAACATACTGGCATTATTGACGGTGACGATGGACTTCGGCACGGCGCCCGTATGCGGCATGGAGGACCAGATGAAGGCAAGCATCTGGTTGATGTCCTCCTGTGTGACGTAGAGCCAGACTATGTGGCCGTCTGACGCATCATCCAGATTGTTGAAGGCGGCGAGGTTTATGGCAGCCGGGCCGGGGAACAGGGCCTCGAACGCTGTGCCGGCGCCGGCTTTAGGGTTGGTGAAGAAATTGCGCGCGCCATAGCCGATGAGCAGGTAAGCGCGGTGCAGGCTGGCGGGGCCAAGATGGCTGAGCGGGCCGGTGAGAGATGAGGCGGGAATGCCGATTTCCGTATGCCAGCCGCGCTGGGCGACGGCGATAGCGATAGGGCCGCGCGGCACAGGCTGCGGTGTAGGCGTGGCGCAAGCGGTAAGCAGCAGGCAAAGGGCAAGCCACGCCCTCATGGAACCCAGACGAGATTGTGATGGTCGAAGGGGCGCGGCATGTCTGGCTTGATAACGTGGAAGAAGGGGGAGAGGTCGAAATCGCGCGGGGTGAAGAGGCCGGTATTGTGGATGTGGTAAATTTCCAAAACGGAACGCCCTGTCGCAATATCATGTGGCAAAGGCGGGATTTCGGGCAGTATGGGATAGCCCGCCGCCTGGAAGGATTCCGCGATGAGGGTGGAGCAGATGGCGCGCGTGGGGTCCGACGAGCCTAGCGCGATGGCGCGGCGGCGCCAACTGCGCGGCATGGGCAGCGGCACGAGGTAACGCGCGAGGTCGAAGACATGCTGCAAATCGTATCTGGCGCCAAGGCGCGAGACGGCGTGGGCGATGACGCGCTCAGTGTCCTCCGGCGTAAGGCTGATGGGGCGGCAGATGCGGATGCGGTAGGGGGTCAACTCGCTTAACGGGAAGCGCTGCACGCCTGCGAGAATATCAGCCTCGATGCACGTACCGCCGCCAACATAAAGCGCGGCGTGGGACCATGTGGATTGGGTGAGGTATTTTATGACGGAAGAGATGCGGAAATGCCCTTCCACGAGAATAACATCGCCCGTGTGCAGCAACTGCGTAAGGGTGCTGAGGTTCAACGGCAGGGCTGGCTCCACCTCAACCTCTTGGGTGAGGAAACGGGCGATGATGGTGCCAATGCCCCGGCGCAGCGTTATCATGCCTTCTTCCTGGCTTTTTTGGGCGCGAGCAGCGGCTTGAGGAAATGGCCCGTATAGCTTGCGGGTGTGGCGGCTATATCCTCCGGCGTGCCGGTGGCGATGATACGCCCGCCCCCTGCCCCGCCTTCCGGGCCTATGTCGATAATATGATCGGCGGTTTTGATGACTTCGAGATTATGCTCGATGACAATGATGGAGTTGCCGGCATCGACCAGCGCGTGCAGGACTTCCAGGAGTTTGCGTATATCCTCGAAATGCAGGCCGGTTGTGGGTTCATCGAGAATATAAAGCGTGCGGCCGGTGGCGCGGCGAGCGAGTTCCTTGGCCAGTTTTATGCGCTGGGCCTCGCCGCCTGAAAGCGTGGTGGCTTGCTGGCCCAGCTTTATGTAGCCAAGGCCCACACGGGCGAGCAGCGCCAGGCGGTCGTGGATTTTGGGAACCGCCGCGAAGAAGATCTGGGCTTCATCCACCGACATATCCAGCACATCGGCGATGGATTTGCCGCGGAATTTCACCTCCAGAGTCTCGCGGTTATAGCGTTTGCCTTTGCAGGTGTCACAGGTGACGAACACATCGGGCAGGAAGTGCATCTCGATCTTCAGCACGCCGTCGCCCTGGCAGGCCTCGCAGCGCCCGCCTTTAACGTTGAACGAGAAGCGGCCGGGCTTGTAGCCGCGCGCGCGGGCTTCCGGCATTTCGGCGAACCAGTCGCGGATGGGGGCGAACAGGTCCGTATATGTTGCGGGGTTGGAACGCGGGGTGCGGCCGATGGGGGATTGGTCGATGTCGATGATCTTGTCCAGCAGCTCCAGGCCTTCGATTTTCTCGAACGGCGCTGGTACTTCACCCGAGCCCATAAGGCGGCGGGAGATGGCTTTGTAGAGTGTTTCCACAATAAGGGTGGATTTGCCGCCGCCGGAAACGCCGGTAATGCAAGTGAACAGACCAAGCGGAAATTCCGCCGTGACGTTTTTGAGGTTGTTGCCTGCGGCGCCTACGAGCTTGAGAATACGGCCTGGCTGAATGGCGCGCCGCGCGGGGGTGGCGATGGCGCGGCGGCCGGAAAGGTAATCGCCCGTGATGGAGCCTTGCGTTGCGGCTACCTGCGCGGGCGTGCCCTGGGCGACCACATGCCCGCCATGAATACCGGCACCCGGCCCCATATCGATGAGATGATCTGCGGCGCGTATCGCGTCTTCATCGTGCTCCACCACCAGCACCGTGTTGCCCAGGTTTTTAAGGCGGTTGAGCGTGCCAAGCAGGCGTTCATTATCGCGCTGGTGCAGGCCGATGGAGGGTTCGTCCAGCACGTACAAAACGCCGGTAAGGCCGGAGCCGATTTGGCTGGCCAGGCGGATGCGCTGGCTCTCGCCGCCCGAAAGCGTGGCGGAGCCGCGCGCCAGGGTGAGGTAGTTGAGGCCGACATCGAGCAGGAATTGCAAACGGTCGTGAATTTCGCGCAGAATACGGCGGGCAATTTCCAAACGTTGCGGGGTAAGTGTTGCCGCCACGCCATCGAACCATTCCTTTGCCTTGTCGATGGACAGCTCAGCGACCTCGGCAAGGTTACGGCCCGCGACCTTCACGGCCAGCGCTTCGGGCTTCAAACGCGCACCATGGCAGGCGCCGCAGGGGCGCTCTGCATGGTAGCGGGAAAGCTCCTCGCGGGTCCAAACAGAATCGGTTTCCTTATAGCGGCGTTCGAGGTTTTTGATGACGCCTTCAAACGGCTTGGTAACGCTATAGGCGCGGGAGGAATCCTTGTAGGTCATGGTGACCTCTTCCTTCGTGCCGTACAAAATGGCGGTGCGCGCCGCCTCGGGGAGTTTTTCCCAAGGGGTCATCATTTTTATTTTCAAATGTTTGGCGAGGCTCGCCAAGGTTTGATCGTAGAAGGGCGACATGGTGCCAGACCAGGGGGCGATGGCGTTATTGTCCAGGGCACGCTGCTCATCCGGCACCACCAGATGCGGATCGAAAAAGATTTCATGGCCTAGGCCATCGCATACCGGGCAGGCGCCGTGCGGCGAGTTGAAGGAAAACAGGCGCGGCTCGATTTCCTCGATGGTGAAGCCAGAAACCGGACACGCAAAGCGCGAAGAGAACACCGTGCGCTCGGTGGAATCTGCGTCTTCGGCATAGACGATGCCTTCGGTGAGATGTAGCGCCGCTTCAAACGAATCCGCCAGGCGCTGCTCGATGCCTGGTTTAACCACCACGCGGTCCACCACCACTTCTATGTCGTGCTTCAGCTTCTTGTTCAGTGCCGGCACATCGGCAATCTCGTAAAGTTTGCCGTCTACTTTCACGCGCGTGAAGCCTTTGCGCTGCAACTCGGAAAGCTCTTTCTTATACTCGCCCTTGCGGTCGCGAATAACGGGGGCGAGCAGCAATAGGCGCGTGCCTTCCTTCATCGCGGCCACCCGGTCTACCATCTGGCTCACCGTCTGCGCCTCTATGGGCAGGCCAGTGGCTGGTGAGTAGGGCACCCCGGCGCGTGCCCAGAGCAAGCGCATATAGTCGTGGATTTCGGTTACCGTGCCCACGGTAGAGCGCGGGTTTTTGCTGGTGGTTTTTTGTTCGATAGAGATGGCGGGTGAGAGGCCTTCGATGGAATCCACATCGGGCTTGCCCATCAGTTCCAGAAATTGGCGGGCATAGGCCGAGAGCGATTCCACATAGCGGCGCTGGCCTTCGGCGTATATGGTATCGAACGCCAGAGAGGATTTGCCGGAGCCGGAAAGGCCGGTGATGACGGTTAGCTGTTCGCGGGGAATCTGGATATCGATGTTTTTGAGATTATGCTCACGCGCGCCGCGAACGGTGATGAACCCCGCGCCCTTCTGTTCCGCCATATCCGCCTCAAATGTTCCTGCAATGTTCCGCCAGGATATGGGGTGTTGCGGCATAAAGCAAATGCTTAACGCCGGTTATTTTTTGACTGATACCTTACGCCATTTTTGCAATTAAAAATTGATTCATCAAAAATTCCACGAGCCCCAAGGTTGGGCTGTAACGGCACGGCGCGCGCCACGCCATTTTCCCGGCACAGCCACCAACCAGACGGGCCTGGCCAGGGGCGTAAACTACCCAGCCAGCGCAAGCAGTCTCGGCGTTTCCGGCAATAATGCCTGGTCAATGGAGCGCCGTACCTCCACCCTGCCGGAAACACCCTCTGGCAGCCGGGCCGAGAATGCGCAACAGCCGCTCCCCAAGCCCGCCTCACGCAAATCGGCACGGTAAGCATTTGCCAGCAAGCGCATAACGCGGCGGCCGCCCACAATTACATCCACGCTGACGGGTGTATCCGGGGCCTTGCTGCACTGCGCCCAGCCCTGCACCCAATCCGGCCCCGCGGCATCAACATACCCCCGCAACGGCCCCGCAAACTCCCGCGCTATGGCGAGTCCGGCCCGGCACATCAACCGGTGCTGAATGGCTTGCAGCAAAAACCCTTCCTCCGCGCGGGGTACACATGGATATGTGTGCTCCGCCACACCGGATAATTGCGGCGCATTATGAAACTGGTGGCGGTTGCCAATATCCAGGAAACTCTCGGTGGGGCAACCTTCAGACAACAGAATTTCGTGTTCCTCCAGCTCCAGGTGAATATAGGTTACGGACTCCACGCTCTGCGCCTGGGTTATTGTTGCGCCATTAACAAGCCGCCACGCAGGCACCAGCACGCCGTCGATATAGAGTCCATGCCCGGGAGAGACTGTGAGATCACGCGCCGGAACGCCATCGGCAATCGCATCTCTAGCGATGCATACAGGCAACCTCAATACATGGCCTTTGATGAAATGACCTGCATAATCACTGCGCCCGATCCATTTAATCTTATGGTCTCCGCCGTGCAGCGTTCTGACTTTATCGCCAATCTTCAGCTTTTCAACCGCCATTTCTCCCAGCGGAGTGAGAATCCGTGTGCCGGGCGTAAAGCAGAGAGGATCCTGCTGCTGGCCAGAAGCCAGGTTGAACACTGTCGCGCTTATGGTTCCATCTACGCCTGGCGGTGTGTTGCCCGCGACGATGACATGAACACCATTACGCAAACCCGTTAGCGTGTAAGACCAATCACCCGCGGAATTTGCCGTTGTTGTGGCCAGAAGCACATCATTCTCGCTCAAATAAACAGCCGACCCGGCAGCGGCTGTGCCTGTTAGCGTGGCGGTGGAAACTGTGGGGTAATTGCCGCTATATTTATCAAGCACCGCCATCTGCGGCGCACTTACACCGCCTTGCGGTTCCACAGACATTGGGTAGCTGCCCCACCATGGCCCGGCTGCCCAGTAGGTTGTTTCGAGATTATTTGCTTTCGCATAGGCCAGCGTGTTGTCGAGGGCCGTGAGCCAATCTGAATTATTGTTGCCAACACCAACCTCGCCGACCATTCCCTTCAGATGATTCTGCTGCAGCCAGGTAACAAAATTCTGCAGGCGCTGCACACCTGTATCCGTTGTTACACCCAGGCTTGCCTGCTGCGCCCAATCGAAATTCGTGCCGCTATCATTGCTGTCGAGATAAACATGCGCTTCGAAAATCAGATTATTCGCTGGATCATACAGCGTCGTAAAGCCTGGATTAACCTGACTCCAATCATAGGAATTGGCCCAGTGATTGCCCTCGACATAAATCGGCGTGGACATATCGACGGTCCGTATTGCCGTAATGGCGGCCTGGGCAGCACTTGTCCATGCCGTGGCGCTGGGCATATTGTTCGGCTCATTCATCAAATCGTAGCCGCCAACACCGGGCTTGCCAGCTAACGCACCGGCTAATTGTTTCCAGAAACCAGCAAAATCGGCATCTGTAACCGCCCCGCCGCCAATATCGTTGCCATTATAGGCACCGTAATCATGCAGGTCGATAATCACCTTCATGCCAAGTGATGCAGCGTTACTGACGACATTTTCGATATTCGTAAGATACGGCGCATCCAGTGGTCCGTTGAGAGCGGGCTGCAAGGTCGTCCAGGAAATTGGCAAACGGATGAGATTTTGCCCCTGGGAGTGATAATATTGCAGCTCGCTGAGCGTTGGAACGACATAATTGTAGTTGGCGACAGCCCCGGCACCGCCATATTCCATTCCGCTGACGTTCAGGCCAATGGCAAAACTGCCCGGGGTAATCGTTTCTGGCTGGGTGTTGAATGTTCCCCCCACAACATTGACCGTTAGCGACATGTATCGATATTCCTCACGAATAATGCAAACACCAAGCCTCACTCATAAAGGCACCCTAGAGGTGGCAATCCGGTTCGCGAGTTCAATCGACCCACGGAACCATTACTGATTATTAAATATCCGGCCGAGCTTCGTTTAATCGGGCAATATCCATGCCCCAATTTTCCGGAGGTAAGATTTTCAACAAACTACGTGTTAGACGCGGATATTTTTAATTCGAAAAAGCACCATTATAGCTGGTAGCACATTACGGTTTTGCAGCTTTTAGTACCCATGCGCGCCGGTTTGTACGCGCCATGCCTTACCCGGGCGTCCGTTTCCCAGCTTCCAGGCCAGGCAGTGCCCGCCATGCGCGGTGGCTGGCGCAACAGGCACGGAATTGGGGCAACAGGGAATGGTTGCGCGACCTCTACCAAAGGTTGAAAAATTTAGCTTTTCCGCAACTTGCGGGTTAAGGCGACTTGCGCCAAAGGCCTAATCCGCGCAATATCGGGTTTTTACCCTCTTTAATCGCATATACCGGTTTGGTTCATGCGTAGTAAAACAATGTTCAACGGCGAGTCGGATGCAAGGATTTTTGGAACATGCCGCTCAGGAAAAAGCCGGCGGCCGCTACACAGGTATAAGCGGGCAGCTTTTGGGTGCTGAAAAATTTTTACCCAATAAAACAGTAATTGCCTTTGGGGCGTATTCGGGCAAAAAACCGCCTTCTGGACATAATGAGTATCCCAAGACAACGAGTATCCCTAGACAACGAGTATCCCAAGACAACGAGTATCCCAAGACAAGGAGCCTGAAATGGCAGGTAGTGTGAACAAGGTAATCCTGGTGGGCAATCTGGGCAAAGACCCCGAAGTCCGCAACGCCCAATCGGGTATGAAAATCGTGAATCTCACCGTCGCTACCTCGGATAGCTGGAACGATAAGGTGAGCGGTGAGCGCAAGGAGCAGACTGAATGGCACCGCGTGGTCATCATGAATGACCGGCTGGGCGAGGTGGCCGAGAAATATTTGCGCAAGGGCTCTAAAGTGTATCTGGAAGGCAAATTGCAGACGCGCAAATGGACCGATCAGGGCGGGCAGGAACGCTATACCACCGAGATATTACTGGGCCGCTTTGGCGGCGAGCTGGTACTGCTGGATAAAGCCGGCGGCGGCGGCATGGGCGGCGGGGAGGATTTTGTCCCCCGCGCGTCCGCCGCGCCCGCGCGCACCGCGGCCCCGGCACGCGCCGCCGGCGGGTGGGATACACGGCCGGGCAATGATCTGGACGATGAAATTCCGTTCTAATTATTACCTGTGCACGGTTGTCAATAACAAACGCAATCATTCAAGGGAATGCGACGATTTTACAGCGCCGCATTCCCTCTCGCGCCAATAGCATGACGAGCCTTGGGCTCACCTCAGTGAGGTGACAACAATAACCAGCCGGCCAAAAACAGTGTTTTACGGAGTTCCGAAATTCAGGTGCGGTCAATCTTGGGCAACATATCAATTCCCTCATTCCCAGGGGAGATTACCGTAAGGCTTGAGGGTGATGAACGCTCCATCATGCCATAAGCAGTCTGGCCATCCCACATAAAGCGCGCGCCGCCCTGGTTGAGGTTGAGCCCTTGCAGGTCGGGGTTACCGATTCGGAATGTGTTGAATGCGGAGACCGCTTCAATGCGGGTAATGCCAAGTGCGGATTCCAACTCCACCGAAACATCATCTCCCGCCCCCATAATGCGGCGCAGCCAAGGAATTTTTACGGCCTTGGCAGGATACATTTTTCCATCTTGGAAAATATAGCCTTCGTTATAGGCCACCCCATTCTCGCGTGGAGGATAGGTAATATAGCCAAAGGCACGGCCATCGGGGAACACGGCTGATTGCCAGCAATGGCCACGGAAACCAGCAAGCGGGCGCACACTCTGACGCTTTACGTGCAAGCCTGTGCCTTTGAAGGCTCGCCTCTCGCCATCCACCTCAAACCAGCCCACAGCGCGGAAGAGATGCTCATAGCGCCAGCCTATGCCCATATTGGCTGCCTCTATTGCATCTGCCCCCGACATTTTCGCCACGGCTTCCGGCGTGTTGTCCTGCACCCAAGCCGGTGTAACCATGGTCAGTTCAACATCATACTTCACACGGGCGCGCTTATCCGGGCTTAGCTTACACGCAATCTGCTCATCAACCGTGCCATCGGCCGCATCGCCATCGTAAGCCATGCGCCATTTGAAGAATGGCTCGATGCACTGAAACGAAGCAGGCCCCGCGCCAAGAATGGCGGGGCGGCCCTGCGCGTCGAACGGTGAATGGGCTTTTCCCATGCAATGGCCATGGAGAATGCGGCCATTTTTGAAGGCAAAGTTACCCTGCACGCGGCGGTTATCCCATGCATGCGCCTCAGCCTCTATGCCCACACGAGGAAAAGCGAATTCGCCATTTTCATCATACAACCAAACCGATGTGCTTTCACGCATTTCCGGGTTTTGCGGGCATGAAGGAAACACGAAATCATGCTCCAGAGTCAGCCCATTTGTCATCTGTTCAATTGTTAGGCCCAATTGCGCCTCCCTTATTTGCATTTTGCAATAACCTCCTCGCCAAAACGCTGCACATTCTCACACCATTCGGCACGCGTACGGCCAGGAATGTGCGCGCCCACGGCGGTAACGCCAAGTTCATCATAGGCACCAATATAGTCGAAGGTTTTTTGCAATGAACGTTCTTCCCCTGGTGCGAAAATGCTGCCCAGCACCACATCCGGAAATATTGCGCGGCCAATCTTTTCACAATATTCCCTCATATATGCAATGCCATCCCGCAAATCATCCGCACCCGTCATCGAGGCCGTGCGGGTGGTGCGGGTATCTATACCGCCCGAGGTAAAAAACGGATTCCAGCCATCACCAAGCTCTACGGCACGGCGCACGGCACGGCGCGCATTGCCGCCAACGTAAAGCGGCACCGGAGATTGCACTGGGCCTGGCTGAATGCGGTTGCCAAACGCCGTATAGCCCGTGCCCTCGAAGGTGAATTCCTCGCCTGTGAGAGAGCCCCTCAGCGCGCGCATATATTCATCCATCAGCTCGTTGCGCTGCTCAAAATCCACGCCCATGGCACGGTATTCGCCTTTGAGATAACCAGCGCCGACACTGACCGTGACACGCCCATTGGAAAATTTGTCGAGTGTGGCAACATCTCTGGCAACCGTGAAGGGGTTGCGATACGGCAAAACAAGAATACCCGTTTGCAGCCGTAGCCTGGTGGTATGGGCCGCCAACAGCGCGAGCATCACAAACGGCCCCTGCGCGTAATGCCCGCCTGCATCCAGCCAGCGGCCCGTGGGGCAAGGATGGTCCGTGACGAGCCCGGCATTGAAACCCGCTTTCTCCACCGCCGCGCCAACTGCGCGCACCGCCTCCATGGTGGTAAATTCATCCACCGGTTCAATCTGGTCGAAGGGTAAGGGGATGTTGAATTTCATTACAGTATCCTTTCAGAATTGCGGCGCCAGGCTCAGGCCTCGGGGTTGCGCGTGAACAGGCGCCAATGATCATCCTTATCCCGCGTCCAGCCGCTGGCAGCGAAAGTGCCGCCATCCACATTGATTGTGGTGCCAGTGATGTAAGATGCCATGGGAGAGGCGAGAAACACGGCGGCGCCAGCGCAATCATCAAAATTACCCGCACGGCCCAGCGGGAAGTAGCGCGCATGGGCTTTTTTGAATTCCGGCGCGCGGGCGAATGGCGAATTACGGGCCATTGCCTCGGTAAAAACCACGTCCGGCGCGATACAGTTTACGCGAATGCCATGCCCCCCCAATTCCAGCGCCGCGGTGCGGGTGAAATTGACCATGCCGGCCTTGCATGCGGCATAAACCGCATGATAAGGCGCGGCCCTCAATCCTTCGATGCTGGCAATATTGATAATGGCGCCACCTTGCCCTGCCATTACCATCGCCTTTGCTGCCGCCTGAGTGGTTACAAAAAGGCTGGTGAGGTTAAGGTCTATGCGTTTATCCAGCTGCTTATCCACCATGTCGAGCAATGGCAAAGGGCGCGTACCACCAGCATTGTTGACGAGAATATCCAGGCGCCCGAGCTCACGGATAATCTGCGCAACCGCGCCACGCACGGCGGCGCGGTTGGTAACATCAGCCAAAATCGCGAGCGCTTTCCGGCCCTTGGCACGAACCAAATCCGCGACTGTACTGGCGGCATCCGCATCGGCATCGAGAATCGCCACATCGGCTCCAAATTCGGCAAACCCAATGGCAATGCCCCGGCCAATACCCGCGCCACCGCCAGTAATGAGGGCCACTTTGCCGGAGAGCAATATATCGTCGCGGCAAAGCGAGGTGCGTGTTACGTCTTCACTCATCAGGCTGCCCGCGCAGGCGCAAAACGGCTGGTATAAAACCCAAACCGCGCGCGCAGCTTGGCGGGATCCAGCCCGAATTTATCTGGGCTGGTCCGCTCATAGCTGCGGTCTTCCGGCGGTGTTTCATACCACCAGCGCTTCATGTTCTCACGCGCCACATCTGAGAGTGTTTCGCCCATCCAGGCATAGAGGGCTTCAAGGCTGGGAAATGGATCTTTCTGGAACGGCGCGAAGTAAATATCAAAAAACCGATGTTCATGGCCGCTATCCCGGAAAGCGATCATGCGGCGCATGCCGAGTTCAAGGAATGTTTTGATCTCATCGCCCAGTGCGATCATATCCACCGCGCCGCTGTAAGCCTTGCGCAATTCGTAATACAAATCCGCCACCGAGGGAGCGACGGCACCAATATCCCGATGCGTCATCACAAAGCGCGCGTCCGGAAATACCTCGTTAAGCGCATCGATGAACATGATATGCGATGGATTCTTCAAGCGCCAATTTGTAGGCGGGCAGCGCCATTGCAACAGCTTCAGCACACGTTTAACGTAACCATAGGTGGGCACCAGGCTGGCCTTATGGTTCAGCCACTCCACATAGCTGGGCACATGCACAAAAGCGTGCAGAAGTTGAGATTTGAAATCCAGCGCCATAATGGTCTGGCATTCAGTCGGCGACGTGGCGGTGCTTGGCAACATCGCCTTCATACGCGGAAAAAGCTTGGCGCGGCGGTCCATCGATTGCTCCATAAGCGCAATCCGCGGGTCGCTGTTATATGTGGCGGCCTGGGGTGGCGGACAGGGCCAAACCGCCTCCCAATTGCGCAAACTTCGCGCAGAGGGGTCTTCTCCCAGCAAAATGCCCAGCGCGGTGGAGCCGGTACGCGGCAGCCCCAGCCCGATAAGCGGTGCCGCTATCTGCTGTTCATCTATTTCCGGGTGGCGCCTGTACCAATCCTCAACCTGCAGCCTGTTACTCAGCAGCATTATAATCTGCGCGTCATTCGCGGCACGGCCCATCTCGTTCAGCCGTGCTTCTGCGTCCAGAGCCCGCACAAATATGCGGAGTCCCTCCATGAACCCGTCATCGCCGAACTCAATCAGCCCTGTCTGCCCGCGCGCTCGCGCCAGTAAGCTGTCAACCTGGTCCATTCCATCCCGCTCGCGTTTTACTTACCCGGCAGGTTAGGCGCGGGCCTGCGGCAACGGCAATGCCAGGTGCTTATGAACACACGACGGAGTTATGAGTTCCGGCCACACAGTCGCGCCCGCACCGCGGGCATTACCGCAGTGGCGAACAAGCTGCGCCCGCCCTGCCCGGCCTCGGGGTGAAAACCCGGGCCAACGACGACGAAACGCTCGATCCCCATGGCCGCGAGCTCCAATAACCGCTCGATGCAATGCTCCGGCGGCCCGATAATGGCGAAGTGCCGCACGAAATCCCAATCGAGTTCTGCCCCCTTCAGCTTGTCATGGGCAATAACATGGTCATGCTTTGTCATGTCGTAGGCACCGCGAATAGCGGCGAAATTAGCCGCATCACTTTCCGATTGCGGGCCTGCGGCCTGCCCCTGGATAACCTGAAAGCGTGCCAGAGGAGCAACAAAGCTGGTGGCCGCTGCGCGCACGGCCTCAATATCCGGGTGGCAAACGACGATGATTTGCGCACCAAACGAAATGCGCCGCCCGCCTCCTGCCCTGTTTGCCAAATCCAGCGCCCATGCCAGCCGCTCCTTCATGGCGCCAACGCTGAAGGTGACGCGCTCGGCAATTTGCGCCGCCATCTCGATCACCTTCGGCCCCGTGGCGGCAACATCCAGCGGGACTTTAGGCAGACCTGCGGGCAGCCATTTCAGCCGCATGGCGGCCGGGCGCGCGCCCAGGGCAAGGCTTTCCACCGATGCGGCTTCGGCGAATAGCGGCCGCGTGCCAAATTCGGCCTCTTGGCCAGACAGCAGGGTTTGCAACGTAACCAAGGCCCTACGGAAGGCCGGCAGTGTAACTGGCGCATGGCCGAGATAAGCCAGCGCGGAATCACCGCGCCCGATCCCCAGCACGGCGCGGCCGCCAGAAAGAGACTGCACGCTGGCAATATTAGCGGCCAGCACGGCCAGATGCCGCGTGGCCGGGTTGGTAACGCCGGTGCAAAGTTTGATATTTTTGGCCGCCACGGCCCAGGCGCCCATCAGCACGAACGGATCCGCGGATAAAGACTGGCTATCCATGAACATCTGTCCGTCCCAGCCCTCGGCCTCCAGTTCCTGCGCCTGCGCTTGCACCTGGGCCGCCGAACCGCCGGAGACGGAACCACCGGCACGCCAGAATTCCACCATTTTCTTTCCCGTTTCCTGACTTTGCGATAATCTTTTGTAATGGCCCGGCCGGGGTGACGGCAAGCCCTGGTTGACGCCCCACAATTTAGCACCTAAAACAGATTAAATATATGCCCGGGAGTTTTTGTGGACCACTTTGGTGACGAAACCACTACAGCCGCGCGGCGGCCCGGCAGGCCAAGCCTGAGCAATGAGGAACTGCTCGACAAGGCGCTCGATCTGTTTCTGGAAATGGGCTTTGAACGCACCAGCATGGATGCCATAACCGCCGCCGCGGGAATGGCTAAACGCACCGTTTATATGCGTTACGAAGACAAAACCGCCTTGTTCAAGGCCGCGCTTGAACGCGCCATCAATGAATGGATTGTACCCGTGGAACGGCTACGCGCGGTGGAAATGAAGGATCTGGAAACCACCTTATTGTGCGTGGGGCAAATTCTGCTCACCAACATCATGAGCCCCGCGGGATTACGGCTGCTCAGGATTACCAACGCCGAGTCGGGTAGAATGCCAGAAATTGGAGCCTACACCAATGAAAAAGGCACAGCGCCCACACTTGCATACCTGGCAGACTTGCTGCGCCGGAGGCTGGGCTTGCAAGAGGCGGCCAGCAACGAGGCGGCGCTGGCTTTTCTGCACATGGTGGTGGGTGGCCCGGCCACAGTAACGGCCTGGGGGGCGGTGCCAGATAAGGCGGCCATAGACCAGCACGCGCGCTACTGCGTGCACCTTTTTCTGCATGGTTTGATACCGCGGATGGAGGATGCGGATTCACAACACAGCGAAAACAAAATGCTCCGGACCCTGCTGGTGGACAAAATGCTTGAGGTTGCGGCACTAAAACAAGGCAAACCTGGCGCGCAAGGCATTTGACGCAGCGCCCGTTGCCATTGAAACTAATTAGGTGCTAAATAAACAAGAAAGCCGGCACATAGCTTATACCGGCGCGAAGCATGGCGCTGCCCAAAACTGTAACCCAAATAGAGACGGAACCAGCATGGCGTTCACATCGCTCGAATTGGAGCCGCGCATCGGCTCTGAACTAAAAATCTCAAAGGAATCTCTGCTGAGCGGCGCGCACGCCCTGGATATACGCGCCCTGCTGGTACAGCGCGGCGTGCTGGTGATGCGTGATTTGTACCTGACCGATGACGAGCAGCGGCATTTTGCACGCACCATGGGCGATTTACGCCTGGGAGGCATAAAAAAGGAAGGTGAGGAAGGGTTGATGAAGGTGACCTTCGACAAGAAGGAAAATCCTGAATATGCCAAATTCTTCTTCGGCAGCCAGCTCTGGCACATGGATGGCACGTATGAGGAAGTGCCGCCCTTCGCCACCATGCTTACACCACGCGTGCTGGCCAACACAGGCGGCGACACGGAATTTGTAAATAATTACGCCACCTATGAAGATCTGCCACAGGAGGAAAAATTCCGGCTCGATACGCTGAAGGTGGTGCACACCATGCAGGCCGCATTATTTCCGGCAAAACCCGATTGCTCGCCCGAAGAATTTGCCTTGTGGTGTACCTACCCGGCGCGAGCGCACCCGCTTGTGTGGCACCATAAATCCGGACGCAAATCTTTGGTGCTAAGCACTTCGGCCTCGCATGTGGCGGGCATGCATCCGGCCGAAAGCCGGGACCTGCTCACCAGGCTGATGTGGCATGCAACGCAGCCGCGTTACGTGTACCGGCACAAATGGCGCATGGGCGACCTGCTGATGTGGGACAACACAGGTACCATGCACCGTGTATTGCCGTTTGACGAGGAAAGCGGCCGCAAGCTGCACCGTTTTACGCTGAATGGCGAAGAGCCGGTTTCGGCTGCCGCCTGACAAACAAGAAAAACAGAGGGAAGCACAAAATGCGCGTTGGGTTGCATCTGGGGTATCAGAATCTGCAAGGCATACCGGACGAAGAGTTCTTTCGTAAGGAGACTCAACTAGCCATCGAGGCCGAAGCGATGGGTTTCGACATGGTAGGGCCTGTGGAGCATCATTTCACCGATTATGCCGCCTGCCCGGCCCCATTCCAAATGCTCTCTTACGTGGCAGCAAAAACGTCGAAGATCGACCTCATCACCGCGGCGGTAATTCTGCCCTGGAACGACCCTCTGCGCGTAGTGGAACAAGCCATCATGCTCGATATTCTCTCCGGGGGCCGGCTTATTCTCGGCATGGGGCGCGGTGCCGCACGGCGCGAGTTCAAACCTTTCCGTGTGGATTTGGCCGATAGCCGCGAGATGTTCGACGAGGCGGCGCAGATCATCATGCAAGGTTTGGAAACAGGCATCGTTGAGGCTGACACCAAGTGGTACAAGCAGCCGCGCGCGGAGATAAGGCCGCGTCCGTTCAAAAGTTTCAAGGACCGCACGGTGATGGTGAGTATGTCGCCAAGCTCGGTGGAGGTGGCGGCGAAATTCGGGCTGAAAACGCTGCGCTTCTCTCAAGGCGACTGGCGTAACGCCATTCCCGAAATCAATCAATACCGCGCAACGTTCGAGCGGCTTCACAACAGCAAAGCACCTCCCTTCATTATTTCGGATTTTGTTCTATGCTTCGACAGCCAGCAGGAAGTGGCCGCGCATTGCGACAAGTATTTCAGCCGCATGTTCGCCACAGTGGCAAATCATTATGAATTCATGAGCGATCATTTCAAATCCCTGCCCTCCTACTCCACCTACGCCTATATGGGCGCCATGGCCGAGAAGGCGGGGGGACCAGACAAGGCTTACCGCGATTACATTTCCGGCAACATGATTGGCACGCCCGAGGCGTTGATCGAGCACCACCATATCCGTAAGGAAATGGTGGGAGATTACGAAATGCTGGCGAATTTCAGCTTCGGCGGATTGCCTTACGATCTGGTTTACAGCCAGCTCAAGCGCTTTGCCGATAAGGTGCTGCCAAAAATAAAAGGATAATTACCATGACGGAAATTGCGGGACGGGTAGCGGTTGTAACCGGCGGGGGCAGCGGCATTGGCCGCGGCCTGGCGCTGGAACTGGCGGCGCAAGGTGCCGCTGTGGGCGTTGCCGATATTATCTACGATAATGCCGTTGCCGTGGCCAAGGCGATACGCGACGCGGGCGGTAAGGCGCACCCCGTGAAATGTGACGTGATCGAACGCGATTCCGTGAACGCCATGCGCGATGAGGTCGCGAAGGCGCTAGGCCCCGTCTCTCTGCTTTTTGCCAATGCCGGGGCTACGTCTTTTGAAAAAGTTACAGACATGACCGAGCGCGATGTAGACTGGATCATCCATGTGAACATGATGGGGGTGACCAACTGCATTCTTGCCTTCTACCCGGATATGGCGAGGGCCCGCGACGGGCATATTTTCGCAACCGCCTCCACCGCCGGGCTGATGCCGCATTGGATTCCCTACCACGCCCCCTATTCCGGCGCGAAAATGGGTATTATCGGGCTAATGCTGAATCTACGCATGGAAGCTGCCGAATATGGCGTGGGCGCCACCGTGCTGTGCCCAGGCGGCGTTGTGAGCAACATGAAGGCGAAGAACATGAGCTACCGCCCAGAGCGCTTCGGCGGGCCAACCGACGAAGAAGTGCGTATCACCTCCTCGTTCATCGAGCATGACAAGCTCATTTTCCGCCCCGCCGATGAGGTGGCGCGGCTCTGCCTGAAGGCCGTGCGCGCGAACAAGCCGATGGTGATCTCGGATGGCAAGATGCGTGACATTTTCATCCGTACCTACCAGACTCTCGTGCACGATGCCTTTGATTTTGTTGATGAATTTGACGCCCAGGACGAAAATTTGCGCACCCGCCAAAAAAACTAACAGATTGGGGGTTCTTAAACGCCGGGCACCGGCCTATAATAACCGGGGCAGTACCCCGCAGGCAGCAAATGCCTGCGGCTAAAGTGCTGGCAGCGGCTAAAATTCAAACAGGTTCATCCAAGGAGCCGGATTATGAAAATGGAAGATATGGTGATCATCAGTGTCGATGATCATATTTGCGAACCCCCCGAGCTGTTCGACAAGCACCTCCCGGCAGACCTGCTGGCCACGGCGCCGAAACTGCTGACCGACAAGCGCGGTAAGAATTTCTGGAGCTACCAGGGCATGAAAAAACCCTCCGTTGGCCTGAATGCCGTCGTTGGCCGCCCGTTCGAGGAATATGGCATGGAGCCGACCGCGCTCGATCAGCTCCGCGCCGGCTGCTATAACGTGCATGCCCGCGTGGCCGACATGGATGCGAACGGTGTTGCCGCCTCGCTCAATTTTGGCAATTCCATCGGCTTCGACGGCGCCACCTTCCACCGCGCACCGGATAAAAAATTAGCCCTGCGCCACATGCAGGCCTATAATGACTGGCATATAGACGAGTGGTGCGGGGCCTATCCTGGGCGCTTCATTCCCTGCGGCATTTTGCCCACCTGGGACATGGACGCTACCGTTGCGGAGCTTACACGCATCGCCGCCAAGGGCTGCACCTCAGTGTACCTCAACGACAACCCAACCAAACAGGATCTCCCCAGCATCCACAACGCATACTGGGCGCCGATGTACAAGGCTCTGGCTGATCTCGACATCACCGTGTGCATCCATATCGGCTCTGGCAATCCCGCGCCGCATGCCTCCATGGAAACACCCATCGAAGCCTGGATTTCCACCATGCCAATGTCCGTCGCCATAGGCGCCGCAGACTGGCTGCAGCTTGAGGCGCTTTGGAAGTATCCCAACATGCGTGTGGCAATTTCCGAAGGCAGCATCGGCTGGGTACCCTATTTCATGGAACGCGCCGACTTCTCCAACTGGCGCCACAAGACCTGGACCAATTCGCTCTTCCAAAACGTGAAGCCGAGCGAGATGTTCAAGAAGCATTTTCTCAACTGCTTCATAGACGACAAATTTGGCCTGAAGAACATCGATGAGATCGGCGAGGATAACATCGCCTATGAGTGCGATTACCCACATTCCGATACACTTTGGCCAGAAGTTCCTGAATATCTGTGGGAATCGGTAAAGAACCTGACCGAGGTGCAGATTGACAAGGTGACGCATCTCAACGCCATGAAATGGTTCCGGTTCGATCCGTTCAAGCACCACAAAAAAGAAGACCTGACCGTGGCTGCCCTGCGCACCCAGGCCAAGGCCAAAGGCGTCGACCTGACGCCAAAATCCTCTGGCGGTGCCCGCCCAGATGATGGCACCAAGCGCCCTATCACCTCTGGCGACATGATGGGTATGTTCAAGTCCAACGCCGACATACTCGCCGAAGCCTGAAAAAAGCCAAACATCATACTCAAGAGCGCCTTTCTCCGGGGGGCGCTCTTTTTATTCTGGCGGCGGGTTTTTTTGCTTCTATCCGCCCCCCAAGCGTAGCAGGAAAAAGGCAAGCGCCAAGGCTGGGCCAAAAGGAACACGCAACGCGGCATGTAAGCGCCCGCGCTTGGCAACCAGCGCCATGGCAATACCCGCCAAGGCGCCCCCAAACACCACGTAGGGCAGAGCCGCCAGCCCCAGCCACGCTCCAGCGGCGGCCAGGAGCTTGGCATCCCCCGCACCCAGCCCATGCCTATGGCGCAGGCGGTAATAGGCGGCATCCACAACACGGAAGCAGATATACCCCAAAGCCGCCGCCGCCGCGTGGTTGTAAATGGCCGCGGGCTGTTCCACCCAGCACACCAAAAGCCCTGCCAGAATAAGGGGCAAGGTGATAAGATCGGGCAAACGAAACGTCTCGGCATCAATCCAGGAGGCCGTTAGAAGCGCCCAGCCCAGGGCGGCATTCATCAAAACCAGCCACACACCGCCACCGGCCCATACAGCCAAAATAGCCACAGCAAGCGCCGCAAGCTCTATGGCAAAATGAAACCACCCAATGGGCGCGCGGCAATAGCGGCAATGCCCGCGCAACCAGATGAAGCTGAGCAATGGCACCATGTCCGGCGGGTTAAGAACGTGCCCGCAATGTTCGCAGGCTGAACGTGCAAATGCCACGGGCCGCCCCTGCGGCCAGCGCCGCACCAGCACACCAAGCCAGCTACCGATGATCGGCGCAACCAGAATGGTCATCCAGTCAGACGGAAACATGGCGTATAATAACGCATCTCCCGCCTCGCGGCCAGCCTGCTAATTCGCTGGCCGCTCCGCCTGCGGTGTATAATAGCCATCATTCAGCGTTTTAATAAATGCGATAATGTCCTCCTCCTCCGCATGGGTCAGCGCGGGTTTTTCCCCCAGCTTGCGGTTAAGTGGCGGATCGGTATCATCTATATTCGCAACATATTTCGCAGGTAAATCATTAAACTTTTGCACCTTGCCGTCACTCCCCCTGGGGTAGATGCGGCCCGGGTCAGTATCGCGGAAATTGTAGAAATCCAGCACCTGCTGCAACGTGTGGAACACGCCATTATGGAAAAAAACCTGCCTCTGCGCGCTGTTACGCAAAGTCGGGGTAAGGAACATACCGCAATATTGCGTCTGATTTCTAAGATCATCACGGTATGGGCCACATATACCTAAATCGTAATAATTTGGATTATTGTTTATGGCAAGATACGGGTTACGCGGCACACCCAGCGCCTCGTATTGGTGGTCCGTAAATAGCGGCGGCCGCCCATCCGGCGAGGGTTGGCTGAGATGGCAGGCCGCGCAATCCCCTTTGTTGGGATCGTTAAACAATATATAGCCGCGCATTTCTTGCCTGGTCAGGCGCGCCTTTCCCTCCAGCCAGGCATCATACTTGCTGCTGAATGGATGAAAATCCGGCGATTCAATTTGGTAACGCGCCACGGCGAACATGGCCTCCGACACAACAAGCGGCGGGTCACGAAAAATATCGGGCCCAAACAGTTCCAGGAAATAACGCGCATAAGGTGCTGCCTGCAACTTAACCGCAACCTCCGCCACGCTGCCGCCATCCATCTCGTACGGGCTGAGCAACGGCCCCATGGCCTGGGCTTGCAGCGTATTTACACGGCCATCCCAAAATAGCCCGCCTTCCGGCACAATATTGGCTGCACTTTGCGCCGTACTCCGCGCGGTTTTTGTTACACGCTTTACCGCTCTGGCGGCGGCAACCAACTGCGGCAGAGGCACCGGCATATCGTTATCCGCCTGGTCGGGGCCGATGGAAAAATTAGGCTGATCGTTGAGATACATCAGCGAGGGTACGGCACGCACACCCTGGCTCTTTAACGCGGGGCCGCCAAACTGGGCTGGCAAATCATTCGGGGGGCCATAGCTATGCGCGGGGCTATGGCAAGAAGCGCAAGACATTTCTCCAGAGGCGGATAATGTTTTGTCGTAAAAAATCGCCTTGCCGAGCTGAGCCATGGCAGAAAGCGGCCGCACCGCCGGGCGCACCAATTGCACGGGTGCCGGGTTTTCTCCCTGGCTCAGTTCAAGGGCGGCAACAGGGTCGGCGGCCCAGCCCGAAAGCGGAACAGGGCTGCGGATTAGTACGGCCATGGCCGTACTAAAGCCCAGCACAAACACAAGGGCGAATATTGTAATAATGCGCACGCCGCCTCAACCTCCATCCCGCCGGCAAAACGCTGCAAGCGGGGCTTGTGTCTCGCCCCATCACCAGGCATCACGCCGCAAATCAGGCGCATCCACCTGTAATGCTGGATGCGCCTGGCAGGTACAAGGGTTGTTTAGTGCGCCACTTCGCCAGTGTTCGGGTACAGCATCAACTTCGGTGCATTGCCCGTCCCACTGAAATCGAACATATCCAAGATGGAACCAGCGCTGCTATCGAACGAGCCGCCGCCCAGGCTGCGCCCCTTCAGCCAGTTATATTCGATGAAGTGCACAACCGATGCCTGGCTGATGAGCGTATGAGAAACGTAATTCTGCTTCGCCCAGGGAGAGATGACGAGGAACGGAATGCGCGTACCGGGACCGCAACGGCCATTCACCGGCTTGCGCGAAACACCTATGCGCGGCGTACCAGTACCACACACGCCAGCACCATTCAGTTGATCCGCGCTGGCGTTATACGATGAGTTGGTTGGTGGCGTATATGCATGATCGTACCAGCCATCGGAGTCATCATACGTAATGATAATGGCTGTGTTCTTCCAATCCTTCATCCGCATCACCGTATTCACCACCTTCACGATGCCGGCCTGCTCATCGAGTGGATCGGAATACCCTGCATGGCCATCCTGATAGGCGGTGAGCTTCACGTAGGAAACCGCAGGCAGGTAGCCCCGCCGCGCAACATTCATGAAGTCGCGCAGACCATATTGATGGTTGGCGGGGTCAACCGCGCCATTATGGTCGAAGGTGAAACCAACCGACTGCATATTGGCCGCACGGGCATGGGTTGGGTTGGCGGTGGAGGCAAAATACTGGAACCAGTTATGGTGCGGAATATAATCCGCCACCGTCTGCCCTACCACGGTTGAAACCCTGCTGCGGGCACAGCCGGTGGTGCCATTGGCATTCGTTGCGCCCAGGGTAAAGCCGCCCATAAAGCCGCCCCAGGGCACATGCGCCAGGTTGAGCAGATCGCCGATATTATGGGCATTGATCATCACCTGGTTGGACGTGTTAGAGCAAACATCATGGCCAGGATCCACGTCGCTGATGAGCGTTTTGCTGCCGTCGCTGTTGGTGATGTAGTAATAGGATTGGTTGCTGGCCACCAGATCAACGCCATTGGTCTGGCCTGCCACCACTTCCAGCGCGCCGGGGGTCGAGGGGCCATACGTATCGGTATAGGCCGCATCGCTCATGGCGTAGTGCTGGGCATAATTCCAGATGGCGGTCACAGTGTTGCCGTCAAAATAGCCCATCACCTGGCCCGTCGTGCCAAACGCGCCGGCGCCGCCGGAGGTGCCTTTGCCCGTATATTTGGGAAACAGATCGGCCTTGCCATCATCATAGGCCTGCTGCTCGGCGGTATAGCCATGGTTCTGGTCAGCCGTGGCGGCCTGCGAACGGTCCAGGCGGAACGGATTTACCGCACCAGCGCCATTGGCGGTGTTGGTGTAATTCGGGTTATTCGTCAGCAATGTGCCAGACAGACCGTTGACAGCCGGGGTGCCCGCAGCCGCGCTGAAGGAAGGCTCGCCAGGCGGATTAGCCGCGTCCGGATAGGTCGCGAAATAATGGTCGAATGAAACGTTCTCGTTATATATAATAACAAGATGCTTGATCGGCGTCGCGGTCTTTATGTTATTCACCGCAATCTCTCCCCAAACCAGACTGACCGGAGCCTTGCCCCCGTCCGGCGTTGCGGCTTTGGCGGGAGCCACCGGCCCGGCGGCCATCAAAACCGCGGAGGCGCATAGCGCCGTGCGGAAAAAGGATTGGCGTACGCTCATGTGAGTTCACCTGTTGTTAAGTTTGCTAATCGCCGAACTGTCTAATGGCGCCAGAAGTGTTTGCGTGTTACGCAATTATGATTTGTTTCAGACGGTCACATTCCTTGTCAAACCTGATACGATGCGCACTTCGCCATCCCGTATAACAGCACCGCCTATCAGCCGTAATGGGTGATGGCTGACGCAAAAGCTTCATTACCATCAACCGGAGGAACCCGCTAACCAGCCCTCCCATGAGCTTACCGCGGGCCATGATGCAGCCTAATGCTGCTCTTTCTAGAGCAATATCCGATCAGCTTGAATCGAAGATTTAAGCTGATCGGATGAAATTGCTCGCCCAAGCAAATTTAGAGCGTTTCCGATTGATCGGAAAATGCTCTAGGCTTCAAAAGGCTGCAACTGCCTGCGTGCCACATGCCCTGCCCGGTTTGGCTGGGCTTCTGGCTCTGGCTCTGGCTCTGGCTAGCGAATGGCTGCTTCCCGCTCCCGGCACCACCAATGGCATCGCGCCGGGCGCGCTACCCTCTGTTGCAACCGGCATGCCAGCCGCCCCCGTTGCACAATGGGGCGCCACGGCACTGGCCCGCCCGCTTTTTGCGCCAGCCCGCCGCCCCGGCACCGCCCCAGGCTATACTTCAGGCGGCTTGCCCCGCCTCTCCGCCATCATCGTCACAGGCAATAGCCGCGTGGCCATATTTTCCACCAAGGGACAAAAGCCCCAATTATTGGGCGTTGGCAGCGAAATAAACGGAGACAAATTACTGCGCGTAAACGCTGATGCGGTAGAGCTGCAAAGCCCTGACGGCCCATTGCTGGTGCACCCTCAATTCTCAACCCCCGTAACGGGTGCCGCCACCAGCATGGCAAGCCCCGCCCCACAGGCACCCGCCGTCGCGCCGCAGGGGCCTACGCCAGGCTTCACCACCACGCTCAAGCCCCTGCCACCGGCAACCCCCAGCTCTAACCCGGCGCTTTATCTCGAACAGAATTTTTAAGCGGCTCGAAGCCGCCATGCGGATTTATTTAGGTAATTATCCCCTTGACGCAGGTATGGTGATTAGGTAGAAAAATGGGAGAAAGGAATTCTCCCATGCCGTCTCGCCTCACCGTCCGCCAGTTCTTCGAGCGTTTCCTCTCGGATGACGCTTGCCTGGATCACATCATGGAAGTGCGGTTTGGTATGCGGCACGCCTGCGCCAAGTGCGGCAAGGAAGCGACGTTTCATCGCCTCCAGAACCGCAAGGCTTATTCCTGCTCACAGTGCGGCGCTCATCTCTACCCCTGCGCTGGCACGATCTTTCAGGACAGCCGTACCAGCCTGCAAAGCTGGTTCTACGCCATCTATCTGTTCGTAGCCACGCGCCATGGCGTGAGCGGCAAGGAATTGGAGCGCACCCTGGGCGTGACCTACAAGACTGCCTATCGCATGGGCCAGCAAATCCGCGATCTCATGTCCAAGGCGAACGGCTTTGAAATGCTCCAGGGCCATATTGAAGCGGATGAAACCTATGTTGGTGGCTACCGCCCCGGCAAGCGCGGCCGTGGTGCGGCTGGCAAAACCATCGTCATGGGGCTGAAGGAGCGCGATGGCCGCCTCCATGCCGAGGTGATCCCGAACGTCAAAACTGTGACCCTGCGCGATGTTGTGATCCGCAATGTCGAGCCCGGCACCACGGTCAGCACCGATGAGCTGTACAGCTATGGCTTACTGGAGGGTGATGGGTTCAAGCATGGTGCGGTCAAGCATGGCGCCAAGCAATGGGCCAAGAAGGACATTAACGGCGTAAAGCACCACACGAACAGCGTGGAGGGCTTCTGGAAGCTGTTCAAAAACTCGGTGCGTTCAACCCATATCCACGTTTCTCATAAGCACATGGAACGCTATTTGGGTGAGTTCACGTTCCGGTCGAACCATCGCCAGATGGAGAATGCGATGTTTGATCTTCTGATCGGGACGCTTTAGCAGCCTCTTTCACCACGGCCAGGAAGGGCGCTTCATCGGCTGGACCGATGCCGCGCGCTTCTTCTTGGGCTATAAACTCGGAAATCCTGTTTCCGTCGATGGCTTGGCGTAGGGTCAACATTATGTCTTAATCCCCTCCGCTCGGAGAAATTCATTGAACGTCATGTGTAGCACACCCTCCGCAGAGCATACATCTGGAATCTTGCAGCTTTTAGTGTGCAGGTTCTGAGCGCAAGGTAATTCCATACTTATCACGGGGAGAGCCAGGGCCTTGCCAAGAATTACTATGGAAAAATCAGGCATACTAAGTGATGCCTTACTTCCGCCCGTGCCTGCGATGAACTTCTGATATTTTGGATGAAGTGTTTTAAAGTGGCTAATATAGCTGTTGTAGTTCCATTCTCCGGCGCCAACTTCAAGTCTAATCTCAGTTAGATGATCCTTAAGGCACTGCCCCACAGAACCGGGAATGCGTACAAGCTCATCGTAAATTTCTGTTGTTGCGGCAAAAACTCCTTGTTTTATTTTATCGCAAACCTGCGACCAGAGAGACACGTGAATATCTTCAGGCAAGCTCTGAATAGGATTGCTGAGCCCTGACGTGTCGAGGCAATATTTTTTCACGCCACAAAATGCTCTCTTATATCAAAGAGATGATCTATGCTTTTTATATCCATCAGTTCTGCGGCATTATGATTCGTGATACGGCCTGAGCCCCATGCATCAAGAACAAGGCCCGTATAAAGATCGCCAAAGGAATTCCGAAATCTGCTGCCATAGTATAGTGATTTACCGCCACCTTTGTATGCAGCCTCTTGCATAAGAAATTGCGGCCGCTTCACAGACCAATAATATTCGGCATCGACGTACCCAAGATTAACCAGCCGAACAAGCATTGCATGTTGACTGATCGAGAATTCATTTGCGAGATTTCGCAGAAGAACATCATCGATACGCTCATTTGGTTGGTTCGGCTTTGACCACATTTTTATGAGTTCTGATGCAGGAACCAGAAAGGCTGCTGCAAATTCATCACACCATTTCTCTGCTCTTTGTTCGTTTGTTTCTATGTTGCGCACCGCCGCCGAACCACTGATGGCGCTTTGATGTAGAACAACATGACCAAGTTCGTGAGCCAGCGTAAACGACTGAGCTGCTGGAGATTCATTTCCAAAAATTATGATTGGCAGCGTGTCGAATGAAATTGTTAGGCCGCGAACACCATATTTTCCGAGATCAGAATCTTTGAGCACGAGGATTCCGATGCGCTCAATAGCGCGCCGAATAGATTTATTAACCTTGCCTCTCTCTACGCTTTTAAGGTGAATCTGTTCGCCTATCTGAAAGTCGGAAAGTTCCCTGGCGACGCCCGCAGCTTTTTCTGGATTCGTATCAAGCGACGCCTGAAATTCCGAGGGTAGCTTCGGAAGCTGCTCTCCTAGTATAGCGAATAGGTCGAGGGCATTATGCCGTGTATCTTCGGCCCAAGCTTGTATCGCCCGAATCTCACGATCCGCTCGTGGATCGTGAGCGCCTCGATGAAGGCGAAAATCCGGAACAGACTGAAGGTCCGGGATAGTAGGCTTGTTCGCCAGGAAGAACTCAAGAAAAGGACGCTCATAGAACGACGCCAGATTGCGAGCCTGCCGGACGGTGGGGATAGACTGACCCGCTTCCCAAGAAGTAATCTTATCTTCCGCAACTCCGATTTTTTCAGCCGCCTCCTCAACAGTGCGGCCACGCCATTCCCGCGCCCAGAGCAGCATATCTGGGTTGAATGGCAGGCCGGCTGAGGCGCTGGTGGCGTTCATGGGAAAATCCTATCACAAGGATTCTTTGACGGGAATCGCGCTCAGGTGTAACACGTAAATTTTACTTCAACCTTTGCGCGAAAGACTCTTTACCTGCGTCAAGGGGGTAATTACCTTTATTTATTACAAATCAGCCCAGCATCACCAGGCTGTCCCGGCTTATCCGAGGGACCAAGCGAGCACAAATCATACGCCAGACCCGGGCGCGTGGATGGCGACTGATACAGATACTCATGCCCCCACGGGTCCAACGGTAAATGGTCGCCCTTCATATATGGCCCGGCCCAGTCAGGGTCGTCATCGGGTTTCGTCAGTAGGGCCTGCAGCCCGTCCTGCGTGCTGGGATAGCTTCCGGCATCAAGTTTATAGAGGTCGAGAACCGAGCCAATCCGCGCAATCGATTGCCGGGCAATGGACTCCTTGGCATGGCCCAGCTGGCGCAGCACGGCGGGCGCGACCAGCCCAATGAGCAGGCCGAGAATAACGATGACCACAAGCAACTCAAGCAGCGTAAAACCTTCCTCCCCCGTCACCTTTCCCGAAAACCGCCCCCGTTGGCTTGTTAATTTCATGGCGCTCATGGCTGGCTGCATTGCTCCTGGTATGGCGCGGCTATAACATCGCCCGTAAAGCAGGAAAACCTCTACCAGAAAAATCGGAGCCTGGGGCGTGATCCCATACTTGAAATGCATGCTCGTCGTCGCGGCCGCCACCGGTTTGCCGCCCCGCGTGCTGCCGGTCATCCAATCGCTGGAAGGCGGGGCACCGGGAATGGTGCATCCCAACACTAACGGCACGGCCGATTTGGGCGTAATGCAGGTTAACACCATCTGGGTGCCAGCCCTGGCCACGCGGGCCGGGCTTACCGAGGAAGACACAAAAAACCAGCTGGTGAACGACCCCTGCTTCAACATCGCCGCAGCCGCGCTTATCCTCCGCACATACCTTAACGAAACCAACGGTGCGCTGCTTCCCGCCATCGGCGATTATCACTCACACACCCCGGCGCTGAACAGCCACTATCTGGCACTGGCGGAGCAGCGCGCGCGTGTAATGTTTGAAACTGGGCAAGCGCGATGACTTGAGATGCGCTCGCTTTGCGAGCGGTTCGAAAGTCTGAATCGCGCTCTACTTCATTGATTTAGCGCCATGAGCGGCCCTGACAGCACCGCCTTATATTGCAAAACAGGAATAAAAACCTTGCTAAAGCCCGATCATCCACCCCGCATCCCTCCTCGGCGCACGCAGGATCTCACGCCAGAAACCCAAGCCTTCCTCGCGCATTGGTCTGGCGGTTTCTTCAAAGACGCGGATAAAAATCCGCCCTTGATGACATTCGCCCACCACCCGCAGCTTGCCGCCTTGTTCTCACAGTTCAACATCCACTTGCTCACCACGAGCAGCCTGCCGGTAAAACAACGCCAGATTGCGATTATGCGTACAGCCTGGCTATGCAAATCCAGCTATATTTGGTCAAGCCACCTCAACACCAGCCAGCTATTAGGCCTGCAACCCGATATGTTCCGCCCGCTCCAAATAGGAGCTGACGATCCCTATTTCGCCGATTTCGAGCGCCGTATCATCCGCGCCACCGAAGAGCTGGTTGAAAACCGGCAACTGAGCGATACAAGCTGGCAGGGGCTGGCGGAAGAATGGAACAACCAGCAAATGCTGGATTTCCTCTTCACCGTCGGCTGTTACGTCATGCTTGCCGGCGTTATGCGGTCTGTTGGCATACAGCGCAACCCAGACCTTCTGGCCTTGGCCGGGGAATATGGCGCGCCAGCCCCATAAGGCCGCCAAACCGCCCGGCCCGCCATGGCGTATTCAATGGCGGCCAGTTGCCATCACGGTTTCCGCTACCCCATACACTGGCCGCCAGAGCGCATCAGCTCATCTGCGCGTCAGACCTTGCGCATCATCGGGCCATAAAAGCGCGCAGTACCGCCCAGCTCGGCCTCGATGCGGATAAGCTGGTTATATTTGGCCGTGCGGTCGGAACGGGCCAGAGAGCCTGTTTTGATCTGGCCGCAATTCGTGGCCACGGCCAGATCGGCAATGGTGGCATCCTCTGTCTCGCCGGAACGGTGCGACATGACGGCGGTATAACCTGCGCGATGCGCGATCTCGACGGCTTCCAGCGTCTCGGTGAGTGTGCCAATCTGGTTGACCTTCACCAGAATGGAGTTGGCCGTGCCAGTCTCGATACCACGGCGCAGGCGAACCGGATTCGTCACGAACAAATCATCGCCCACCAACTGCACCTTGGTGCCAAGGCGTTCGGTAAGCAGTTTCCAGCCTTCCCAATCATCCTCGGCGCAGCCATCCTCAATGCTGGCGATGGGGAAGCGGGCGCACAGATCGGCCAGGTAATCCACCATCCGGCCGGCGTCGAGTTTTTTGCCCTCGCCGTGCATGTCGTAAATGCCGTTTTTGAAGAACTCGGTGGAGGCGCAGTCCAGCGCGAAAGTGATGTCCTGGCCCGGCAGGTAACCGGCCTTCTCGCAAGCCTTGGAAATGAAGCCCAGCGCCTCGTCGGCCGAGCGCAGATTAGGAGCGAAACCACCCTCATCGCCCACATTGGTGTTGTGGCCGGCTTCGTGGAGCTGCTTCTTCAGCGTGTGGAAAATCTCAGCGCCGATACGCACAGCCTCGGCGATGGAAGACGCGCCCACGGGCTGGATCATGAATTCCTGGATGTCGATGGGATTGTCGGCATGCTGGCCGCCATTGACGATGTTCATCATCGGCACCGGCAGGGTGCGGGCGGAAACGCCGCCAACATAGCGGTAGAGCGGCAAGCCATTATCCGCCGCCGCGGCCTTGGCCAAGGCCATTGAAACGCCGAGAATGGCATTGGCGCCCAGGCGAGCCTTGTTCGGGGTGCCATCCAGGTCGATGAGGATATTGTCGATGCCAATCTGGTCTTCCGCGTCCAGACCGGCCAGCGTATCGAGAATTTCACCCTCCACCGCCTCCACGGCCTTCAACACGCCCTTGCCATTATAGCGCTCCGGGTCGCCATCGCGCAGCTCCACGGCCTCGTGCGCGCCGGTGGAGGCGCCGGAGGGCACAGCGGCACGGCCAAACGCGCCGGATTCCAGCAAAACATCAACCTCGACAGTGGGGTTGCCGCGGCTGTCCAGAATTTCGCGGGCAATAATATCGGCAATGGCGGTCATAAAAGGGGCTCCTTATCTGCTCCCGGGCGGGGTAGCCCAGGGCCGTGAACGAGGCAAGCGGCAGCGCGCCCACCAAGAGGTGAGCGCGCATCTTTTCGGGCGGATGAAACGGGTTTGGTTAGAGCCGGATTCAGACTTTCGAATCGCTCGCAAAGCGAGCGCATCGCAAGCCATCGCGCTAGTGTCCCGGTTCTGACATCCGTTGGATTTCAGAACCGGGACACTAGAAAAATCAATAAGCTAGTGTGATCCAGCTTCTGAAATTCGCGATATTTCACATCACGAATTTCAGAACCATCACACTAGAGCAATATCCGATCAGCTTGAATCGAAGATTTAAGCTGATCGGATGAAATTGCTCGCCCAAGCAAATTTAGAGCGTTTCCGATTGATCGGAAAATGCTCTAGACGGCGGCCTTGGCCAGCGCGTCCATAACGTCCTTGGCCAGATGTTTCTGGCAGATCAGCAGATCCGGCAGATACGGGTCGGCATTGTTGTACACGAGCGGGCTGCCATCGGCGCGCGTGGCATGCAGCCCGGCGGCCAGGGCCACAGCGGCGGGGGCGCAGTTGTCCCACTCATACTGCCCGCCCGTGTGCAGGTATATGTCCGCCTCGCCACGCAGCACGGCCATGGCTTTGGCACCTGCGGAACCCATGGGCACCAGCTCAGCACCCAGGGCCTCCGCCACCGCCACCGCCTCTTTCGCGGGGCGGGTGCGGCTTACCAGCACGCGCAGCCTATGCGCCACGGGCGGCAGAGGCTGGGGCTGCGAGGTAAGCGTGAGGTCAAGCCCCGGCAGCGCCACCGCACCCACCTCTGGCTTGCCGTTGATGGAGAGGGCAACATGCACCGCCCAATCCGTGCGCTTCTCGCCATATTCGCGCGTGCCGTCCAGCGGATCGACGATCCACACGCGGCCCGCCTTCAACCGCTCCGGGTTATCCTTCTCCTCTTCGGAGAGAATGCCATCCTCGGGGCGCTGCTGCTTCAGCGCCTCGATGATGAAGGCATTGGCAACGCGGTCTCCCGCCTTGCCGAGCGCCTTTTCGGAGAACAGGCCTGACTGCTGCAACTCCAGCAGCAGCCTGCCCGCGACCGTGGCGATATGCGACGCCAGCTCCAGATCGGTCATTTGCGCCGTCACGGGATCAACCGCGCGATAATCATATCCGCAGCCTCTTCCGCTGTCATGTTCGCGGTGTCGATGTGGATCTCCGGATCTTCCGGCGCCTCATACGGGCTGTCGATACCGGTGAAGTTCTTCAGCTCGCCAGACCGGGCCTTCTTGTACAGCCCCTTCACGTCGCGCTTCTCGGCTTCTTCCAGCTTGGTGTCGATGAAGATTTCCACGAACTCGCCCGGCTTCATCATCTGGCGCACCATCGCCCGCTCCGACCGGAACGGCGAGATGAAAGCGGTGACGACGATCAGACCGGCATCGGTCATCAGCTTCGCCACTTCGCCCACGCGGCGGATATTCTCCACACGGTCGGCATCGGTGAAGCCGAGGTCCTTGTTCAGGCCATGGCGCACATTATCGCCATCGAGCAGGAAGGTGTGGCGGTTCATCCGCACCAGCTTCTTCTCGACCAGATTGGCGATGGTGGATTTGCCGGCACCTGAGAGGCCGGTGAACCACAGCACGGCGGGCTGCTGGTTCTTCAGCTTCGCATGGGTCTCGCGCGACACATCCAGCGCCTGCCAATGCACGTTCTGCGAACGGCGCAGCGCGAAGTTGATCATGCCGGCGGCAACCGTGGCATTCGTCATCTTGTCGATGACGATGAAACCGCCCAGCGCGCGGTTCTCGGAATAAGCCTCGAACGGAATCGCGCGGTCGGTGATGATGTTGGTTACGCCGATGGCGTTCAGCTCCAGCGTCTTTACCGCCGTATGCTCCAGCGTGTTCACGTTCACCGCATATTTGGGCGCGTGAATGCTGGCAGAGACGGTCTGCGTGCCGATCTTCAGCCAGTAGGAGCGGCCCGGGGTGAGCGCCTCGTCGGACATCCACACCAGATTCGCCTCGAACTGGTCGGCCACCTGCACCGGCTCGTCCGCCTTGGTGATAACATCGCCGCGCGAGCAGTCGATTTCATCGGCAAAGCAGAGGGTGACGGACTGGCCGGCCACGGCCTTCGGCAAATCGCCATCGAAGGTAACGACGCGCGTGACCGTGGATGTTTTGCCGGAGGGCAAAACCCGCACCGCATCGCCAGGCTTGATAACGCCCGTGGCCACCAGGCCGGAGAAGCCGCGGAAGTCGAGATTAGGGCGGTTGACCCATTGCACCGGCAGGCGGAACTTCTTGGCCTGGTCGGCGGTCACGTCCAGCTCCACCGTCTCCAGATGCTGCATCAGCGTCGGGCCATTATACCACGGCATGTTCTCGGATTTATTGGTGATATTGTCACCCATGAAACCCGAGATCGGCATCGGCGTGAAATTCTTGATCCCGATGGAATTCGCGAACTGGCGGTAATCGGCGATGATCGCGTCATATTTAGCGTGATCGTAGCCGATCAAATCCATCTTGTTCACGGCCAGCACGAGGTTACGGATGCCGATGAGATGCGCCAGGTAGGAGTGGCGGCGCGTCTGCGTCAGCACGCCCTTGCGCGCATCGATGAGGATGACGGCAAGGTCGGCGGTGGAGGCGCCGGTGACCATGTTGCGCGTGTATTGCTCATGGCCGGGGGTATCCGCCACGATG
>JAJZFB010000033.1 GCA_021805545.1 Pseudomonadota bacterium | reverse complement strand
AAGCACGGCCTCCGGGCCTGTCAGGTCAGCAATGCGCGGCGGCAGCGCCCGCGCTGCAATATCCGCTGGCAGCCGCGCCGCACTCCGCACCACCGGAACAACCGGAATGCCCCGCGCCAGCAATGCCCGGCAGAGCGCGCCGCCAGATTTGGCCGCGCCGATAACGTGAACCGCCTCAGCCGACAACTGCGCGCGCCCCGCCTGCATGGGCTTCCACCAGCGCCAGCAGCCCTTGGATGATCTGCGCCGGAGAAGGCGGGCACCCGGCTATCACCAGGTCAACCGGCAGGAAAGCCTCTGCCCCGCCAGCAACAGCGGGGGAGCCTTTAAAAACCCCGCCATCCACCGCGCAATCGCCCACCGCCACCACAAAAACCGGGTCCGGCATGGCGGCGCGGGCCTGGCCCACCGCTTCGCGCATGTTAACCCCCGCAACCCCGGTGATGAGCAGAATATCCGCATGGCGCGGGCTGGGGGTAAAACTTAAGCCGTATTGCGTGAGATCGTGAATGAGGTTCTGGGTGGCGCGCAGCTCCAGCTCGCAGCCATTGCAGCTGCCCGCCGCCACATGGCGGATGGCAAGGGCCCGGCCCAGCCGCTTCTGCCCCGCTGCCTCCAGCCGCGCGCGCAGGGTTTTGGTCAGCGCCGCATCCGGCGCATTGGCAGGCGCAGCGCGGGAGAGAACATGCCGGGCGATTGTTTTCCAGACCATGCTGGCACCATAGCCTTCAGCCGCGCGGCAGGAAACCGACGATCCGCTCAGCCTCATCCGTAATCGGCCCGGCGATGGCGGCGGCCTTGGCAGCCCCCGCCTGCAACACCCGGTCCAGCTCGGCCGTGTCTGTCAGGTAGTCACGCGTGCGCCGGACGATTGGCTCCACGTGCGCCACCAGCGCCTCGGCCAGGGCGTTTTTAAACGGCCCGAAGCCGCCGCCCGCGAAGCGCGCCAGAATCGCCTCCTGGGCCTCACCGGAAATTGCCGCAAAAATGCCCAGCAAATTACGCGCTTCCGGCCGTTCCGCCAGTGCCGCCAGATTATCCGGCAGGGGGTCTGTATCAGTTTTGGCCTTACGGATTTTCTGGGAGATCATGTCCGCATCGTCGGTCATATTGATGCGGGACTGGTCCGACGGGTCGGATTTGGACATTTTCTTGGTGCCATCGCGCAAGCTCATCACCCGCGCCGTCTCCTTCAAAATCAGCGGTTCGATCCGCGGAAAGAAGCTCACCCCGAAATCATGATTGAACTTCTCGGCGATGTCGTTCGCAAGTTCGATATGCTGGAGCTGGTCATCCCCCACCGGTACTTTCGTGGCGTGGTAGGCGTGAATGTCAGCGGCCATTAAATTCGGGTATACGAATAATCCGGTAGAAACCGCCTCGCGGTCTTTGCCTGCCTTGTCCTTGAACTGGGTCATGCGGTTCAGCCAGCCCATGCGGGCCACGCAGTTGAATATCCAGCCCAGCCGCGCATGGGCGGAAATGGCGGATTGGTGAAAGATGATGCTCTGCTCAGGGTTTATTCCGCAAGCCAGCAGCAAAGCCGCCATGGTGTAGGTTTGCTGCCGCAGGGCGGCGGGATTTTGAAAGGTGGTGATGGCGTGCATATCCACCAGGCAATAGATGCATTCATCCCCGCTTTGTTGCAGCGCCACCCAGTTTCGCAACGCACCCAGATAATTGCCGAGTGTCGCGATGCCGGTGGGCTGAATGCCTGAGAAAATGCGGGCCATGGTTCGTCTGTCTCCGTCTCGTGAAGGCGTTACGCCGGTTTGCGCCGCCGGCGCAGAATATGCAGAAATTCCCGCAGGTCGAACGCGCGCAATGCCGTGCCCGGCCCGAAATAAAACACCGCCCCCACCAGCACCAGCAGCAGGAATTGCGGAAGGCTCGTGACCCCCGGCGGCAGAAAGCGTTGCACGCCCCAAAGTGCCCCGGCCATAATCACGCCCGCGAGCAAAATACGCGGAATGCGGCGGCGGCTTGGCGCATCGAAACTGAAATGCCCCCGCCGCACCAGCAGCCCAAACAACCACGCCGCGTTGAAGGCCGAGGAAAGCGAGGTGGCCAGCGCCGGGCCCACCGCCTTTAACGGGTGCATGAACAGCAAATTCAGCCCCAGATTCAACGCCACCGCCGCTACGCCAATCTTCAACGGCGTTACCGTGTCGCCACGCGCATAAAAGCCGGGGGTTAGAATTTTTATCAGCGCGAACACCGGCAGCCCGAGCGCGAAGGCCGCCAGGGAATGCCCGGCCAGCACGGCGTTATGGGCGGTAAAGGCCCCGCGCACAAAGGCCACGTCCATCACCGCTTTTGCCGCTACGGAAAGCCCAATCGCAGCCGGTAAAGTTAGCATCAGCACGGATTCAAACGCGCGGTTGAGCGCAATGTTGGCCTCCACCTGTTCGCCCAGCGCGATATATTTCGTCACCGCTGGCAGCAGCGCCGTACCCGCGGCAGTGGCGATAACACCCAGCGGCAACTGGTTCACACGGTCCGCATAATACAAAATCGAGACCGACCCGGCGGGCAGCAGCGTGGCGATGATGATGTCGATGGAGACATTCAGCTGCGTTACCCCCGCCCCCACCAAGGCGGGCGCCATGCGCTTGAACATCTGCCGTATATGCGGCGAAAAATTTAGTTTAGGCCGGGTGAAGCGCATCCCCGCACGGCGGATGGCCCACAGCACCAGCGCCAACTGCGCGATGCCCGAAACGGTTACGCCCCAGGAGAGCGCATAGCCCGCATTGTGCATATAAGGCGCCAGCCACAGCATCGCCGCGATCATGAACACATTGAACAGCACCGGCGCCGCCGCCGCCGCCGCGAACCGGCTGAGCGCGTTCAGCACGCCCGAAAACAGCGCCGTGAGGCAGATG
>JAJZFB010000017.1 GCA_021805545.1 Pseudomonadota bacterium | reverse complement strand
ATTATCGGCGGATTGTTCAAAAAACCACTGGCGCATCTGTTCGGCGCGCCGCTGCTGGCCAGCCTGTTCCTCATCGCCAATGCCGGGCTGCTGCTGCTGGGCGAGCGCCTGCGCGGTAAAAACCTGCGCGGCGGCGAGATGGACTACAAGGACGCGCTGATGATCGGCCTGTTCCAATCCCTGGCCTTCCTGCCTGGCATCTCGCGCTCGGGCGCGGCCATGGTGGGGGCGCTGCGCCGGGGTATCGGCCATGAAGGTGCTGCCAAATTCTCCTTCCTCATCGGCACACCGGCCATCGCCGCGGCAGGGGTTGCCGAGGTGCCCAGGCTCGTTCATCAGCACCAACTGCATGCCTTGCTCGGCGTATCGCTGCTGGCCGCCTTGGTGGCGGGGGTGGTGGCCTATGCCAGCACGGCGTTCCTCATGCGTTACTTCAAGGAGCACGATACATGGGCGCTTCGGCCTTTCGCCTGGTACTGCGCGGCGTTCGGCGCTGGCAGTTTTGTTCTGTTGCTGGCGGGCCTGTAATGCGCGCGGTCCTGCTCTTTCTGCTCCTGCTGCTGCCCGGCCTGGCGCGGGCGGAAGTCAATCTGGCCATGGCGCCGATCGGCCGCCTTTCTCTGCCCTGGTGGAAAGAGCGCTGGGAAGCCACGCTGCGCGCGGCGAAGGAAACGCCGGATGCCCGCATCGTCTGGCTGGGGGATTCGATCACCCAGAACTGGCAGCACCAGGGCAAGCAAGAGTATGATAATTACCTGCCCGTGTGGAACAAATACTACGCCCCGTACCAGGCGCTGGATTTCGGCTTTACGGGCGATACCACGGCAAGCCTGATCTGGCGGCTGGACCACGGGCAGGTGAAGGGGCTGCACCCCGCGCTGGCCATCATCCTCATCGGCGCCAATAATTTTGGCCTGCCGCACTGGGATGTGCAAAAAACCGTGCCCGGCATCGAATCCGTGGTGAACATCACGCACCACGACCTTCCGGGCGCGCATATCCTGCTGCTCGGCGTGCTGCCCTCCATCCGCTCGCCTTGGGTGAGTGAGCAGACGGCGCTGACCAACAAGGCCCTGGCAAGCATCTATGCGAAGAGCCCGGATGTCACCTTCGTCAACCTGAAGGCGCTGTTTCTCACCAATGGCCAGGTGAACCCGGCCTATTTTCTCGACCCGCATTTGCACCCGCCCGCCCCGCCTTTGCACCCTTCGGCCCCCACAATGGCGCGTATGGCCCAGGCCCTGGAACCCTATGTGGAGAAATATGCGGGCCCGCCCGCCCCTTGAGGCTTGGCCCGCCTGCGGCAATAAATGGATGGGCGGCCATTTCAGCGCCCCGCGGCGTTACCCGCCGCGGGCAGCGGCAATAAAGCGGCGGATCAGCGCCGGTGACTTCCGGCCCGGCGCATCTTCCACGCCTGAAGATACATCCACACCCGGCGCGCCGGTAACGCGCAGCGCCTCGGCCACATTATCCGGGCGCAACCCGCCTGCCAGCAGCCAGGGCTTGGCGGGGCGCAAGCGCGCAAGCAGGTTCCAATCCGCCAGCACCGCATTGCCGCCGGGCCGCGTTGCCCCCGGCGGCGGCTTGGCCTCCACCACGTAACCATCTGCCCGCTCATCGGGGGCGGGAAAATCCTCTTCCGCGGTCACGCCCAACTGGCGCCAAACCGGGCGGCCAAACCTGCCGCGCAACGCCGCCACCAAGGCCGGGCTGCCATGGATTTGCAGAATATCCAGCGAGATTTCCTGCAAAATCGCGTCAATCTCATCAAAGCCCGGATTCACGAACAGCCCCACGCGCTGCGGCCTGGCACCCGCGTGCCGGGCAGAGAGCGTGGCGGCCTCCACCGGCGTTACATAGCGCGGGGAAGGGGGGAAGAACACGAATCCCACATAATCCGCGCCGCCCTGCACCGCCGCATCCAGCGCATCGGCGCTGCTGATGCCGCAGATTTTAACCAGGGTCATTGTATCGAGGCCGCGATGGCGGCGGCGGCCTGGGCCGGGCTGGCGGCCTCGGTAATGGGCCGCCCGACCACGATGTAATCTGCGCCCGCCCGCACGGCCTGCTCCGGCGTCATCACCCGCGCCTGGTCGCCCAGGGCAGCACCCGCCGGGCGTATGCCGGGCACCACCAAAATGGGCTTGGCCCCAAAGGCGTCGCGCAGCAGCGCAATTTCATGCGCCGAGCACACCAGCCCGTCCGCCCCGTTTGCCAGGGCCATGCGCGCCAGCCGCAGCACTTGCTGCGGCGGCCCGCCCGCCACGCCAATTTCGGCCAGCCCGGCGGCATCCATGCTGGTCAGCACCGTCACGGCCAGAATTTTGGGGCGTTTTTCCGCCTTGTCCGCCGCTAAAGCCGCCGCCGCCACCATTTTGGCGCCGCCCCCGGCATGGATGGTGAGCATATCCGCCCCCAAGGGCAGCAGCGAGCGCACCGCCCCCGCCACGGTATTGGGAATATCGTGCAGCTTGAGGTCCAGAAACACGGCATTACCCTGCGCCGCCTGGGCAAACCCCGCCGGGCCATGGCGGAGGAAAAATTCCAGCCCCAGCTTTACCAGCCCGCAATGCGGCGAGAGCGCGCGTACCAGCCCCGCGGCCCGGTCCAGCTCCGGCGTGTCAATCGCCGCGATCAGTCTTTTAATCATGCGTCCGGTTTAGCGGAATCCGGCGGCGGGGCCAGCTGTGCCAGCCGCTTTTCAGCCGTGCGCGCGCGGCGGCGCAGGCCGATATGCGCGGGCAGATGCGCGAGCAAGCCCAGCACAAACCCAGCCCCCAGCGCGCCCAGCATAATTGGCCCCAGCCACAGCTTGGCCGCGCCAAACGGCCACATGCCCAGCAAAACCGGCACGCGGTTGGAAAGCACGAATATGACGAGCAGCAGAATGGCCAGAAACCCGGCCAGGAACTTGATAAACCTCAGAACCCTTACTCCGCGTTTTTCTTCTTCGGGGCGGGCGCCGTGCCGGGCTTGTTAATCCGCTCGCGCAGCTCTTTGCCGGCCTTGAAGAAGGGAACGGTTTTCTGCGCCACATCCACGGTTTCGCCCGTGCGCGGGTTGCGCCCGGCGCGGGCCTGGCGGCGCTTTACGGTAAAGGCGCCAAAGCCGCGCAGCTCCACGCGCTCGCCGCGCGCGAGCGCCGCAGTCATCTCATCGAACAAAGCGGTAACAATACGCTCTACTTCCGCAACGGTCAGGTGCGGATTGTCTTCCGCCAGCCCTGCGATCAATTCCGAACGGGTCATGTGGCTCTCCCAGCCATAACGATGCCAGGATGCCGCGGATTGGTCAATAAACGATTGTGTTAGGGCGGTTTTTCGCGCCATGCGGCGCTGGCGGGGGCTTGGCATGGGCCCGGGGGTAACAATGCGGAGCCGCCCTGGCCGTTGGTTATGACATCCTCCCAAGGCCTGCTTGTGCAGGTGGGCGCCAGATACCCGGACCAAGGCCCGGGCAGTGCCAGCTCCCGAGGGAGATGCTTAACGGCCCTGGGGATGTTCTGCCTGACGCGCCGGGCAGCTCCACACCCAATCTAGGGCCTGGCGCGCCCGGCTGCAATGAAAAACGGGGTCAGTATTTCGCCGGGGCGGATTGCGCCCCTCAGCCTGTTTTGGCCCTTGACGCTGCCCGCGTTCCTTGCCTCAACCTGTATTGTCCAGAACAGTGACAGAAAAGGGAAGGGGACCAGGATGACCCAGGTGATGAAGGGGATACGGATTCTCGAAGTGGCGCAATTTACCTTCGTGCCCGCCGCCGGGGCCATTTTGGCCGATTGGGGCGCGGATGTTATCAAAATCGAGCACCCCAAGCGCGGCGACACGCAACGCGGCTTCATCAACCTTGGCGGCCAGAAGGTGGACCCCAACCGCCATACGCTGATAGAGCACCCCAACCGCGGCAAGCGCAGCGTGGGGCTGGATGTAACCACGGCTGAAGGCCAGAAGCTGCTTTACCAAATCGCCAAGACCGCCGATGTGTTCCTCACCAATTACCTCCCCGCCGCGCGGCAGAAAAACAAGTTCGATCTCGAGCATATCCGCGCCGCCAACCCCAATATCATTTACGCCAGCGGCAGCGCCTATGGCGATAAAGGGCCGCAGCGCGAAATGGGCGGGTTCGACAATACCGCCTTCTGGACCCGCTCGGGCATCGGCCTGGCCATGACGCCCGAGGAGCTGGACGGGCCGCTCAACCAGGGTCTGCCCGCGTTTGGCGACTCCATCGGGGGCATGAACATCGCGGGCGGTATCTCCGCCGCTTTGTTCCACCGCGCCCGCACGGGCGAGGCCGTGGCGCTGGATGTTTCGCTGCTCAGCTCCGGCTGGTGGGCGGCGGGCGCTGCCATTTCGCAGGCCAGCGAAACCGGGAAGGCCACCCGCAACCGCCTGCCCAAATCGGGCTGCTCGGTGGGCAACCCGTCCCTCGGCACGTGCCGCACGGCCGATGGCGGCACCATCGTCTTCAACACCCTCACCCCCGGCCCGTATATCCGCGATATTTTCACCCATCTCGGCATCCCGGCGGCAGCGGATGATCCGCGCTTCTCCACCGGCGAGGCCCTGCTGGAAAACTGGGCCGAGGCCAGTGCCCTCATGGTGGTGGCAATTTCCAAGCAGAGCTTCGCTTATTGGCGCGAGCACCTCAAAACCTCGCGCGCGCAATGGGCGCCCTCGCAGAGTTTCCTCGATTTGCTCAGCGATGAGCAGGCCCTGGCCAACGACATGATCGTGGCGGTGGAGGCCATAGATGGCGGCGCGCCCATCCACCTGGTGCGCGGGCCGGTACAGTTCAACGGCGCCCCGGTGGAAACCACCCGCGCGCCGCAGGCCTCGGAGCATACGGAAGTGTTTCTGCTGGAAGATATGGGGCTGGAGTGGGACCGTATCGAGCAGCTCAAGGCGGAGGGCGTTATCGCCTGAGCCGGGCTTGAAGCGCCCGGCTTGTATGTGCACATGCCGGATACCATGAGCCATGCCAGCACACAGGCGCTGCTTGCGCGCCTCAACATCGCCCTGCCCATATTGCAGGCGCCCATGGCGGGTGTTTCCAGCCCCGCCATGGCGGCCGCCGTAACCGCGGCGGGCGGGCTGGGCGCGCTGGGGCTGGGTGCTGCCGGGGCCGAAGGCGCGCGGCGCATGATCGCGGAATTTACCGCGCGCTGCACCGGCCCGCTCAACGTCAACCTCTTCACCCATCCTGCCGCCCAGGCCGATGCCCCGCGCGAGGCCGCCTGGATTTCCCGCCTGCGCCCGGCCTTTGCCGCCTATGGCGCCGAGCCGCCGGAGCGGCTTGGCGAAATCTACACCAGCTTCCTGGCCGATGATGCCATGCTGGCCCTGCTGCTGGAGCTGCGCCCCGCCGTGGTCAGCCTGCATTTCGGCCTGCCAGATGCCAAGCGCCTTGCCGCCCTGCGTGGCGCCGGCATCACGCTGCTCGCCACTGTCACCAATCTCGCCGAAGCCCGCCTGGCCGAGGCAGCGGGCATCGATGCGCTGGTGGCCCAGGGTTACGAGGCAGGCGGGCATCGCGGCATGTTCGACCCCGCCGCGCCGGATGACCGGCTGGGCACCCTGGCGCTTACGCGTTTGCTGGCCACGCAAACCGGCCTGCCCGTTATCGCGGCGGGCGGCATTATGGATGGCGCGGGCATCTCCGCCGCGCTCGCCCTGGGGGCCGCCGCCGCACAGCTTGGCACGGCCTATATCGGCACCGCTGAAAGCCTGGCCGATGCAGGCTACCGCGCCGCCCTGTTCAGCGAGGCCGCGCACCATACCGTAATGACCAGCGCCATTTCCGGCCGCCCGGCGCGCAGCCTCGCCAACCGCTTTACCGCCTTGGGCGCGGCGCTGGATGCGGCGGAAATTCCCGCCTACCCCATTGCGTATGATCTCGGTAAAGCCCTGCACATTGCCGCCAAGGCGGCGGGCGAGCCGGGTTACGGCGCGCAATGGGCCGGGCAAGGCGCGCCGCTGGCCCGCCGCATGTCCGCCGCCGCGCTTACCCGCGCCCTGGCCCAAGAGCTGCGCCCGGCTTGACTTCATAACGCTGGACAACCAACCTCCGGCAATCAGAGAGGTGCCGTTTCATGAACCAGCCGACCCAGCTCCCCTTTCACGACAAGCTGCGTAATGCCTCGCCCCGGCTGTTCTGGCTGGGCCTTGTGCTGGTGCTGCTCGGCCTGGCTGCCATTGCCTTCCCCGAATTCAGCACCCTGGCGGCAACCCTGCTGGTGGGCTGGGTGATGCTCATCGCCGGCATCGCCATCTTCATCAGCTCATTCTGGATTCACGGCACCGGCCCGTTCTTCGCGGCCAATCTGTTCGGCCTGCTCTCGGGCGTGGCGGGCATATTCCTGCTGTTCAACCCGCTGGCGGGTGCTGTCACGCTCACGCTCATCGTCGGCATCATGTTCATTTTCCAGGGCGCGGCGGAGCTTATTTTCGCGCTGGAAGCCCGGCCCGCCGCGGGCTGGGTGGGCATGCTGGTTTCGGGCCTGGCCAGCATCGTGCTCGCCATCATCATCGTTTCAGGCTGGCCGGGCATTTCCTCCATCGTGCTGGGCATATTGCTCGGCATCAATTTCCTCACCACGGGCTTCGCTTACATCTTCGTCTCCCGCGCCTTCAAATCTTAGAGCCGGATGATTTTAGACCGGATCACGTTGTGATCCGGTCTAAAATCTGAATCCGTCTCTAAATCAATGAGGTAGAGCGCGATTCAGACTTTCGAATCGCTCGCAAAGCGAGCGCATCTCAAGTCATCGCGCTCTAGGCTTGTCCCGCACCAGCGCTACAATATCGCTCACCAGCGCGCGGTGCGCCGCGCTGGTCACATCCTTGAACTCTTCCATCGTATAACGCCCGGTCAGGCGCGAGAGATGCACCAATGTGCGCACGCGCTGCCGCCGGGTCAGCTTGGCCTCGGTTGAGCGGCGCACGAAGAGCAGCTTGTAAAGCTCGCCCTGGCCGAACAACGCGTTGAACTCCGACACCGTGGTATAGATGAGAAACAGCACCAGAATCCAAATTTGGATGAAGAAGAATTTGTGCCAGGTGAATTTGGAGAGCGCATAGGCCACGAACCCGGCCGCATGCCCGGCATGAATCCAGTATTTTATGAATCGCTCGATCAGCCGCGCCGCCATCACCAGCAACGTATAAACGATGGTTTTGAACAGGATGGGCCGGATGAGGGGTTGCGTGTCGAACCGGCGCAGAAAGGGCAGCTTGTTGGCCACCAGCACCGCCTTGCCCACCACCAGTGCCGCGCCGGTGGCGACCATGAACCCCGCGAAACGGACCAGATACGCCGCCAGCACCAGGTTCATTGAAAAGACGATGAGGTTGAACCCCGCCGCGAAGAACAGAATGGCGGGCAGGGCCTCCATGAACTCATGGGCGATAAACCGCCCGGCCCGGCGCCAGAAGGGCGGTTTATCGCCGGAATCCGCATTCATGCCTGCTGCCCCCTGTGCTTGTGCCGCGTAAAACTTCGTTGCGGGGCATGGTTAAATCAAGAGCGGCGGGGGCGGCTCACACATCCATATCGATACAGATTTTGCCGAAATGCTCTCCCGATTTCAGGTAATGGAACGCTTCGGCAAGCTGGGTCAGCGGGAAAATCTTGTCGATGACCGGCCTCAGCCCCAGCGTCTCCATCCCGCGCACCATATCCAACTGGTCGGCCCGGCTGCCCACGGTTACCGCCTGCAGGCATAGCCGCTTGGCCTGGACGATGGCAAACGGCATCGTATCGATCTCGAACCCGCCCGTTGCGCCGATAAGGGCCACATGCCCGCCCGTGCGCGCGGCAATGAAGGATTGGCGCAGCGTATGCGGCCCGCCCACCTCGATAATATGGTCAACCCCCAGCCCGCCGGTCAGCGCCAGCGCCGCCTCGCCCCAATTCTCCACCGTGCGGTAATTAATCACCTCATCCGCGCCCAGGGCGCGCAGCCGTTCCAGCTTGGCATCGCGCGACGAGGTGGCGATAACCCGCGCCCCCGCCGCCTTGGCGAATTGCAACGCGAACAGCGAGACGCCGCCCGTGCCCTGCACCAGCACCGTGGCGCCGGGCTTCACGCGTCCATCCGTTACCACCGCGCGCCAGGCTGTTACCCCGGCGCAGGTAAGCGCCGCGCTCTCCGCGTGGCTCAGCCCTTTGGGCGCATGGGTAAAGTGTGAGACAGGACGGGTGGCATATTGGCAGGCATAGCCATCCGCCGGTCCACCCGGAGTGTTGTTCAGCGCGGCGCGGTCAACATGCCCGCCGGGCCAGTTGGGGTGAAAGGTGCTTACCACATGGTCGCCCGGGGCAAAGCCGGTTACGCCCGCCCCTGTTTCCACCACCTCGCCCGCGCCGTCCGAAAGCGGGATCAGCCCCTCCGGCGCGGGGAAAACACCATTCACCACCAGCATGTCGCGAAAATTCAACGACGCGGCGCGAATGCGCACCTTTATCTCGCCCGGCCCCGGCGCGCGGGCTTGCATATCTGTCAGTGCCAGGGCCTCAAAGCTGGCGGGTTTGCCAAGGCGCATTGCTTTCATTGCTCATCCTCATTCAGGGCGGGTGAAAACCAGGCAGCATTACCAGCCGCCCACTGCAAATAAAAAGAGCGCCCTGCCGTGGCAAGGGCGCTCCCGTTCATGCCAGGGCGGCGGGCGCTCAGCCCTCGCGCCAGCCAATCACCTTGGTCTCCAGATATTCCTCGATGCCTTCAACACCCCAGGCGCGGCCCACGCCGGATTGTTTGTAGCCGCCAAAGGGCAGGTCACCCGTAATGGGCACGCCGCCATTTATGCTGAACGTGCCGGTGCGCACGCGCTTGGCAATTTTCATGGCGCGCTCCAGGCTGCCCGACCACGCCCCGCCGGAAAGCCCGTAGGGGCTGTCATTGGCGATGCGGATGGCGTCCTCGTCGTCCTCGAACGGAATAACCACCAGCACTGGACCGAAAATTTCCTCCTGGGCGATGCGCATTTTATTGTCCACATCCACAAAGCAGGTGGGTTCGATGAACCAGCCCGTGCCCTTGTCCGGGCGCAGATTGCCGCCGGCCAGCAGTGTGGCACCTTCCTGTATGCCCAGGTCGATATAGCCCTTGATGCGCTCCATCTGTTTTTTGGACACAACCGGCCCCATGGCGCAGGCAGGGTCGTCGAAATGGCCCCATTTGGTGGAATAGGCCTCGTAGGTTGCTTTGAGGATGGCCTTCGCCTCCTCGTAACGGCTGCGCGGCACAAGCAGGCGGCTCTGCACGGCACAGCCCTGCCCGGCATGGAACACCAGGATGGATTGCGCCACCAGTTGCGCGAAATTCGGCGCATCCTCCAGAATGATATTGGCCGATTTGCCGCCCAGCTCCAGGAACACGCGCTTCATCGTCTCGGCGCCCTGGCGCATGATATGCTTGCCGATGGCGGTGGAGCCGGTGAAGGTAATCAGGTCCACGCGCGGGTCGGTCACCAGCATTTCGCCCGCCATGGCCGGGTCGGCGCCGGTAATCACGTTGATCACGCCCGGCGGGAAACCCGCCTCCTGCGCCAGCTCGCCGAAGATAACGCCGGCCAGCGGGGTATCCGGGGCGGGCTTGAGAATGACCGTGCAGCCCGCCAGCAGGGCGGAGACCACTTTCTCGGCATTCACGTAAAGCGGGAAGTTCCATGGCGTAATGGCCGCCGCCACACCCACGGCCTCGTACACCGCCTTGCGGTGCGTGGGGAAGCCAAAGGCCTCCTTGGTGCCGTAATCCTTCTCCCATTTCAGGTTGGGGTACACCGCCATCAGGTCGCGCCAGCCATCCAGGCAGTTGGCCACCTGGGCACGGTTCACGGCCACCAGCGGGGCGCCCACCTCGTGCCGGGCAATGTCCACCAGCCGGTCTTTATTGGCCACGAACAGATCGTACAGTTTCTGCACCAGGGCGAAGCGCTTCTCATGGTTCGTGGACCAATCGGTGGTGTCAAAAGCCCGCCGCGCTGCGGCAATCGCCGCTTCCACATCGGCGTGCGAGGCATCCGCCGCCTTGCTCACCACCTCCCCCGTCCAGGGGCCGATATTGTCGTAGGTTTTGCCGCCTTCCGCCGGACGCAGCACGCCGTCTATATAGAGTCTGCCTTCGGGGAGTACGGACATTCTGGCTTCCTTTCCAAAGTGGCGGCTGATTTGCTTCGCCACGCTGATGTGTGCTATATTCTGAATATGCAGAATTTGTCAAATGGCCGTTTATCGCCGGAGCAGCGTGAATTTGTTGATGATTTGGCCATGCTGCTCGTTACCTGGAACCTGCCCATTACGGCAGCACGCCTCTACGGTTATTTGCAGCTCCAGGAAGGGCCGGCCGCGCTCGACGATATCACCCTGGACTTGCAGGTGAGCAAGAGCAATGTCTGCGCCGCCGCCAAATTGCTGGAAACCAACGGCAATATCCGCCGCGTGGGCGAGCGTGGCTCCAAACGGGTGTTGTATGTCGCGGGCGAGGATTTCGGCACACCGCTACGCCGGCAGACCCAGTTGCTTGGCATGATGTCCACCCTTATCGCCGCGCGGAAAGATAAAGTCGCCACGGGCGAGGCCAAGGACCGCCTCGCCAGGCTATCCGCCTTCCACCACGACCTGCAGAACGCGATGGAAGGCGTTATCATGCATCACAGGCGGATTAACACACTCCGCTAATGTACGCCGCGAATTGTGCCAAATGTTTTGACGACGGACAGTTCGAATCAAATAACAAAAGCGTTTTTCGTCTTGACTTCGGTTTTGCGGCGTCTAGGGTTGAGCAGCGAGTCTACGCCCAGCGCCCGTTTGCGGGAAATTGAGCCTGGGGCGGTGTCGATGAGTAAACGCACTAGGCGGGACAGCATGCCACTGCTCTTGCCCTTGCAGCCGCCGGAATCCCGGCGCGTTTGATGGCACTCGGAGCGCGTAAGTAATGGTGCAAGATGTGGACACCGGACTACGGCTACCGGCGCAGGTAATTCCAGTTCCAAAGTCACTCAGCCCCCAAGGTCAAGCCTATCTTGCGGCTGCGGGAGAGCGAATTGCGGCAATGGCGCGCACCGGAGCGGAAGCGCCAAGCCAAACCACAATGGAGCAGGCTGCGATAGGCTTTTTGGGTCCTCTGGCTGCGAATTTCGATGGGATAAGCGAGTCAATCGCTCTGCAGAGCGGAGCAAAACTTCTCCACATGAAGCCGCTAAACGCCAATGGGCGCCGTGCTGAAGTCGCGTTCATGGACATCCACGGGGGTGGTTTCATCAGCGGCGGCGGCAAGATGTGCGAGCTTCTCGCGAAGATAAAAATGATGGACTATGGCATTTCGGTGTTCTCGGTCGATTATCGGCTCGCGCCCACCCATCCCTATCCCGCGCCGCTAGATGACTGCGTTGCCGCTTACGCCGAAGTGCTAAAGCGTTTTAAGCCTTCGGCACTCGTGGTAGGAGGGGCTTCTGCGGGTGGCAATCTCGCTGCCGCGACTACCCACCGGGCACGTGCGGCCGGTCTGCCATTACCGTGCGCGCTTGTCCTCCAGACGCCCGCTCTCGACCTGGCTCGCACCAGCGACAGTTATCACACCAACAAATATCTGGACGTTAATCTCTATGGCGGTGCCGAGAGCGGCCCCGCATCCTATCTCGGGCAGCATGATCCGAAGGACCCATTCGTATCCCCTATATACGGTGATGTAAGCAACTGGCCGCCGACCATCCTGACTTCTGGTACCCGTGACCTGTTCCTGTCCGATACTGTACTGATGCATCGCGCCCTGCGACGAAAGGGCATTCAAGCGGAGTTGCACATTTCAGAAGCGAGCCCTCACGGCGGCTTCATGGGCGTCAATGCGCCTGAAGATCAGGAAATAGTCCAAGAATGCCGCCGATTTTTGTTCAATGCATTGAATATCTAATGTACATTATTCGACTTAATCCTCAGGATTTAGCGGAATTGTCAGGCCAACTTACTTACTCCCCTCCCCAGAGAGGGATTGTGAATTTACGGTCGGTTATTGTCTCATAATTGGCCTAGAGACCCTCTGTGTATGAGGTTTGTGCGTTTGTTCCGACTGTAATCTTGTGGAAAATTTCCTGGATTTTGTGAGTTTTCTCCTAATAATGCGTATTTTTCTTTGATTTGGCCGCAATGATCCTAAGCTGCCCCGAATCGATGCCGCAGAATCTACGAATTTGTCAGCCGGCAGATAGCGAACAGCCGGTTGGCGTTCTTCTCTGGGCCACTATACCGCACCTTGGAGTATCCAAACTTCAGCTTGATCATGCCGATGACATGCGCGACACGCGAACGCACGGTTGACGTTTTCCGGTTTCTCTCTCACCCGGCTGTCTTGCGTATAACTGAACACCACATCTCAAGTCATCGCGCCCAGGAAGCCGCCATAAGGCCAAAAATTTATGCAACTGGGCCAAAGGCGCCAGGGTATGCAACACCAGGGTTGGATTTTACGAGGATGTGCAGCGCCCGCTCATCGCGCTGGGCAATGGTCTCCCCGGCGGCCTGCCACCGCCATGTTCAAGCGCACGCTGGGCCGCTCGCCGCGTAATTACTTCAAACGAAACGGTTGAACACCAGCTTGCCTGGGCTTCATGCGGCCGTAACCAGCGCCAGCTTGCACCGCCGCCCTGGCCTGCTACATCATCACAAAGCCTGGAAGGACCAAGTTTGACCGCTTCTCTCTGTTCCGTCAGCCGATTTGCCTTGGCCCGCGCTGGCCAGCCCGGTAATGTGGCCGCATGACCGCCGCCAGCATGACTCAAACCGCCGAAGAAGCCGCTCTGGCACAACTTATTGTTGAAACCCTGAATCTCGACCTGGCGCCAGATGAAATCGGCCCGGACGGGTTGCTGTACGGCGATGAAGGGCTGGGGCTCGACTCGATAGACATGCTGGAAATCTCACTCACCGTCTCGCAGCGTTATGGTGTTAAATTGCGCGCCGATGCGGGGAATAACACCGAGATTTTCCACTCCCTGCGCAGCCTGTCCGCCTACATCCAGGGGCATCGGCAGGTATAAATGCGCGCCGCACCGGGCAAAAGCGCGCCGTCCGTCAGCATCCTGGCCATTCTCGTGGTGCCTGTTCTGTCGCATCTCGTCATCATGTTCACCCGGCATGTGCCGCTGGGGCTGCATGCCGGGCTGGGCGCGGTGGCCAAGCTGGGCTTCGTCAGCGTCTCGGCGCTGACGCATTGGGGCATTTACGCCAGCCTGCTCACCGTGTTTGCCCTCACGCTGCGGCCAGGGCGCGAGCCGCTCATCACCGCCATGGTGCGGCGCATGCACGGGCTGACGCCCGAAACCACGGCCTATACGCGCAAGGTCACCATCGCCTGGGTGCTGTTCTTTGCCGCGCAGCTCATCACATCCATCGCGCTGTTCTGCTTCGCCCCGCTGGTGGTGTGGTCCTTCTTCGTCAATATTCTCGATCTTCCGCTGGTCGCCGCCATGTTCGCGGTGGAATACGCGGTGCGGCGGCGCGTGCTGGAAAACCCGCCACGCGAATCCCTCGCCGTTATCATGCGCATGGTGGGCGAGGCCATGCCCCGCGCCGTTAAACCGGCCCTGGAGCCATAACCGCGTGAGCCAGGCCGTTTTCACTGCCGCCATTGCCCGCCATGCCGGCCAGGCGGTGGCGCCGGCGCGGTTCCGGCGCGATGCAGCCGCCCTGGCCGCGCGCCTGCCCGCTGCCGGGCATATGGTCAATCTCTGCACGGACCGTTACCGCTTCGCCGTCGGGCTCGCCGCCGCGCTGCGCCGCCGCCAGGTTACGCTGCTGCCCGCCGCCAACGTGCCCGCCGCCCTGGCCGCCCTGGCGCGGGACTACCCGGATTTATACGCCCTTGCCGATGGCGCCATGCCAGACCTGCCGGGCTTGGCCTACCCGCAGGATTTACCGTATTCCGGCCCGGCGCCAGACCCGTTCGCGCTGGATGATGAGCAGCCCGCCGTCATCCTGTTTACGTCAGGTTCCACCGGCAAACCCCAGCCCGCCGCCAAAAACTGGGGCACGCTGCGCCATAGCGCGCAAGCCGCCGCCACGCGGCTGGGGGCGTACACACAGCTTGCGGGCGGCAGTATCGTCGCCACGGTGCCGCATCAGCATTCCTATGGGCTGGAGTCCATCATCCTGTTTGGCCTGCTGCACGGGCTCACCATCGAATCCGGCTGGCCGCTTTACCCGGCGGATATACGCGCCGCGCTGGCGGCCGCGCCCCCGCCGCGCATCCTGGTCACCACGCCGGTGCATCTGCGCGCATTGCTGAGCGAGCCAGATGCGCTGCCGCCCGCCAGCCTCATCCTCTCCGCCACGGCGCCGCTCGCGCCAGCGCTGGCGGCGGAGGCCGAGGCCCGTTTTGGCGCCCGGCTCATCGAAATTTACGGCTGCACCGAGGCCGGGCAGATTGCCACGCGCCGCACCGCGCACGAGCAGGAGTGGCATTGCTTCGAAGGCGCCGCGCTGCATCAGGACGCGCTCGGCACCTGGGTCTCCGGCCCCGCCGTGGCCGGGCCAAACCTGCTGCACGATGCCATTACCCTTACCGGCCCGGCGCATTTCACCCTTGGCGGCCGCAATGCGGACCTTATAGATGTGGCGGGCAAGCGCAGTTCGCTCGCTTTTCTCAACCATCAGCTTCTCTCCATCCCCGGCGTGCGCGACGGCGTGTTCATCATGGGCGAGGCGCCAAAAGGCGGCGTGGCCCGGCTGGCCGTGCTGGCAGTGGCACCCGGCCATACACGCGCCAGCCTGCGGGCCGCTTTGCGCCAGCGCCTGGACCCCGCTTTTCTGCCGCGTCCACTCCTGCTGGTGGAGGCATTGCCGCGCAACGCGCTGGGCAAGCTGCCAAGGGCGGATTTGCTGCGCCTTATTGCCCAGGCGGCGCCATGAGCATCTGGCACGAGCGGCGTTTGCACATACCTGCGGACCACCCCAGCGCCGCCGGGCATTTCCCTGGCCGGCCCATCATCCCCGGCGCGCTGCTGCTCGATGCCGTGCTGGCCGCCATCGGCCCGCCGTTTCCGCTTGCCCTGCGTGGTGTAAAATTTCTTTGCCCCGCCGCCCATGGCACGGCGCTGCTGCTACGCTGGCAGGGTGGCGAGGGCGCGCCATACCGTTTTGAATGCACCGCCGCCGCGGGGCTTATCCTTTCAGGCACGCTGGCCCCTGAGGGCACCACATGACGCAGGAAGCCGCCCGCTTGCAGGAATGGGCACGCAGGCCAGAGCGCGGCTCGCTGCCGTTGCTGCGCTTTGGGGTATGGGTGGCGCGGTGCCTGGGCCGCCCCGCCGCCCGGCTATTGCTCTACCCGCTGGTGCTGTATTTCAGCTTCTTATGCCCCGCCGCCAGCCGCGCCTCGCGCGCCTACCTTGCCCGCGTGCGGGGCGCCGCCCCTGGCTTTGCCCAGCGTTTCACCCATTTTCTCACTTTTGCCCGCTGCCTGCTGGACCGCGTTTTTCTCCTCAACGATGAGAGCGCTGCGTTCGAGATCGAGGTGCATGGCGACGAAATTCTGCACGCCATCGAGGCCCAGGGCGGCGGCTGCCTGCTCTTTGGCGCGCATCTCGGCAGTTTTGAGGTGGCGCGCGCCCTTGGCCGGCGGCGCAGGCGCGATTTGCCCATTTCGCTGCTGATGTACGAGGAAAACGCGCAGAAAATCCGCGCCGCCCTGGCCGCCATCAACCCCAGCCTCGCCACCGAGGTCATCGGGCTGGGCCGGGCCGGCTCGCTCATCGCCGTGGCGGAGCGCTTGCGCGCGGGCCATTTCATCGGCGTGCTGGCGGACCGTAACCTCGATGGCCACGACATGCGGCGCATGGATTTTCTCGGTGCCCCGGCAGCCTTCCCGCAAGGCCCGTTCCGTGTGGCCGCCATGCTGCAGCGCCCGGTGGTGTTCATGGCCGGGCTGTACCGCGGCGGCAGGCGCTACGAGCTGCATTTCGAGCTGCTGGCCGCGGCCCCGGCCGCGCGCCCGGCCAATATGCAGGGCTGGATTGAGGAGACCATGTCCCGCTACGTGGCGCGGGTAGAGCATTATTGCCGCGAGGCGCCGTATAACTGGTTTAATTTCCATGATTTCTGGGCTTAGCCTGCGCCGCCGCGCGGTTTTGCTTGGGCTGCTGGCCCTAACCGCCCAGGCCAAACCCGGCTGGGGCCTGCCCCAGCTTATGGCCGCCCTTGCCGCTACCCGCAGCGCCACGGCCAGCTTTACCGAGCGTGATACATCGCCCGTGCTCAGCGCCCCGCTTATCAGCATGGGCACGCTTACCTATGTGGCGCCGGGTTATCTCAGCAAGCAGACCGCAACCCCCGTATCCTCGCTGTTCACACTGCGCAACGGCCAGGTAACGCTGATGGAGGGCGGGGCCACGCGCCAGTTCGCGCTGGATGAAGACCCGCGTATCGCCGGGCTGGTGGAGGCCATACGCGGCACGCTGGCGGGCGATCTGCCCGCGCTGCAACGCTATTACAGCCTTACCCTTACCGGCAGCGCCGCCGCCTGGCGGTTGCGGCTGGTGCCGCGCAACCCCGCCTTGGCCGCGTTTGTGCAATCCGTCGCCATTGGCGGCAGCCAGGGGCAGGTTACGTCTATTGATACACTTAGCACCGATGGCGCCGAATCCCGCATGAGCATCCGCCCCGCCAGGGCCCATGCGCCGTAAGCCGCTTATTCTCGGCTTGTGGCTGGCGCTGCTTGCCGGCTGCGCCGTAATTGCCGCGCGCACCAGCTACCGCACGGATATGGGCGATTTTCTGCCCCGCGCCGGCAGCCCCGCCCAGCGCCTGCTGGTGGAGCAGGTCAATGGCGGTGCTGCCGCGCATATTCTGCTGCTCTCGCTCTCCGGCGCGCCCGCGCCGGTTTTGGCAGCACTCAGCCAGAGCCTCGCCGGGCGCCTGCGGCAACAGCCAGAATTTCTCGACGTGCTGAATGGCGGCCCGGGTTCGTTTACCGGCATGCAGGATTATTTCTGGAATAACCGCTATCTGCTCACCGCGCCGGATTTATCCACCGCTGGCTTGCGTAACGCTTTACGGAACGATCTGGCCCAGCTCAGCTCGCCGCTTGGGCTGGCGGTAGGCCAAGGCCTGTCCGCCGATCCCACGGGCGCGATGCAGGCTTTGCTTAACGGTTTTTCCATGCCCGCCCCCGCCATGCGCGATGGCGTGTGGATGCAGCCCAATGGCAGCGCCGCCCTGCTGCTGGTTCACACAAAAGCGCCTGGTTTTAACCTGGATGCCCAGCAGCGGGCGCAAGATGCCGTGCGCGCCGCTTTCGCCAAGGCATTACAGGCCGTGCCAGGGGCAGGGGGCGCAATGCTGCAAATGAGCGGCCCTGGCGTGTTCGCCGTGCAGAGCCGCGATACCACCAGGCAGGATGTCTCCCGCCTCTCGGCGCTCGCACTTCTGGGCGCTGCGGCGCTGCTGCTGTTTGCCTACCGCTCGCCGCGCATGCTGCTGCTGGGGCTGCTGCCTATACTCACCGGCGGGCTGGCGGCTACCGCCGCCGTGTCGCTGGCATTTGGCTTCGTGCATGGCATCACGCTGGGTTTTGGCGTCACGCTCATGGGTGAATCGCTGGATTACGCGGTTTACCTCTTCACCCAGGCAAAGCAGGGCGAGGCCCCGGCTGCGGCGCTCGCGCGCATCTGGCCCACGCTGCGGCTGGGGGCGCTTACCTCCATGGCCGGGTTCTGCGCCATGCTGTTCTCCAGCTTCATCGGCTTCGCGCAGCTTGGGCTGTTTTCCATCGCCGGGCTGGCGGGGGCTGCCGCCACCACGCGCTTTGTGCTGCCGCTGCTTATGCCGGGGCATTTTTTTGCCGTTGGGGCGGCGCCCTTGGCCCGGCCCATCGCAATGTTGCAGCGCCATAAACGCACGGGCCACGCTGTTCTGGGGTTGGCGGCCCTTGCCGCCATCGCCGCCCTTGCCCTGCACCGTGGCGGCATGTGGGATTCCAACCTGCTCGACCTCAGCCCCATACCGGCCGCGCAGCAGCGGCTGGATGCCAGTTTGCGCGCCGGGCTTGGCCTGCATGGCCAGCGTTATTTCGCGCTTATTCCGGCGGCCAGCGTGCAGCAGGGCTTGCAGCGCAGCCAGGCCGTGGCGCCGGTGCTGGATGCTTTGGTGGCGGCAGGCAAGCTGGGCGGTTACAGCCTGCCCAGCGCCATTCTGCCCAGCGCGCAAACCCAGCGCGCGCGCCAACAGGCCTTGCCGGACGATGCCACGCTGCGGGCGCGCTTTACCCAGGCCGCCGCGGGGCTGCCGTTCAATATCCAGGCATTCCAGCCCTTTTTCACCGCCGTAGCGGCGGCCCGCGCCGCGCCGCTGCTCACCCAAGCCAGCTTGCCCCCGGCGCTGGCGCTGCAAGTCTCCTCGCTGCTCAACAAGGCCGGGCGGGGCTGGATGGTCATGGCGCCACTCTCTGGCGTGCGCGATCCCGCGGCCATTGCCCATGCCCTTGCCGCCGTGGGCGCGCAGTTTACCAATCTTGGCCAGGCTGCCACGGGCTTGCTGCAAAACTTCCAGGCCCAGGCTGTAACATTGGCCGTTGCGGGCAGCTTGGCCATTCTGCTGCTGCTCTGGCTGGGCCTGCGTGCCTGGCGGGCTGTGCTGGCTGTGGCGGCACCGCTGGCTGTGGCTGTGCTGCTTACCGCCGCACTGCTCACGCTGGGGGGTGCCAAGCTCTCCATCTTCATGGTGGCGGGGTTTCTGCTCATCATCGCCATTGGCTCCAATTACTGCCTGTTTTTTGCCACTACCCGTCCCGGCACGGCGGAATGGCCGCGTGCCGCCGCCGCCATTGTGCTGGCCAATTTTTGCACCGTGGCGGCTTACGGGCTGCTCTCCTTCTCGCGCATCCCCGTGCTGCACGATATTGGCCGCACCGTCGCCATTGGCACTTTTCTGGTCCTGCTGTGCAGCGCCTTGCTCAGCACAAGGCGAAGCGCATGATAAAAACCCTGCATTACCCCTGCGCCGGGGCGGATACGCTGCTTATCATGCTGCCCGGCGCGGGCATTACGGCGGAAGATTTCGCGGCCCAAGGCATGGTGGCCGCCCTGCAGGCGCGGCGCGGGGTAGCGGTTATCGCCGCCGCGCCAGATATTGCGTTGTACCTGGAAAATGGCGTGACGGCTGCGTTGCATGAGCAGGTGGTAGCGCCCGCCTTGGCGCGCGGCATAAAGCGCATCTGGCTGCTCGGCATCTCGCTCGGCGCGATGGGGGCATTGCTTTATGCCACGGTGCATCAGCAATATCTTGAAAACATATTTCTCATTGCGCCGTTCCTGGGCACCAAAGGCACGGTGGCCGAGCTTGCCCGCGCTGGTGGCATTGCGCCGTGGCGCGCCGCGCAAAGCTGTGCCACGAATCCGGAACAAAATCTCCTGGCCTGGCTGCAAGTTTATGTGGCCGCCGGCGCGGGCCAGCCGGCACTTTACCTCGGTTACGCCACGCAAGACCGTTTTGCCGCCGCGCATGCAATGCTCGCCGCCTGCCTGCCGCCCGCGCGCGTGGCCGCCGTGCCGGGCGGGCATGACTGGCCAAGCTGGCGCGCCCTGTGGCAGCAAATGCTGGCGCTGCTGGACGGCTGAAGGAGCAATGCTATAGTGGCCGCCACGATTCACGCAGGACGGGGAGAAATGGGCACAAACCACGCCGCCAGCACGGAATACGCGGCGTTTTACCCCTATTACGCGGAATTTCGCGCGCTCTCGGAGCTACGTAAAAAGCCCGGCATGGGCGTGCCCCTGCAAAGCGGCATAGGCGGGCACGCGCTGCTCTACCTTAACGGTGTGCGGCGCGATGGCGGCCCGCACAGGCTGCGCCTGGCCGATGAAAACCCGGCGGCGCATGGCGTGGGCATAAGCGTGAACGCGCATTACAGCAACGCCAACTGGGTGGGCATGGAAGGGCGCGATTTTTTGCAACGCGGCGCGTTGGCACCCGGCGAGGCGCTGACGCATGAAGCCTATGCCCGCACCCAGGCGCAAGCCAAGGCGCGCGGCTGCCTGGATGGCGTGGCCTTCCACAAATCTTACTTTTCCACCAAACCCGCTGGCATGAGCGATGAAGATTTCAAATACGAGATTTCCATCGCCACCGATTACGCGCTGCAATTTGGCCGCGATGCCTATTGCGCGCGCATCCCGCTGGATGCACCGCGCATGCGGGCGGTTATTGATTACTTAAACGAGATAAACACCCCCTATGCGCGCGGCGATCGGTTGTACCGCTGGAACGTGTTCAACGATAATTGCGTGCATGTGGCCCGCAACGCGCTGGCCGCGGCTGGTGTTTGGGCGCCGTGGCACACCGGCCAATGGCGCATGTTCGCCGCGTTTCACTTCCCCGTGCCCAAAAACGCGCTGGTGGATTTGCTGCGCCGTGGTAATGATCTGCCGCTGGAAGATGCTGAAGCGCTGTACGAGGACAAAGCCGCGCGCGAAAGCCTGCTGCGCCATGGCACGCTGCCGGCAACCCCGGGCGTGCTGGCCGGCATTGTGCCCGCCATTGCCGCCAACGAGATTTACGATGCGGATAAATTACGGCTGATTTTCTACGATAATCCCGTTTTTGGACCGTACCGGTTCGCGTTCAAACGCTTTTTCGCCAGCCCGACCTCGACCAATCTCGCCGCCAATCTGCGCTATTTCGCCGCCCGTTATGCCAGCACCGCCCAGGCCTGGCGGCCCCGGCGCATGAGCCGCGCGCGCGCCGCCTTCCAGGCACAGTACGAGGCCCATATTGCCCGTGCCGCCGCAAGCACGGCGGAGATGCTGGCCAGGCTGGAGGGTGCGGCATGACGCCCCTGGCGCTCAGCGATTTCGCGCTCATCACCTGCCTTGGCGCGGGCCGGGCCGCCACGCTGGCCGCCCTGCGCGCCGGGCAAAGCGGCCTCGCCCCCTGCCGGTTCGATACGCTGCCGGTAGACGCCTGGACCGGCGAGATAACGGCCTGCGATGATGCGCCGCTTACCGGTGAATGGGCGCCGTTTGACTGCCGCAACAACCGCCTCGCCGCGCTGGCCCTGGCGCAGGACGGGTTTATGGGCGTTGTGGAGGATGCGAAAACCCGTTACGGCACCAGCCGCATCGGCCTGTTCCTGGGCACCAGCACCTCTGGCATATTGCAGGCCGAGCAGGCCTATAAGCGCCGTAACGTACAAGGCCTGCTCCCGGCCGATTTCGACTATACCCGCACGCACAACACCTATTCGCTCGCGCAATTCACCCGCGCCTATCTCGGCCTGCACGGCCCGGCCTTCGTTATTTCCACCGCTTGCGCCGCCACCTCCAAGGTGTTCGCCAGCGCCGCGCGCTTTATCGCCGCCGGGCTGTGCGATGCCGCCATTATCGGCGGCGCCGATACGCTCTGCGCCACCACGTTATTCGGCTTCCACGCGCTGGGCGTGATGGCACAAGGCCCATGCCGCCCGTTCGATGCCGCGCGTTCGGGCATTTCCATAGGCGAGGCCGCCGGTTTTGCGCTTGTGGAGCGCCCCGGCCCGCAACACGGCACCGGAACAACCCTGCTCCTTGGCACGGGTGAAAGTGCTGATGCCTACCATATGTCCTCGCCACATCCGGATGGCGAGGGCGCGCGCCGCGCCATGCGGCTGGCGCTGGAAGATGCGGCGCTGGCACCGGAACAAATAGATTATATAAACCTGCACGGCACCGCCACGCTGGCGGGCGATGCGGCGGAGGACCGCGCCATAGCCGGGCTGTTTGGCAATGCGGTGCCGTGCAATTCCAGCAAGGGCTTCACCGGCCATACGCTTGGCGCCTCGGGCGTGGTGGGTGCTGCCATCTCGGCGCTGGCGCTGCGCCATGGGTTTTTGCCCGGCAGCCCGCACACAAACCGGGTAGATCCCGAATTTGCCAGCAATTACCTCATCGCGGGCGGTCCGGCGCGGCCCGGTATCATCATGAGCAACGCTTTTGGTTTCGGCGGGGTGAATTGCAGCCTGATATTGGGGCGGGCCGCATGATCCGTTTATTCGTCGAAGGCATCGGCCTGCGCGCCCCCGGGCTGGAAGGCTGGGCGGCCAGCGCGCCCATTCTGGCGGGGCAGGCGCCGTATGTAGGGGCGCCGCTCAACCTGCCGCCCAGCCCCTTGCTGCCCGCCGCCGAGCGCCGCCGCGCCCCGCAAATCGTCCGCCTGGCGCTGGCCACGGGCGCCGAGGCCCTGGCCGCCGCCAGCCGCGCGCCGGAAGATGCCGCCACAATCTTTACCTCCTCGGGCGGCGATGGCGAAACCATCCACAACATCCTCAGCACCCTGGCCACGGAACAGCGCGAGCTTTCGCCCACGCGCTTTCATAACTCCGTACACAACGCCGCCGCGGGCTATTGGAGCATCGCCACCGGTGCCACCGCCCCCTCCACCAGCCTGTGCGCGCATGATGGCAGTTTCGCCGCCGGGCTGCTGGAGGCCGCGGCGCAGGCCACGGCGCGGCCCGTGGTATTAATTGCCTATGACGTGCCGTACCCCGCCCCGCTTTCTGGCGTGCGCCCCATCAGCGCGGTGTTTGGCGTGGCGCTGTTGCTGTCTCCCACGCAAGGCCCCGCCGCTTTGGCGCGGCTGGAACTTGCCGTGCAGCCCGAGGCCGCGCCCACCCCTGCGCCGCCAGCCCTGGAGGCTTTGCGCAACGCCGCCCCGGCCGCGCAAAGCCTGCCGCTGCTCGCCGCCCTGGCTTCTGGCATGGCCCACACAATTACGCTGGGCTATTTACCGGGCATGAGCCTGTGCCTTCACATTTCTCCAGTGGCAGCATGAGCGCGCTTAGCCGTGATGCCATCCTGCCCCTCGTCCCGCATGCGGGTGAGATGTGCCTGCTGGACGAAGTGCTGGATTGGAGCGCGGCGTCCATAAGCTGCCGCTCCCGCCGTTACGCCGCCCCCGCCAACCCGCTGCGCCGTGCCGGTGGCACGCTGGGCAGCGCCACGGCCATCGAGATCGCGGCGCAGGCCATGGCGCTGCATGCGCGCCTTACCGCCCCGCCGGGCGGCACGCCCGCCCAAGGCCTGCTCGCCGCGCTGCGCGATGTGCATTTAGCCGCGCCGCTGCTGGAAAATTCAGGCCCGCTCAACATCACCGCCACCCGCCTGCTGGGCGATGCCAGCGGGGCGAGTTACCGGTTCGAGGTGGCAAACGGCACAGGCGCGCTGGTTACAGGCCGCGCCACCGTGCTGTTCGGGGCGGCGCCATGAAGCGCGCTTTGGTCACCGGCGGCAGCGGCGCCATTGGCGCGGCCATCGCCCGCGCTTTGGCCAGGGATGGGCATTATGTCTACATCCATGCCAACAGCAACATCACCCTGGCCGAGGCCCTGGCGGCAGAAATTGGCCACGCCCAGGCCGTGCGGTTGGATATTACCGATGCCGCGCAAACCGAATCCGCCCTGGCAATAATTCTCGCCTCTGGCCCCATCCAGATTCTGGTGAATAACGCCGGCATCCACGACGATGGGGTAATGCCGGGCATGAATGCCGCGCAATGGTCGCGCGTGATCGATGTGTCGCTCAACGGCTTCTTCAACGTCACCCAGCCTTTGCTCATGCCGATGATCCGCACGCGCTGGGGGCGCATCGTCAACATCTCCTCCGTCGCGGCCATCATGGGCAATCGCGGCCAGGCCAATTATGCCGCCGCCAAGGCCGGGCTGCACGGGGCCAGCAAATCGCTCTCGCTAGAACTTGCCAGCCGCGGCATAACGGTGAACACCGTCGCGCCCGGCATCATCGAATCTCCCGCCACGGAAACGGTTTTTCCCAAGGAGGCGATCGCCAAACTGGTGCCCATGCAGCGCGCCGGCCAGCCGGAAGAGGTGGCGGAGCTTGTCTCCTTCCTGGCCTCGCCGCGCGCGGCTTACATCTCAGGGCAAATCATCTCCATCAATGGCGGTATGGCATAAGCCCTGCGCGCGGCACATCGGTGCAACCCGCACCTCCCTATGGCCGTGCCGTGCGGCGGCCATTATCTCTGCGCCGCCAACCATACGCATGCAGGATCAATGCAAGAAAAGTCACCTTCCCCCGCCATGGTCGGGCTGCTCGCCGCGTCTTGCGGCATTATCGTCGCCAATATTTACTACACGCAGCCGCTCATCGGGCTTATTGGCCCGCAAGTGGGGCTTAGCGCGCACGCGGCCAGCCTTATCGTCAGCCTTACGCAGCTTGGCTACACGGCTGGTTTGCTGCTGCTGGTGCCGCTGGGCGATTTGGTTGAAAACCGCAAGCTGATGGTGGCAACCATCGCCGCCTGCATTCCGGCGCTGCTGCTTACGGCCACGGCCCGCAACGGCACTGTGCTGCTGGCGGCGGCAGCACTTACAGGCTTTACCGCCGTGGCGGTGCAAATGCTCATTCCGCTGGCCGCGCACTTAACGCCCGAGGCGCGGCGCGGCCAGGTGGTGGGGCTGGTTACAAGCGGGCTGCTGGCGGGCATTTTGTTCGGCCGCCCCATTGCCTCCATCATCGCCGCAATCTCCTCCTGGCGGATGGTCTTCTTTCTCTCCGCCGCGCTTATGGCGGCGCTGGCGGTGCTGCTGCGTGTTGCCTTGCCGCGGCGCCAGCCCCAGGGCGGTTACCATTACGGCACGCTGTTGCGCTCGCTCATCTCCTTGCCGGTAAAATTCCCGGTGCTGCGGCAAAGGGCGGCGTACCAGGCCGCGGCTTTCGGCTCCTTCACGCTGTTCTGGACCGGCGTGCCCCTCTACCTCGCGCAGCATTTTGGCTACACGCAGCGGGGCATCGCGGTATTCGCGCTGGTGGGCGCGGCGGGCGTGCTGGCCGCGCCCATCGCGGGCAGGCTGGCGGATCGGGGGCATTCCAACATTGGCACGGCGGGGGCCATGCTGGGCATCGCCGCTGCGTTCGGCCTGGCCTGGCTGGGGGCTATGGCGCATGCGGTGGTGCTGCTGGCGCTGGCGGGCGTGGTGCTGGATGCCGGGGTGCAGTGCAGCCTCGTCATTGGCCAGCGCGCCATCTACCTGCTGCAGCCAGAGCTGCGCTCGCGCCTTAATGGCATGTTCATGGCCATTTTCTTCCTGGGCGGTGCCACGGCCAGCGCGGTTACCAGCACGCTGCTCATCCATGCCGGCTGGGGCGGGCTATGCGCCCTTGGCGCGGGGGTGCAAGCCCTGGCGCTGGCCTATTTCCTGGCCGTGATCACTCGCGCGCGCCGGAGCAGCGGGGTGACGGGTTAGCGGCCCTCTCAACATACGTCATCCCCGCGCAAGCGGGGACCTTTTCACGGGAGGCGTTCTGTTTTCACAAGATACCCGCTTGCGCGGGTATGACGGATGCGCGCCATAAACACAGCCTTGCGGCTCAGCTATCCAGCAAATCTGCTGCAATTTCTTCCGCCCGCGCGGCCACGCGGCGCAGCCGGGCGCGGCGTTCTCCGGCCTCAGGCTTTTCCGCTGCCGGGGCGGGGGCCTTGTTGGTACGCACATCATGCAGTTCATCGGCCAGCAGCAGCGCCGCCAGCATCAGCAGCCTGGCCTCGCCCGACTGCCCGCCAATGGCCTTGATGGAGGTAATGCGCTGCTCGATTTCCGCCGCCATGCGGGTAAGATGCTCTTCCTGCCCGTCCTCGCACCCCACGGTATAGGCATAGCCGTTAATGCGTATGGTCACTTGTGCCTGGCTTATTCTCCTGGCTCGGGTAGCTGGTTTTCCAGCCCGGCGCGCAACTGGGCGATAATATCATCCAGCTTTTCCGTAAGGGCGGCGCGGTCCGGCGGGTCATCGCCTTGCAGCCGGGGGGGGGGCAACAGGCACACCGGCAATTTTGCGCAGCGCCGCCTCTATGCGATCGAGGATCTCGTCTTCTGATTCCGACTCGGACATAAGCGCTATTCAACCCGACCGCGCCGTATAAGGTCAAGGCAACTGTGGATAACCCGTGCTACCCCCTGCTTCCGCCCGCCATCATCGTGCACGGGCTGGCCGATATACGGGCCGCCCTGGCACCTGGCAGGCCCGTAACCCTGCTGTCTGCCCCTGGCGCGGCAGCTTATGCCGGCCCCGCCTGGTGGGCCGCCCTGCTGCGCGCCGCGCGCCATACCGGCCCCGCCTTGCTGGACTGCGCCGATGCCCCGGGCCGCGCCTGGGAGGGGCTGGCACTGGGCCTGCAGGGCGTTGTATTGCCGCCCTGCCCGGGCTGGAACCAGCTTGCCGCATATGCCGCCGCCCGCAATGCCCTGCTGCTGCAAACCGCCCCTCCGGCCCTGGATATGGCCCAGCCCGGCACCGCGCGGCGGCTGGAGGCCTGGCTGGACGTGAAATTTTACCCAAACCCGCCTGCCGGACCATGATTCCGCCGCATTTTTTACCTTTTACGGCGCCGTGGCGCTGGCCCGCGCGGATGACATGCCGTGGCGCATGGGTTAGGAAGCGCCAAATTTTATAGAGAAGGTGGGATTATCAATGGCGATCAGCAAAGCGGTAAAGACGATCCTGTCGCATTATGAGAGCGACAACCCGGGCACCAAGACCAACCTGGCGCGTATGCTCATGGCGGGCAAGCTGCGCGGCACCGGCAAACTGGTCATCCTGCCCGTCGATCAGGGCTTCGAGCATGGCCCGGCCCGCTCCTTCGCCCCCAACCCCGCCGCGTACGACCCGCATTACCACTACCAGCTCGCCATCGATGCCGGGCTGTCCGCCTACGCCGCCCCGCTGGGTATGCTGGAAGCCGGGGCCTCCACCTTCGCGGGCCAAATCCCGACCATCCTGAAGGTGAACTCCTCCAACTCCCTGGCCGTGGACAAGAACCAGGCTCTCACCGGCTCGGTGAACGATGCGCTGCGCCTGGGCTGCGCGGCCATCGGCTTCACCATCTATCCGGGCTCCGAATTCGCGTTCGACCTGATGGAAGAAATCCGCGAGATGGCGGAAGAAGCCAAGGCGGCGGGCCTTGCCGTGGTGGTGTGGTCCTATCCGCGCGGCCCCAACCTGGACAAGAAGGCCGAGACCGCGCTCGATATCTGCGCCTATGCCGCGCACATGGCCGCCTTGCTCGGCGCCCACATCATCAAGGTCAAGCCGCCCACGGACGTCATCTCTCTGGACGCCGCCAAGAAATCCTACGAAGGCTTCGATGCCTCGACCATGGCCAAGCGCGTGCAGCACGTCGTGCAGTCCTGCTTCAACGGCAAGCGCATCGTGGTGTTCTCGGGCGGCGAGTCCAAGAGCCTCGATGGCCTGTACGAGGAAATCCGCGGCCTGCGCGATGGCGGCGCCAACGGCTCCATCATCGGCCGCAACACCTTCCAGCGCCCGCGCGAGGAAGCGCTGGCCATGCTGCAGAAGATTATCGATATCTATCTGAACAAGGCTTAACGCTGGCGAAACCTGGGCTTGCGGGCCACCGCAAGCCCTTGTCATTGCTTCGCTGCGCTCGCAATGACAGCACGGATTTTGCCACGTATAGTCGTGCCATCTTTATAGAAGCCCGCTTCTCGTCTCAAAGACTCCCAATGTCCCGCGATTGCCGCCTTTACCTCATCACCCCGCCCATCCTGTTGCCGGATTTCGAGCGCCAGCTTGCTGCCGCGCTGGATGCGGGCGGCGTGGCCGCCCTGCAGCTTCGGCTGAAGGATGTGCCCGATGATGACCTGCTCCGCGCCATCGACCGGCTGCGCCCCATCGCACAAAGCCGCGATGTTGCTTTCCTTCTCAACGACCGCCCGGACCTTGCCGTGAAATCCGGCTGCGACGGCGCCCATGTCGGCCAGACCGACACGCCGGTGAAGCAGGCCCGTAAAATCCTCGGCGACCTCACCCTGGGCGTGACGTGCCACAATTCCCGCCACCTCGCCATGGAAGCGGGCGAGGCGGGCGCTGATTATGTCGCCTTTGGTGCCTTTTTCGCCACGCAGACGAAGGAGCCGCCGGAAATGGCGGAGATCGATACGCTGAAGGTCTGGGCTGAGACCATGGAAATTCCCTGCGTCGCCATTGGCGGCATCACGGCGGAAAACTGCGCCCCGCTGGTGCAGGCCGGCGCGGAGTTCCTGGCCGTGGTGGGCGCGGTATGGAACCATGCCCAAGGCCCGGCAGAGGGCGTGCGCGCCATGCTCAAGGCCATCGCGGACGCTTAATTATTACAATCATTTCCCTTAAAGCCCACATTCACCACCTTGCCGTCCTTCACGGTAAACGTGGTCTCGCAGGTCCAAACCCGCACCGAGCTTGTTACCGGCGCTGGGTAGAAGCCGCCATACGGCCCCCAGACCGGCCCCCAATACGTGGGCGTGACCTGCGTGCGCTGCCTTGTATAGGCCAGGTAGCTCACCCCATTCACGGTAATCTGCTTATCCGGCACGCCCAGCGCCTGCACCAGATTGGTTTCAGACGCGCCCATATAAGAGATCATGCGTGTCTGCAGGCTTGGCCCGGTCTGGCAGGCGGCGAGCAGCAGGGGCAAGAGCAGAACAAAACGGCGCATGGCGGAAACCTCCTGCTTCGTGTTACATGTAATGATATAATGGCTCGATAATATCAACCCTGCAGCCACAGCACATCGGCAATGCGCGGCGCACCCGTGGCCAGCATGACGAGCCGGTCGAAGCCCAGTGCGATACCGGAACAAGCTGGCAAGGCGGCCACGGCGGCCAGGAATTCCTCGTCAAGCCCCCAATCTGGCCCGTACAGCGCATGGCGCCGCGCGCGGTCTGCCACAAAGCGCGCGCGCTGCTCGGTGGCATCCGTCAGCTCCACAAAGGCGTTGGCCAGCTCCATGCCGCATACGTAAAGCTCAAACCGCTCCGCCACGCGCGGGTCATCCGGGCATTTGCGCGCCAGGGCCGCCTGTGCCGCCGGCCAATGGGTTAAAAACGTCGCCCGCTCCCGGCCTAAATGCGGTTCCACCCGCTCCAGCATCAGCCGGAAGAACAAATCCTCCCAATCCTCGCCCTCACGCAGCCTTGCCCCGGCCTGCGCCGCCAAGGCTGGCGCATCTCCCGCCGTGCCCAGCACATCCGCCCCCGCATGGCGCCGGAAGGCCTCCGCCACGGTCAGGAATTCCGGCTCGTCCAGCCTGGTGGTCATGCCCCGGCAGGTTACCTCGGGCGGCAAAATGGCGCGCAGCAGGGCAAAGGTTTCATCCATCAGCGCGGCCATATCCGCGCCCGGCGCATACCATTCCAGCATGGTGAATTCCGGCGCATGGGTATCGCTCCACGGCTCATCGCGCCACACCCGGGCAAGCTGGAAAATCGGCCCGGATCCGCCCGCCAGCAGCTTTTTCATGGCAAATTCCGGCGAGGTGTTCAGCCATAAATCCCCGGCGGGCCGGGCGCGCAGATGCACTTCCTCGCCCGGCGCGGGCACGGCATAGGGGGTTTCCGCCTCCATATAGCCGCGCGCGGTGAAGAAGGCGCGCACCGCCTGCGCGGCTAAGGCGCGGCGGCGCAGGCGGGGCATGCGGTCGGGCAGGGTCTGCCAGGGTTGAGAGGCCATGAAGGGCAGGATACATCAGCCCGATGCCGGACGGAATCTCTCCCCCCAAACCCCGCACGCTGCGCCGCCCGCAAGAGCTGGCGCGGGCCGGGCTGATCGCGCCCGCGGATGTGCCGGGCGCCGAGGCCGTGGCACAGCGCTACGCCATTGCCGTGCCGCCCGCTTTGGCCGCGCTGATTGAACACAAGGATGACCCGCTCGGCCTGCAATTCCTCCCTGATCCGGCCGAACTCATCACCGCCCCGCATGAAAGCGCGGACCCGATTGCCGATGAGGCGCTCTCGCCCGTCCCCGGCATTGTCCACCGCTACCCGGACCGCGCCTTGCTCAAACCCTTGCTCGCCTGCCCGGTCTATTGCCGGTTCTGCTTCCGGCGCGAGCAGGTAGGGCCAGATGGCGGGCTGCTTTCCGGGGCTGAGCTGGATGCCGCCTATGCCTATATCGAGGCGCATCCCGGCATACGGGAGGTCATCCTTACCGGCGGCGACCCGCTTATCCTCTCGCCGCGCCGCCTGGGCGCCATATTGCGGCGGCTGGCGCGCATTCCGCATATCGAGCTGCTGCGCATCCACACCCGCGCCCCCATCGCCGATCCGGCATTGGTGGGCAGCGCGCTTTTGGCCGCGCTGGACATTGAAAAGCCGCTCTACATCGCCATCCATGCCAACCATGCGCGCGAGCTTACGCCAGAAGTAGCGGCGGCTTTGCGCAAGCTCACCCGGCTTGGCATACCGCTGCTGGGCCAGAGCGTGCTGCTGGCCGGGGTGAATGACAGCGAGGCCGCGCTGGGCGATTTGTTCCGCGCCATGCTGCGTGCCCGGGTAAAGCCCTATTATCTGCACCAGCTCGACCCCGCCCCCGGCACGGCGCGATTTTACGTGCCCCTGGCGCGCGGACGTGAGCTTCTGGCCAAGCTGCGCGGCCAGATCAGCGGTACGGCCCTGCCCATTTATATTCTCGACCGCCCGGGCGGTCTGGGTAAAGTACCGGTATCGCATGACATGGATCAAAGCCTTCCGCGCCGTCAGTCTGCTTAACTGGCTTTTTCCAACACAGGCAGGTGGCAAGGCATGAGCAGTGCAGAAACGCAGGATAGGCTTTCACCATACCAGATGCTGGGCGGCGCCGCTGGTGTGCGCCGGCTGGCTGATGCGTTTTACGACGTAATGGAAGCCGGCCCCGCCTATGGCGCGCTGCGCGCCATGCACCAGGACGACCTCGCCCCCACGCGCGAGGCCCTGGCTGGCTTCTTTTCGGCCTGGATGGGCGGCCCGCGTGACTGGATTACCTCGCAGGGCGGATTCTGTATCATGTCGCGCCACGCCACCATGGGTGTAACCCCGCAAACCGCCGGGCAATGGCTGCACGCCATGCGCCAGGCCATGGACAAGGTGGCCGTTCCCGCTGCCCTTGCGGCCGAGCTGGATGCCGCCTTCACCCGGCTTAGCCGTGCCATGGCGGGTGAATAAAGCGGGCATCCCCCTCATCCCCGCTTCCGGCACGGGGGAGCTATGCCGGGCTATGCCGCTGAAATTTAGCCATGCCCCCACCATAAGCCCTTGCCTGGGTTGAAGCACAAGGCTGCTCGCATTATGCACGCGCCAGTTTTTGTGAGTGGGCAACATGGCAAGCATTGGCGATATTTCGGGCAACGAGGCGGCGCTGAAGCGCCAGGCGGAGATTCTCGCCCAGCCCGTAACCGAGGAACGCATGATGGCAAACGCCATCCGCGCGCTCTCGATTGACGCGGTGGAGGCGGCTAAGGTCGGCCATCCCGGCATGCCGATGGGCATGGCCGATACCGCCACCGTGCTGTTCCGCAAATTCCTGAAATTCGACGCCGCCGATGCAAGCTGGTGGGACCGGGACCGGTTCGTGCTCTCCGCCGGGCATGGCTCCATGCTGCTCTACGCGCTGCTGCACCTTACCGGGCATGAGGGCATGGGCATTGAGCAGCTCAAGAAATTCCGCCAGCTCCATTCCCCCGCCGCCGGGCACCCGGAATATGGCGAGCACCCGGCCATCGAGATGACCACCGGCCCGTTGGGCCAGGGCCTGGCCACCGCCGTTGGCATGGCGCTGGCCGAGCGCATGCTGGCCGCCAAATTCGGCAAATCCCTGGTCGATCACCGCACCTGGGTGGTCGCGGGCGATGGCTGCCTGATGGAAGGTGTTTCCCACGAGGCCGCCGCCTTGGCCGGGCATCTCAAGCTGAGCAAGCTCTGCGTGCTGTGGGACGATAATTCCATCTCCATCGACGGCAGCACCGGCATGGCCACCTCGGAAGACCCGCTGAAGCGCTTCGCCGCCTATGGCTGGGCCACCAAGCGCGTGGACGGGCATGATTTCGCCCAGGTGCAGGCCGCCTTGGCCTTTGCCCAGAAATCATCCAAACCAACCATCATCGCCTGCCGCACCGTTATCGGTTTGGGTGCCCCCACCAAGGCGGGCACGGCCGGGGTGCATGGCGCCGCTTTGGGCGGGGCCGAGGCCGAGGCCGCCAAAAAAGCGCTTTCCTGGCCGTACCTGCCCTTTACCGTCCCCAATGAGGTGTATGCCAACTGGCACGAGGCCGGCACGCGCGGCGCCCCCACCCGCCGCGCCTGGCTGAAGCGCCTGGCCAAGCACCCCATGCGCGCCGAGTTCGAGCGCGTGATGAGCGGCAAGCTGCCCGAGGGCTGGGCGGAAGCTATGTCGGCCTACAAGGCTGGGCTGGCCGAGAGCAAGCCCAAGCTCGCCACCCGCCAGGCCAGCCAGAAGGCGCTGGACGTGCTGGTGCCCGCCATCCCCGAGCTGGTGGGCGGCTCCGCCGACCTCACCGGCTCCAACCTCACTTTGGTAAAGGGCATGGGCGGCATCGAGCCGGGCAATTTCGCCGGGCGCTATATTTATTACGGCGTGCGCGAATTCGGCATGGCGGCGGCCATGAACGGCCTGGCCCTGCATGGCGGGCTTATCCCCTATGGCGGCACGTTCTTCGTGTTTTCCGACTATATGCGCCCGGCCATCCGCCTGGCGGCACTCATGCGCACCCGCGCCATCCATGTGCTGACGCATGATTCCATCGGCCTGGGCGAAGACGGCCCGACGCATCAGCCCATCGAGCATCTGGCCTCTTTCCGCGCCATGCCTAACGTATTGGTATTGCGCCCGGCGGATGCGATTGAGACGGCGGAAGCCTGGGAACTGGCCATACGCAACAATACCGGCCCCACGCTGCTTGTGCTCTCGCGCCAGGGCACGCCCGCCTTGCGCGATACCGCCAACGGCAACCAATCGGCCCGCGGCGCCTATGTGCTGGCGCCAGCCGAGGGTAAGCGCGCGGCCACCATCATCGCCACGGGCACGGAAGTGGCCCTTGCTTTGGCCGCGCGCAAAACGCTGGCCGCCGAGGGCATCCAGGTGGCCGTGGTTTCCGCCCCCAGCTTCGAGCTGTTCGCCCGCCAGGATGCGGCCTACCAGGCCGAGGTGCTGGGCAGCGCGCCGCGCATCGGCGTGGAGGCGGCTTCAGGCTTCGGCTGGGAACGCTGGCTCGGGCCTGAAGGAATTTTCATTGGAATGAACGGGTTTGGCGCTAGCGCGCCGGCAGAGGTGCTGTATGAGCATTTCGGTATTACAGAAGCGGCAATCGTAGCCGCGGTGAAACAGAAGAGGAACTGAAATCGTGGCTGTGAAAATTGCGATTAACGGGTTTGGCCGTATTGGCCGTCTGGTCCTGCGCGCGCTTATCGAGAGCGGCCGTACCGATGTCGTGCCGGTGCTCATCAATGATCTCGGCTCGGTTGAAGACAACGCCCATATGTTCCGCTACGATTCCGTGCATGGGCGCTTTCCCGGCACGGTTGAGGTGAAGGGCGATACCCTGGTCATCACCCATAATGGCCGCACCTACGACCCCATTAAGGTAAGCGCCGAGCGCGACCCCGCCAAGGTGCCCCTGCAGGGCGTGGATGTGGCGATGGAGTGCACCGGCCTGTTCACCAAGCGCGAGGCCGCTGCCCAGCTCCTGGCCGCTGGCGCGCGCAAGGTTGTGGTCTCCGCCCCGGCCGATGGCGTGGACGCCACCATCGTGTTTGGTGTAAACCACAAGACCCTGACCAAGGACATGCAGGTGATCTCCAACGCCTCCTGCACCACCAACTGCCTGGCCCCGGTGGCCAAGGTGCTGCACGAGAATTTTGGTATCGAGCGCGGGTACATGGTGACGATCCACTCCTACACGGGCGACCAGAAGGCCGTGGACACGCTGCACAAGGATTTGCACCGCGCCCGCGCCGCCGCTTTGTCCATGATCCCCACCTCCACGGGTGCGGCCAAGGCCGTCGGCCTGGTGCTGCCGGAGCTGAAGGGCAAGCTGGACGGCACCGCCATCCGCGTTCCCACCCCCAATGTCTCGCTCATCTCGCTGGACGTGGTGCTGAAGAAGCAGGGCAGCGTGGAGGAAATCAACGCCGCCATGAAGAAGGCCGCCGAGGGCGAGCTGAAGGGCATTCTCGGCTACTCCACCGACAAGCTGGTGAGCCAGGATTTCAACCACGTCGCGGCTTCCTCCACCTTCGACGCGCCGCAGACCACCGTCGTCGATGGCGGGCTGACCCGCGTGCTCTCCTGGTACGACAATGAGTGGGGTTTCTCCAACCGCATGTCCGATACCGCCGCCTATTTCGGTGCGCTATGAGCAGGAGCCTTGACGATGCACAGGTAGCCGGGCGGCGTGTGCTGCTCCGTGCCGATTTGAACGTGCCTATGCAGGGCGGCCAGGTCTCCGACGCCACCCGGCTGGAGCGCCTTGTGCCCACCATCAAGGAACTGGCCGATAAGGGCGCGAAAGTGGTGGTGCTGAGCCATTTCGACCGCCCCAAGGGCAAGGTGGTGCCGGAAATGTCGCTGGCGCCCATTGCCGGGGCGCTGGCCAAGGTGCTCGGCCATAATGTCAGCTTCGCGCCGGATTGCATTGGCCCCGTGGCCGAGGAAGCCGTGGCCAAGCTGAATAATGGCGATGTGCTGGTGCTGGAAAACACCCGTTTCCATGCTGGTGAGGAGCAGAACGACCCGGATTTCGCCTTCGCCTTGGCGAAGCTCGGCGATCTTTACGTCAACGATGCTTTCTCCGCCGCGCACCGCGCCCATGCCTCCACCGAGGGCGTGGCAAAGCATCTGCCTTCCTTCGCCGGGCGGCTGATGCAGGCCGAATTGCATGCGCTGGAAAAGGCTTTGGGCAACCCGGCCCGCCCGGTGGCCGCCATTGTCGCTGGTTCCAAAGTGTCCACCAAGCTCGACCTGCTGAACAATTTGGTTGCCAAGGTGGATATTCTGGTCATTGGCGGCGCCATGGCCAACACATTTCTGGCTGCACAGGGCTTGAACGTTGGCAAATCGTTGCAGGAGCCGGCGCTGCACGAAACGGCGCGCGAGATTCTGAGAGCCGCCGCCGCCAAGGGCTGCGAGGTCATTCTGCCGCAGGACGTGGTGGTGGCGGAAGTGTTCGCCGCCAATCCGCACACCCATGTGGTGAAGGTGGATGCGATTCCGCCCAGCATGATGGCGCTGGATGTCGGCCCGGCCACGGTGGAAGCCTTCATCCACCGTTTGCCGCACATCAAAACCCTTATCTGGAATGGCCCGCTCGGCGCGTTCGAGACCAAGCCGTTCGACGCCTCCACCAATCTGCTCGCGGCGGCCATCGCCAAAGCGACCCAGGAGGGTAAAATCATCTCCGTTGGCGGCGGTGGCGATACGGTCTCGGCCCTCAAACTGGCCGGGGTGCATGGGGATCTTACCTATCTCTCCTCCGCGGGCGGCGCGTTCCTGGAATGGATGGAGGGCAAGGTTCTGCCCGGCGTGATCGCGCTGAGCAAGGATTTGTCGAATATGGGCTGAACGTCCTGCATCGAGGATATGAAAAAAGGGGCCCGCGCGGCCCCTTTTTCTATCAACTGATTCTATCAACTGATGATTCTATCAACTGATGATTCTATCAACTGACGATTTTTTCGAACCTGCCCGCCAGCGTCCGGCAAAGGGGGCAGGCTTGCCCGGCCGGCCGGGATGCTGAATCACACTAGCTTATTGATTTTTCTAGAGCATTTTCCGATCAATCGGAAACGCTAAATTTGCTTGGGCGCGCTGGCGCGCTGGCGTCCGCATTCTGCTGCCTTGGCTTACGCAGGAGAAGAAGCAGTGGCAGCGTAATCAGCGTTGAAAGCATCAGCATCTTGTAATCGTCATTATAAGAAATGACCTGGGCCTGCTGGTTGATAACGGAATCAAGCGCGGCGCGGCCCCCGCTGGTGAACGGATTCCAGAACACCGCGGCGCCGGGCACATTAAGCGTGCGGCTGAACGGCGTGATATAGCTGGAAATTTCAGCGTGATTGACCTGCACATTGCGTGTGAACAAGCTGTTGACGATGGAAATACCTACGCCCGAGCCGATGGTTCTGGCGAGGTTAAATACCCCAGCCCCCTCGGCCCGATGCTCTGGCGCTATGGTCGACAGGCTGAGCGTGCTCAGCGGCACCGTAATCAAGCCCTGGCCAATCCCCTGCACCACACCTGTCAACATAATCGACATGTTAGACACATCCAGGTTCCAGCGGCTCATGGTATAAAAAGCCCCCGCCGTGGTGATAAGCCCGGCAAAGAGGATCAGCCGTGTATCCACCCTGCCAATGAGCCGCCCCGCGGCAAGCATGGCGGCAATGGTGCCAAAGCCGCGCGGCCCCATGACCAGGCCAGCCGTAATGATGGGCTCGTTCATCAAATTCTGCAGGAAGGGCGGCTGCAGTGAAAGAGCCGCATAGGAGCCAATGCCAACGCTGGTGATAAAGAGCGTGCCGGCGGCGAAATTGCGGTCTGTAAAAAGGGCGGGCCGGATAAAGGGCCGCCGCGTGGTGAGGATATGCACGAGAAACAGGTAGAATGCCGTGCCGGCCAGCACGGTCTCGACGATGATCTCGCTGGAGGAGAACCAATCCTTCTCCGAACCGCGGTCCAGCAGCATTTGCAGCGCGCCAACGGCGATGCTGAGCGCGCCGAAACCGAACCAATCGAGCTTGAAGGTGGAATTTTGCTTGGAATCCGGCAGGAAGATGAGCGTGCCGAAAAATGCCAGCGCCCCAATTGGCACGTTGACGTAAAATACGGCACGCCAGGAATAAACGGATGTAAGCCAGCCGCCCAGCACCGGACCCAGTACCGGCGCCGCCATGATGGCAATGCCAAACATGGACATGGCCCGCCCCTGCCGCTCGGGCGGGTTGATGTTGAACAGCACGGCTTGCGTGAGCGGGTTGATGGGCGCGCCCATCGCGCCTTGCAGACAGCGGAACAGAACGATTTGCGTGAGGGATTGAGCCGCGCCGCTAAGCATGGAGGCCAAGGTGAAGCCCGTTATGCAAACCAAAAGGACACGCTTTACGCCGAAACGGGTGGCGAGATAACCGGCTGGCGGCGTCATGATGGCGGAGGTGACGAGGTAGGAGGTGAGAACCCAGGCGATTTCATCCTGGCTGGCGGACACGCTGCCCTGCATATAGGGCAGCGCGACATTGGCGATGGTGGTGTCCAGCGCCTGCATAAGGGTTGCCAGAATCAGGCAGAGGGTGATCGCGCGGCGCGTTTTATTTTCCATGCCGTGCCCCGCGCCTTGTACCGTTTAGATGGCCGGCGATCCTGTCCATGTGAACCTTAAGGTCGAATGATGATGGAGTATTACCTTATATGGCGGATGAACAGTGCCATGTATGCGCCCGCTGGGGGACCCACGCCGAATACCGCGGGTGCGTTTGCCGGGAGCACTTGCCACAAGACCCTCCGCCCGCATAGGGAGCCGGACGGCCCCTTGAATAGCGCGGCCATCCATGCTTTACGCCGCGCTTCCCTGCCGGGTGCGTGGCATCGTGCCCGGCTATGCTCGTCCCAATTCCGGGTGGCCCAGACCAGGGCCTGAGCTGATCAGCCAGAGGGGGACCGCAAATGCCGCTTTATGAAACCGTGGTGATCGCGCGTAGCGAGATTACCCAGGCACAGGCCGACGCCGCCGCCGATGCCGCCACCGCCCAGCTTGAAGCCGATGGCGGTTCTGTCAAGAAGCGTGAATATTGGGGCTTGCGCTCGCTGGCCTACCGCATCAAAAAGAACCGCAAGGGGCATTATATTCTGCTCGGGCTGGATGCGCCCAGCCCCGCCGTGCAGGAAATGGAGCGCCAGCTCACCCTGAACGAAGACGTGCTGCGCTTCATGACCGTGCGCGTGGAAGAGATTTCGGAGGAGCCCTCCGCCATCCTCTCCCGCAAGGCCGACGACCGCGAGCGCAGCTTCCGCGGGCCCAAGCCCAGCGGCCGCTTTGATTCCGGCCGCAAGCGCGGCTTTGATGAGCGCGAAGAGTTCCGCGCGCGCGACGAGTTCCGCGCCGACCGTGACGATTACGGCGCCGAGGAGGATATCTGATGTCCGACAATACCGAACAGCCCGGCACGCTGCGCCGCCCCGCCGTGGGTGCCCGCCGGCCCTTTTACCGCCGCAAGAAATCCTGCCCCTTCTCCGGGGCCGGCGCGCCGGTGATCGACTATAAGGACGTGCGGCTGCTGTCGCGCTTCCTGTCGGAGCGCGGCAAGATTGTGCCGTCGCGCATCACCGCCGTTTCGGGCAAGAAGCAGCGCGAGCTGGCCAAGGCCATCAAGCGCGCCCGCTTCCTCGCCCTGCTGCCCTACGTGCTGAACTAAGGGAGGGGGAACAATGGCAAACGTTGAACTGATCCTGCTCCAGCGCGTTGAAAAGCTGGGCCAGATGGGCGAGCTGGTGAAGGTGAAGCCGGGCTATGCCCGCAACTACCTGCTGCCGCAGGCCAAGGCCGTGCGCGCCACCAAGGCGAACAAGGAACGCTTTGAGCGTGAGCGCGCCCAGCTTGAGGCGAATAACCTGAAGCGCCGCGAGGAGGCCGAACGCGTGGCCGAACGCGTGGCCGGGCTGTCTGTCACCCTCATCCGCCAAGCCTCTGAGGCCGGCGCGCTGTATGGCTCGGTGAGCAGCCGCGACATCGCGGATGCGGCCACCGTAGCAGGCTTGACCATCGACCGTGGCCAGGTGCTGCTGGTTCATCCCATCAAGACCCTTGGCATCGCCAAGGTGCGCATCGAACTGCACCCGGAAGTGCATATCGAAGTGAAGGTGAATGTGGCCCGTTCCGCGGAAGAAGCGGAGAAACAGGCACGCGGCGAGGAAATTCTACCTGAAGCCGATGAAAAACCGGATCTGGGACCGCTGTTTGGCGAGGAAGACGCCGCCAGCTAGGCTAAAAGACAGAATTTCTGCCCTAAATTACGGCCTCCGCGATGTTGCGGGGGCCGTTTTTTATTTTGTCTCTTTTTTTTGCTGCATTGCCACCTAAATTGCTTAATAGTTGTTTTGCTTGGCGCGTGTCCGGATCCGGCTGCCCCCTGCACGGTGCGGCCAGTTCTGGTGTTCGTCTGGTTGTTGCAGGGTGGAGCAAGGGATGAGCTGGGTATACCGCGGCGTTCTCGACTTCGGACTGAAAAAGCTGGTGCAGACAGGCACGCTGCATGTTATGTGGCCAGACAGCACCCATAGCACTTACGGCAATGGGCAGGGCGCCAGCGCTGGCATTCGTATAAATACCAAGGCCGCCTTGCGGCATTTGGCGCTCAACCCCGGGCTGGCCTTGGGTGAAGCCTATATGGATGGGGGCATAACCGTTACATCGGGCGGCATTCATGATGTGCTCTATGTAGTGATGGAAAATATGGGCCAGAGCAGCTCCATGCCCATCATGCGCCTGCGTGAGCAGGCACTGCGCTGGCTGCGGCCTGTGTTGCAGGCCAATTCGGCACTGCGCGCCAAACGCAATGTGGCGCATCATTACGGCCTGAACGGGCGGCTCTACTCGCTGTTCCTGGACCGCGACCGGCAATATAGCTGCGCCTATTTTCCGCGCGGAGATGAGACGCTGGAAGAAGCCCAGGCGGCCAAGAAGCGGCATATCGCCGCCAAGCTTAAGCTGGACCAGCCAGGGCTTACAGTGCTGGATATTGGCTGCGGCTGGGGCGGCATGGCGCTGACCCTGGCACGGGAATTCGGCGCCAGTGTCACCGGCATCACATTATCTGAAGAGCAGCTTGCCGCCGCGCGGGCGCGCGCTGAAGAGGCCGGGCTTTCTGGCCGCGTGAGGTTCGAGCTGATGGATTACCGCGCCATGGACCGGCAATTTGACCGTATCGTGTCCGTGGGCATGTTCGAGCATGTGGGCGTGCCGAATTATCCCGCCTTCTGCGCCACGATGAAACGCTGCTTGAAACCGGATGGGGTGGCGCTGCTGCATTCCATCGGGCGGTTTGAGGGACCAGGGGCGACCAATGAATGGGTTGCCAAATATATCTTCCCCGGCGGCTACTCCCCCGCCTTATCGGAAGTTATGGGGCCAATCGAGCGTTCCGGGCTGCTGGCCACCGATATCGAGATTTTGCGCCTGCATTACGCCAAAACCCTGACCCATTGGCGGCGCCGCTTCGCCGCCAATCGTGACGCCATCACCACCATCTACGATGAACGTTTCTGCCGCATGTTCGAATTCTATTTATCCAGTTCAGAGCTGGCGTTCCGTCTGTCAGACCACATGAATTTCCAAATCCAGCTCACCCGCAGCCGCGAGGCGCTGCCCCTTGCGCGCGATTATATGTACGAGCAGGAGCACCGCGAGAAAATTGCCGAGGCGGGAGAATAGCACCGCCAGCCAGCACATGATGGGCGCAGGACTATTCCCTCATTTCGCGGGGCTTTGGGTGGCTTTATGCCCGGCCCGCGCCGTACCGCGCGGGCGGCCGCTCTCCCTGATGCTGGCGGGGGAACGGCTGGTATTGTTCCGCGATACGCACGGCGCGGTGCAGGCATTGCTGGACCGCTGTCCTCACCGGGGCGTGGCTTTGTCTTTGGGCCGCGTGGCGGAGGGGCTGATTACCTGCCCATTCCATGGCTGGCGGTTCGATGGCGCGGGCCAGTGCCGCCATGTGCCCTGGAACCCCGATGCCAAGCTGGCCACCCTTTCCGCCACCGCCCTGCCCTTGCGCGAAATAGCCGGGCTAATTTGGCTTTACACCGGGGGTACGGCCATGGGCGGCCCGGCCATGCCGGAAACGCTGCTGCGCCAGGACATACGTGTAACCGCGCAGGATTTTACCTGGAACGCGCATTGGACGCGGGTGATGGAGAACATGCTGGACACGCCGCATTTGCCCTTTGTCCATGCCAAAACCATAGGGCGGCATTTGCGCGGGCGCTCATCCGCCGCCATGGAGATGCGCTGGCAGGAGACCGCTTATGGCGCCGAAATTACCGCCCGGCGCGCAGGTGAGGCGCCACGCCCCGGGCTGCGTTATTACTTTCCCAATATCATGGAGCTGACCATTGACCCCGCCGGGCGCGTGATGCGGCTTCTGGCCGTGTGCAACCCGGCGGAAGAGGGTAAAACCAGGCTAACCATCTACACGCTGCGTAATTTTGCAAAACTGAAACTTCTGGATCCCTTGTTCCTTCGCGCCAATGCGCGGATTGCCGCGGAGGACCGCGCCATTGTTGAAAGCGCGCAACCCGCCGAAGCGCCGCCAGCGGGCGAGGAAAAATCGGTGGCAACGGATGCGCCAACGCTGGCTTTTCGCAAATTATGGTTCGAGCGGATAAAAGGGGGCGCGGCATAAACATAGCGGGGGAAATATGGACCAGGACATCGCGGCGCTGGTGGTGGAAATGAAGGACCGCCAGGATATTTACGGCTGCATCATGCGCTATTGCCGCGGCGTGGACCGGCTGGACCGCGCGTTGCTGCTTTCCGCCTACCACCCGGATGGCATTGACGACCATGGCCCCTATGTGGGGCCGCTGGATGGGTTTGCCGATTACGTGTTCCAGCTACATGGCGGCATGCAAGAGCGCACGCTGCACCATGTAACCAACCATTATTGCGAGCTGGATGGAAACGTGGCCCATGCGGAGAGCTATTTTCTATTCTACTGCCTCAACAAGGCGGCGCCGCTCTACACCATGGCCTCGGGCCGCTATATCGACCGCTTCGAGAAGCGCAACGGGCGCTGGGGCATTGTGGAGCGCGTCTGCCTGGTGGATGTGCGCGATGAGACATTATCGCCAGTGACCGGCTTTGAAGGTGATGAGTTCTATGTATCACCCCGGCGCGATAGGAACGACCCCTCCTACATGCGGCCGCTGCATGTGGACCGCCGCCGCATCACCAAACCGGCAGGTTAGAGCAATATCCGATCAGCTTGAATCGAAGATTTAAGCTGATCGGATGAAATTGCTCGCCCAAGCAAATTTAGAGCGTTTCCGATTGATCGGAAAATGCTCTAGCGCCATGGCTTGGACAGGGGCGGCAAACGCGGCTACGTTTGGCGCATGAGACTGCCCTTTTCCACCCCCAAAATTCCCGTCCTGCCGTTTCGCGGCATCATTGCCGCGCGGCCGGGCATGATCAATTTCGAGGCCTATGCCCCGCTCATCGAGCAGGGTTTTGCAATGGCCAAAAAGAGCGGCAACATCATCCTTGCCATAGAAAGCCCCGGCGGGTCGGCAGCGCAGTCGGACCTGATGGGCCAGGCCATACGCCGCGCGGCGGAGGAGCATAAAGTGGCCGTTACGGCGGTTATCGGCGATGCCGGAGCCTCGGGCGGGTATTGGCTGGCTTGCGCGGCGGACCGTATTCTCGCCAACCGGCTTTCCATCGTTGGCTCCATCGGCGTGGTCACCGGCGGGTTCGGGCTGGATGAATTCATCGCCCGGCACGGCATTACGCGCCGTATATATACAGCAGGCGCCAATAAGCGGCGGGGGGATATGTTCGCGCCGGAGCGGACCGAAGACGTGGCCTTTACCCGCGCCTTGCTGGATGAGGCGCATGAAATGTTCAAAACCTGGGTGCGCGAGCGGCGCGGCAGCCGGCTGCACGCCGCGGACGAGCAGGTTTTCGATGGCGGCTACATGCTGGGCCAGAACGCCCTGGCTTTGGGCCTGATTGACGGATATGGCGATGTGCCGGGTGTGGTGAAGGATTTGGCCGGGCCGAAGGCCAAGCCCGTATGGCTGCGGCCACGCAAGCCGCGCGGGTTGCTGCGGTTGCTCATGCGCTCTGGCGCCGAGAGCCTGCTGGATGCCGCCGAGCAGCGGATGATGGCCCCGGAGCTGAAATGAGCCTGACCACGCGGCGTGCCACGCCGGACGACACTGAAACCTTCCTGCAAATGTGCCGGGATTTCCATATCGAGGATGGCTCGCCGCTGGATGCGGCGGGCGAGGCCACCATTACCCATGTGTGCCAGGGCGAGCCTCTGGCCCCCGCCTATATGCTGGAATTTGGCGGCGAACCCGCCGGTTTTTTCGTGCTCACCCTGGGCTATAGCGTGGAGAATGGGGGGATTGATGGGTTTATCGACGATATTTACCTGCTCCCCCGCCTGCGCGGCCAAGGGTTGGGGCGCAAGGCCGTGCAGCTTGCCATTGATGCCGCGTTAGAGCTCGGAATCCGCGTTTTATTGCTGGAAGTGGAAGAGCATAATGAGCGCGCCTATGGCCTATACAGCAAAATGGGCTTTTACGACACCAAACGGCGCTTGCTGCGCCAGGTTATTTCTTGTAATTAACGATTATTGCGGTCTTTCCAAATCATACCAATACGTATTGTCATTTCTGGCGAAAGCGGAAATTTGGACCCGGCGCAGCAGGCGGTGGGAGGTTTTAAGGACTAGACGCGCCGCCCGTGCCGGGGGGCTTTGCGGTGAATATCGGCGATATGCTGGAACGCTGGACGAACGGGGTGTTCTGCTCGGCCCTGCACCGGGTGGTGAATGTTTCGGGGCGGGACAGGTATTCGCTGCCGTTTTTCTTCGACCCGGATTTTTATGTGCCCGTGGAATGTTTGGAGACTTGTTTGGGGGCTGGGGAAGTGGCGCGGTTTAAGCCGACGACCGCGGGGGCGCATATGTTGGAGAAGATTGCGGAGAGTTTTGAGTATGCGCGACCTTAATTTAGTTGGATGGTTAAATGACACGAGACGATTTGTTGGAAAAAATTACGAGGTTCTACCTGGAGTCTCCTGACTTCAATGGATTACCCCTAAGAGATTTTTTTGGAGCTGATTACGCACAAATTCAAGAGTTGCTGAAGGATCTCATTCGAGACGAGATGATTGCTATTGTCTATGGCGATGGCCACCCAAATCCACACATTAGGGCGTTACCAGAACATCATACCGCAGAGGAGCAGATCGCGCTTCTAACAAGCTCTCCCTTTATTAAACGAGCATGTGCCTATCCGCTACCCAAGCATCTAGAAAGAGTCGTGGACCGCTCGAACTACGCAGAAAAACCTTATACGCTTGAATTGGCGCTAGGCGGTCCACAACTCTCTCATCGTGCATTTGACATGATGATCCTAGAGACATACCGCAACGACCCTCGCTACCATTATGAGTGCGATGGTATCAAAGGGTATATTTCAATAACAGACGAATACTACGAGAGTGATTCGATCGACGAAAGCGATCAAGTTTTGCTAAACGAATTTGGTTTCTCCTATACCGAAGACTTCAAACAGTATGTAGCCGTTTTTCTTTACGATTTGGCAGGCCTTTCTCCTGAGCATCAAAAACTTTGGAAAATCCGCGAATTCAGCGGAACTACGCGGCTTCATCCTGACTACTTCCGTACATCAATTATGGGAGAATGGTACGAGAGAGGCTCTATTTATGACGCGTTTATTGAAGAGATTCGAATTATCAATGAGATGTCCAAGGCAATGAACCGCCCAGCTTTGTTCTCGGAATCATATGAGCAACGGCCCAAGGAATTTGGGCCTCTCCTACGCCCGACCACACGAGAACTTAACTCATTCATTCATCTTCTTGACAAAATGATATCTGAAAACATCAACAAAGCATTTTTCCAAAATGACATACCAAGTAGCGAAGAGGTGACTCGACCAGATGGGAAAATAGAGGTTCGTCAAATTGGGTCAATCACAATGCTTGACAATTGGTTGCACACGAAATGGCGATTTCAGGACGACTCACCCGCGAAAAAGATGATCAAAACATTTCGTGACATCAGAAAGAGACGACAAAAACCAGCCCATTCTGTTCTGAACGACACCTTCAGCCAAAAAAATATACAAGATCAACGCGATCTAATAGAGAGCGTTTACGAATCTATCGTAACCGGTGCGAGCCCCCCACGGCATGTGCCGTTATCTACCGTTTGGCTTCCGCGACGCGCTGGGGCATCCAGAATTCTCTGATGGCGGGGATGACGAGCGGGATGTCGTGGTAAGCGGTTTTGAG
>JAJZFB010000063.1 GCA_021805545.1 Pseudomonadota bacterium | reverse complement strand
TGCGCCTGGCCAGCGGGTGCAGCTTCAGCCCGCGGTCGCGGGCTTCGATAAGAATGCGGAACACGCTGGTTGGGCTGGTGGCGGGGTCATGCCCAGGCGCAAAGAGAATTTGCCCATCCGCCAGAAAAAAACCTGCCTCTATCAGCGCCGCATCGGTGGCCGCGGCAATGGCTGGCGGGCCAAGCGCCGCGCGCATCAGGGCGGGTTCCAGCACGCCGGTTACGCGCGCCACCTCGCGCACCACCAGGAAGTAATGGCGCATGAAACGCTCAACCCCATTCTGGCGGCCATGGCGCGTATAGCCCATGCGCGCGCCCACCACGGGCTGCAGGTCGAAAGTCAGCCGCTCCTCGGCGCGTCCGGCCACGTAATGCAGATGGAACCGCACGGTCCAAAGATATTCCCAGGCGCGCTTACAGGCCCGCGCCTCGGTCTCGGTGAGAATTCCGCCGCCAGGCGCGTCCTTGCCCACCAGCTCGGTCATGGCGAAGGTGTTGAACACGTAGCGTGACAGCCAATAAAGCGTCTGCAAATCGCGCAAACCGCCGCGCCCTTCCTTCACGTTGGGCTCGACCATGAAGGGCGTGTCGCCAAAGCGGCGGTGGCGCGCGGCGCGCTCGGCCTGCTTGGCCTGAATATACTCGCCCGGCCCATCCTCGGCGCAGCCCGCCCGGAAAGCAGTCTGAAAATCCACGAACAAAGAGCGGTCCCCCGCCAGGCAACGCGCATCCAGCAGCGAGGTGCGGATGGTCACATCGCCCTTTGCCTCGGTCAGGCAATCGGCGATGGAGCGCGTCGCATGCCCAACTTTCAGCCCGAGATCCCACAGGAAATACAGGATGAACTCCACCGTCCGGTCCACCGCCGGAGAGGCTGCGCTGCCGGTAAGAAACAGCAGGTCGATATCGGAGAAGGGGGCCAGTGTCGCGCGCCCATACCCGCCCGTGGCCGCCACGCTCAGGCGGTCTTGCTTGCCGGGGGGCATTACCGCCAGCGCATAGGTAAACAATCCGCCAATGAAATCATCCATCAACCCGGCATGCAGCCTGGCGGCGGCCAGCCCGTTCAGCCCGTCTTGCTCGAAACATTGCTGCACATGCCCTTGCAACCGCCCAAGCTGGCGCCGGAATCCCGCCAGGGCGGCATCGCGCGGCAGGGTTGTCTCCGCGCCGGATAATTCGGCCAGGGCAGCGGCTATATCGGGTTTCTTTCTCAAATCAGGCATGTCCAACACGGTAGCTCTATCCAATGTATCCGGTAACGGGCGCAATGCCGTCAAATGCCATTTTCGCGCCCCTCATTCTTGCATGTCTCGCGGTGTAATTCACTATGCAATTCATATAGCGCGTCCAGCGCCTCGCGCGGGGTCATGGCATCCGGGTCAAGTGCTGCCAAGCGCTGGCGCAGCCCGTCTTCCACGGTCTCCGCAGTGGGGGGCAGGCTGGCAAATAGTGGCAGCGGCGCATTTGTGGTCTGGCCGCGCTCCGCCATTTTCAGCAGCATTTCCGCGCGTTTGGCGATGCTTTCGGGCACGCCGGCCAGGCGCGCCACATGCACGCCCCAGCTCTTCTGCGCTGCCCCTTCCACCACCTCGTGCATGAACACGACCTCTCCCCGGAACTCCTTAACGCGCATGGTATGCGCCTTGAGCCGCGGCAATGCCTCGGTAAGGCTGCATAATTCATGGAAATGTGTGGCAAATATGGCGCGGCACCGGTTTTGGTTGTGCAGACTCTCCAGCACCGCCTGGGCAATGGCCAAGCCATCCCGCGTGCCCGTCCCGCGCCCGATTTCATCCACGATGACGAAACTTTTTGGCCCCGCCTGGTGCAAAATCGCCGCTGTCTCGATCATCTCCACCATGAAGGTAGAGCGCCCGGAGGCCAGATCATCCGCCGCCCCCACGCGGGAAAACAGCCTGTCCACCAGCCCCAGCCGCATGGCATCCGCCGGTACGGGCAGCCCGGCCTGGGCCAGAATCACCAGCAGCGCGTTCTGGCGCAGATAGGTGGATTTACCCGCCATGTTTGGCCCTGTCAGCAGCATCAGCCGTTGCGTGGCAGAAAGATCACATCCGTTGGGGATAAACCCAACCCCTGGCGGCAAGGCTGCCTCCACCACGGGGTGGCGCCCGGCTTCTATGTGGTATTCCCCATCCTCACTCAGCTCTGGGCAGCAGAACCGCCCCGAGGCCGCCAGTTGCGCGGCCGCTTGCAGCACATCGGCCAGGGCCAGCGCCTCGGCGCAGGCTGCAAGCGGCTCAGCCATGGCCAAAATCTGCTGCACCAGCCAGCCGAACACCACGCGTTCGCGGGCCGCTGCCCGGGCCGCGGCCTCGGTAATGCGCCGGTCCAGCTCCGAGAGTTCCGGGTGTGTGAAGCGCGCCCCGCTGGCCATGCCCTGGCGCAGCACAAGCTCAGGGTATTCGCGCAGCTTCTCCACGCTCGCCGCCGGGGCCTCCAGAACATAGCCAAGCTGCGCATGGTGGCGAATTTTCAGGCTCGCCACGCCATAGCGCTGCGCCAGCTCGCTCTGGAAGGCCGCAATTACCTGCCTGGTGCCGTCGCGCAGGCGGCGTTCTGCATCCAGCTCGCCATCAAAGCCCGCGGCAATCGCGCTGCCATCCTCCAATTTTAGTGGGGCAGGCTCGGCCAGGGCCGTACGCAGTGTTTCCTGCAATTCCGGCGCTGGGTTAAGCGCCTGCCGGGCCTTGTCCAAAAGTTCCGTGCCGCCGGGCAGCAGGGGGTGCAGACTTGCCGCCACGGTTAGCCCGCCCTTTACCGCCAGCAAATCGCGCGGGCTGGCCCGGCCCAGGGCGATGCGCCCCAAGGCCCGCGCCATATCCGGCGTGCCGCGCAGCGTGTTGCGCACCACCTCTGCCTGGCCCGTGCCGCCCAGCGCCAGCCATGCCGCCTGGCGTGCTTCAAGCGGCGCCAGAGCGCATAGGGGGGCCGCAATCCAGGCTGCCAGCTTGCGTGCGCCCGCCGGGCTTACCGTGCGCTTTACCGCGCCCAGCAAACTCCCCGCTTCTGTGCCGTTTCTTGCGGTCAGCAGCTCCAAGCTCGCCCGCGTGGCGGCATCCATGGCCAGCTTGCCCGCCACCCCCGCGCTTGCCGGTGCCGAGAGCCTTGGATTAGCCCCCATCTGCGTTGCCGCGATGTAGGAGAGCACCTGCGCCGCGGCCAGCGCCTCGGCGGCGGTGAACTCGCCGAACGCATCCAGGCTCGCCGCGCCAAAACGTCCCGCCAGTTCACGCCTCGCGGCTTCGGTTGAAGCCGGGGAGGATATGGCAAGACGCCCCGTGGCCACGCGCCGCGCCCCGAATGGTCCCAAATCCACATGGTCCGGAGCCAATATTTCCGCCGGGTCCAGCCGTCCCAAAAGCGCGCCCAGGCCGGCCGCATCCGTGGCTTCAGTCTCGAATAACCCGGTGGAAATATCGGCCCAGGCCAAGCCCAGCGCGGCGCCATCCACCGCCACGGCGAGCAGAAAATTCGCCCGTCCAGCTTCCAGCAGCGCGTCTTCCGTCAGTGTGCCCGGTGTGACCAGACGCACCACATCGCGCCGCAGCGGTCCTTTGGCACCGCGCGCCTTGGCTTCCGCCGGGTCTTCCAACTGCTCCACAATGGCCACGCGGAAGCCGCGCCGTATCAGCCGTGCCAGGTACATTTCCGCCTGGCTTACCGGCACGCCGCACATGGGTATGGGTTGCCCCTGATGCTGCCCCCGCGCCGTCAGCGCGATGTCCAAGGCGGCACTTGCCGCCTGCGCATCCGCGAAGAACAGCTCGTAAAAATCGCCCATGCGGAAAAACAGCAGCGCGTCCGCATGCTTCGCCTTGATGGCGAACCATTGCGCCATGGCCGGCGATGCCCCCGTTGCGTCGTTCATGCCGGTATTTAGCCACCACGTCCCCGCCGGGCCAAGGGGGGGCTGCCCCCTTGGCGTCCTGGGATCCTCAGCCCGCGATCATCGTACGCGGGCGGGGCCAGAACAGCCCGGCGCGGGTGCGGTACTGGGCGTAAGCCGCGGCCAGCGGAGAATTGGCGAATTTGCGCTCCTCCCTGGTGGCGGCTTCCACGTAGAGCCCGGTCATCAGAAGCGGCGCAATCCAGCCCGTGATCGCGTGCGCGGCAATGGCGGTGCCGAGCCAGAACAGCACATAAGCCAGGTAGAACGGGTGCCGTACATAGCGGTACGGGCCGGTGAGCAGCAGGAAGCTCGGCTGGTCCGTGTCAAACGCCAGGGTGGGGGGCGATGCCCGGCTGGCGAGAATGGCCGCGGCAAACAGGCCAAGAGAGGCGGTGAACAGCGCCAAGCCCGCCAGCCAGAAGGCAGAGACGCCATCGCGCATATGCCACAGGAAGACGAGGAACAGCACGGTGGAGAGCAGGCTGGTCAGCTTCATCCCTACGGGCATTTCGCCCGTGGAGCGGAAATGGCCCTTTACCCCCCAGGCGAAAGCGGCAAAGCAGGTGGTGGCGTCGGCACCGGTCAGAATCATCGGCAGAACATGCATGGTCGTTAACCTTCTTGGAAAAATGGTGAGATCAGGAATTATGAAAAACGGAGACTGTCTCGCCGGCCATCAGCGCGGCGTAGGAGTCGATGCTGCGCGAATCGGCGCCGACGATGGGCATTTCCTGGCGGATCAGCTCAACCCCATCCATGGTGCAGGCCATCAGGTTGGTCTCGAAGCTCACCCCCGCGTAGCGGCGTGGCCCGGCCACGTACTCAAAATGCATGCGCTTATAAAAAGGCGTGTGGTTACGCCGCACGCATGAGAGCATGAGGTCGGCATTGGCGCTCATCAGCAGGTACGAGACAAAGCGGTAGAGCACGAACACAAGCTGGTAGTTGTCGGCATAGTCGGGGTGCCGCACGAGGCGGTTGATCTCGATCAGCCGCGACAGCCGGCCGGGCACTGTATTGAGCGCCAGCGCCGTCACTTCCTCGGGGAAAATGCGCAAGGCCGGGATTTCATCCCAGCCCGGCCCGGCGGTTACTAGATCCAGCAAGCATAACCGCACCGAGGCCACGGGCTGGCCGTATTGGTAGATGACGACGCACTGGCTGTTCGGCTTCAGGTCATCGGCATCGGAAAACTGCCCATCCGGGCGCGGGTCGATAAACCCGCCGGAGAGATAGCTGTCGTGGCGGACGGCATAGGCATCGGCCTTGGTCCGCTCATCCAGCGCCAGCCGGGCGGTCAGTCCGGCTTCGAGGAGTTGCGGGCGGGCGCGGGTGCGGGCGGCGGTACGAGACGAAGAAACAAGTAAAGAACTCATTATGATTACTCCTGTTGCAACCAAAACAAGAATAATTGTTAATCTTTTCTTCCTAGAGATGTGAGAAAAAAACACGTAAGTTATTTATTCGTAATAAAATTATTCACGCATTAGCCTGGCATTTTTGCGATATTCATGATGTCTTACATGAGGAATATCAGCTAACAGGTTGGATAAACCAGAAGTTGTCTTTTGTGTAATTATGCAGCCGGTACGGTATAAGCACACCATCTTTTACTACTTTGGCGTGCCGAAACATGCCTCAGCCAGGGGCTGAAACGCGATAATTGTACCGGAAAAGAAAATTTGATTAGCCGTTTGCCAGGGGGAAGTATAAGAAACGTACGTAGGGTTGTGTGGCCGCCGCCCCCGTGAGCGGCTTGGCCCGGCCGGTTGCTCAGCCTGAATGGGGAGGACAAAGCGATTTCAGCCGTGAGGAGATCCGGCCCGTCGGAAGAAGGGAAGGGCTTGCGGGCTTGGCTCTGTCATGCCTGGTGGCGCGCCGCCGAAATTGGCCGCGGCCTGCGCAACGCCGCGCGCGGTGTGCCCATTCCGGCGGATATGAAAGACCGGATCGTGCTCGATCAGGCATCCGATTTCAGCTATATCATGATCGGTATTTCGCTGATTGGCATCAGCACGATCGGGCTCATCTTCATCGATTTCTGGGGAACGCCCGGTGGCGGCCTGCGGCTCGCGCTGATGGTGCTGCTCTATTTCGATTATTTTGCCCTCATCGCGCGGGCGCGGCTATGGCTGCTCCGGGTGCAGCCCTCCGCTGCGGACGCGGACGCCTATATACGCGATATGTGCCGCATGCTCGTTATGCTCGGCATTATCTGGTCGACGCTTATGGTGGTGCTCATGCGGCGGCATAATCTCGACCAGCTTTGCCTGCTCTATGGCGTGTTTGTCGGCTGCCTCGCCACGCCGGTTATGGTGGCGCCCGTGGTTTGCGCCTTATGCTTCTGGGTACCGGTTTCAATTGGCATCCTCGTCGCGGGGTTTACGGCCAGTGTGCCGGAGCCGGTGGTGATGGTGAACCTCATCGCGTTCATGGCCCTCACGGGCTTCTGCATCCTCTACGTTAACAAGCGGCTTAACGAGCGTGCCATTGGCGCCATCCGGCTGGAGGAGAATGCCGCCGTCATCAAGCTGCTCCTGCGCGATTTCGAGGAGAGCGCATCGGATTGGCTGTGGGAAACCGACGCGCATTTACAAATGGAGCCTGTGAGCCTGCGCCTGGCGCAGGTGGCCCGCCGCCCGGTGGAGAGTTTCCAGGGCAATTTTCCTGAAGCGCTGCTCGGCCTTGCCGCCGGAGGGCAGCAGGATGCGGCGCTGCAACGCCTTCGCCGCGCCATTGACGAGCGTTCACCCTTCCGCGACCTCGTTGTGCCGGTGCTGGTGGCGGGCGAGGAGCGTTTCTGGTCTCTTACCGGCAAGCCCATTCTCGACAAGCATGGCCGCTTCGCCGGCTATCATGGCGTGGGGTCCGACATAACGGGCCAGCGCCGCCAGCAAGAGCAAATTTCTTTCCTGGCCCGGCATGACAGCCTGACCAAGCTCGCCAACCGCGTCCTTTTCTCCGAGATGCTGCACCAGATGTGCGAGGCGAGCGATACAACCGGAATCGCGCTGCTCTGCCTCGACCTTGATAATTTCAAGACCATCAATGATACGCTGGGCCATGCCACGGGCGATGCCGTGCTGGTGGCGGTGGCCGAGCGTTTACGCGGCTGTATCCGCGATATCGACATGGCCGCCCGCCTGGGCGGCGATGAATTTGCGGCCATCCTCATCGCCGATGAACCGCAAGAGGCGATTCGCGTCGCTGAACGGATTATCGAGCGCATTTCCCGGCCCTTCCATTTCGACGGCCAGCTCGTGCAGACCGGTATGAGCGTCGGCATTACAATGGCCCCCGCCGATGGCAACACGCCCGCGATGCTGATGAAGAATGCCGACCTTGCCCTGTACCGCGCCAAGACGGATGGGCGCGGCGTGGCCCGGCTCTACGACCCCGCCATGGACGAGCTGGTGCAGGAAAGGCGGTTTCTGCAGGCCGCCTTGCGCCGTGCCGTTACACGGGGCGAGTTTGTGCTGTATTATCAGCCAGTGCTTGACCTTGCGAACCGCCAGATAACCGGTGCCGAGGCGCTGATCCGCTGGAACCATCCCGAGCGTGGCTTGCTGTCCCCCGGCGCGTTCATCCCGCTGGCCGAGGAGAGCGGCATAATCGGCGAGATTGGCGAATGGGTGCTGCGCGAGGCCTGTGCCCATGCGGCCACCTGGCCTGTTCCGCTTAATATCGCGGTCAATCTTTCCCCCCTGCAACTGCGCGACAGTGAATTGGTAAGCGGTATTACCGGTATATTGGCCGAAACCGGGCTTGCGCCGCAGCGGCTGGAGCTTGAAATCGTCGAATCCGTGATGCTGGACCACGCGGCACAGACCGAGGAGGCGCTATGGAGCCTGCATCAGCACGGGGTACGCATTGCGCTGGACGATTTCGGGACGGGCTATTCCTCGCTGTCCTATCTGCGCCGGTTCCCCTTCGACAAGGTGAAGATCGACCGCTCTTTTATCTGCGATCTGGGCTACGAGAAGGATGACAGCTCAATCATCCTGGCCATTATTGGCCTGGCTGAGCGCATGAGCATGGTGGTGACCGCCGAAGGGGTGGAGGCCGAGGAGCAGGCCGCGCTACTCTTATCGTATGGCTGTGCCGAGGCGCAGGGCTATTTGTTCCACCGCCCCATGCCAGCCGGGGCGCTGATGCAACTGTTCTCAGCGCTTGCAGAGGCCCCGGCAGCCGCACAATAATAAATTAAGGGTGCGTTCCGGGCCGCCGCTTGCCGCGCGGGCAAGCAAAAAGCCCGGCCGAAGCCGGGCTTTAGCGAAGCTGCTGAAAAACTTCGTATTAGCCCTGGCGGGCCTTCATACGCGGGTTCTTCTTGTTGATCACGTACACCCGGCCATGGCGGCGGACGACGCGGCAGTTCTTGTCGCGGGTTTTCGCGGATTTCAGGGAGTTACGGATCTTCATAACGACTCTCAGCTAAAATGGATCAAAATCAGTGGCGCGATATGCCGCCCCGCCGCCCGGCTGTCAACAGCAGCTGGCCCGCAAACCGGATATTGCCGCAGATTGGCAGCCTTGCCCGGCAGCCGGGCGGGCTTTCTGCCGTCCCGGCACTGCAACTGTCACCGAATGGTCATTCGATTTTGGCGCACAACCCCTGTTGATAGGGGACGAGGAAGGCTAATGCCCCGAGTCGTCTGGAGTTTCGTGTATGAAAATCAGCTTTGTCGTCCCTGCCTATAACGAGCAGGTTCTGCTGCCGCAGTCTTTAACCGCCATCCGCGACGAAATTGCCCGCGCCGGCCAAGTGCTGGGCCGGGATGCCGAGATCATCGTCGTGAACAATGCCAGTACCGACCGCACACGCGAGGTGGCGGAAGCCATAGAGGGGGTGCAGGTGGTGGATGAGCCGTGCAAGGGGCTGGTGCAGGCGCGCTGGTGCGGTTTTTCTCATTCCACGGGCGAGCTGATTGCCAATATCGACGCCGATACCATTATCCCCCCTGGCTGGCTTGCCGAGGTGCTGCGCCAGTTCAGCACCAAGCCCAAGCTGGTCGGCCTCTCGGGGCCCTATACGTATTATGGTGTGCCGGTAAAGGTTAATCTCGTGGTGGCGGCCTATTACCGCGCCGCCTGGCTTGCCTATATCATCAACCAGTATCTGCTGAATGTCGGCGCCATGCTCCAGGGCGGCAATTTCGTCGTCAAGCGCGAGGCCATGCTGAAACTCGGCAACCCGGATCTGCGCTTTTCCTTCTATGGTGAGGACACGGATATGGCCAACCGGCTTTCCAAGGTGGGGCGGGTGGTTTTCACCTTCCGTCTGCCCGCGCAATCCTCTGGCCGCCGCCTGGTGGGGGAGGGGGTTTTTACCATCGGGCTGCGCTACACCATGAATTTTTTGTGGGCGACCTTCCGTAAAAAGCCGTTCACGCAAGAGTGGCAGGATATACGCGAGGAGCCGGTGGCTGAATAAAAGCCGTCAGACGGCTTTTTCAGTTTCGCCCTTGGGCACGCTCCATGCGGCGTGCGGCGCGTGGCGGGTGGCTTGGCTGGTGCTCAGGAACCACCAGCCAAATAAAAGATTCTCAAGCCAGGTGCGGCGGCGGAAGCGCGGGCAGCGCAAGGCCGCCAGCCGTGCCAGTACCCCGCCTTTCAGCCCGGCTTGAATCAGGCGCAAATCCTGCCTTGCCTCTTCTGTCAGCCGGCCGGCCTGGCTTTCCAGCATGTCGGCATGGCGGTGCATCATTGTCATGTATACGTGTGGCCCGCGCTGCAACGCGGCCCAGGCGCGCTGGTATAATGGCTGCGCCCGGCCGATGAGGTTATGCCCATGCAACCGGTACAAAACCTGGGGCTCTTCGTCGAATAATATCTGCCCGCCGCACGCGGCTACCACAATGTAGCTCCACCAATCATGCACGCTGCCGGGCGGATACCCCGCGCGGACCACTAGCGCGGCGGCGGCTTCGTTCATTACCAGCGTGTTGCCATTCGCCGCGTTCTGCGTAAGGCAGGCGGGAAAACCCAGCCGCCCATGCCGTGCCGAAAGCCGGGCGTGGGCAAGCTGCTCGTTCACCAAATATTGCCGCGCGCAATACAAGGCGGGAGAGCCGCCCGCCGGCAGCAAATGGCATAGCGCGCGGGCCAGCTTTTCCGGCAGCCAAACATCGTCCTGGTCGGCAAATGCCACAATGCTGCTTTGTCCAGCTTCGGCCAGCAAGGTGAGAAAGCTGGGCGCTGCCCCCATATGCGGCCCGCTGGATGGTGCCTCGCGGCAGCGCCCAGCCCCTGCCGTGGCGGCAAATCTGTGCATAATCTGGCGTGTTTCGTCGGTGGAGCCGTCATCACGCCAGAGAATTTCCCAGGTCAGATGCGTCTGATTCAGAAAGCTCTCTAGCTGTGCCTGTAAAAACGGCGCACCATTATAGGTGGAGAGCAGAATGGTAACCGGATTATCCGGGTGCTGGGCCTGGCGCATCACAGCCGCGCCACCCTATACCGGCCAGCGCATTTGCAGACCGGAGACAGGAGATGGTGCCGGGAAGCCATGAGCTGCATCACGCTCCTATTCATTGCTGCATCTGCTCACAGCATAGAGGCCGGTGGTCTGGCTGGCAATCAACTTTACCTCCGCCATTACCGATTTTTTGTGCATATGCCGCTCGTTTCCGGGGTTTTTGTAAACCAAACAAAATGATTAAACCGCGCTGTCCTGCGCCAGCAGCGCCGCCACAATCGCGGGCAGGCTCTCGCGCCAATATGGCATATAAATGCCAAATATTTCCGCAAGTTTAGCGCTGTTCAGCCGTGAGTCCGCGGGGCGGCGCGCTGGCGTTGGCCAATCTTCAGTACGTATGGGTTGTAGCTGTGGTGGTTTATAACCCAGCTTCGCCGCTTCTTCGAAAATGGCGGCGGCAAAGCCATGCCATGTCGTTTCGCCCGCGGCGGCGGCGTGGAATATGCCCCTATATTCGGGCTTCCACCCGGTTTTTTTTATATGTGAGGCAATGCCGAGAATGGCCTTCGCCAAATCCGGTGCTGCGGTGGGGGTGCCGCGCTGGTCCGCCACCACGCGCAAAACCGGCGCCTTGCGCCCGGCCATTAGCATGGTGCGGGCAAAGTTTTTGCCGTGTGCCGCATAAACCCAGGCCGTGCGCAGAATCACGGCCTTGGCGTCAGTGGCCAGAATCGCATTTTCGCCATCGCGCTTGGTGGTGCCGTACACACCCGTGGGGCTGGTGGAATCCGTTTCCACATAGGGCGCGCCCTTGGTGCCGTCGAACACGTAATCGGTCGAGACGTGGATGAAGGGAATATCTCTTGCCGCACACAGCCTGGCCAATAATTCTGGTCCCCGCACATTGGCGATCTGGGCGGCTTGCGTATCGGTTTCGGCTCTGTCCACCGCTGTGTAGGCGGCGGCATTCACAACAAAATCAGGCCGTGGCGCAGAAAAAACCTCTGTAACCCAGCCCGGCCAGTGAATGCCCGGCGCGTTTGCGTGGCTGGCTTCATCCAGGCGCTCAAAACTTAAGTCCGCCCGGCTGAGAGTCTTAAAATTTATCCCTTGTGCCGTGCAAAGTTTCGCCAGTGCATCGCCTAGCTGCCCGGTGCCGCCAATAATCAAAATCATTTGTATACAAACCAATTAGCATCGGCATTAAAGGCGGGCGCGGCCCGGTCCTTGTCCGACAGCGCCGCTTCTCCCGGTTTTACCGGCCAGGGCAGGGCCAAAGCCGGGTCGTTCCAAATCACCGCGCGCTCCGCCGCCTTGTCGTAGGGTGCGGTGACCTTGTAGATGACTTCCGTATCCGGCTGCAGCGTGCAGAAGCCGTGCAGAAACCCGCCCGGCACCCAGATTTGCCGGCCGTTTTCCGCCGAGATTTCAGCCGCCGCCCATTTGCCGTAAGTGGGCGAGCCTGTTCGTATATCCACCGCCACATCCCAGATGGCGCCGCGTACCACGCGCACCAGCTTGCCCTGCACGCTGGGCGCCACCTGGCAATGCAGCCCGCGTATTGTGCCCGCAGCCGCAGAGTAGGAATGGTTATCCTGCATGAAACTCTCGTTAAACCCCTGCGCCGCCAGCTTGCCCGCATTCCAGCTTTCGGAAAACCAGCCGCGGTTATCGGCGAATTTCTGCGGGGTGATAATCAGCACCTCGGGGATGGAAAGACGCTCGATCTGCATTACACATGAATCCCTTCGGCAATATCGTGGAGAATACGCCCCAGCTCGGTCTTGCCGATGAGCGCGGCGCGGGCCTTGAGCTGCGCCGCGTCGATAAAGCCCATGCGGAACGCCACCTCCTCGGGGCAGCCCACAAGGTTACCCTGGCGGCTCTGGATGGTCTGCACAAAGGTGGCGGCTTGCAGCAGGCTGTCCGGCGTGCCGGCGTCCAGCCAGGCCATGCCGCGTCCCAGCCGTTCCACATGCAGCGTGCCCTCCTGCAGGTAAAGCTGGTTGAGGTCGGTAATCTCCAGCTCGCCGCGCGGCGAGGGCTTTATGGTCTTGGCCAGCTCAACCACGCGGTTGTCGTAAAAATAAAGCCCTGTTACCGCCCAGGGCGAAAGCGGCTGCTTCGGCTTTTCCACAATCTGCACGGCCTTGCCGTCCGTATTGAAGCTCACCACGCCGTAGCGTTCCGGGTCGCGCACCTGGTAGGCGAATACGGTCGCTCCTTCG
>JAJZFB010000025.1 GCA_021805545.1 Pseudomonadota bacterium | reverse complement strand
TAGAGCCGGATGATTTTAGACCGGATCACGTTGTGATCCGGTCTAAAATCTGAATCCGTCTCTAAATCAATGAGGTAGAGCGCGATTCAGACGTTCGAATCGCTCGCAAAGCGAGCGCATCTCAAGTCATCGCGCTCTAATCAAAACCTCAAAACTCATCCCAATCCGCATCGGCCCCCGCTGGCTGCAACACCGCAACCGGGCGCGGCGCGGGTGCTTTAACCAGCACCTTGGCCACCGGCTTAACATGCGGCGCATGTTTCACCGGCTTGGCCACGGGCGGCTGCCCGCCAGTCTGGAACTGCCCAACAAGCCGCGCCAGCTCCTGCGAATCCCCCATTAGCCCACGGCTCGCCGCCGTGGCCTGCTCCACCATCGCCGCATTTTGCTGCGTCACCTGGTCCATCTGGTTCACCGCCGTGTTCACTTGCTCCAGCCCCGAAGATTGCTCCTTCGCCGAAGCCGCAATATCGGTAATCAGGCTGTTCAGCGTGGTCACCTGCGTGGCAATGCGCTCCAGCGCTTCGCCAGTTTCACCCACCAGCCTCACCCCGGCATCCACCTGCTTGTTGGAGTTGGTGATAAGCGTCTTTATCTCTTTCGCCGCATCGGCGGAACGTTGCGCCAAAGCCCGCACCTCGGTGGCCACCACGGCAAAGCCGCGCCCCGCGTCGCCCGCGCGCGCCGCCTCCACCCCGGCATTCAGGGCCAGTAAATTGGTCTGGAACGCAATCTCGTCAATCACGCTCAGAATGTTGGAAATTTCCCTGGTGGAATGCTCAATCCCTGTCATCGCCTCCACCGCGCTATGCATCACGGTACCAGAATTTTCGGCATCCCGCTTGGCGCCAGCCACGGCTTGGCGCGCGTTATCGCTATTTTCGGCAGTCTTGCGCACGGCGGCTGTTATCTGGTCCAGGGCCGCCGCCGTCTCTTCCAAATTGGCCGCCTGCCGCTCGGTGCGCTGCGCCAGGTCATCCGCCGCCGCGCTAATCTCGCCGGAGGCCGAGCTAACACTATGTGTGCTGCCGGCAATGGCGCGCATCGTCTCCTGCAGCCGGTCCATGGCGATGTTGAAGTCGCCGCGTAATTTTTCGTATTCCGCCGCAAAGGGCGTGGTGAGGCGTATCAGCAAATCGCCATGCGAGAGTTTGGACAAGCCGCCCGCCAGCTCATTCACCACAAATTGCGCCTGCCGTGCCTGCCCGGCACGTATTTCTTCCTGGCGTGCGCGTTCCTCTTCCTGGCGCTGCCGCGCAGCCTCGGTTTCGGCTTCCAACTGGCGCGTCTTCAGTGCGTTTTGCTTGAACACCTGCACAGCGCGCGCCATTTGCCCCACCTCATCGCGCCGCGCCTGACCGTCAACGGCAGTTTCCAGCGCGCCTTCCGCCAGCCTGCCCATGCTCTCCGCCACCCCATGCAACGGCCGCACCACACGGGTGCTCACCATCCACAGAAAAAACGCCGCACCACCCGCCAATGCCACAAGCCCGGCTATAATCATCGTTAAAATGTCATGCCGCGTCCGCGCCTTAAGCTGCGCCACCTCCCGCACGTTATCCCGCCGCATGGACTCTATAAAAATACTCAAGTTTTGAGACAAATCGTCAATCCGCGCATCCACTGGCGCAAGCTGGCGCGCAACCGCGGCCGTGGCATCCATGTCTTGCGGCGTATTCTGGCTGCCCAAGGTCAACCCATTGGTTTGCGCCGCCGCCTGGCTAAGCGGCACAAGCCTGGCGGTAATGGCATTGTACCGTGCCTTGAAACCCTCGACCCGCGGCGCAATCGCCGGGTCCAGCGCCTCGGCATCGTTAAAATGCCGCAGGCTTGCACCTAAAGCCGTTTGAAAATCGGCCTCCACCGCCGCACATGCCGGCGTACCGCTCTGATAGCTCAGTATACGGTACGTATCATAACCCATCCTCTGCACATTCCGGCTAGCCTGGTTCAAAGCGATTAAGGCTGGGCTTACATGGTCTGTAAGATGTCCGGTGGCGCGCTCTTCCGCGCGCATCTGGCCAATGGCACTGGCCAGCACAGCGGCAAACACAGCAGCCACCGCCAGCATCGGAATAATCAGTTTATACTTCAGCGTCAGATGGTCGAGAAACTTCATTTTGTGGCTCCAATACGCAGCGGGGGATGGTCCGGAGGCAAATTATTACGATAACCGCGCGGCAGGCCGGCCTCGCGTGTTTGCGCGCATGGTTCATGCCTTATAGCGCAGCCAAAGCTGGCACTCGTAACAAGCCCAGCCCAAACATCCGCCACCCTGCAAACCCCATGCTCGCAGAGGCACTTTCAGGTATAAACTTTTATATCCGGTAAACCGGCCTCAGCCTTCGCTCCGGCCGCGCCCCAGCTCGGTTATAATGCCGTGCAGCGTGCGCAACTCCTGCTTCGTTACCTCGCCACGGGTGAAAAAATGCCGCAAATTACGCACCATGCCAGGGCGCTTCTGCGCGTTGCGCAAAAACCCGCTCTCATCACAGGCGCGGATAAGATGCGCCATGAAATTATCAAGCTCCCCCTTGGTGGCGGGCGCTGTCTCATTCACCTGCAACTCACGCGCGGGCTGCTCTGGCGTGCGCGCCAGCCACCATTCATAGCCCATCACCATCACCGCCTGGGCCAAGTTGAGCGACATGAAGTCCGGGTTGAGATCGTAACGGATCAGGCTGTCCGCGCAGGCAATATCGTCATTATCCAACCCCGTCCGCTCCGGCCCGAACAGAATGCCCGTGCGCAAGCCGCGCTGCCCCGCCGCCACAATTTCCGCAGCACCGCCGCGCGCGGTAAGCACGGGTTTGATGATGTGGCGCGGACGCGGGCACGTGGCGAACACACGGTGCAAATCCGCCACCGCCTCGGCCACGCTGCCAAACACCTGCGCTTCATCCAGAATCCGGTGCGCGCCCGAGCCGGTAATCCAGGCGCGCGGCAGCGGCCAGCCATCGCGCGGGGCCACCAGGCGCAAATGGAACAGCCCGCCATTGCCCATGGCCCGCGCC
>JAJZFB010000012.1 GCA_021805545.1 Pseudomonadota bacterium | reverse complement strand
GCTGGGGTAGGTAATCATCAGCGCGGCAAGTTTATCGCCATGTGTGGCGATTTTGGCGTGCAGATCAGCGACATCCACATTGCCTTGGCGGTCGCAGGCCACAACCACAACCTGATACCCCGCCATGGCGGCGGAAGCCGGGTTGGTGCCATGTGCCGAAGCCGGAATAAGGCAGATATTCCTCTCCCCCTCGCCCCGCGCCTCGTGGTACGCGCGTATGGCGAGCAGCCCGGCATATTCGCCCTGTGCGCCGGAATTAGGCTGCAGCGAGACGGCGGCAAAGCCGGTGACGGTTTCAAGAAGTTTCGTCAGCTCGCGAATGAGGATTTTGAACCCCATTGTCTGGCTGGCGGGCGCGAACGGGTGCAGCAGCGCGAATTCCGGCCAGGTGATGGCCGCCATTTCCACCGCCGCGTTCAGCTTCATCGTGCAGGAGCCAAGCGGAATCATGGCGCGGTTGAGCGCGATGTCCTTGTCCTCCAGCCGCTTCAGGTAACGCAGCATGGCGTGTTCTGAGTGGTGCGTGTTGAATACGGTTTCCTGGCAGAAGGCGGAGCCACGCTGTAACGATACCGGAATTTCACCAGCGGCCTCGTCCAGCGACGCACCGAGCACATAAGCCAGCGCGTCCAGCCCGGCGCGCGTCACGGTTTCATCCAGCGCAATGCCAATGCCGGTAGTATCTATGCGGCGCAGGTTGAACCCGGCCTCGAGCGCTGCCTGCATCAGCTCATCCGCGCGGTCTCCGGCCTCTATGGCCAGTGTATCGAAGAAGCTGCCATGGCGCAGGGCAAACCCCGCGCGCCGCACCGCGCCCGCCAGCAGCCGCGCCTGCAAATGCACGCGCGTGGCGATGGCTTTCAGCCCTTCCGGCCCGTGCCACACGGCATAGCAACCAGCCATGACGGCCAGCAGCACCTGCGCGGTGCAGATGTTGGATGTGGCTTTCTCGCGGCGAATATGCTGCTCGCGCGTTTGCAGCGCCAGGCGCATGGCCGGGCGGCCGGCGGCATCCACCGACACACCAACAAGCCGGCCCGGCATGGAGCGCTTGAACGCATCGCGCGTGGCAAAATAACCAGCATGCGGGCCGCCAAACCCCATGGGCACGCCAAAACGCTGGGCGGAGCCCGCAACAATATCCGCGCCCATCTCGCCGGGCGGGGTCAGCAGCGTCAGCGCCAGCAAATCGGCGCATACAATGCTGAACGCGCCTTCTTCCCGCGCGGCGGTAATCTCGGCGGTCAAATCGCGGATCTCGCCAGTGCTGCCAGGGTAGTTCAGCACCAGCGCGAATGGCTTGGCGGCTTTTATGGCGGCCACATCGCCGGGTTGCACATCCGCAATATGCCAGCCCAGCGGCCAGGCGCGCGTGGCAATCACGGCGCGGGTCTGCGGGTGTACGTCGGTGGCGATGGCGATGATCTTGCTGCCCGCCTTGTGCAGCGCATGGGCCATGGCAACACCTTCCGCCGCCGCCGTGGCTTCATCCAGCAGCGAGGCATTGGCGATTTCCAGCCCCGTGAGGCTCGCCACCATGGTCTGGAAGTTCAGAATGGCTTCAAGCCGCCCTTGCGAAATTTCCGCCTGATAAGGCGTATAGGCGGTGTACCAGCCCGGATTCTCCAGCACGTTGCGCTGAATGACCGGCGGCGTGAATGTGCCATGGTAGCCAAGCCCGATGAGCGATTTCTTCACCACATTCAGCGCCGCCAGCCCGCGCAGTTCTTCCAGCACCGCGGCCTCGGAAAGCGGCGAGGGCAGCGCCAGCCCGGCATTGGCGCGGATGGATTCCGGCACGGTCTGGGCGATGAGATCATCCAGCGAGGAGGCATTCACCGCCTTCAGCATGGCGGTAATTTCCGCGCCGCGCGGGCCGATATGGCGCGCGGCGAAGGCGTCGGCCTGTTCCAGGGCCGCAAGCTCGTCCAGCGCGCTCATGCCAGCGTGCTCAAATATTGGTCATACGCGGCGCGGTCCATCAGCGTGCTGACCGCCGCCACGTCCGCAAGGCGCAGCTTGAGAAACCAGCCCGCATCCTCGGCGCCGCTATTCACCAGCCCCGGCTCGTCCATAATGGCCTGGTTCACCTCCGCCACCGTGCCAGAGAGCGGGGCGTAAATATCGGATGCCGCCTTCACGCTCTCCACCACCGCGCAGGATTCGCCCGTGGCCACGTTGCGGCCAATCTCGGGCAGTTCCACGAACACAATATCCCCCAGCGCGTTCTGGGCATGGCTGGTAATGCCCACTGTTGCCAGCCCGTCATCGCCGAGCGCAATCCATTCATGATCCTTGGAGAAAAATACTTGGGTCATTGGCTGGTCCTTTCAGCGAACATAGTTGTGGGGAACGAAGGGGAGGGCGGTAACGATGCCCGTGAGCGGCTTGCCGCGCACGATAAGCTGCAACGCCGTGCCGGGCGCGGCGCAGGCGGCGGCCACATAGCCAAGCGCGATGGGCGCCTGCAGCGTGGGGGCGAAACAGCCAGAGGTCACCTCGCCCACGCGCGCGCGCCCGTGCTGAATTTCGGCCCCGGCGCGGGCTGGGGCGCGGTCTTCCAGCCTTATCCCCACCAGGAGCGTTTCCACCCCATTGGCAAGCTGCTGGTTGATGGCGGCTGCACCCATAAAATTGCCGGCGGCAAGGCGTTTTTTGGAAAGCGCGAAGTTGAGCTGGGCGACAACGGGGCTGGTCTGTTCGGTTATGTCGTTGCCATACAGGCACAGCCCGGCTTCCAGCCGCAGCGAGTCGCGCGCGCCCAGCCCAGCGGGCACGGCGCCGCGCGCCAGCAGCGCCCCGGCCAGGGTCTCGCCCTGCTCACCGGCGCAGCCAATCTCGAACCCATCCTCGCCCGTATAGCCAGAGCGCGTGACGATGCAGGGAATCCCCGCCACATCCAGCGGCGCAGCATCCATGAATTTCAGCCCGGCGGCCTCGGGCAGAATTTCCGCCGCCTGCGGCCCCTGCACGGCCAGCAAGGCGCGCTCGAACCGCGTGGTAACTTCCAGCCCGTGGGCGCGCATATGCGCTACATCCACCGCCTTGCGCCCGGCATTCAGCACCGCTTGCAGCCGCGTGCCGAGATTGGCGACCATCAGGTCATCGATAATCCCGCCTGCCTCATTAAGCAGCAGCGTATAGCGCTGGCGGCCGGGTTTCAGCCCCGCAATATCGCCGGGCACCAGGCGTTCCAGCCCCGCCGGATCGGCGATTTCCACCTGCCCCATATGCGAGACATCGAACAAGGCAGCGCTCGTGCGGCACGCCTGGTGCTCGGCGATGATGCCCTGATACTGCAACGGCATTTCATAGCCCGCGAACTCGACCATCCGCGCGCCCAAGCGCCTGTGTAACGCATCCAATGGTGTTTTTTGCAAAACAACCCCCAATCGATCAGCCGCCGGCGGTGCAAAAACCGGCATTCCTGACCCCCCTCTGTCCTTAGAACCTGAGAGATTCGGATGATTTGGCGCGCAAATAATCCTTGACCCCGTCGGTGCGGCGGCATGGCCACCGGCTTTCCAGAGTGCCCTATAACGCTAACGCAGCCCTTTGTGCCTGAGCGGTTCCGGGGGCCGGTTGCGCCTTCGGCGGTGGCTGCCTTAAAAGGCGCCGCCACTCTCTCCTGCGTCCGTATGAGGACGCCCCCTTTTGCCTCAGGGCACAAGATTTGCAAAGCTGATTTTCATGCAACGGCAGAAAAACAAGGATCCTCACAGCCATGCCCGATAACATCAAGCCAGCCCCGGCCCTGGTTGTGGAGGATATTCATAAATCTTTTGGCCAGATGGAGGTCCTGAAAGGCGTATCCGTTACCGCCAACGAGCATGATGTCATCGCCATTCTTGGCGCCTCAGGCTCGGGCAAAAGCACGTTCCTGCGCTGCATCAACCTGCTGGAAATGCCGGATAAAGGGCGCGTCTCCATCAAGGGCGAGCTGATAGAGATGCAGGAGGGCAAAAACGCCCGCGCCGCCGCCAACCCCAAGCAGGTCGAGCGGCTTCGCGCCCGGCTCTCCATGGTGTTCCAGCAGTTCAACCTGTGGGCGCACATGAATGTGCTGCAAAACGTCATCGAGGCGCCGGTGCATGTGCTGAAGCTGGACAGGAAAACCGCCATCGCCCGCGCCGAGGCCATGCTGGAGAAGGTGGGGCTGGCCAACCGGCTTACCGCCTACCCGGCCCAGCTTTCTGGCGGGCAGCAGCAGCGCGTGGCCATTGCCCGCGCCCTGGCCATGGAACCGGATGTGCTGCTGTTCGACGAGCCGACCTCTGCCCTGGACCCCGAGCTGGTGGGCGAGGTGCTGAAAGTGATGCGCGATTTGGCCAGGGAAGGCCGCACCATGCTGGTGGTAACGCATGAAATGGGCTTCGCGCGTGAGGTGGCGAGCCGGGTGATGTTTCTGCACAAAGGCTGCACCGAGGAAGAAGGCACGCCGGAGCAAATGTTCACCAACCCGCAATCGGCGCGGTTCCAGCAATTCCTGGCCAGCTCGCTGCGGCATTAACGGGGCAAGACAAACCAGGAACACGCCCCTATAACAGCAGGCACATGCCGAGTCTTCCGCCCCTGCCTGCCCTTGCCGCCGGCCATGGCCGCGCCGTGCTTATGGGCACGGATGGCACGCTTACCCCCGTACAGCCGGGCAGCGTGGCCAAGCAGCTTGGCGGCCAGCCGGCCCTGGTGGTGCATGGCCCGGCCACGCTGCAACGCCTGGGCAACCCGGCCATTGATGTGCTGGACCTGCTGGAGCTGTTCGCCTTTGTGTGCCCCGCGCAAAGCCTGGCCCCCACCCCCGCCGGGCTGGCGCGGGCGCTGGAGCTGGCGGTGCCGGGCAGCCTGGAAGAAGCCGCCGCCAGCCTGGCGGAAATGGCGGAAATTCTGCTGGCAAGGCTGGAAGCGGGCAAGGACCTAACGCTAAACCGCGACGCCGCCGGGCTGGCCGCGCGCATGGGCGCGCAAGGCTGGGGCTGGGCGCCTTACGTGCTGGCGGCGCTGGGCCAGCCAGCCGCCCGGCCCGATGGCATGGCCATGCGCCTGTGGAAGCGCCTGCCCAAATGGGAAGAGGCGGCGCCGCGCCCGCCGCCATCATCCTACCCCGTAACCCCGGCCCAGGCCCGCGCGCGCCTGGCCACACTGCTGGGCGAGGGCGCGGAGCAGCGCCCGGCCCAAGCCGATTACGCCTCCGCTGCCACCCAGGCCTTTGCCCCCCGCGCGCAGGAGGAACACCCGCACGCCGTGATTGCCGAGGCTGGCACCGGCACGGGCAAAACCCTGGGCTACCTCGCCCCGGCCTCCATCTGGGCGGAGCAGAACAAGGGCGCGGTATGGGTTTCCACCTATACCCGCCATTTGCAGCGGCAGATTGAGCAAGAGGCCAAGCGCCTGCCCGGCACTGTGAAAGTGGTGCTGCGCAAGGGCCGGGAGAATTATCTCTGCCTGCTGAACTTTGAAGACGCCGCCAGCGTGGACCGCTACGCCGTGCCGCTGGGCCTCATCGCCCGCTGGGCCATGGTGAGTGCTGATGGCGATTTGTCCGGCGGCGATCTGCCGGGCTGGTTTGCTGAATTATTCGGCCAGGCCCTGCTGGCGCAAATTGCCGACCGGCGCGGCGAGTGCATCCATGCCGGCTGCCCGCATTTTTCCGTCTGCGTTATCGAGCGTGTCATCCGCCAGGCGCGCGAGGCCGAGCTGGTGATTGCCAACCACGCGCTGGTTATGGCCCAGGCCGTATGGGGCGGGCTGGATGATGATTATGTGCCCACCCGCTACGTGTTCGACGAAGGCCACCATATTTTCGACGCGGCTGATTCCGCCTTCGCCGTGGAGCTTTCCGGCACCGCCATGGCGGAGCTGCGGCGCTGGCTGCTGGGCGCGGAAGGCGCACGCTCCCGCGCGCGCGGGCTGGCCAAAAGGCTGGAAGATGTAATTGCCAACGACCAGCGCGCGATAGATTTGGTGCAGGCGGCGCGCGAGGCGGCTAAAGCGCTGCCCGCGCCCATGTTCTCCATGCGGCTGGACCCGGAGCTGACCGGCGGCAACAACGCGGCTGAGGCATTTTTGCGCGCGCTGCGCACCCAGGCCCGCGCGCGGGCGAAGGAAAACGATTTGAAGGGTGCCGCCGGATTCGAGGTGGATTTGCACCCCGCCGAGCCGGAATTGCTGGATGCTGCACAGGCTTTGGCCAAGCGGCTGGTGGTGCTGCGCCAGGCGCTGGTGGCCTTGCGCGATTATTTTCTCGACCGGCTGGATGAAGAAGCAGGCCTGCTGGACGAGCAGAACACCCAGCGCCTGGAAGGCATAGCGCGCGGGCTGAAGCGCCGGGCGATAGACCCGGTAGCCTCCTGGCGCAACATTCTGGAAGGGCTGGGCCACGAACCAGCACCGGGGGAACGCCCCGCGCGTGTGGAGTTTTTGCGCCTGGACCGCGAGGCCGGGCAGGACCGCGACGTGGCGCTGCTCTCGCACATGCTGGACCCGACGGAGGCGTTTACGACAAGTATCGCCATGCCCGCGCATGGGCTGCTGATAACCTCCGCCACGTTGCGCGACGGCACTGATACAGAAACCGCCTGGGAAAATGCTGAGGCCCGCACCGGCACGGCGCATCTGGCAGCGCCCGCCATACGCGCGGCGTTCGGCTCGCCGTTCGACTATGAGGCGCGCACGCGCATCGTTCTCATTTCGGATGTGAATGGGCAGGATATGGGGCAATTGGCTGGCGCGTACCAGGCCTTGTTCCAGGCTTCGGGCGGCGGCGGGCTGGGGCTGTTCACCGCCATTTCGCGCCTGCGCGCGGTGCAGGCGCGCCTTGCGCCAAAGCTGGAGGCCGCGGGCATACCGCTTTACGCCCAGCATGTGGATGCCATGGATAACGCCACGCTGGTGGATATTTTCCGCGCCGAGGAGCATTCCTGCCTGCTGGGCACGGATGCCATGCGCGACGGGGTGGACGTGCCCGGCAACGCGCTGCGCCTTGTGGTGTTCGAGCGCACACCCTGGCCGCGCCCGGATATTCTGCACCGCGTGCGCCGCACGCATTTAAGCCATGGCGCGCCGAAGGAATTTGACGACGCGATTGTGCGCTTAAGGCTGCGGCAGGCTTTTGGGCGGTTGATACGCCGCGCGGACGACAAGGGCGTGTTCGTGCTGCTGGATCGGCAGGTGCCGTCACGGTTGTTTTCGGCGTTTCCTGAGAACGCGCCAATTATACGCTCGGGGCTGGCGGAGGCTGTGCAGGGGATTAGGCGGTTTTTGGCGGGGTAGGGGATAAGCCCATGGTAGATCTCTACCCCACAAAAAGCAGCAGTTCGCTATCCAGCCGCAGGACGCTGTCTTCGGTCGTCAAAATATTTTTGAGAACACCGAGAAGGAAGATAGTTAGCAAGGCTGCAAGTCAAAAACGAAATCTAATATCACCCGCCGTGATTTCTGACTCGTGTGGGATTCCCGAACGGCCTTTTGTGTGTTTCGTTTGTTTCTGTCGATTCGACGGGAGGGCTGTGTCATGGCGAAGGCTGTTATGATCACGAATTTGGAGCATTCGGCGGTGGATTTACGGAGGTTGGCATCGCGTGAGCGTGATGGCGAGGTTGTTCGCCGGCTTTTGGCGATTGCCTTGAGCCTTGAGGGGTTTTCGCGGACGGATGCGGCGCGGCAGGCGGGGATGGAGCGGCAGACCCTGCGTGATTGGGTACATCGCTATAATGAATCTGGCGTTGCGGGACTGCGCTCGAAGGTGGCCCCTGGCCCGGAGCCGAAGTTGACGGCGGTACAAATGGCGGAATTGCGGGCGCTGGTTGTGGCGGGTCCCGACCCGGAGACGGACAATATCGTTCGGTGGCGCTGCACGGATTTGCGTGACCAGGTTGCGCGGCGCTTTTCGGTTGAGGTGCATGAGCGCACGATCGGCAAATGGCTACGTCAATTGGGGCTGACACGGTTGCAGCCACGGCCGTACCATCCCAAGAAAGATGCCGAGGTGCAGGCGGCTTTTAAAATGTATGGCCCGCCCGTCTGCAAGTGCTTTCTGTTTGATGCTCAGACCAGTCTGCTTCAATGTATCCGGCCTCGGGGCAAGCCCCCGGCCAAGATGGAGATCCGCGCATTCTGGTCCTCATAAACTTCTCGGCGACACGGCCGCCATTTTTTAAACCAGGTTTTCAGAATGCCGAACAACTGTCAGGCCATCTCTCTTCCGCCACCCGCAAACATCATGAACCGGTCTGGTTGTTACCTTTGCTCCCGAGCCGGTCGATCCTGATTATACCGTCGCCAAGGCTTTGGCGTTAAACGTGCCGCCATGCCGCAAGACCGCCCAGGCGACGCGTGCGAGCTTATTTGCCAGCGCGACCACGGCGGCATTCTTATGGACCCTTGTGACGAGCCCGCGCAGCCAACCGCCGAGCGGTGTCGCGCTGGTCAGCAGGCTCGGCAGTGCGGCACGGGCACCGTGAATGAGCAACTTTCGCAGATATTTATTGCCGCGCTTACTGATGCCAACGAGCCTCGGCCGGCCACCGGTTGTGATCTGTCGCGGCACCAGACCGAGCCAAGCGGCAAAATCACGGCCCCGGTTGAATGTCTCGCCAGTGCCGATCGCCGCGATCATCGCGGTCGCATTCATCACGCCGATACCAGGGATGGTGATCAGGCGGCGCGCGGCTTCATCTGCACGTGCGTTTGCCACGAATTCCGTCTCGAAAGTCGCAATCCTGCGATCCAGTTCAACCCACTCGGTGCGCCAATCCTCGATCAGGGTACGCAGCCGCGGCGTCAGGGAGTCGAGGTGGGAGCTGTCAGCATCGCTAGGCGAACCGGCCAGGTATTGTTCGAGTTTGCTCCGTCCTTGCGGCACGGTGATCCCGCGTTCAAGGAGAATTGCCCGCAATTGGTTGATCAGCGCGGTTCGCTCCCCCACGAGCCGATCGCGCACTCGGTGCAAGGTCTGCATGTCGAGCTGCTCTGCCGTCTTCATCGATACAAAGCGCATGGTTGGCCGCGTCGCCGCTTCCGCGATCGCCTCGGCATCGCGATCATCATTTTTCTGGGCCTTCACGTAAGGCCGCACATATTCAGGTGACATCAACCGAACCTCGTGACCCTGCGCTGTCAATTGTCGCGCAAGATGATGGGCACCACAGCATGCCTCCATCGCGATCACGCACAAGGGAAGCTTCGCGGTAAACGCGGTGATGCTCTCCGGCCGCATCCGGCGCCGTTTGATTACCGCGCCGCTCGCGTCGAGCCCTGCCAAACTGCAGGAGTTTTTACCCAGATCAATACCCAAAACTGAAACCACACACGTCATGACACACTCCTTCCTTCAGATAGCCCGGCAGCCATACTACCGGGGAAAGGGCGGGCCATTCCATAAACTTCGCCGACCTGATCGTGGCAGCTTTGCCGGAGATGGCGGGCAGCAAGGAGTTGGAAATCTGGTTCCAGGATGAAGCCAGGGTCGGCCAGAAGGGCTCGATCGAGTATGTTTGGGCGCCAATTGGCTCACGGCCGGCGATGGTGCGCGATAACCGCCATGATTCCGTTCACATCTTTGGGGCGATCTGCCCCGCGCGCGGCATTGCCGCCGGGCTCATCATGCCGGCGGTCAACACCGAGGCGATGAACGAACACCTCAAAGAAATCAGCGCTCAGGTCGCAACCTGCGCGCATTGCCTGCTATTATGCGACGGCGCCGGCTGGCACCAACGTGGTGAACGCCTCATCGTGCCAGACAATATCACGCTGCTGTCGCTGCCGCCCTACGCGCCGGAATTGAACCCTATGGAAAATGTCTGGGATTACCTGCGCGGTAACAAACTGAGCAGCCTCGTGTGGAATAGCTACCAAACCATGCGAGACGCATGCAAAGAAGCTTGGAACTTCATCGCAAACGACCCAGAACGCATCAAATCAATCGGAACCAGAGACTGGACACAGGTCAATGTCTAGGGCCGTTGGTATAACTCGATGCTTTAACGAATCTCCCAGGTGACATTATTCGAATTCGAATAATGTGGAGCGTAACCAATTTGGGCACCCTGCTCGGCGGCGCATAATTACCAAACGCCTTCTGCACGAGAAATTTGGTTCTCGCGTCGAGCATCTCAGAGCTGAAGGTGCTGTCTCTCATCCTGAGACATAGGATGTTCAGGAATGCTGCAAGTACAAAATAGAACCGCGCGGCGCGGATTTTGGCGACCCGCACATCCCCGGTCAGTAGGGAGCCAACAACATGGCTGCGCCCCAAAATCCCCACCGCCTCAACCGGCAGCCGTGCGCGGAAATAGTATTTCTGCCGCCGTCTTTCGACACCCGAGCCGACAACCGTAGAGCAGGCCATGGGCGCCTATGTGGCCGACTACAAAGCGCGCGGCGGCAAAGACTCCAAGGGGCTGGAAACCACCATAGAGGCCCATATCAAGCCCAAGCTGGGAGATAAGCGCCTAGCTGACCTGACCACCGCCACGCTGCGCTCATGGCATCGCGGCCTTGCGACTGCCCCCAAGCGCCTGCGCGCCAAGAAGGACGCCGAGAAGCAACCCACGCGGGCCGTGGCCCCTGACGACACCGAGGGCCAGCGCGCCCGCCGCGCGTCGGCAAACCGCATTTTGACCGTGCTTAAGGCCGCGCTCAATCTGGCCTTTGCTGACGGCAAGGTGGGCAGCGATGAGGCGTGGCGCCGGGTACTGCCCTTCAAGGCCGTGGATGCCGCCCGCGTGCGCTTCCTGACCGATGATGAAGCCAAAAGGCTTGTGAACGCAGCGCCCCCAGGCTTCCGCCCCATGATTACCGCCGCCCTGCTGACCGGCGCGAGATGGGGCGAACTGGTGCGGTTTCGAGTGGCCGACTTCAACCCCGAGGCTGGCACCCTGCATGTGCGCGTGAGCAAGACCGGGAAGGCCCGCCACATCATGCTCACCGATGAAGGCAAAGCATTCTTCACCCAGCAATGCACCGGCAAGACCGGGAAGGCCCTGATCTTGCCGCGCCCGGACGGGCAGGAATGGGGCAAAAGCGAGCAAATGCGCCCCATGCGCGCCGCCTGCGCTGCCGCCAAGATTGCGCCGGCCATTGGCTTCCATATTCTGCGCCACACCCATGCCAGCCGCCTCGCCATGTCCGGCGTGCCTCTGGGCGTGGTGGCTGCCCAGCTTGGCAATGGTGAGGCCATCTGCGCCAAGCACTACGCCCATTTATGCCCCGGCTATGTGGCAGAGAGTATCCGTGCCGCATTCGGGCCGCTGGGCATTGTGCCAGAGAGCAACGTGACGCCGCTGAGACGCATGCCATAGCCGCGTTTCACTTATTTCGTTTGTTTCTATTATTTCACTTGAGTCCAAACCGTGCCAGGAGTAACCCAATGGCGCCACTCATTGCGATCAAGGAGGGTTTGATGGCAAACACCGCTGCTGACCTAACCCGCCGCCTTCCGACGCCCGAAGAGATTCAAAGCGCTGCGGAAGCGGCGACGGCCCTTGCGCAAGCGAGGTCACATGATGGCGCCCTGAGCGTTGGGGAGGCCGAGGGCGCTCAACTGCGCCTGGTGCCAGCCATCAGCGATTTGCTGGTGGACCTGCTCGGCCATGTCGCGCGGGGAGAAATGGTTACCCTCGTACCGGTGGGGGCAATGCTGACCACCCAGCAGGCCGCCGACATGCTGAATGTCTCCAGGCCATATCTGAGCGGCTTGTTGAAGCAGGGCGAAATTCCGTTCGTGCCCGTAGGCTCGCACAGGCGCATCAAATTTGAGGACTTGATGGCCTACAAGGAACGCCGGGACAGCATTCGGACCGCGGCCTTGGATGAGCTCGGCCGCCTTGGTCAGGAATTCGACGCCTCGTGAAGCATATCGCCGATCGGTTTGTCGTCGTTCTGGACGCTAATGTCCTGTATCCTTTCCGGATGCGGGACATATTGCTGCGGTTCTATCATGCCGGCTTGTTCCGGGGGCGCTGGACCGAGGAAATATTGCGGGAATGGATCTCGAATCTCCTGACTGCGAAGCCTGAATTGCAGCGAAGTATCGAGTCCCAGCTCTCGGCGATAAAGCGCGCCTTCCCGGAAGCGCTGGTTACCGGGTACGAGCCTACAGTTCCCGGCCTGGAGATGCCCGATCCGGATGACCGCCACGTTCTGGCCGCTGCCATCAAGTGCGGCGCCCAGCACATCGTCACGCAAAACCTTTCCGACTTTCCTTCCGCCATTCTCGACGAATTCGGGATAGAGGCCATCGACGCCGACGAGTTCCTGTACAGGACATTTGAACTCTACCCGGCAGAGGCGGTCGAGGTGCTAAAAGCGTTGCGGCAATCCTACAAAAACCCGCCGTACAGCCCCTCGGAATTCGTGATGGACCTGACGGCCAAGGGTTTGCCCAAGCTGGCTTCTCAAGTTCGCGCCATGAGGGCGTTTCTGTGAACGGTGTTTCCACAGGGGCCGCGCGACTGCAGAACTTACGCTCTAGTTCGTCAGTCCCCAGATATGTTGAAAGCTCCACGTATAATAATTGCTAAAAGAGCTTGAGTCAGGCGGGTTCAAAAAAGATTGACCAGAGAAGCTCCCAGCTGAATCTGGATTAATTGGATAATCGGCGTTCAGATGATAATAATGAATGTCTGATTTATCAGTTTTGCTTTGCACCATAATGTCAGCAGAGATGATTTGATAGTGAGATTGATTATCTAAGAACCTGAACGAAAAAGATAGTTGAGCGATTTCAGTTAGTTGTGATTCTGTTGGTTTGCAACAACTGACGGAATCACGATGACTTGGACTGAAACCGCTCGGCGGCGATACTGCCGGGATGATCTT
>JAJZFB010000004.1 GCA_021805545.1 Pseudomonadota bacterium | reverse complement strand
CTCTGCTTCCACGCGCGATACCAACGGGCATTGAGCATGACCGTTGGTATCAGGCTTACGCTTGGCGCGTGGCCGCCCCGCCAGCCCCACGCGCGATACCAACGGGCATAAAGGATGAGTCATCCTTTATGCCCGTTGGTATTAGCTGGCGAATACCACGGTTTTCTGCCCATTCAGGATGACGCGGTCTTCCAGATGGTAGCGCACGGCACGGGCCAGCACGCGGCGCTCTATGTCGCGCCCTTTGCGGACCAGATCGTCCGGCGTGTCGGCATGGGTGATGCGCTCGACATCCTGCTCGATGATCGGGCCTTCATCGAGATCCGCCGTGACGTAATGCGCCGTGGCGCCGATGAGCTTGACGCCACGCCCATGCGCCTGGTGGTAGGGCTTGGCGCCCTTGAAGCCGGGCAGAAAAGAGTGGTGGATGTTGATGCAGCGGCCGCGCAGCTTTTGCGCCAGCGCATCGGACAGCACTTGCATGTAGCGCGCCAGCACCACCAGCTCTGCTTTGGTTTCCTGCACCAGCGCCCAGATTTGCGCTTCCTGCTCCATCTTGGTTTCCTTGGTGATGGGCAGATGGTGGAAAGGCAGGCCGCCAAAATCGAGGCCGTTATAAGCCCCGATGCCGTGGTTGGAAACGATGGCGGCGGGGGTCATTGCCAGCTCGCCAATGCGCCAGCGATAGAGCAGATCGGCCAGGCAATGGTCGAATTTGGAGACCAGCAGCAGCACACGGCGCGGGATTGTGTGGTCGTTAAGATGCCAGATGAAGCCGAACGGGGCGGCGATGGCGGCGAAGCCTTCCCGCAGCGCCTGGATATTGCGGTCCGCCGTCAGGTCGAAGCCGATGCGGGCAAAGAATTTGCCAGTTTCGGCATCGTCAAATTGCTGGGCCTCGCGTATGTCCGCCCCTTGCTCGAACAGATAGGTGGTGACGGCGGCAACGATGCCAGGGCGGTTCTGGCAGGACAGGGTAAGCACGTATTGCGATTTGGACATGGGCTTCAGGAATCCGGCAAATGTTGCGCGATGATAGAGAGAGCTTGGGCGCGCTTCAACCTCGGGTAACGGCCTGCCCGGCTTCGGCCAGCGCATGGTGCAAGGCGGGGGCGAAGCTGCGGAAGCAGGCGAGGATGAACGCATCGCCCTCGCGCCAGATACGCACACCTATATGAGAGGCATGGGTGATGGCGGCGGCTTCTGGGGGGAAGCTGGATTCGCGCAAATCGATGGGCACGAGGCGCTTGAGGATTTCACGCGCCGCGGGGCCGGAGATGGCGAAGAGAAACAGGCCGTCGGATTGCTCCGTTACCACGCCGCCCGCGCGTGCGGCGAGTGTGGTGGCGTCTTCATCCAGTACCAGCCAGCTATTAGGGCCATTCCAGATAAAACGGCCCGCGCGCCTACCAGGCTGGGGCAGGTTGAGGCCCGCTGTTTTGGGGGCCGCCAGGCTACAAATGCGCCGGAGCGGCAACGGGGCAATGGCGGCGGTGGCGGCCAGGACGGGGAGGCTCGGCTCAAGCATGGAGGCGGGTCCCCGCTGGGTCGTAATGAACGGGAGAGACAACGCGGGCGATGCAATCGCCCTGGCGTACCGGGTCGTAAACCCGGATTTTTTCGCCCAAACGCGCGGGGCCATCGGCAAGCAAAGCCAGCGCGATGGGGCCGAGCGTGGGCGAGCGCGCGGCGGAGGTAACGTGCCCCTGATCGTGCGCCGCCGTGGCGGGAACGCCAATGGGGAGAAGGTGGCTGCCGGCGCGCAAGGTGGTGGTGCCGTCTTCTGGCCGTAGCCCAACCAGCGTGGGGCGTGCGGGATTGGTTAAAGCCGGACGGGCGGCCATGGTGCGCCCGATAAAGTCTTTTTTGGTGGAGAGCAGCTTGTGCAGGCCAAGATCATGCGCCGTGGTCTGGCCGTTAAGCTCTGGCCCGGCGGGATGGCCTTTTTCGATGCGCATGATGCCCAGCGCCTCGGTGCCGTACGGGGCGATGCCGAATTCCGCGCCTGCTTGCATCAATTTTTCCGCCAGCGCATTGCCATAGCGGGCGGGCACGGCAATCTCGTAGGCCAGCTCGCCAGAGAAAGAGAGGCGGAACAGCCGCGCCGGTGTGCCGCCGCAGATGGTGAGTCCGGCGCAGGCCATGTAGGGGCAGGAATCGTTGGAAACATCGAAGGGATCATCTACTATCTTGGCCAATGTGGCGCGCGATTTTGGGCCCGCAACGGCAATTTGCGCCCATTGGTCGGTGACCGAAATGAGGCTGACTTCAAGATGTTTCCATAGAACCTGGGCACAAAACTCCAGATGCTGCATCACCTTTGCCGCGTTGGCCGTGGTGGTCGTCATGACGAAATGTTCCGGGCCCAGGCGTGCCGTGGTGCCGTCATCCATCACGAAACCATCCTCGCGCAGCATGAGTCCGTAGCGCACACGGCCAATGGGCAGGCTGGCCCAGGAGTTGGTGTAGACACACTCCAGGAATTTGGCCGCGTCTGGGCCTTGGATGTCGATTTTGCCGAGCGTGGTGACATCGCAAATGCCCACGGCGTTGCGGACGGTGTTAACCTCGCGGGTTGCCGCGGCCAGCCAGCCCTCGCCCGCGCGGGGGTAGTATTGGGCGCGCAGCCACAGGCCAGACTCCACGGCAACCGCGCCTTGCGCCTGCGAAAATTCATGCGTGGGGGCCAAGCGGACGGGTTTGAAGTGTTTGCCTTTATGCGCCCCCGCCAGCGCGCCGATGGAAACAGGCGTGTAAGGCGGGCGAAAGCGCGTGGTGCCGGCTTCAGGAATGCTTATGCCACGCGCTTCGGCCAGAATGGCGAGGGCGTTAACATTCGCCGTTTTGCCCTGGTCTGCCGCCATGCCCAGCGTAGTATAACGCTTTACCTGCTCGACCGCGCAAAACCCTTCCTGGCTGGCCAGTTTTATGTCTTTCACCGTTACGTCGTTTTGCAGATCGACGAAGGATTTTCCGGGGCTGAAGCCGGAATGCCAGTGGGGTTCTATGCCCGCGTTTATCCCCTGCCCTGCCGCCTTGCCGATGATCCTGGCACAAGGCGGCAGCATGCCCGCGGTGAAGGCGCAAATGGTTTCATTCCATACTGGTTTCGCATCGAATTGCGCCGTAAGCGCGATGTTGGGGTTAAAGCCGCCGGACGTGGCGATGGTGTCGCAGGGTAAGCGCAGCATGGTGCCATTATGCTGCTTTATGACGGCGCTTTTCACGCCCAGCCTGCCTTGTGCCGCCAATATGGTGGCACCGGCGAACACGCTGGCATCTGCCTCACGCGCCAGGCGGTATACGAGATCGCTGCTCTTGCGCCTTGTATCCACAATACCGGCGATGCCGATATTGGCTGCGGCCAGCAGCGGGATTAGCACGGCACTATCGTCATTGTTCAGGGCCAGCAGAATGTTTCGGCCGGGGCTTACAGCGTAGCGGATGATATAATCAGCCACCGCGCCCGCCAGCATCACACCCGGAAGGTCGTTATTGGCAAACACCAAGGGGCGCTCCAGCGCGCCGGTGGCGATGATGCCGCGCCCCGCCACGACGCGCACCAGGCGCTGGCGCGGACTGGCATTGGGCAGATGCGTGAGCGCGGCGTAGGTGCCGCCATCGTATATGGCAAAAACTGTTGTGCGGGGCAGGAAGGTGACGTTTGCGGGCAGGTCTGGCGGGGAGGGCGCGGGGTATTCGTCGCACACAATCACGCGCCCGTTTTGCGCGGCGGCGGCGCGGGCGACGGCCAGCCCGTCCGTTCCGGCGCCGACGACCAGAACATCGCAGAATTCCGTGGTTTTCTCGTAAAAATCCGGGTCTGGCAGGCCGGCATTACGGCCCAGACCAGCGGCACGGCGGATCAGCGGCTCGTACACACGCTCCCAAAACTTAGCCGGCCACATGAAGGTTTTGTAGTAAAACCCGGCGGCGAGAAGTGGTGAAAACAGGTTGTTGATGGCAAGCGCGTCGTATTTAAGCGATGGAAAACGGTTCTGGCTGCTGGCCTCCAGTCCGTTGAAGAGTTCAACCATCGTGGCGCGTGTGTTTGGTTCGCGGCAGGCGCCCTGGCCCAGCTCCACCAAAGCGCTTGGCTCCTCAGACCCCGCGGTAAAAATACCGCGCGGGCGGTGATATTTGAAGCTGCGGCCCACGAGTTTTACGCCATTGGCAAGCAGCGCGGAGGCCAGGGTATCGCCCGCGAAGCCCGTATAGGCTTTGCCGTCGAAGCTGAAGGGGATGGCGATGTTGCGGTTGATATGCCCGCCTGTGGGGAGACGGTAGCCGCTCATGGCAGGTCCACCGCCATGATTTCATGCGTTACAACATCGCGCGTGAGGATGAGCCAGGCATGGCAGCCCGCACTGTGGTACCAGAACTCCTTGCGTGGTGCCTTGGTATTTTCACGAATGTACACGTAATCCACCCAATCTTGCCCTGTTGCGCCAGCACCCGGGCGCGTGACGGATGCGTCTTGCGTGTAGAGAAATTCCTCCAGGCCGCGCGGGCCGCAATACGGGCAGGCAATGCGCATCAGTGCAGATTCGGCTGCGCGCCGGCTCCCTTTTCGTCGATGAGCTTGCCCTCGGCGAACCTGTCCAGCCGGTAAGCCGCGGCAACGGGGTGCGGCTCCTCCCGCGCGATGAGATGCGCGAAGCAATAGCCGGAAGCGGGCGTGGCCTTGAAGCCGCCATAGCACCAGCCACCATTGAAGAAGAGGTTCTTTACAGGTGTTTTGTCGATAATCGGCGAACCATCCATTGTCATATCCATTATGCCGCCCCAGCTCCGCAGCAAACGGGCGCGTCCGAGCATCGGCATCAGCGCCATACCGCCTTCGCAAACATCTTCCACAGTGGGCAGGTTGCCGCGCGCGGCGTAGGAATTATAGCCTTCAATATCGCCACCAAACACCAAGCCGCCTTTGTCGGACTGTGAAATGTAGAAATGCCCGGCACCGAAGGTAATGACATTGTCAATCAACGGTTTCAGCCCTTCCGAAACAAAGGCTTGCAGCGCATGGCTCTCGATGGGCAAGCGCAGCCCAGCCATGGCGGCCACCAGCGAGGATGCGCCCGCCACGGCAATGCCTACCTTGCCCGCTTTTATGGCGCCGCGCGCGGTCTGCACCCCCGTTACCGCGCCATTTTCAATATCTATGCCTGTCACCTCGCAATTTTCGATTATATCCACGCCCAGCCTATCCGCCGCGCGCGCATACCCCCAGGCCACGGCATCGTGCCGCGCCGTGCCTGCACGGCGCTGTACCAGCGCGCCTTGTATGGGGAAGCGCGCGTTTTCGTAATCGAGATACGGAATTTCGCGGCGTAATTGCTCGCGGTTCAGCAACTCGGCATCCACCCCATGCAGCCGCATGGCGTTGCCGCGGCGAGCGTAGGAATCGCGCTGGGCATCGTTATGGTAGATGTTGAATATGCCGCGCTGCGAGACCATGGCGTTGTAGTTAATTTCCTGCTCCAGCCCCTCCCATAATTTCATCGCGAGTTCGTAGAACGGCACATTGCCGGGCAGCAGATAATTGGAGCGGATGATGGTTGTATTGCGGCCAATGGAGCCGTTGCCGAGCCAGCCTTTTTCCAGCACCGCGATGCGGCCGGCATGGTGGTGGCGCGCCAGATGGTAGGCGGTGGAAAGCCCGCCGCCGCCGCCGCCGATGATGACCACATCGTACCCCGGCGCGGGCATGGCCTTGCGCCAGGCTGGTTTCCAGCCCGTATGGCCGCGCAAGGCCTGGGCCAGCAGAGAAAGGGCAGAGTAGCGCATCGGGAACCATGATTTCCTGTTGATTAAATATAGTGATGCACAAGAACTATTCCCTTGTCAAACCTCTTTGCGCCGTTCCCTCATAATTCCACTATACCAGGCTGATACTTAAGAACCGCCCCGGTATCCTGGCCGATATAGCCGCGCGGAGCGGAAGCCACGCGTATGCCCTCGAATATGCTTTCGTGCCGGTGATGGGTATGGCCATGCACCCATAAATCGGGCGGTACAGCGCTGAAATCGGGCAGGATATGGGTGGCGTAAGACGGCCCGAAATCACCCTTGCGGCGCCCGAGCGCGGCCTCGTGCGGCGCGTGATGGGTGAGGACGACGATCTTCGATTCTGGCTCCTCCCGCCGCAACCGCGCAACATTGGCGCGCAGCCATGCACGCGAGCGGTGGTGGCGTGCCAGCGTATGCTCCGGGCGCAACGTGGCGCAAGCGCGCTGGATAAGCCGGTAATCATTCATGTGGCGCAAGGCGAATTCCATCGCCGCGCGCGGGTCTCCGTGCAGGGCAAAATCGGTCCACAAGGTGCAGCCCAGCACATGCACGCGCTGCCCGGCAATGGTGAAGCTGGCGGCGGTGTCATCGAGAAAATATACACGCCCTTTGCTATGCGCCGCCACACGCCGCAAAGCAGGCTGCAACACATCTATATAGTGGTGATAATATTCGTGATTACCCGCCACATAGACCACGGGGGCGTTAAAATAGGCGGCCAGCTGCCCGGCATACACGATGCCGCGCAGACCGGTGTGGATATCGCCCGCCAGCAGCACAAGGTCCACGCGCCCTTCCACCCCCATGAGCAGCGGGCCACGCAGCGGGTGGTGGCGGGCATCGCTGTGGCGGCGCAAAAAATCCTGCCAGCCAGGCAGAGAGAGGCGCCAGCGCTCCATTTCCATGTGCAGATCGCTCATGTGCAGAATACGCGTCATGGCAGCAGTTTAAGCGCCAAGGCCAGGCTGAGCGCGGCGAGCAGGAGGGCCGCGCCCTGCCACAAACGTAGCGGCGTAACCAGCGGTGTGGACATGGGCATGGGGGCCTCATGGCGCGCTGCCAAACCAGCCTGCAGGGCGCGGGCAAATTCTCCGGCATCGGCAAAACGCTCGTCCGGCTTGGCGGCCAAGGCGCGGGCCAGCGCCTCACCCAGCCAGCGCGGCAAATCGGGGCGCAGTTTGCACAAAGGCAGCGTCTCATTCTGGCCAAAGGGAAACGGGCCACCCGCAAACATGCGGTAGATGGTTACGCCCAGCGCGTAAAGCTCAGTCCGGGCCGAGGCCGGATTGCCGCGCAGCAATTCGGGCGCCATGTAGCGTATGGTGCCGCCTGGCTTGGAGGCATCCGCCACATCTATGCCCGGCAAAAAGGCGAGGCCGAGATCCAGCAACAGCACCCCGCCGCGCGGGGCGTTAAGCAACATGATATTATCGGGCTTTATGTCGCGGTGAATCACCTGAATAGCCCCGAGGTCTTGCACAGCTTCGCAAAGTTTCATGGCTATACCCATGCCTTCCGGAAGACTCACCAGCGGGGCATGGTTGAGACGGGCCTCCAGCGTCTCTCCGCGGTACAATTCCATGGCGAGGTACAGGCTGGTACGGCGTTCAGGCGGCAGTTTAATATAGCGCGCCACAGCGGCACTGCGCACGGTGGCGCCAATCCAGGCCTCGCGCATGAAGCCAGCGGCGAATACCTCGTCCTGCAACATGCTTTTCAGCGGAATTTTCAGCGCCACCTCGCGGCCCGTATTCTGGTCCATGGCCGCCTTGAGCATGGTGTAACGGCCGTAGAACAAGGTTTTGCCGATAAGAAATCCATCCCACACATCGCCTTCCTTGGGCGGAGGGCGGATGGGCAGGCCAGAGAGTTGCGCATCGGAACCGGCGCCATCTGGTGCTGGCAAGCTGTCCACCCGTAGGGCCATGGCCGCCGCATCGGGGCCGGGCAGAAGCGCCAGGGCGCGGGCGGCAAGCTCGTCCATCTCCACGCCGGGGCTGGCCGCAAGCGGGCTGAGGGTAGCATAGGCGGCATCGGGTAAGCCTGTACCGGTGAGCAGCAGGAATATATCGCCCGGTTCAGCATCTTCCTCCTGAAAAGCCACCGCCAGATCATCCTCCAGCCCCAGGGCGCGGGCAGGCTGGGTGGCCGTACCCAGGCGCAGATGCGGGCGGATGAGCGGCATGAGCACGCCACCCCGCAGGCGATAGAGCTGGCAAATGCCGATTTGCACCACTGTAACCCGCCCGTGGTGCAGCAAAAGGGCGGAAAGCGAGGCCGGTGCGGGGGGGTGCGGGGCGGTGCACTGCAGCTGCCCCGACAGCCAGCGGTTGAACGCGGAAAGTGCCATGCCGGCGGCGCGGCGGGGTGAGAGTGTGGGCGGCGCGCCGAAATACCCCTCAGCAAAAGAATGCACGGCGAGTTGCGCGGCTTGGCCGGTGCAGCCTGGCGCAGGGTGAGCCTGGGCAATGATGGCGGCCAGGCCCCTTCCCGGCACGGCATAATCCGCGCCATTGTATAATGCGTAAAAGGTGCCGCCCGGCTCTTGCGGCGCGGCAAAGCCCGGCGTTACCCCCCAAACGGCGGGGGCTGGCGCGCCGTCAGCCATTCCCGCCTTTTTGCGGCACCCATAAAACGTCGAGCTGCCCGCCCGCATTGGCCATGCGGGCCAGCACAAACAGCAGGTCTGACAAACGGTTGAGGTACACCAGCACCAGGCGGTTCACTTTCTGGTCCGGCACCTCGGTAAGATGCACCACCGCGCGCTCGGCCCGGCGGACCACGGCGCGCGCAACGTGCAGCGTGGCGGCACCAGGCACACCGCCAGGCAGAATGAACGACGTAAGCGGTGAAAGCTCCGCCGTGGCGGCGTCGATCTGCGTCTCAAGCCAATCTATCTGTTGCTGGGTAATGCGCAGGGCAGGTTTAGCGTCCTCGATGGGTACGCACAAATCCGCGCCGAGATCGAACAGATCATTCTGTAGCCGCGCCAGCAGCTCATCCTCGGGGCCCACGCAATTAAGCCGGGCCATGCCGATGGTGGCGTTGGCCTCGTCCACCTCGCCCAAGGCGGCGATGCGCAAAGAGGATTTGGGCACACGCTCGCCATTGCCGAGCGAGGTTTCCCCCTGATCGCCGCCGCGCGTGTAGATTTTATCGAGCTTGACCATGGCGGTACTGCACCACGGCGGGGCCTGTGGCGCAAGCCAGGGTTAAAAGCTGCGCTGCGGCAGCTTCTCCAGCCGCCGCAGCAGCGCCGCGCGGGCATCTTTCGTGGCTTTGGCCACGCCGAACAGGCTGGGAATCTGGCGCGGATGGCGCAGCAGGGAGGCTGTGATGGCGGTAAAATTCAAGCTTCCATCATCCTTCATGGCCACCTTGGTCACGGGGGGCAAATTGGCATCCCACGGGTCCGCCACGGCGCGCAGCACGGCAAAGGGCAGGCCCCGCGCCTGCGCCACGCGCGCCACGGCACCGGATTCCAGGTCGATGGCATCCGGGTGGCTGCGCCGGTAGATCAACGCCTTGTCATGCGCTGTTTCAGCAATTTTTTGCCCGGCATAAATGGGCGCGCCGGTGGAGCCGCCGAGAAAGGACATGAGCGCGTAATCGGCCGGGTAAACCCGGTTACCCTCCAGCACCGCGGTGGGCACCACAATGCTGCCGGGCACGAGGCCGGGTTTAAGCCCGCCCGCCAGACCGAAGCTGATGAGGCCCTGCGCGCCTTCCTGCGCCAAGGCTTTCGCGGCTTGCTCTGCCCCCAAAGGCGTGCCGCCGCCAACACGAATCATGAACCCGGCATTACGCAGCCAGCGCGCTTCTGCCGTCAAACCTGTCACAAAGCCGATTTTGGCGCGCTCCATGGCCGGTTTGATAGCAGCATCCTTTAAGATTCGGAACGACTCACGGCGCTGCAGGGGCTGTTTTTCTCTGCCGCGGCCGCGCACAGGGGATGCGGTGCGCCCGGCCATACCGCCGCCATTCTTCAGGAAGCGTCCTGAACCAATGGGCCTCAGAAAGAGGCCACCACCGTGTAGAGAAGATATGCAAACAAGGTCGACCCCAAAAGAACAAGAAGCGCGACCAGAAAAAGGTCGGCCCCGCCGGCCCCTTGGCGCCATATATCTGCTGATTCGATGTTACGCCTCACCTCGCGGTATCTGATCGCGGATATAATCATCATGATTCCGCCAAGCAGAATGAGTAAAAGCCCGGCAACATCGCCAACCACCCGGCTGCCTGTTGAAAATGGATGCTTTGCCAGTGAGGAAAATGCCACTTCCAGAAAAAGGTCGAATTTTTCCACCAGGAAGCCAAACGCCATAACGGCCAAAGCGGTCCTGACCCAGGCGAGGAATGTCCGTTCATTTGCAGCGTGGTCGCTATAGCGTTCAATCAATGGATTGCTCCCTCAACCTCATCCCTGCCCTGGCTTTGGCAGGTCACGATACTTGTTTATCTGGCGGGGAGCACCGGGAAAATCCGGCCTTGTACCAACGGTCATTGAGCATGACCGTTGGTACAAAGCTTATGCCTGGCGCGTGGCCGCCCCGCCAGCCCCACGCGCGATACCAACGGGCATAAAGGACGAGGCATCCTTTATGCCCGTTGGTATTACACCGAACCCATGAGTATATTGGCGCAAGTTGCGGTGCTTGCCCCCGCAAAGCCGGAAGCGGGCATATAACCCATTGAAAATTGGTGAGCCCGGTGGGGGTCGAACCCACGGCCAACGGATTAAAAGTCCGATGCTCTACCACTGAGCTACAGGCTCACACTGCAGTGTGTGGGCGCAAAAACATCTTTAGGCGCCGGAAGTCAAGGGGCCGCGAGGACATCCCCACGGCCTCCAGCCTTTTACGCAACCACCATCTTTATGATGGAATCCGGGTCTTGCACCTGTCCGTTGGGGCCTGAGCCCTTCTTGATCTGGTTCACGGCATCCATACCGGCGGTTACCTGGCCAACGATCGTGTACTGGCCATCCAGCGATGTGCAGGGGTCGAAGCAGATGAAGAATTGTGAGTTGGCGGAGTTGGGGTCCGAGGTGCGGGCCATGCCCACCGTGCCGGTAAGGAAGCTGGCATCCTGCGTGAATTCCGCGGGCAGGTTGGGCAACTGGCTGCCGCCCATACCGGTATTGGTGGGGTCACCCGTTTGCGCCATGAAGCCAGCGATGACGCGAAAGAACTTGCAGCCATTATAGAAGCCTTGCGCGCTGAGGGTGCGCAGGCGCTCGGAGGCCAGCGGGGCCAGGTCTGGGCGAAGCTGAATGGTGACGTCGCCATATTTCAGCGTCATCTTCAGCGTGTTCGAGGTAGGCGTCTCAGCTTGTGCTTCGTTCATGGAAACTCCGGTAATAAATGGAACGGCAACAGCCGTGGTGAGGAGGGTGCGGCGTTGGATCATGCTTCACCTTTCAATTTGGCCATGGTTTTCTCGGCCGTAAGTTTTGGAACGAAGCTCGAAATATCGCCCCCGAACGAGGCAATGTCTTTCACGAAACGCGAGGAGATAAACTGGTGATGCTCGCTTGCCATCAGGAACACAGTCTCGATTCCGGAATCGAGCCGGTAATTCATGCCCGTCATCTGGAATTCATAGTCGAAATCGGTGACGGCGCGCAGGCCGCGCACAATCATCTGCGCCCCGATTTCGCGCGCGAACTGAATGAGCAGTGAGGAGAATGGCCGCACCTCTACCACAATACCGGCTTTTTCCGCGATGGGGCGGATTTCCGCTTCCACCAGCACCACGCGCTCTTCCAGCGTGAAGACCGGCCCCTTGCCGGTATTCACCGCCACGCCAATCACCAGCCTATCCGCCAGCTTCACCGCGCGGGTTATAATATCTATGTGGCCGTTGGTGATGGGGTCGAATGTCCCTGGGTAGAGCGCGATGCGTTCAGCCATCTTCAAGCTCCTGTGCTGGATCCTGGTCCGGGTCTTGTTCCAGCACGGGAGACACGCTGGCCACGCGCTCATCCTCATTGAGCCGGAATAACGTCACGCCCATCGCGGCGCGGCCTGTCAGGCGAATCTGGTCCACCGGCACGCGAATCAGCCGCCCGCCATCGGTGGTCAGCATAATATCGTCCCCCTGCCGCACGGCAAAGCTGCCGGCCACCGCATTGCCATTGCGCTTGGGGTTGAGCGTGATGTTGGCAATGCCCTGCCCGCCGCGCCCGGTTACGCGGTACTCATAGGCCGAGCTGCGCTTGCCAAAGCCGGAATCGGTGACGGTGAGCAGAATTTCCTCCGCCTCCTGCAATTCGGCGAGGCGCGCCTCGCTCAGCACCACTTCGTAAACCGGCTCTTCATCGCTTGATGTTTCCGTATCATCCTCGCTGCGGCGCTGTTTCAGGAAGGCGGCGCGCTCTTCCACGCTCGCCTCGACATGGTGCAGCACGGAGAGGCTCATCACATCATCCCCATCCGCCAGCTTTATACCGCGCACGCCCGTTGAATCGCGCCCCGAGAACACACGCAGCGTATCATCGGTAATCTGGAACCGTATGCAGCGGCCGCGCTTGGTGGCCAGGAACACATCATCCCCATCACGGCACGTCGCCACGCCGATAAGATGGTCGCCCTCATCCAGCTTCATGGCGATAAGGCCGGAAGCGCGCACATTGCGGAAATCCGCGAGGCGGTTGCGGCGCACATTGCCCGAGGAGGTGGCGAACACCAGATGCAGGTTTTCCCACAAGGTTTCGTCCTGCGGCAGCGGCAGCACGGTGGTAACCTGGTCGCCAGCCAGCTCGGGCAGCAGGTTCACCAGCGCCCTGCCCTTGCCTGTAGCGCCGCCTTCCGGCAGGCGCCACACCTTCTCGCGGAACACCTTGCCGCCGGAGGTGAAGAACAACACGAATTGATGCGTGTGCGCATTAAAGCTGCGCGTGACGATGTCATCGCCGCGCGTGGAAGCCGCCGCGCGCCCGCGCCCGCCACGGTTCTGCACGCGGAACACGTCCAGCGGCGTGCGCTTGATGAAGCCGTCGCGCGTAATGGTGACAACCATCTGCCCCGGCTCGATCAGGCTTTCATCGTCCAGATCGGCATCCACATCCTCGATGCTGGATTTGCGCGGGCTGGCGATTTTCTCCAGCGCGGCGGCAATCTCATCGCGCATCCCCACGAGCCTGCGG
>JAJZFB010000024.1 GCA_021805545.1 Pseudomonadota bacterium | reverse complement strand
AATATCCGGACGCCGCGTCAGCAGGCCGGATGGCAGCCCGGCTGGCAGTTTTGGCAAAGGCGGCTCCGCGTCCAGCCCTGACACCGCATTCATCTGGTCCAGCAGCGTGCCAGGCAGCGGTGTGCCCGCCAGCAGCACCAGCTCGTCCATATCGGCGCTCACCTGTCTCTGATACGCCGAGACGCTGGCCTGCGCGGTGTACAGCGCCGATTGCGCCTGCGCGACATCCTGCGCGGTGGCCGTGCCGTGGTTCAGCTCCATCTGGGTTAGTTGCAGCGAATGCGCCTGCGCTGTGGCGGTATCCTGCGCCACGCGCAGCGACTCGCGGTCGGCCAGCCATGCGTAGTAGTTGGAGGCAATCTCGGCCACCAGGCTTATCTGTGCGGAAAGCGCCGTATCGGCCTTGCTGAGGTAAGTTTCTTCCTGCGCCTTGGCCTGGCTGCGGATTTTGCCAAATAAATCCAGCTCCCATGAGACCGTGCCGGCACCCAGGCTGTATTCGTCGATATTCTCCGGCGTGCCGAGGCCGGAAGAAGTCTGTGCGCGCGTTAATGTGCCCGTGGCATCCACCATCGGGAACAGCCCGGCACGGTCTGACGCATATTGCGCCTGTGCCTGCTCCACATTCAGCACCGCCACGCGCAGGTTGCGATTATTTTCCAGCCCTAGTGCGATGAGCGATTGCAGCGCCGGGTCGGTAAAGAATTGCCGCCAGCCAATATCCGCGGCGGCTGGCCCGCTTGGCCCCGTACTGGCGCTTGCAGGCCAGGTAGAGGCTATGGGCGCAGCCGGGCGGTGATAAGCGGGGATAAGGCTGCAGCTTGTCAGCAGCCCCAGCAGCAGGGCGGAGAGAGGCTTACGCATATTTTATTCCTCCTCCGCGCCAAGTGCTTCGGCTAAAGCCGCCAGCTCCTTGCGCCGCTTTACCTTGGTGAAGCTCAGCACCGCCACGAAGAAAACCGGCACGAAGAAGATGGCGAGGAACGTGGCAGTAAGCATACCCCCCACCACGGCGGTGCCTATGGCCATGCGGCTCGCGGCACCCGCGCCTGTGGCCATGGCCAGCGGCAACGTGCCGAACACGAAGGCGATGGAGGTCATCAAGATCGGGCGGAACCGCTCTCGCGCCGCATGCAGCGCGGCCTCGGCCAGCGATGCGCCTTGTTCGAAGAAGGCGCGTGCGAATTCCACGATCAGAATGGCATTCTTGGTGGCCAGGCCCATGGTGGTAAGCAGCCCAACCTCGAAATACACATCATTATCAAGCCCGCGCAGCAATGTTGCCAGAACGGCGCCGATAATGCCGAGCGGCACGACGAGGATCACCGCGGCGGGGATTGACCAGCTCTCATACAGTGCGGCCAGGCACAGTCCGATCTCGACAATTGAAATGGAATAAAGCGCCCCGGTCTGCGAGCCGGCTTTCACCTGCTCGTAAGACATATTGGTCCATGCCATGCCCACGCCATGCGGCAATTTGGAGACCAGCCTCTTCATCTCGGCCATGGCCGTGCCGCTACTTACCCCTGGCGCTGGCTGGCCCTGGATTTCGTAGGAGGTAAGGCCGTTGTAAATCTCCACTTTTTGCGGCCCCGTGGTCCAGCTGCCGGTTATAAAGCTGTCGAATGGCACCATGCCGCCTGCCGAATTGCGTACATACCAGCGCGAAAGGTTGGAGGGCTGCATGCGCGCATCCGCCTCACCCTGAATGTAAACCTGTTTGACGCGCCCACCGCGGATGAACTGGCCGGCATATTCCGAGGCCAGTGCTGCCTCGATCGTGCCGTTCAGGTCCGTCAAGTTAATCCCCATGGCCGAGGCTTTCTCACGGTCGATGTTCAGCTTATATTCTGGCGCATCGTTCAGCCCGTTAGGGCGTACGGCCGTCAGCAGGGGGTCTTTGGCCGCCATGGCCAGAAGCTGGTTGCGCGCCGCCAGAAATTGTTCGTGGCTTAAATTGCCGGTATTCTGCAGCTCCATGTCAAAGCCCGTGGCATTGCCCAGCCCGATCACGGGCGGAGGCTGAAAGACGATGACCTGCCCCTCGCGATTGCCCGCGAAATGCCCCATTATCTGCCGCGCCACGGCGCTCACCGATTGCGAGGCCTTGGTCCGCTGATCCCAATTTTTCATGTGAAGCACAAGAAAACCCTGGTTTTGGGCTTGCCCGGCCAGGTTGAAGCCCGTGGCGGTGAAGATGGAAGTCACGTTCTTGCGTTCGTGCGATAGCACGTAATCCGTCACCCGCCTGTTCAGCTTTGCGGTTTGCGCGGCGGTGGAACCCGGCGGCAGCACGGTTTGGCCAAGCAGAAGCCCTTGGTCCTCGTTTGGCAGGAAGCCGATGGGAATTTTCATGAACAGAAAGACCATCAGCAGCGTAATGGCGAGAAATCCGAACATCGATAAACGGCGCCGCGCCGTCATTTTCTGGGTCACGCCCAGATACTGCCCGCGCGCGGCGTTGAAGCCGCGGTTGAACGCCGCGAGAAACCTGTTGCGGTGCGGTCCGTTTTCCTTTTGCGGTTTAAGCAGCGTGCCGCACAGGGCAGGGGTGAAAATAAGCGCCGTGAGCACGGACAGCAGCATTGCTGAAATGATGGTGACGGAGAATTGCCGGTAGATGACGCCCGTGGCGCCGCCAAAAAACGCCATGGGCAGAAACACGGCGGAGAGCACGAGCGCGATGGCCACGAGCGCGCCCGAAATTTCATCCATCGACTGCCGCGCCGCCTCGCGCGCGGAGAGCTTGCGCTCATGCATCAGCCGGTCGACATTCTCCACCACCACGATGGCATCGTCCACCAGCAGCCCCACGGCCAGCACCATGGCCAGCATGGTGAGCGTGTTGATGCTGTAACCAAGAGCCGCCATTACCCCGAACGTGCCCAGAAGCACCACCGGCACGGCGATGGTGGGGATGAGCGTGGCGCGGAAATTCTGCAGGAAAAGCAGCATGACCAGAAACACCAGGCCAATGGCGAGGAACAAAGTCTTCACCACGTCGGTGAGGGAGAGTACGATATACGGTTCGGTATCGAACGGATAAACCACCTTCAGGCCGGGTGGCAGGTTCTTGGCCAGCCTGGCCATTTCCGCCTTCACCGCGTTCTCGGTGGAAAGCTGATTGGCGCCTGGCGTCAGCTTCAGCCCTATGCCGCTGGCGGGCTGGTTGTCGAACAGGCCGGAAATGGAATAGCTCTGCGCGCCCAGCGCCACGCGTGCCACATCGTGCAGCCGTACTTGCGCGCCGCTAGGCTCCACCTTGACCAGAATATTGCCGAACTGCTTTGGCGTGCTGAGCAGGCTAGGGCCGATGATGGTGGCATCCAGAAGCTGCCCCGGCACGGCCGGCAGTCCACCCAGTTCGCCCGCGGGAATTTGCGCGTTCTGTGCCTGAACCGCGGTGGTGATGTCGCTGACCGTCAACCCGTATTTATACATCTCGTCCGGGTTCAGCCAGATGCGCATGGCGTATTCCGAACCGAACAGCGTGTAGTCGCCTACGCCGGGAATGCGCGTCAGCGGGTCTTGCAGATGAGAAGCGATATAATCGGCGATATCAGGTGATTTCATCATGCCATTGGTGGAAACCAGACCAATGATGAGCATGAAATTCTTGGTTGCCTTTTGCACCCGCAGCCCTTCGGTGGTTACTTCCGTGGGCAGGGTTGGCTCGGCCAGTGAAAGTTTGTTCTGTACCTGCACCTGCGCCGTGTTTGGGTCCGTGCGCTGTGTGAAGGTCAGGTCGATTTCCGCCGTCCCATTAGATTCTGACGTGGCGTCGATATATTCCAGCCCGTCCAGCCCCGACATTTGTTGCAGGATCGGCCGGATCACCAGGTTTGCCACTGTCTGCGCCGAGGCGCCGGGATAGGTCGCCGAAATGGAGATTTGCGGCGGCACGATGTTGGGATATTGCGCGATGGGCAGGCGCAGGATGGAAAGCCCCCCGAGCAGCATCAGCATCAGCGCCAGCACCCAGGCAAAAATCGGGCGGTCGATAAAAAAGCGTGACATAGTCGTTCAGGCTCCGCCGGTTACGAGGATGCGCCAGGCGCGTTTTCCGTCACCGGTGTTACCGGCGCGCCGGGCTGCACATTTTGCAGCCCATCCACAATCACCCGCTCGCCTGCTTTCAGCCCCCCGGTCACCACCCAGTTATTGCCGTAATTATCGCCAATCTGGATGATCTTCAGCTCCGCCATATTGTTTTTGCCAACCACATACACTGTGGCATCGCCCCTGGTATCGTGCGAGACTGCCTGCTGCGGCACCAGCAGCCCGTTGGGGTTCACGCCTTCATCCACGGTGGCGTGTACATACATGCCGGGCAGCAAAAGATGCTGTGGATTCGGAAAAATGGCGCGCACCAGTACCGTGCCCGTGCTCTCATCCACCTGCACCTCGGAGAATTGCAGCTTGCCGGGCAGGTTATAGGTGCTGTCATCCTCGAGTGTCAGCGTTACTTTCGTGCTGCCATCGCTTTGCATTTTTAACTGGCCCGAGGCCGCTTCCCGTTTCAGCCGCAGCCATACAGTGTCGGGTTCGTTCACATCCACGTAAATCGGGTTCAGTTTCGTAACCGTCGCCAGTGCCGTTGCCTGTTCCGCCGTTACCAGCGCGCCAGGCGTAACGGTGGAGGCGCCAATTGTCCCCGAGATGGGAGAAAGTACCTTGGTGTATTGCAGATTGATGCTGGCCTGCTCTAGCGCCGCCCTGGCGGCTTCCACATTGGCCGCGGCTTCCTGCGCGGCGGCCTCGGCATCGCTATAACCCTGCGCGCTTACGGCTTGCGCCGCCGCCAGCGGCTTGTAGCGCGCGGCTTTGGCTTTGGCGGTAACCAGCGCCGCCTGGTCGGAGGCCAGCGTGGCTTTCGCGCTGTCATAGGCGGCCTGGTAGGTGGCGGGGTCAATCTGGTAAAGCTGTTGCCCTGCCTTCACGCTGCTACCTTCGGTAAACAGCCGCTTAAGGATAATGCCGCTTACCTGCGGACGCACATCAGAGACCATTACCGATTCAGTGCGGCCCGGCAGCACGGTGGTGCGCTCCAGCGGCTGGGCATGCAGGATGATGACGCCCACCTGCGGCGGTGGCGCGGGGGGTGGGGCTTTTTTACCGCAGCCTGCCAGGGCCGGCCCCAAGGCCAGCACACCAAGCAGCGCGGCGCGGCCGCGCCGGGTCCGGAAAAGGGTGGGCATCTGCAATGGCATAAATTCACCTGGAGAGATGGAGAGATGCATGAATCACCAAACCAGCGGGTGGAGGCGATTTAATGCGGGTATTTTAAGTACCTAGTAGTACTGTTATTATATGTCAGGCTTTCTGTCAAGCTGCTGCGCTGCACAACGCATGCACACCTTGTAAACCCGCAGGCGGGAACGCATTACGGTGTAGATAGGAAGTAAAGCCAGGATGGAAAGGAGGATTTGTGCAGGTAGCCGAGAATCGTGGGCGCGGGCGGCCAAAAACCGCGCCGGATGAGGCCCAGCGCGCGATCATCGTGGCGGCGGCAAAGCGGCTGTTCCTGCAAAAAGGCTATGGCAACGCAACCACCGATGATCTGACGTGCTGCTGCAAAATCTCCAAGCAGACGCTCTACCGCCTGTTTCCCAATAAATGCGCCCTGTTTGCGGCGGTGGTCACGGCCAGCAAGCCAAGCTGGCTCGATTTTACCGTGGCGGATGATTCAATGCCGCTGGAAGAGGCGCTGGCCCGGATTTTTTGCATCGACATCAGTGCCGAGGCCGACCAGGAGCGGCTGGACCTCATCCGCCTGGTTGTCACCGAGTCTCAGTACAGCCCGGAACTTGCGCGAATCATCCGGGAAAATGGCGCGGATGTGTCGCGCGCCGAATTAGCCTGCTGGCTCACCCGCCAAGCCCAGCAGGGGCGAATAATCGTCGACGACGCTGACAGCTTGGCGCGTATGCTGATCGACATGATTTTCGGCGCGATCATCCTTAAAGGCGGCGGAGACATGGCGTGGCCCGGTAGCCTGGACCGCAAGGCCCATATACGCCGCTGCATAAGCATTTTCCTTAACGGCGCCCGCCCCCGGCGTGGCGTGGCGCAGCCCGCAAAACCATAAAAATGCCGGAAATTTTTATGGCGCCGGAGCCCGGCCCGTACTAAAATTACCATAAACGCGGCAGCCCAAATAGCCGCGCTGGCAAACGTAATAGGCAAACGTACCAGCCAACGCTTGTTGCTCAAAATATAAGTCGCTGGAAACGTGACATGAATATCGTCGATTTAGCCCTTGAGATGCTGTTTTTGCCCCTGAGCATTGGTATGCTTGGCGCGGCGTTCTGCGCGTGGCGGGACCGCAAGGAGGCCCTCGCCAAACTGCACCGGCATCACCCGCACGGGCAGGCGCATAGGGGCACGAAGCTGGTCTAGTGTTCCGGTTCTGAAATCCATTGGATTTCACAACCATGGTGGACACTAGGTTTTTATGCCTCGTGGTACGGGTTATTCGTGCCGCGGAGGTAAATGCGCACCGGCACGCCAGGTAACTCGAACGCTTCGCGCAGAGAATTTACCAGATAACGCTGATAGGTCTCCGGCGTCTGCTCAGCCCGTGTACCAAACAGCGCGAAGGTTGGCGGGCGCGCCTTGATCTGCGTGACATAGCGCAGCTTCAACCGCCGCCCATCCACCAATGGCGGCGGGAAGCGCTCCAAAGCCGCTTCGAACCAGCGGTTAAGCTGGCTGGTGGAGATGCGCGTGTTCCACTTTTCGTAGGTTGCCCGAATGGCGGGAAAGAGCTTGGCCATGCCTTCGCCCGTTTCGGCGGAAATGGGTACGATGGTGATGCCCTTCATCTGGCTCAGCGAGATGGAAATCCGGTCCAAGGCAGCCTTGCGGGCATCGCCCCGGTCTTCCACCGCATCCCATTTGGTCAGCGCAATCACGCAGCCGCGCCCTTCGCGCTCGATGAGGCGGGCAATGTGCAAATCCTGCTCCTGCACGCCCTGCACCGCATCTATGGCCAGTACCGCCATCTCGGCCCGTTTCAGCGCCTCGATGGACGAGCTGGTGGACATTTTTTCCAGCCCCGCATCCACCTTGGCGCGCTTTCGCAGCCCCGCCGTATCCACCACGCGGTACAGCTTGCCATCTGGCCCGGTAAAATCCACCGCAACCGCATCGCGCGTCAGCCCCGGCTCCGGCCCGGTAATCATGCGCTGCTCGCCCAGCAGGTAGTTCAGCAGCGTGGATTTGCCCGCATTGGGCCGCCCCACAATGGCCAGATGCAGCGGCAGCTCCTCGCCTTCTGCCGCCTCGCCCTCGGGCAAAGGCGGCAGGCGCTCGGCAATCTCGCTCATGAGGTCGTAAATGCCCTCATTATGCTCGGCCGAAATGGCGCAAGGCTCACCTAAGCCCAGCTCATAGGCTTCCATGGCTGCGGCAGCCCCGCCACGCCCCTCGGCCTTGTTGGCCACCACCAGCACCTGCTTGCCGGTGCGGCGCAGCCAGGCGGCAAAATGCTTATCCTCGGGCAGCAGCCCGCTTTTGGCGTCGAATACAAACAGCACGAGGTCGGCCTGGTCCACCGCCGTACTGGTGGAGGCACGCATGCGCCCGGGCAGTGTATCGGGCGGCGCTTCTTCCAGCCCCGCCGTATCCACCATCAGCACTTTGCGCCCGCCAAGTTCACATTCCGCTTCCTTGCGGTCGCGCGTTACCCCCGGCGTGTCGGCCACCAGCGCCAGGCGCTGGCCCACAAGCCGGTTGAACAGGGTGGACTTACCGACATTCGGCCGTCCGGCAATGGCAATGCGCGGTGTCATCAGCCATAGGCAGTCAGTTTGGCATTACGCGTAAGCTGCAGCAGCACGCCGTCCGCGGCAATGGGGGGCATGTCGGCCTTGCCATTTAGCTTGGCGGTATGGGTTATTTGGCCCTGCACCGCATCCACCAGGGCAATTTCGCCACGGTCGTTGGTCAGCACTAATTGTCCGTTTACCAGCACTGGCCCGGCCCATTGTTGCGGGCCGCCTTTGCTCTTCATGTTTTTGTAGGGCGGCATTTGCAGGGTCCAGCATACCAGCCCGTCATCGGCATGGACGGCATGGAGCTTCTGCGCGGCATCCAGCAGGAAAAGGAACCCGCCCGCGCTGGCTGGTGCCTGGCCGCCGCCCACGCCGTGGGTCCACACCTTCACGCCGGAATGCAGGTCTACCGCCATGAAATTATCGCCAAGATTAATGGCATAGACCACGCCGTTATCGATAACCGGCGGCGCCACGACGTCCGAGAAATCCACCACGCTGGCCTGCCCAAACCCGGCGGCGAGGCTTTGCTCCCAAAGCGGTGTGCCGGAATTAGCATCCACGGCGGCGATCAGCCCGGTGGAAAACCCGGCAACGATAATACCATCCGCATAGGCTGGCGCGCCGCTTACACCCACGGCGGCACTGCTCGCCTGCCCGGCATTGCCCAGAAAGCGCCAGCCCGGCGTACCGCTGGCGGCATCGAAGGTTAGCAGCACGTCGTTATAAATCACCACGGCGGCCAGCCCGTTTGCCAGCAGCGGCGCGCTGCGCGCCGGCAGGCCCAGCGGCTGGCGCCACATAATTTTACCCGAACCGGCATCCAAGGCCAATAATTCGCCAAAACCAGTGCTCGCGTAAATTTTGCCGGAATCATACGCGAGGCCGCCGCCCATGTTCGGCGTGCTGTTTTTCTTCGGCCGGGTTACCGTGTGCCATAGCACATGGCCGTCATTCAGCGCATAGGCGCGCACCACGCCGTCCGCGTCCATGGTGAAGGCCTGCCCGCCAGCAATGAGCGGGCCGGCCAGAAGCAGGGTGCGGTAACTGCCGCCGGCACCGGCATCGGCCTGCCATAGCGGCTTCAGGCTCAGCGGCCCGGCCACGTTGCCCGGCGCGTGGGCGGCATTGGCCAGGGTTTGCGGCCAAGCGGTAAGGGGCGTGGTTTGCGGCAGAGTTACGGGCGGTGCATTCGCTGCCACCTCCATGCCCTTGTTTGCGGCCAGCACGGGAATTTGTGTGCCGATAATCGGCGGCTTTTTCAGGGCGCAGGCGGTAAGCGTGGCCAGCGTCAGGCCCGACAGGGCGGTACGGCGTCGCATCATATGTGGGTCATCCGTTCAAGCTGGCTAGCAGTGCCTGGGCGCGTTGGCGCACGCCGCTGGGAGAAGTGCCATCCATGGAGATTTGCGTGAGCAGGGCCTTGGCCTGAGCCACGTTACCCTGGTGCAGATAGGCCAGGGCCTGCAGCTCGCGCGCCATGGCATGATAGGGGTTGTTGCTCAGCGCCAGGGGTTGCAGCTTGGCCAGCACATCGGCATCCGGCACGGCGCCCAGCGCGTGCTGCGCCCAGATCAGCGTGGCGGCATCGCGCAGCAGCGGGTCGGCGGCGCTATCCTGTGCCACGCCCGTCCATAGCGCTTCGGCCTGCGGCAATTTCCCGGCATCCGCGTACAGGGCGGCGGCGCGCATATTGGCCAGAGTTTTATAGCCTTCCGGCGCCGTTGCCGCGAATGTGCTCAGCGCCGCCGCGGCTTTTTCCGCCTGGGCTGCGGGCGGGGGCGCGTTCATCTGGTCCAGCGGCGCCGTAAGGGTTAGATATTGCTGCGCCGCCTTGCTGTCCCGCTTGGCCTGCCAGGCTTGCCAGCCTTCCTGCGCGGCGACACCAGCCAGCACCGCCACACAGCCCAGCAGCAGCAAGCCGCCATAGCGCTTGGCCAGGCTTATCGCCTTCTCGTTCCGCAGATCCTCCGCAACCTCGTCAAAAATATCCACGCATGCGTCCTTCAAGCCTCTAGCGTTCCTCTTAGCCGGGCGTGCCGCGCGCGGCAACGCAGGCCTTAAGCCGCCGCTCCGCCCGCTCGCGCCCCATAAGCGCCAGCAGCTTCGCCATTTCGGGCCCGTGCTCCTCGCCGGTTAGCGCCAGGCGCAGGGGGTGGTATAAATCCCGCCCCTTGGCGCCGGTGTTTGCGGCTATTTGCGCCGTCCAGGGCTTCCAAACTGTCTCATCCCAGGGTGCGGGGGGTAGCGTATCCAGCGCCGCGCGCAGCACGGCGGAATTGCCCGGCAATTCGGGCGGTGCAATTTCGCCCGTCACCACGTTCCACCACAGCCGCGCCTCGCTCAGCATGTCCACATTGCCCCGAATCGCCTCCCAGAAGGCGGCGTTGGCCCCTTCCGGCAGCCGGTCGCGCACCGCCTCGAAGTCCATATGGTGCAGCAGCTTGCGGTTCAGCCCGGCGAGCTGCTTGGCATCAAAACGCGGCGGCGAGCGGGAAAAATCGGCCAGAGAGAAGGATTTGATAAGCTCGGCCAAAGGCAGGGGGGCGGGGTCTTTATTCGTGCCCAGCCGCGCCATGTAGGCGGTAATCGCCGCCGGCTCCAGCCCGTCCTTGCGCAGGCCGCGCAGCGAGATGGAGCCGATGCGCTTGGATAATTTCTCCCCATCGCCGCCCGAGATGAGCGGCAGATGCGCGAAACGCGGCACGGGGCGCTTGGTGATGGCCTGGAACAGGTCGATCTGCACGGCGGTGTTGGACACATGGTCCTCACCCCGGATGATATGGGTAATTCCCATATCCACATCATCCACCACCGAGGTGAACGTATAAAGCGGCGAGCCATCCGCGCGGATCAGCACCGGGTCCGACACGGTGCTCAGCCTTATATTCCGCGCCCCCAGCACCAAATCATTCCACCCCGCCGCGCCGTCTGACAGCTTGAAGCGCCAATAGGGTTTTTTGCCATTGGCCTCGGCCTTGGCGCGCTGCTCCGGGGTCATGGCCAGCGCCGCGCGGTCGTAAACCGGTGGCAGTTTGCGCTTTACCAGTGCCGCGCGCTTGGCCGCCAGCTCGTCCTCATTCTCAAAACACGGGTACAGCCGCCCCGCCGCCTTCAACTGCTCAGCCACCTCGGCATAGCGCGCCAGCCGCTCAGACTGCTTGGCGGTCTCATCCCACTCAATGCCCAGCCAGCGCAGATCGTCATAAATGCCTTGCTCAAATTCGGGCCGCCCGCGCGCCGTGTCCGTATCATCCAGCCGCAGCAGCAAATTGCCGCCCTCGGCCCGGGCGAACAGGAAATTCACCAGCGCCGCGCGCGCGTTGCCAACATGCAGATAGCCCGTGGGGCTGGGGGCGAAGCGAAGTTTTGTCATTTTCCGGGGGTTAGACCATTTGGCGGCTGCGGGGAAGGCAGGACGGGAGGAAGTACGTCACCGCGAGTGTAGCGCGGCGGTCTATCTTTCAGCCTGTGGTACACAGAGGAAACGCAGTCCTCACACCCCCAGCACATCCCGCGCCCGATACCACCAGCTCCCCGCTACAGTCAGCGGCACCCGCAGCAGCTTGCCGCCGGGGAACGGAAAATACGGCAGCCCGGCGAACACCCCGAACCGCGCATCATCCCCCGTTACCGACTCCGCCAGCAGCCGTGCCAGCAGATGCGTGGTTGTCACCCCATGCCCGCTATCGCCATGCGAGAAATAAACCTTCGGCGCCAGCCTGCCGATTTGTGGAAACCGCGTGAGCGTGAGGGCGAAATTCCCGCTCCAGGTGAAATCGATCCGCGCATCCTTCAGGGAGGGAAACGTCTTCAGTATCAGCGGCAGCACCTTGGCCTTTATGCTCACAGGGTCGGTCCCGCCATACACAATGCCGCCGCCGTAAAGCAGCCGCCCATCGGCGGTGCGGCGGAAATAATCCAGCACGTAATTGGCATCTTCAACGCATACATTGCTGGGCAGCAGCCGTTCCGCCTCGGCGCCCAGCGGCTCCGTCGCCAGCACCTGGGTGGAAACCGGCATTACTCGGTTTTCCAGATTCGGCAGCACGCCATGCAGATACGCATTGCCGCACATCAGCACCGTCTTGGCCCGCACCTCGCCGCTGGCGGTCTTTACCACCGCATTGTCCATATCCACCGAAACCACAGGCGAGTTCTCGAAAATCCGCCCGCCCAGGCTCTCAAACGCCGCGGCCTCGCCCTGCACCAGGTTAAGCGGGTGGATATGCCCGCCGCGCTTATCAAGCAGCCCGCCCACATAGCGTTCCGTCACCACATGCGGCGCGAGGCCCGCTTTATCCAGCAGCTCAAACTGCTCGAACCCGAAGCCCTTCCAGGTTTTCACATGATGTTCCAGCCCGCGCATCTGCTTGTGTGTCAGCGCCGTAATCAACATGCCCTCGCGCAGATCGCACTGAATCCCGTATTTCTGCGCCCGCGCCCGGATAATATCCCCGCCCTCATTGGCCAGAGACCCGATCAGCCGCCCCGCTGTCTCGCCATAACGCGCTGAAATCACGTCCAGATCGCGCGAATACCCGTTCACGATCTGCCCGCCATTGCGGCCCGAGGCGCCAAACCCCACGCGCACAGCCTCCACCACCACCACGGAAACCCCGCGCTCGGCCAGCTCCAGCGCCGCGTTTATGCCGGTAAACCCAGCACCCACCACGCACACATCCGCGCTCATGCTGCCCGCCAGCGCCGGGCGCGCATCCTGCTTATGCGCCGTTGCCGCGTAGTAGGAATTTACATGTGCCGTCATTTTTTGTCTGGCCCCATCAGAAACACACCAAAAACCGCGCCCAGCACGGTCATGGTAATCACCATCAGCCTAATCCTGTACGCCTCGGCCTTGGCCTGGGTCATGACCTCGGCGCGCATATGCGCTTTCGCCGCCGCCACACGCTCCGCCAGTGTGCCGTTGCCATGTTGTACGATGGCCGCCGTGTCCGGGTCTACCAGTGCCGTATCGGGCGTTTCCAGGCTCATCCCGGCCTGCGCCGCCATGGCCTGCTGCGCCGCATTGCCGCTTAGCGCCGCTATGGCCGCCGCCCGTGCCTCTGGCGTGGGGGCCTCCAACACCGCCTGCAACGCCTGCTCCTGCATCTGCTCATCCAGCAGCGGCACCGGAATGGAGAAGCTGGCAAATGTGCCGATCAGCCCTGGCAGCAGAAAGGCACATAGCATGAAACCAACGCGCGAAGGTGAGACTTTGGCCATAGCGCAGCCTTCGGCGGGTTTTGCCGTGCTGTCAAACCGTGGTCAGAATGCCTGCAGAGGATCCGGCCCGAACCGGTTGGGGCCGCGCGTGCCGCGCATGCAAAACCACACCAGCAGCACGATGCTGTAAACTGTCTCGGCAAACCCCAGCACGGCCAGCAGAATGAACACGGCGGGGTTAAGTCCGTCCGTCGGGGCGTAGCCCTGTTCGTGGTTTTCCGCCATGCGGATCATCAAGGGTATGCCCAGGGCCATGATGAACAGGCTCAGAACAATCAGCCCGCCATACCACCAGCCGCTGCGGTTGAGGTCGTGCAGGCGCCGCATGGTCACGGCCAGGTTGGGCAGCAGGAAAAACAGGTCCAGCAACAGGCTGACAATGCCGCTAAAGGCCTTAAGTCCAAGCACAACGTCCAGAATGCCAGAGATAATGCCGACGCCGAAGCTGACAAGGATGACGAATAAAAACCACCACCATAGCTCGCTGCGCGGCGCCCGCCCGGAAAAAACCGCATATTTACTGAAGCAAGATGACACCGCCTCGCCAAAGCCCATGACCTGTTCCCCATATTTTCGTTTCGAGGCGTGAGGCTAGCACTACTTTGGCATATTATTGAGTTCTGTTATTTTTAGGATTCCCGAATCGGCTTTTGACTGATTCATGGGTGGTCGGCATTGACGAGGCTGA
>JAJZFB010000083.1 GCA_021805545.1 Pseudomonadota bacterium | reverse complement strand
AGATGAGCTGGCGGGATGTGGACGAAGCCGCCGCCACCACCAAAAACCTCACTTTCTGGACCAAGCGCCTATGAAGCTCGCCCTCGCCCCGTTCGGGGTTTCCGCCCCCGCCAGCTTCAAGGCCTTTCTGCTGCGCCTGGAACGCCTGGCCGCCGAGGCTGCCCTGGCCGGGGCGGACATGCTGGTGCTGCCGGAATATGCCGCCATGGTCTGCGCCGGGGCGGAGATCAAAGCCCCGGACATCGCGGCCGAGCTGCTGCATGTGGTGGACCAGGCCGAGCTGATCCTCAGCGGGCTGCGCGAGATGGCGATGCGCCACAAGCTGCACATCCTCGGCGGCTCGCTGCCGATGCGCGATGCGGATGGCAAAATCCGCAACCGCGCCCCCTTCATCGCCCCCTCCGGCAATATTCTGTTCCAGGACAAACAGGCCATGACCCGCTTCGAGGCCGAGGAATGGGGCATCACCGGCGGCCACGGCCCGCGCGTGTTCGATACCGCCTTGGGCCGCATCGGCGTGTCCATCTGCTACGACTCTGAATTTCCGCTGCATGTCCGCGCCCAGGTGGCGGCGGGGGCCAGGCTCATCCTCATTCCCAGTTGCACCGCCAGCGTGGCGGGCTTCAACCGCGTGCGCCTGTCCGCCCGCGCCCGCGCGGTGGAAAACCAGTGCTACACTGCCGTCGTGCCGCTGGTGGGCAATGCCGCCTGGTCCGGTTCCATAGATGTGAATATCGGCCACGCCGCCCTGTTCGCCCCTTGCGATGAAGGCTTCCCCGATGACGGCGTCATTGCCGCCGGGCCGCTGAACGAGCCGGGCCTTACCATTACGGAAGTTGATTTCACCGCCATCGGCATTGTGCGCCGCAACGGAAATGTGCTGAATCACCGCGACTGGGGTGCGGCAATCCCGCCCTGCCCTGCCGTGGAGCTGGCGTGACCCGAATCTTCATTATTGCCGGCGAGGCCAGCGGCGACGTGCTCGGCTACCGGCTGATGGCCGCATTGCGGCGGCTCGACCCCGCCATCGGCTTTACCGGCATAGGTGGCGCGCGCATGGCCGAAGCCGGGCTGAAATCGCTCTTCCCCATGCAGGAGCTGGCGCGGATGGGGCTGGTGGAAATCCTGCCCCACATCCTGTCGCTTAAAAAACGGCTCGGCGAAACCATCGCCGCCATACGCGCGCAAAAACCCGATATTCTGCTCACCATAGACTCCCCCGGCTTCACCCTGCGCGTGCTGAAGGCCATCGGCCCCGGCGGCCCCAAGCGCGTGCATTACGTGGCGCCGCAGGTCTGGGCCTGGCGGCAGGAGCGCGTGAAGCATTACCCCGGCCTGTGGGACGAGCTGCTCTGCCTGCTGCCCTTCGAGCCAGAGTTTTTCGCCCCGCACGGGCTGCACCCGGTTTTCACGGGCCACCCGGTACTGGAATCCGGCGCGGACCAGGGCAACGCCAGGTCGTTCCGCGCGCGGCATAATCTGGCGCCGGATGCCGTGCCCATCATGCTCATGCCCGGCTCGCGCATTACCGAAACCAAGCGCCTGCTCCCTGTTTTCCGCCAAACCCTGGCCCTGCTGGGCGCGGAAGAGAAAGACCTGGTGCCCGTGCTGGCCGCCGCCCCCGGCATAGCCGATGCCGTGGCGGCGCAGACAGAGGATTGGCCGGTACGCCCCATCATTGTGCGCGATGTGGCGGAACGGTACGATGCCTTTGCCGCCGCCCGCGCCGCGCTCACCAAATCCGGCACCTCCACGCTGGAACTGGCGATGGCTGGCGTGCCCATGGCCGTTACCTACCGGGTAAACCCAGTATCCGGCTTTCTCGGCCGGCGCCTCATCAAGGTGCCCTATGTGGCCATGATAAACCTGCTGGCCAACCGCGCTTTGGTGCCGGAGCTGCTGCAGGAGCAATGCCGTCCGGATATTCTGGCCAGCACCCTGCTTACCCTGCTAAGCGCGCCAGAAAAAGCCGCCGCCCAGCGCGCCGGGTTCGCCACCGCGCTGGCCAGCCTGCGCGCGCCCGAGGGTTTGCCATCCGATGCGGCGGCGCGCGCCATACGCGGCGTGCTGCGTTAGCGACGATTTGGACCGCCACCGCCACATACATTAGCATCTGGCAAAACGAATCGGAGGCTTGCCAGAATCATGCTCATCCAAAAAGGGCGGCGCTGCCTGCTTTACATTTCGGGTGCGTTTCTCATCCTGTTCGGCATAGCCGGGCTGTATGCCCCTGCCGCATTGGCGGGCAAGCTCGGCCTTGTTCCCACCAGCCCTTCCGGGCTTAGCGAGCTGCGCACGCTTTATGGCGGCGGTTTTGCCGGGTTTGGCATCACCATCCTGGCCGGGCTGCGCCACCGCGCCGCCGGGCGCGGGTTGCTGCTGGGCATGGGCATCATCTTCGCCTGCCTCACTATGGGGCGGCTGGCCAGCGCGGTAGCGGGGCACGATGCCATAGCCCTTAAAGCCGCCGCCACCGAGGTGATTATGGCGCTGCTCTGCTATACGGAAAGCCGCCACATGCAGGCGCGCGCATGAAGAAAACCACGCCGAAATTGCTGCGGAATTTCCGCGACCAGGCCGGACAGCCCGCACCACCACCGCCACCCTCGCCCCCAGCCTTTGGCCGTGGCCAGCACCATGCCCCGGCGGCGGCGGATATCGGCCTCGCGGCCCTGCGCGATGGCGGCACGCCCCCGGCCGAAACCCGCCCGCGCTGGCTGCTGCCCGCCGGAGCCGCATGCGCCGTTTTCATGCTTCTGGGCGGGGGATATTTCTTCCACGTCATGCTCGGCTTCCAGAAAGCCATCCAGGCCAGCGCCACATCGCTTGAAGGCCCCTACCCCAGCAGCGCGGTGCTGTTCTTCGTCCTGCCCTTGTTTTGCGCCATGGGCTATTTCCTACTGGATTATCTCCGCCTTAAAACCGGCATTGCCCTCTTCACCACCCCAAAAGGGCTGGCGATCGTGGTGGGGGTTACGGTTTTCATGCTGTTATTGCTGCAAATCCCAGGCGCGCTCATCCACCACATGGACGATGCTTTTGCCGCGCAGCACGGCTATGCCTGGTGCTCCAGCCCGTTCGACCCGGCGCGCCAGCATGTTTACGCGCTGCAATCCTATATCTCGTCTTACGGCTGCCCCACTTTCAGCCTGCGGCAGTAGCCGCCCAGCTTGGCAGGCGCACCGCGCCAGGCTCTGCCGCGCCGATGAAGTAATGATCGTTCGTGTATGAACGCCGCGATGTGTAATGCGTCACGAAGGAGCGCCGCGTGCGGGCTGGGTCACGAATTTTCGTGCCCTCGTGCAGAAGGTTGCCGTGCCAGATCAGCACATCGCCGCGCCTGGGCAGAAAAACCTTTGGCCGCAGCGATAATCTGCTGATCTGCTCATTGAGGTAA
>JAJZFB010000066.1 GCA_021805545.1 Pseudomonadota bacterium | reverse complement strand
ATCACGTTGTGATCCGGTCTAAAATCTGAATCCGTCTCTAAATCAATGAGGTAGAGCGCGATTCAGACTTTCGAATCGCTCGCAAAGCGAGCGCATCTCAAGTCATCGCGCTCTAGAGCATTTTCCGATCAATCGGAAACGCTCTAAATTTGCTTGGCGAGCAATTTCATCCGATCAGCTTAAATCTTCGATTCAAGCTGATCGGATATTGCTCTAATCGGCGCCGTGCTTGCTTTCTGCGGCGATGGCGTAGGCCTCCTCGGCATGGATGGCGTCGTCACCCACCATCAGCGCCTCGGCATCCATGCGTAGCGGCACGAAAATGCTGATGAGCTTGAGCAAGATATAGGTGCCAACAACATTAACCGCGATGATGAAGCCAGCGCCGATGCATTGCAGCACGAATTGGTGCGGATTGCCAAACCAGGCGCCGGTGACGCTGACATTGCTGTCGCCATTTGTACCGAAATATTCAACCATTTTCGGGTCGGCGAGGATGCCCACGCCCAGCCCGCCAACCAGGGCGGCCACGCCATGGGTATGGATCACGCCCATCGTGTCGTCTACCTTGCGCAGCAGCCAGGTTTTGCCGAGCCAGTTCCAGGTGACCCAGGGCAGCGCCGAGGACGCCGCGCCGATAATGATGGCACCCATGCCGTTGACGTAACCAGCCGCCGGCGTAATGGCGACGAGGCCGCAGATCATGCCGTTCACCACACCCAGAATGGAGGGGCGGCCATAGGTGATAATGTCGAGGAGTATCCAGGTTAGCAGCGATGTGGCGGTGGCGACATGCGTGTTCAGCACCGCGGCACCGGCATCCACATTGGCCGTGTACGGGTCGCCGCCATTAAAGCCCGACCAGCCGAGCCAGAGCAGGCCTGCCCCCGCAAGCGTGATGAGCAGATTATTGGGCTGGAAATTCTCGCGGTCGCGCGCCGTGCGCGGCCCCACCACCGCGGCGGCGGTAAAACCGGATGCGGCGGAGGAAAGATGGATGACGAACCCGCCTGAATAATCGACAACGCCCATCTGGCCGAGCCAGCCGCCGCCCCAGAGTGAATAGGCGCCTATGGAATAGATGAAGGTGGTCCAGCATGGTACGAAAATGGCCCAGGCCTTGAAGCTGACGCGCCCCAGAATGGCGCCGAACAGAATAATGGGCGTTATGGCGGCGAACACGAACTGGAAATACACCATCGTGGCCATGCCGTAGCCCAGATTCGGCATACCCGCCGCCGCCGAGGGAATGACGGCCTCGCGCTCCAAATTATAGGCTGATGTAACCGGGCTCATATGGCCGAGAAACGCCCCCAGCCCGCCCGGCATTTGCAGCCAGGGTTTGCCGAACGACATGCTGTATGCCCACAGCACCCAGACGAGGAGGACCGCCGAGAAGGCATAAAACACCATGAAAGCGGAGTTGATTGCCCATTTTTTCTTCACCGCGCCGCCATAGAGAATGGCCAGGCCCGGGATGCTTTGGATGCCCACCAGCGTGGCGGCGGTGAGCTGCCAGGCATTATCGCCTGTATCCAGCCAGCTTCCTGGCAATGCTTGCACTATCGACATTGATCAACCTCCATCAATTCGTCCCCAGTCTGCCCATGGTTTCATTGCTATGCCCGGCGCATGCAGGTGTGCTGGCCGGGCTTGAGGGATTAAGCAGTTTTCATGCCAGGGTGATGCCGGTTTTTTGTTTGTTTCCAGCAAGCTATGCCCGATTCCGCGAGGCGCCATCCAGGTTGCATGACAATGCGGATATGAAAACAGCGCCCCGGAGGGCGCTGTTTCCGAAAAGCCAGGCTGGTACGGGCGATTAGTCGCCCAGCACCGGTACGCGCTGGCCGTCCGCATAGATGGCGTAGGCCTCCTCACCATGCACGGCATCGTCGCCGATGAGCAGCGTCTCTTCATCGAAGCGCAGTGGCACAAACAGGCCGATGAGCTTGAGCAGGATGAACGTGCCGACAATGTTAAGCGCGATGATGAAGGCAGCGCCTTCAATTTGCAGAATCACCTGGTGGAAGTTGCCGTAATACCAGCCGGTGACGGATACGGAGTCGCCCTTGGTGCCGTACCATTCAATCATTTTAGGGTCGGCGAGTATGCCGGTGCCAATGCCACCGACAATGGCCGCGACGCCATGGGTATGAATGACGCCGAGCACGTCATCGACTTTACGGAACAGCCAGGTTTTGCCATTGCCGAAAAAGTTCCAGGTCATCCAGGGCAGTGCTGCGGCGAATACGCCGAGAATGGCGGCCCCGGTGCCATTAACATAACCGGCGGCAGGCGTGATGGCGACGAGGCCCGTGATCATGCCATTGACCGCACCCAGAATCGACGGCTTGCCGTAGGCGAACACGTCCAGAACCGTCCAGGTGAGCAGGGCGGCTGCGGTGGCCGTGTGGGTGTTCAGCACACCAACGCCGGCGTCGGCATTGGCCGTGAACGGGTCGCCGCCATTAAAGCCCGACCAGCCGAGCCAGAGCAGGCCTGCCCCCGCCAGTGTGATGAGCAGGTTATTGGGCTGGAAGCTCTCACGGTCGCGCGGCAGGCGCGGGCCGATAATGGCGGCGGCGGTAAAGCCGGACACTGCCGAGGAGAGATGAATGACATAGCCGCCGGAATAGTCGACAACGCCCAAGGAGCCGAGCCAGCCGCCACCCCAGAGCGAGTAAGCGCCGATGGAATAGATGAAGGTGGTCCACAGTGGCACGAAAATGACCCAGGCCTTGAAGCTGACGCGGCCGAGAATGGCGCCGAGCAAGATGATGGGCGTGATGGCTGCGAACACGAACTGGAAATACACCATCGTGGCCTGGCCGTAGCCCAAGGCGGGCATGCCGGCGGCGGCGGCGGGTATAATCGCTTCCTTCTCCATATTATAGGCCGAAGTGGTGGGATCGGGATGGCCGATCCACGCCCCGGACGGCATGAAGCTGGGCATGTTGAACCAGGGTTTCCCGAAGGACATGTTATAGGCCCAGAATATCCAGACGATGAGCACGGCCGAAAAGGCGTAAAATACCATAAAGGCGGAGTTGACCGCCCATTTTTTCTTCACGGCGCCGCCGTACAGAAGCGCCAAGCCGGGAATACTCATGATCCCGACGAGAGTGGCGGCCGTGAGCTGCCATGCGTTGTCGCCTGTATCCAGCCAGTTACCTGGCAATGCTTGAACTATCGTCATTCGTACTCTCCAAACGTCCCAGCCATGTGGTGTAGCGCCCAATGCGATGCGGCGCGCTAAAAGGTTAAGCATTTTTCGTGCCATGTCAGGCACGGCAAACCCTCCATGCCGGGCGGGCATCGGCAGCGTGGGGTTTAAGGAGGGGGGAAAGCCAGCCGTGCTGGCAGGCGGTTACGCCATATGTTGCGGCACTTCACCCGTGCGGAGAGATGCCGGGGCCTTCCATCTCGTCATCCCTGTTCACGCGCGGGCCCACGGTCAGGCCGGTCAGCTTGAGGACGTTATACTGGCCACGCCGCAATACACGATGGCGGTGATGATGCCCTTGGCCTGGACCAGGAGCTGGCCGGGATTGACCTGCGCCGGAAACGGCACCCAGCAGGCTCGGCTGGCCCGCCATGGCCCGTTCAACCAGCGGCCGGGAGACGGCGGCGGTGAGAGCGGAACCGGCATTGCCAAGGAAGCCGCCCGGCCCCGCGCGCGATGGGGCAGCCAGCAGCCAGCAGCCAGATGCCCAGGAACGCCCTGGCGGCGGAGAGTTTGAGACGGTTCGCCGGACCGCCCAGGATGAGCGCCGGGTTGAAAATGGTGAAGATGGCGGACACGGCCCCGGGGATGGTGCCCGGGAGGCCGCCAATGAAAGGCGCGTACGGGCCAGAACCGGTGGTGAAGGCCAGGTTGCAGCCGATGAGGCGCCACGGCACGTTGATAAGCGCGGTGGCGAAGAAGGGCTGCGTCAGCATCGCCTGCATTCAGGGTTGGGGTTATGCTTGGGCCATGGCGGGGGCAACCGCCCGCGGCATTGTGCCAAAGCAGAGGGTCGCGGCGTGTATTGCGTGCAATATGTGCAAATGTGACTAAAAATGGGGCAAAAATGAAGGGGGGCTCATCTGCCCTGCTGGTTGGTGGCGTGTTTGTCCGGGTGCGGCGGCTGTGCCAGAATGACGGGTGACGAAACCATGAAAAGAGAGGCGCCATGGCCGTGCGGGATGTCGAGATTGCGGTAATCGGGGCCGGCCCGGTGGGCGGCACGCTGGCATTGGCGCTGGCGGCGCGCGGGCGGCGCGTGCTGCTGGTGGACCAGGCGGATCTGGCGCCGATGGAAGACCCGGCCTTTGATGGGCGCGGCTATGCCATTGCCGCTGGCTGCCAGCCCTTGCTGGCCCTGGCCGGGCTGTGGGACGAGCTGCCCTTCGCGCCCTGCCCCATACTGGATATCGACGTGACGGACGGCAAGGTGGGCCGAAGACCATCGGCTCTCAAGCTGCATTTCGACCATCGTGCCGTGGGAGATGATGCGTTTGGCTGGATCATCGAGGCGCGCTCCATACGCGTGGCGCTGAACAAGAGGCTGCGGGCGGAGCCAAATATTGTGCTGCGCGCCCCGGCCACGGCGCGCATCACGCGCGGGGCCGAGGGCGCGGATATTGAGGTGGGCGGCGAGACATTCCGGGTGCAACTGGTTGTGGCGGCGGAGGGGCGGCGCTCGCCCTTGCGCGTGGCGGCAGGCATTGGCGTGACCAAATTGCCTTATAAGCAGACGGCGGTGATCTTCGCCATCGCGCATGAAAAGCCGCATAATGGCGTGGCGCTGGAGCATTTTTTGCCAGGCGGCCCGTTTGCCGTGCTGCCCATGACGGGTACCGCGGAGCACCCCAATGTTTCCGCCGTGGTGTTTACCGAGCGCGATGCGCTGGCGCAGAAATTGTACACGATGCAAGACGGCCCCTTTATGCGCGAGGTGCAGGCGCGGCTTGGCAACAGGCTGGGCGCGGTGCGGCAGGTGGGGCGGCGCTGGATGCACCGGCTGGAGGCCATGTACGCCCACCGTTATTACGATACGCGGCTGGCGCTGGCGGGCGATGCCGCGCATGGCGTGCACCCCATTGCGGGCCAGGGGCTTAATCTCGGCCTGCAGGATGTGGCGGCTTTGGTGGAGATTCTGGAGGGCGCCGAAGATGCCGGCGCGCCCGCTTTGCTGGCGCGCTACCAGGCGGCCAGGCGGCCGGTGAACATGGCCATGCTGCTGGGCATGGACGCGCTGGACCGGCTGTTCTCGACCAACTTCCCACCTGTGCGGCTGGCGCGCGATTTGGGCCTGGCGGCGGTGGACAGGATGCCGCGCCTGAAAAAGCGGTTTATGCTCACGGCGATGGGGCGTTAGAGCCGGAGGATTTCAGACCGGATCACGTTGTGATCCGGTCTGAAATCCTCCGGCTCTTATACCAACGGCCATTGAGCATGACCGTTGGTATAAGGCTTATGCCTGGCGCGTGGCCGCCCCGCCAGCCCCACGCGCGATACCAGCGGCCATAAAGGATGAGTCATCCTTTATGGCCGCTGGTATAATCACCCCCGCCGCAGCATCGTATCCAGCGCGTATTTGCCCGGGCCGGTAACGTAAAGCAGCAAAAACCCGCCAATAATGCTGATGTTCTTATAGAAGTTAATTTCGGCTTCAAACCGGGCCATGCCTGTCATGGTCCAGTAATGATGGCCGATATAAGCCGTGCCAAGTGTGTAGAGCGCCAGCAGCACGGCGAGCGGACGGGTGAACAGGCCCAGCAATACCGCCAGACCAACGAAGAATTCCATGATGATGGCAATAAGCGCGCTGAGCGCGGGAATGGGCGCGCCCGCCATCTGCATATAGGCCACGGTGCCGTGATAATCGGTGAGCTTGTTCCAGCCGAAAATGAGGAACAGCAGAACGAGCAGGAAACGCGAGAGCAGGATGATGCCATCCTTGGCGGATTGAGGCGCGCTGGTGTTCATGTGTTGATGCTCCCTTGTGTTGATGGGCGGCAGCCAGGCCGCTCTTGCCGTTGCAGATGGGTAGCGTGCATGCCCTTGGCAAGGCACCTTTTACAAGGCGCATTTTACGTGGCGCGCGCCAGCCCGGCCCGCGCCACGCTATTTCGCCCCATATGGCATGGCAAGATTAATCCGCTGGCGCACCGGGCGTTAAAGGCCAGTTGCGCTTACGCCGCCCGCAACATTTCCGCGAGATCGGCTTTGGCATCGCCCGTGGGCCGTATATCGAATTTGTCCACCAGCACGCCCAGCACCTCTGGCGTAAGGAATTGCGGCAGGGTGGGGCCGAGATGGATGCCGCGCAGGCCGAGATGCAGCATGCTCAGCAGCACGGCGGTTGCCTTTTGCTCGAACCAGCTTATGGCGTAGTGCAGCGGCAAATCATTCACGCCGCAGCCAAGCGCGCCGGCAACGGCGGTGGCAATCTGGATGGCGGAATACGCATCGTTGCACTGGCCAATATCCAGCAGGCGGGGGACGCCGTTGATATCGCCAAACTCCTCGCGGTTGAAACGGAATTTGCCGCAGCCGAGTGTGAGCACCAGGCTGTCATGTGGCGTGGCCATGGCGAGGTCGTGGAAGTAATTGCGGCCAGGGCGCGCACCGTCGCACCCGCCGATGAGAAAGATATTCTTCACATCGCCCTTGTGGATCATGCCCAGCAGCGTATCCGCCACGCCAAGCACGGTGTTGCGCGCGAAGCCGGCGGTGATGAATTCCTCTGGCGCGGCCTCGGTGAAGCCGGGCTGTGCCAGGGCGCAGTTGATAACGGGTGTGAAGTCATGCGCCTTGACATGCGGTATGCCGTGCCAGCCCACCGGGCCGGAGGTGAAGATGCGGTCGCGGTAGCCGTTCAGCTCGGGGTTGATGAGGCAGTTGGACGTCATCAGGATGGCACCAGGGAACGCGGCGAAATCCTTTTGCTGGTTTTGCCAGGCGCCGCCGTAATTTCCGGCCAGATGCGCAAAGCGCTTGAGGCCCGGATAGGCATTGGCGGGCAGCATCTCGCCATGCGTGTAGATGTTGATGCCCTTGCCCTCGGTTTGCTGCAGCAATGTTTCCAGGTCGCCCAAATCATGCCCCGAGACGAGGATGGCTTTGCCCGCGCGCGGCGTCATGCGCACCTGCGTGGGTTCGGGGTGGCCAAAGCGGCTGGTATTTGCTTCGTCCAGCAGCGCCATCACTTTCAGGTTCAGCGCGCCCACGGCCAGCGCCTCGCGCAGCAGCGCATCCATGCCGCGCGGGTCCGTGGCGAGGAAGGCGGCCAGGCGGTGGAATTCGGCGCTGATGGCGGCTTCTTCCTTGCCAAGCACGCGGGCATGTTCGCTATACGCCGCCGTGCCTTTCAGCCCGTACAGAATGAGGTTGCGCAGGCCGGTGATCGAGGGGCCGTCGCGGTCCATGAAGCGCTGTATGGCGGCCATGGGTGCCGCGGCGGCGAGTTGGGGTTGCGTGATGCCGGGGTTCCATAAGGCCGGCTCGGGCAGGTCCGTAAGGTCAGCCCCGGCGCTTTCAGCCAGTGCGCGGGCTTTTGCCCGAATTTCCAGCGCGCGGGCGATGAGGGCGGTAAAGCGGTCAGCGTCGAAATTCACGTTGGTAAGGGTGGTGAACCAGGCATGGGGGGTAAAGGCGTCCACCTCCGCATCGCGCGTGCCTTTGGCCGCGGCGCGGGCCGCATAGGCCGAGACACCCTGCATAACGCGCAACAACACGTCCTGCAGATCGGCCACTTCGGCACTCTTGCCGCAAGACCCGATTTTGACGGCGCAGCCGCCTTTGTTCGATTGTTCGCACTGGACGCAATACATTGGCAAAGCCCCTTAAAGATGAATTACAAACTCCACTTATCGCGGGGCGAAAAAGATTCCTTTGATATACATCAAAGCAGCGTCATTCTGTTGTGAGAAAATCGCGCCAGGGCCAGAAAGGCTTTGCCATGCAACTGACACGACATACCGACTACGCGCTGCGCCTGCTTATTCATCTCAGCCAGGCCGAGGGGCATCGCGCCTCCATCGCCGAGGTTGCGGCGGCACAGGATATTTCGCGCACACATCTGATGAAGATTGCCAATGCGCTGGTGCATGCGGGGTTTCTCACCGCCATGCGCGGCCGGGGCGGGGGCATTGCATTGGCGCGTCCCGCGGAGGAGATCAATCTCGGCGCTGTTATCCGCGCCACCGATCCGCATTGCGCGCTGATTGATTGTACGGGGTGCAGGCTCACGCCTGTGTGCACCTTGCCCAAGGCCCTGGCCGAGGCGGCCCGTGCCTTTCACGCCAGCCTGGCGCGTTATTCTCTGGCCGATATGGTGAAGCCTTCTCGACATAGGCCCGAAACCGTTCGCCGTTGATCGGTCCGTCGAGACGCCAGGGCGCTTCGCTGCGGCCATGGCGCAAGGCGGCCAGAAACGTCGTTGTGTTCCAATGCCCGAACGGGGCTTTGGCCAGCAGCCGCTCGCCTGCGATCTTCCTGGGCCGGGGGCCAAGCTGCCGGTGCGCCGAAACGCCTTCACCCAATTGATAGCAGTGCTGATGGCCACGCCGTAATGCGCCGCAGCCCGGTTGCCAGACATCCCGCCGTCCTCAACACCCGCCACAACGCGCTTACGCAAGTCCGGGGGATACGGTGCCCCCATGCATACCGGTCTCCAGACCCAGCATGAACCTTGAATCAGAAACCGCCCCGTGCCGGGAAGAAAAATCGATTCAGCCCGGGTTCATGCGGAACAAATAATCCTCACCGGCGGGCGGCAGCGCCTGAAGCGGGCTGGCGCGCGCAATTGCTCTTGCAACGCGCGCAATTGATCCTGCAACGCGCGCAATTGCTCTTGCAAAACGTATCCCTTAACAGAAGACAGCGTAAGCAGCGTGGCGTCTCAGGCGCACGAAGGTGATCAATGCGGGGAGGTTGTCCTGATGGAAATGCCGCCGGGTGATATGCCGCCATCCTATCATCTGTCCTCGGCCGCACTGGGCGGTGCTGGGGCGCTGGCGAATTACCAGGAGGTGATGCAGAACATACTCGCCTGTTTTCCCGCCCCCGATGCTGCGCCCGATGATCTGGCGCTGGATTTCACCGTCTGGCATCTCGGCTTACTGATCCTGGGCTCACTCCACGCGCCCGCCCTCACCTATTACCGCGATGCCTCCATTATCCAGGCGAGCGGTATGGATCACCTGCTGGTGCAGCATTACACGAGCGGCGGGTTCGATGGCATGGCAGGCACCCAGCCAATGCGCATGCGCGCCGGGGATATCTGCGTGTTCGACCTGGCGCAGACCATGCGCACCACCACCACGGGCTGCCACATCCTCACCCTCGTGGTGCCGCGCCCGCTCTTCGAAGCGGTGACGGACGACGCCGCCGCCCTGCACGGGCTGGTGCTGGAAGCCAGCAACCCGCTCGCCAGTCTGCTCGCCGGCTATCTGTGCAGCCTGACCACGCAGATCCCCGCGCTGAACGGCGATGAGGCGGTCACCGCCGCGCGCGCCACCGCGGCCCTCGTCACCAACATCATTGCCGGCGCCGCCGCCAGCCGCACGGGCCAGAGCGGCATGGTGCTGACCTCGCAATTGCGCGACCTGCTCTTCTACATCGATGCGCATCTCGCCAGGCCGGATCTGGAGGGGGAGGCCATTGCCGCCGCCTTCGGCCTGTCGCGCGCGAAACTCTACCGCCTGTTCGAGCCGGTGGGCGGGGTGGCCAATTATATCCGCCGCCGCCGCCTCAACGCCGCCTCGCTCTATCTCGCCTCGCCCGAACACAAGGACTGGCGGATTTCAAAAATCGCCTTTGCCTGCGGCTTTGCCAGCGAGCAGCTCTTCAGCCGGAATTTCAAGCTGCAATTCGGCCTCTCCCCGCGCGAGGCGCGCGAGCGCGCGAACACTCTGCTCTGCGCCCAGGCCTGGAGCGATCCAGGCCTCTCCCCGGAACGGGAATTCTCGCTCTGGATGAAAACCCTGCGCGGCGCGGCGCTGAATGGCGCCGCGCCGTAAGCGGCACCACCGCGCAACGTAACGTTTTGGCTGGAATATGAGACGGATCGTCAAGTAAATGCAAACACTTGAAATTGTGGCGCCATGCCCGGCTTGGTAATTTACGCCCCAATAGGCATCATACACCATTGGGGATGTGCGGCATGATCAAGGGCCCGACGCTCACCACGACCACTTTCCGCACCACCGGCACGATCGCGACTTATACCGTGGCTTCAAGCGGCACATTCCTGATTACCGCCGACGGCGCCGCCGGGGGGTCATATTGGAGCTCATATTCCCCAGGGGCGGCTCCCGCTATTCTTGGCGGCAAGGGTTATGCGTTGAGCGGGGATTTTCAGCTTACCCAGGGCACCGTGATCGAAGTTCTTGCTGGCGGTGTCGGCGGCAACCGAACGATCGCGGGCGGCGGCGGTGGTGGCGGTGGCAGCTTTGTTTATGATCAGACGGACGGAATTCTGCTCGAGGCGGCCGGCGGTGGTGGTGGCGCTGCCAGCGGCGGCGGCTACAACAATACCGCGAATGAAACCGGCATCAATGCGACAGGCAACGGCACCGGTATGAATGGCGGGATGTCGCAGCTTTCAAGCGCCTACCCGCTACCGCAAGGCGGAAAAGGCGGGACGAGCGGCGGCGGCGGTAATGGTGGCGCCTACCCCAACCCTGGCGCCGTTTTGGGCGGCGGCGGCGGTGGCGGTGGTGGTTTCAGGGGCAATGGAACACAAGGAACAGGATACAATAACGGCGGGACTGCGTTCCTCAATGGCGGCTTTGCAGGAGGGAGTGGCGGGTTCGGCGGTGGCGGCGCAGGTGCATCGACTAGCGGCGCCGGTGGCGGTGGCGGTGGCTATTCCGGTGGCGGCGGCGGCGGCCAGGATGGCGGCGGCGGCGGCGGCGGCTCCTACATCAATTTGCGTGGAAGTTTAGCCGCAACCAACGCCACTGATATCGGCGCGGTGCAGACCAGTAATGGCTATGTCGTCATCCAGAATGCGCAATTTAGCGGTGTTCAAATCACCAACCCGGTTATCGTCACAGGTTCGACAACCGCGGTCGGCGCGGACACACTCGTCACAACGCCGCAGATTGCCGGCGGCACGCTCGATCTCGCCGCCGGTTCTTACGTGGAAGGCAATATCTCCTTCACCAACACCGGCGGCGCGCTGCTGGTGCAGGGGACCATCGGCGGCGTCACCCTCAACCCCACCGACACCATCACCGGCTTCGCCGCGGGCGACTATATCGCCCTGCCCGGCGCTGGCCTCTCCGCCGCCGCCACCACCCTCACCGTGACCAATAGCGGCACGCTCTCGGTCATCACCGGTTCCACCACCTATGATGTGCTAATCAGCGGCCTCACCGCCGGGCAGAATAATTTCCTTTACGGCGCGCAAGGCATCACCGAGACCACCCATACCCTGTCCAGCTCGCTCTCATCCGGCATTTCCCTCACCACGGCGGGGCCGTTCCTCAGCCCCTTCACCGTCACCAATACCGGCACGGTGATGAGCAGCGGCAACGCCATCTCCTCCACGCTCGCTTCGGCCTATCTCGGCAATCAGGGGCTTATCAATTCTTCCGCCGGCATCGGCGTCGACCTCACCGGCGGCGGCACGCTCCTTAATAGCGGCACCATCGCCGGCGCCACCACCGCCATCTATCTCGGCGGCAGCGGCAATAACCTGCTGGTCGATGAAGCCGGCGCGGTCTTCACCGGCACAGTCACCGCGAGCACCTTATCCTCCAGCACGCTGGCCCTGGCAGGCGCGGGCGGCGACATGAGCGGACTCGGCACCCAGTTCACCGGCTTTGCGGCGCTAAGCGCGCAATCCGGCGCCAATTGGCAGCTGCACAGCAATTTCACCGGCGCGGCCGGGGCCTATGGCTTCACGGCGGGCATTGCCGGCAAGGATGCCCTCACCGAAACGGCCGGCGCCAGCCTCTCCAATTACGGCGCGCTCACCGGCGGCGCAGGCGGGCAGAGCCATGATCAGGGCGGCGCCGGCGCCATCGGCGCCAATCTCTCGGCTGGCGGCTGGCTGGACAATCGCGGCGGCACCATCACCGGCGGCGCCAGCAGCTTCGCCTTCGCCAAATCCGGGGCCACCGCCCTCACCGGGGGCGATGGCGTCGTCATCGGCAATGGCGCGGTCGTCTATAATGAGGGCGATATCACCGGCGGCCAGGGCGGCTTCATCTATGCCGCCAACGGCACGGGCGGCCAGGGCGGCGCCGGTGTTTATATCAATGGCGGCACTTTGTTTGCCGGCGGCACCATCACCGGCGGCACCGGCGGCGGCCAGACCCCCGGCGCGCAGGGCGATGCCGTGCGCTTCGGCAGCGCCGCGAGCACACTGATCTTCGGCTGGCCCGGCACCTTCATCGGCCAGGTCGCGGGCAATGGCGTCAACGACACGCTGGCCCTGGAAGGCATGACCGGCACGCTGAGCCAGCTCGGCAGCCAGTTCACCGGCTTCTCCGCGCTGGCCGAATATTCCTCCGCCTACTGGACGCTCACCAGCAATTTCACCGGCGGCGCCGGCGCCTATGGCTATACCGCAGGCGGCGCGGGCACGGCCGGCCTCGTCATGCAGGCGGGCGGGCGCGGCTATACGAACATGACCAATTTCGCCACCATCACCGGCGGCACCGGCGGGCAGAGCCACCTGCAAGGCGGCGCCGGCGCGGCAGGCGTCTCGGTCGCTGCTGCTGCGCACCTCTACAATAACGGCGTCATCAAGGGCGGCGACAGCAGCTTCGCCTTCGCCGCCTCCGGCGCCACGGCCCTGGCCGGCGGCGACGGCATCGCCCTCGCAGGCGGGCTTGCCGTCAATAACGGCACCATCACCGGCGGGCTCGGCGGCTTCGTCTATGCGTCCAACGGCACGGGTGGTACCGGCGGGGCGGGCGCCTATGTCAATGGCGGAACCTTGCAGAATGCCGGCACCATCAGCGGCGGCGCAGGCCGCACCGGCGGGGCGCAGGGCGATGCCGTGCAGTTCGGCACCGCCGCCAGCATGCTGGTCATTGAAGCCACTGCCGTATTCAACGGCCAGGTCGCGGGCAACGGCACCAACGACACGCTGGCGCTGGACGGCTATGGCGGCACGCTGAACGGGTTTGGCACCCAGTTCACCGGTTTCGAGACACTCAGCTTCGCCAGCGGCGCCTCCTGGCTGGTATCCGGCGACAGCGCCGGGCTCGGCGGCAGCGTGCAGATACACGGCTTCCTCGGGGGCGACACGCTGGACCTCACCGGCATTGCCGCCAACACGGCCAGTTTCGCCAGCAACGTGCTCGATCTGTTCAATAATACCGGCACGCTCGTCGCGGCGTTGAACATCGTCGATTCCACCCACACCAGCGCCGATTTCGCCCTCAGAAGCGATGGTGCCGGCGGCACCGAGATCACCCTCTGCTTCTATCCCGGCACACGCCTCGCCACACCGGACGGGGACATCGCGGTGGAAAACATCGTCGCGGGCACAATGCTGCGCACCGCTTCGGGAGATGATTTGCCGGTGCGCTGGATCGGCCGCTCGGAAATCGCCACGCGCTTCGCCGACCCGCTGCGCAGCCTGCCGGTGCGCATCCGCGCTGGCGCGCTGGGCGCAGGCTTGCCGCGCCGCGACCTGCTCGTCTCACCCGGCCATGCCATGTTTTTGGATAACATGCTCATCCAGGCGGGTGCCCTGGTGAACGGCACCAGCATCATCCGCGAGACCAGCGTGCCGGCGCATTTCACCTATTATCACGTGGAACTGGCAACCCATGAATTGCTGCTGGCCGAAGGCGCGGCGGCGGAGAGCTTCGTCGACAATATAGACCGCATGCATTTCTCCAACTGGGCCGAACATGAAGCGCTGCCGGATGCGGCGCCGATCGTGGAAATGCCCTACCCGCGCGCCAAGGCGCAGCGCCAAGTCCCATATTCGGTACGCCGGATGCTGGCGCAGCAAGCCAAATTCTTCGAGGAAACGAGACGCTTTGCGGCTGGATAGATGTGTGCAGGTCGTACTGCCGCACGCCACGATGATCTGCGCGCCGGCATCCACCGCAGCCTGCGCGTTATACGCCTGGATGAAGCCGTCGCGGCCTTTCATGATCCGGCTTTGCGGATCGGTGAAATTGCGCTGCGCCTTGGGTTTTGGTTTGCCAGGCTCGTGTTTTGGGGTTCTGCCCGGGCGTTGCTTCGAGCTGCCATCGGGGTTTGATGGCGCTGGCGGCCGGGCCGCTTCAGCGGCACGGGCTTCGGCTTCAAGCGCCGCCTTGGCAGCGCGGATGCGCGCCAGACGCGCCTGCTTGGTCACCATCCA
>JAJZFB010000041.1 GCA_021805545.1 Pseudomonadota bacterium | reverse complement strand
CCTCGCAAAGGATTTCGAGGCAACAATCGCCAGTGCAAAAGCATGGGTCCTGCTCGCCAACATCCGAATGCTCACAAGAAAAATCGCACGTCAAAGTTAGGTAGACTACCATTCAGAGTCAGACTCTAAGAGTCGGAAAACTTTCCCAAGGAGGCTACCGTGGCGAGCTTGATATAGTCGCCTTCAACCCTAAATCACCACATCTTGTGCATGTTGAAACTTCAATGGATGCTGATTCTTGGGATAGGCGGAAGCAGAGGTTCACGGCCAAGTTTAAAGTGGGACGAGAACATATTTCGAGTATATTTGATGGGTTTGATAAGCTTCCTGATCCCGAGCAAGTTGCAATCATCGCCCCCGCAAAAGGCGCTGAGACGGACCGGCCGATTGGCGGGGGAAAAATTCTAAATTTGAGGGATCTCATGAAGACAATACAGACGGAGGTCAAAAGCAGAAGACTGGAAAATGCTGCAATTCCTGAGCAGTTCGTCGTTCTGAGGACGCTACAGTTCGCAGCTCATTTATGGGATGCATAAGACTTAAATTAAGGCATCTTATATCTAACCAACATGAAACTCTCCGTCCTCGACCAATCCCCCATAAAATCCGGTATCTCCCCGGCGGAAAGCATCCGCGAAAGCCTCACTCTCGCCCGTGAATGCGAACGCTTTGGCTATCATCGCTACTGGCTCTCGGAGCATCACAATACCGAGGCCGTGGCCGGCTCCGCGCCGGAGGTGCTGGCCGCCGCCATTGCCGCCACGACCAGCAGAATCCGCGTCGGCTCGGCGGGGGTGATGCTGCCGCATTATTCGGCGCTGAAAGTGGCGGAGCAGTTCCGCGTGCTGGAGGCCATCGCGCCGGGGCGGATCGACCTTGGCCTGGGCCGCGCACCTGGCTCCGACCAGCGCACGGCTTTTGCCCTCAACCCCAACGCGGCCAGCGCGGCGGAGATGTTCCCCACCCAGGTGCGCGACGTTATGGCCTGGAGTTCCGGCGCGCCGCTGCCGGCGGAACATCCGTTCCGGGAGATTATCTGCCAGCCGCAAGGCCCAACGGCGCCGGAGATATGGATTCTCGGCAGTTCCAATTACGGCGCGCAGCTCGCCGGGTATTTTGGTTTGCCGTATTGCTACGCGCATTTTTTCTCCGATGGCGCGGGCACGGATGAGGCGCTGGATGTGTACCGCCAGAGCTTCCGCCCCTCCCCCATCCTCGCGCGCCCGTATTGCGCCATTGTGGTGGCGGCATTGGCGGCGGATACGCTGGAGGAGGCAGAGTATTGGTACCGTTCGCGCGCCGTAATGTGGGCGGTGCGCGGGCGCGGCAAATTTATTCCGCTACCCACACCGGAAGAAGCGGCGGCGTTTGAACTGACCGAGGCCGAGCGTGCAACGATGGAACGCGCCCGCGCCCGGGCGCTGATAGGCACCGGAACGGATGTAAGCGCAATTTTGCGCCACATGGCGGCGGCGCTGCAACTTGATGAGCTGGTGATAACCACCGGCACCACAAGCCCGGCGGCGCGCATCCGCTCGTATGAATTATTCGCGCGTGAATTCGGGGTATATGACAAAGACCTTGTCCCCGGTTCATAACGAGTATCTTTCAAATCGGAAATATCATGGATTTTTTCTTGAAATCTCAGAATGCGTAGCGACCTCCTAACACACCAGCCGCACATGGTGGCGCAACGGTAAGGAGGAGTAATGGTAATAACATTTAACATAACGGGCGCGTTTTGCGCCGTGCTCGCGCATACCCCCCAATAATCCTAACCCGTAGCCATACGCGCACTGAAACAAGGAGCTGAATATGGATAAGGACCGTATTGAAGGTATTATGAAGCAGGCCAAGGGCAGCGTGAAGGATGCCACCGGCAAGGTGCTGGGTGACGCCAAGCTGCAAGCCGAAGGTAAGGCCGAAAAGGCCGAGGGCAAGGTGCAGAACATTATCGGCGGCCTGAAGGACAAGGCCAAGACTTAATGGCTGTAAAGGCGGGGTCTTGGCCCCGCCTTTTATTTGCCAAAATTTAGATATATCTTGGGTGCCCGTGATAATGCCATGACGATTGAATGCCGTACGTAATTCGTCAACATGGCAGGCAACATTGTTGGAGCTGTTTTTATGAGCCGCCTGATCCGCCTTGTCCTGCCTTTCGCCGCGCTGCTCGGCCTGGCCGCCTGTAACCAGGAAGGGCACAGCGCGGGGCAGTCATTCAGCGCCGCCGGGAATGATCTGGGGCAAGGCTTCAGCCAGGGTGCCAATGCCACCGGCCAGGCCATTACCCATGCGGCGCACCAGGTTGGGCAGGCTTTCAGCCAATAAAACGCGTTTTCGCGGGCCTATTCCAGCGCATCCAGCGCCCGCTGCAAAATGGCGGCGGCGGCTAGTTTGTCGATAATCTCATCGCGCCTGGCGCGGCTTATACCCGCTGCAATCAGGCGTTCATGCGTATCAGCGGTGGTAAAGCTCTCATCCACCATGGCAACCGGCAGGCCAGTGGCCGCACTCAGCCCGTGCGCCCAGTCGCGTGCTGCCTGGGCGCGGGGGCCTAGGCGTTGCCCGTCATCCAGCGGCAGGCCGATAATCAGCCCCCCTACCCCCTCCCGCTCGGCAATGGCGGCAATTTCGGCGGCGTTCTGCTTGAGCTTGGTCCGGGCCAGCGTGGCGTAAGGGCTGGCAATGCGAAGGCTGACATCGGACAATGCCACGCCAATGCGCCTGGCGCCGGGGTCCAGCCCGAGAAGGCGTTCGCCCGGGGCAAGCTGGGCAGCGAGGTCGGCTATATTGTAGAGGGCCATGCCCGCCTGTATGGTCCGCCCGGATTTGAAAGCCAAGTTGAGAGGCGCAAAAATGTCATTGGATGCCGCTACGGTCCGCCGTATCGCGAAACTCGCCCGAATCCGGGTGGAGGATGAAGAAGTACAGACGCTGCAAGGCGAGCTGAATGCCATTCTGGGCTATGTGGAGCAGCTTGGCGAGGTGAATGTGGACGGGGTCGAGCCACTCTCGGGCGGGGCGCAAATGGCGCTGCGCCAACGCGAGGATGTGGTGAATGATGGCGGGATTGCCGGCAAAATCCTGGCTAATGCGCCGGACCGTGAGCTGAATTTCTTTGCCGTGCCGAAAGTGGTGGAATGAGCATTTTTGATCTGACGATCGCGGGCGCGGCGAAAGAGCTGGCGGCGCGCAAGGTTTCGGCCGTGGAGCTGGTAACGGCCTATAATGGCGCAGTAGAGGCGCTTAACCCCAGGCTGAACGCCTATATTACGGTAACGCCGGAGCTGGCCTTGGCCCAGGCCAAGCAAGCCGATGCGCGTATTGCGGCAGGCAATGCCACGCCGCTCACCGGTATTCCGCTGGCCATGAAGGATTTGTTCTGCACCGAGGGTGTACGCACCACGGCGGCAAGCAAAATTCTGGAGCCGTTCGTGCCGCAATATGAGAGCACCGTCTCCGCGCAGTTGAAGGCGGCCGGCGCGGTGATGCTCGGCAAGGCGAATCTCGATGAATTCGCCATGGGGTCTTCCAACATCACCTCCGGCTACGGGCCGGTGGAGAATCCGTGGAAGCGCGCCGGGGCGGACGCCAAGCTGGTGCCGGGCGGCTCGTCCGGCGGTTCGGCTGCGGCGGTGGCGGCGCGTATCGCGCTGGGGGCTACGGGCACGGATACGGGCGGCTCCATCCGCCAGCCAGCGGCGTTTACGGGTTTGGCCGGTATCAAGCCCACTTATGGGCGCTGCTCGCGCTATGGCATCATCGCCTTTGCCTCGTCGCTGGACCAGGCCGGGCCGATGGCGCGCAATGTGGAAGATTGCGCGCTGATGCTGAATGCCATGGCGGGGTTCGATGTGAAGGATTCCACCAGCGCCGAGCGTGCTGTGCCGGATTTTTGCGCCGCGCTGAACCGTGGCGTGAAGGGGCTGCGGATCGGCATTCCGGCGGAATACCGTATGGACGGGACCAATCCAGAAATCGTGGCACTTTGGGAAAAAGGTATCTCCTGGCTGCGCGCGCAGGGTGCCGAAATTGTCGATATTTCGCTCCCGCACACGAAATACGGGCTGGCTGTGTATTACATCGTCGCACCTGCCGAGGCTTCTTCCAACCTTGCCCGTTACGATGGTGTTCGTTTCGGCGCGCGGGTGGATGGCGTCGATCTCATCGACATGTATGAGCGCACCCGCGCCGCCGGTTTTGGCGCGGAGGTGAAACGCCGCATCATGATCGGCACCTATGTGCTGAGCCATGGCTATTACGACGCCTATTATTTGAAGGCGCAGAAGGTACGGAACCTGATGCTTCGTGACTTCACGCAAGCCTTTGCGAAAGTGGACGCCATCCTCACCCCCACCGCCCCCTCCGCCGCGTTCGGGCTGGGTGAGAAGATGGACGATCCCGTCACCATGTATCTCAACGACGTGTTCACCGTGCCGGCCTCGCTGGCCGGGGTGCCTGCCATGAGCGTGCCGGCGGGCCTCTCCGCTGAAGGGCTGCCGCTGGGGCTGCAGATTATCGGCCGGCATTTCGACGAGGAAACCGTGTTTGCCGTCTCGGCGGCAATTGAAAAAGCGGCGGGCTTTACGGCCCTGCCTGAAGTGCGAGCGAAATAATGGCGTACACGCTAGAAGGCCGTACCGGCACCTGGGAAGTGGTTTGCGGGCTGGAAATCCACGCCCAGGTCATCTCAGAATCCAAACTTTTCTCCGGCGCCTCCGCCACCTATGGCGGCGCGCCCAACGCGCATGTTTCCTTCGTGGATGCCGGTTTTCCCGGTATGCTGCCTGTTATCAACAAGGAATGCGTGGCCCAGGCCGTGCGCACCGGGCTGGGGCTGAAGGCGCAGATCAATTTGTTCTCGCGCTTCGACCGCAAGAATTATTTCTATGCCGATCTGCCCAACGGCTACCAGATCAGCCAGTTCGCGCACCCCATTGTCGGCACCGGGCAGGTTGAGATTGAGCTACAGGACGGCACGATCAAGCATATCGGTATTACGCGCCTGCATCTGGAGCAGGATGCCGGCAAGTCGATGCATGACCAGCACGCGAGCAAGTCGGTGATCGACCTCAACCGCGCCGGTGTGGCGCTGATGGAAATCGTCTCCGAGCCGGATATCCGCAGCCCGGAAGAAGCCGGCGCGTATTTGCGTAAAATCCGCCAGATCGTGCGCTATCTCGGCACCTGCGACGGCAACATGGAGGAAGGCTCCATGCGGGCGGATGTGAATGTGTCCGTGCGCAAGGCGGGCGAGGAATTCCGCACGCGCTGCGAGATTAAAAACGTCAACTCCGTGCGCTTCGTGATGCATGCCGTGGAAACCGAGGCGATACGGCAGATTGAGGTGTGGGAGAGCGGCGGCGAGGTGGTGCAGGAAACGCGGCTATACGATCCCTCCAAGGGCGAGACACGCTCGATGCGCTCCAAAGAGGATGCGCATGATTACCGCTATTTCCCCGAGCCGGATTTACTGCCGCTGGTGCTGGAGCAGGAATGGGTGGATGCGCTGGCGGCGAAACTGCCTGAGCTGCCGGACGAAAAACGCCGCCGCTTTTGCGAGCAATATGGCATCCCCTTCTACGATGCCGGCGTGCTGGTCGCCGACCAGGCAACCGCCGATTTCTACGAAACCGTGGCCAAGGGCCGCGACGGCAAGCTGGCCGCCAACTGGATTTCCGGCGATTTCTTCGCGGCGATGAACCGCACCGGCAAGAGCATCGAAAATCCGCCCGTCTCGGCGGCGGATCTCGGCGCGCTGCTGGATTTGATCGCGGACAAAACCATTAACGGGCGCATCGCCAAGGATGTGTTTGAGGAAATGGTGGAAACCGGCAAGGCGCCTGGCGCCATTGTGGAAGAAAAAGGCCTGCGCCAGGTGACGGATACGGGGGCGATTGATGCCGCCGTGACGAAGGTGCTGGCCGACAACGCCGATAAGGTGGCGGAGTATAAGTCGGGCAAGGACAAGCTGTTCGGTTTCTTCGTCGGCCAGGTGATGAAAGCCATGCAGGGCAAGGGCAACCCTGCCCTGGTGAACGAGGCGGTGAAGAAACAACTGGGGTAAGCATGGGCTGGAAGACCGATTACCGTTCGCTCTACTACCAAGGCGCGCCAGATCCGGAAGACCCGGTGCTGGTGAAGGGCAAGGTGGCGCTGCTCGTCATCGACGTGCAGAACACCTACCTTGTCCGCCCGGACCGTGCCGCCCTGCCGCCGGAGGAGCAGACGCGGTACGATGCCTGGACGCCGTTCCATGAACGCATGCACGGCACGGTTATTCCCGCCATTGCCAAGCTCATGGAGCGTTTCCGTGCGGGAGGCCATGAGGTGGTGTTCGCCCGCATCGCCTGCCAGGGCCAGGATGGGCGCGACCGTTCGCTGAGCCAGAAAAAACCAGGGTGGAATAATCTGCTGCTGCCCAAGGATGAATGGGAGTCGCAGATTGTGCCTGAACTCGCGCCGCGGGGCGATGAGATTGTGGTGACCAAGACCACCGATTCCGCCCTTACCGGCACGAATTTGCGGCTGTTGCTCACCAATATCGGCATCACCCATGTGGTATGCGCGGGCATCTTCACCGACCAATGCGTGGCCTCCACCGTGCGCTCTCTGGCCGATGAGAGCTTCGATGTGATTGTGGCCGAAGATGGCTGCGCGGCGGGTGACCACGCGCTGCATGTGCAAGAGCTGATCATCATGAACATGATCTATTGCCAGGTGATGAGCAGCGCGGAGCTGCTGGGCTACCTGCCCGGCTGAATTTGATCCCGATCAAGGCCCGGGGCAGCGGCGCGGCCTAGCTTGCGCCCATGTTGAAGGATCTTCCTCTCGGGCGCGTCTATCAGCACATAGAGCCGGGGCCGGTCACGCTGCTTACCACGCAGGCAACGGGCAAAAAGCCGAACGTGATGACGATGTCCTGGCATATGATGCTGGATTTCGAGCCGCCTTATATTGGCTGCGTGGTGGGGGCGGCGAATCATTCCTTCGCCACACTGCGCCGCACGGGCGAATGTGTTATCGCCATACCTCCGGCGGATTTGGCTGAAGTGGTAACAAAAATCGGCAATTGTTCCGGGCGGGATACCGATAAATTCGCCGTATTTCCACTCACCCCCCTGCCCGCACGCCATGTCGCCCCGCCTTTGGTGGGTGAGTGCATCGTCAATCTGGAGTGCAAGGTGCGCGACACCTATATGGTGAACCGTTATAATATGTTCGTTCTGGAATGTGTGAAGGCGTGGCAGAATCCGAATCTGGCTGCGGCCAAGACGCTCCACCACCAGGGTTACGGGCGGTTTACGCTTGATGGCGAAGAGATCAGGATAAAATCGAAAATGCGTTAGCGCGATGACTTGAGATGCGCTCGCTTTGCGCGCGATTCGAACGTCTGAATCGCGCTCTCCTTCATTGATTTGGGGCCGGATTCAGACTCCAGGCTGCGCCTCAGCCCAGCCTGGGGATCAACCCGCTGGCCTCGGCCACGGCACGGCTGGCGGCAATCGATTCGCTCACCATAAGCGCCGCCGCCAGGGCGCGCCTGCCCGCCTCCGCATCCACCGCCACGGGTGCGCCATCCAGGCACGAGGCGAAAAACGCCTCATGCTCGGCGGCCAGGGCATCATGGTCCTGCCAGCCAGCCTGCTCTACCCCGAATTCATCGAACCCCGGCAGCTTGGTGCCGATGCCGCGCCCAACCAGCGTGAGCTTGCGGGCGGAGAAATCGACCGTGAGATAGCCGGTTTGTGAGAAAATACGCATCTTACGTTCGGTTTTCAGCGAAATGCGGCTGGCGGTAATGGTGGCCACGGCGCCATTGGCAAAGCGGATGCGCGCATTGGCAATGTCGTCATGCGCGCTGGCCACGGGGGCGCCAACGGCATCCACACTCACCACATCGGAATCAGTGAGGGCCAGGATGAGGTCCAGATCATGGATCATCAGGTCGAGAATCACCGATACATCGGTGCCGCGCGGCTTGAAGGGGGCGATACGCACGGCCTCGATATAAAGCGGCTTGCCCATGCGCTGGGCCACGGCGCCATGCGCGGCCGAGAATCGCTCCAGATGCCCCACTTGCAGCACCAGCCCGGCGGCGCGGGCCAGGCCGGCCAGCGCCGTGGCTTGGTCCAGCGTGGCAGAAATGGGCTTTTCCACCAGCACATGCTTGCCCGCCTTCAGGGCGCGGGCAGCCAGATCGTAATGGAATTCCGCCGGGGCGGCGATGATAACAGCCTGGGCCGTATCCAAAATCTCATCCACGCTCTTTACCGGGCAGCCTGCTTCCCAGGCCACCGTCTTGGCACGCTCGGGGCTGGCATCGGCCAGCCCCACCAGCCTGGCCCGGCTGGCGGCGGCCAGTTTCAACGCATGGTAACGGCCAAAATGCCCGGCCCCGATCAGGCCCACCTGCAAACGCTCGCTCATGTTTTCCCACTATGCCGGACCGGGGTTGCGCGCAACGCCTCTCCCGGCCATACCGCTGGCGGATTTACCAATATGCGCCGGGAGACGCCGTGCTTTATTTCAGCCGCCTGAAAACCTTTGGCATCCTGCTGCTGTGCGGGCTGGGGCTGTTGCTGAGCCTGCCCAACATCACTCCCCGCCCGGGCTGGTGGCCGCAAGCCGCGCCCTGGCCGCAAGTGCATCTGGGGCTCGACCTTTCCGGCGGTTCTTACCTTTTACTGCAACTCGACACAAACGCCATTACCAAGCAGGATTTGAACACGCTGGTGGACCAGGCGCGCCAGACCCTGTTGGCCGCCAGGCTTGGCTATACCGGCTTACGTGCCGACCCGGCCAATAACAGAGTACTGGTGCACCCGCTGGCGGGCCAGGCCACCCAGGCCATGGCGGCACTTAACAAGCTCGTCACCTTCGCGCCGGGGGCTGGTTCAGCTTCCGTTGCGCTAAGCACCCTGCCTGATGGCAGCATTGCCATTGCCATTCCGTCCGCCACAAGGGCGGCGCGCGTTTCTCAGGCCGTAACGCAGGCCATTACCATCATCCAGCGCCGCATCGACGGCTCCGGCGTGCTCAACCCCTCCATCGCGCGCCAGGGCCAGGATGAAATTGTGGTGCAGCTCCCCGGCATCTCAGACCCCGAGCGCGTGAAAAAGCTCATCGGCACCACGGCGCACATGACCTTCCAGCTGGTGGACACCAATGCCGTGCCGGGCCAGCCTTTGCCCATGGGTGATGAGGAGTTGCCCTTTTCCAACGCCCCCAAGGAGAGCCTGCCCGTGTTTTCCACCGTGGCGGTGGACGGCGCCGACCTGGAAAACGCCCAAGCCAGCACCGACCCGCAAACAGGCCAATGGGTGGTGAATTTCACCCTCAACTCGCTGGGGTCGCGTGAATTCGCCGATGTGACCGCCGCCAATGTCGGCAAGCCTTTTGCCATCGTGCTGGATGGCAAGATTATCGAGGCGCCAAATATCCGCGAGCCTATTACAGGCGGTTCGGGCCAGATTTCTGGCGGCTTTACCGCGCGATCAGCCACCGACCTGGCGTTGCTGCTGCGCGCCGGCGCCTTGCCTGCGCCGCTGAGCATTGTGGAAGAACAAAGCGTGGGGCCAGAGCTGGGGGCAGACGCCATCCGCGCCGGCGCGCTCTCGCTGGCCGTGGGCTTTGTTTTGGTACTGGTGTTCATGGCCACATTCTATGGGCTGTTCGGCTGGTTCGCGAATGTCGCGCTGGTCGTCAACCTGATCCTCATGCTCGGCATTCTCTCGGTCATGGGCGCCACACTCACCCTACCCGGCATGGCGGGCATATTGCTCACGCTTGGCATGGCGGTGGATGCCAATATCCTCATCAACGAGCGTGTGCGTGAAGAGGTGAAGAATGGGCGCAAGGGGCTGGCGGCCTTGGAGGCCGGGTATAAGCGCGCCTACGGCACTATTTTCGACTCAAACGTAACGACACTGCTCGCGCATATCACCCTGTTCATCTTCGGCTCGCCGCCGGTGCGCGGCTTTGCCGTTACCATCTGCGCTGGCATTGTCACCTCGCTCTTCACCGCAACCGTGCTGGTGCGGCTGCTCACCTCGCGCTGGTATGTGGCGCGCCGTCCTGCTTCTCTTCCCGTCTGAGGCGTAAAATGTTCACCAAGCCACTCTTCCGCTTCGTCCCAGATGGAACACGCATCCGCTTCATGAATGGGCGCTTCGCCGGGCTTGCCGTTTCGGCCGTGCTGTCCATCGGCTCGCTCATCCTGTTCTTCCACCCCGGGCTGAATATGGGGCTGGATTTTCGCGGTGGCGTGGTGCTGCAGGTAGAAACACCACAGCCAGCCAATTTTTCCGCCTTGCGCGGCGCCCTGGCTGAAGCCGGGCTGAACGATGCCGCCTTGCAAGCCTTTGGCACGGGTAAAAATGGCGTGCTGATAAGCCTGGAAAGCCGTGCCAATGCGGCGCAAACACAAACCGCCATCAACGAGGCTATTTCGGCGCTGAATAAAGCCGCGCCAGGGAGTAAGATACTCTCCACCCAGGCCATCGGCGCCTCGGTGAGCGCCACGCTGTTCGCGCAAGGCTTGGAGGCGTTGGGCCTCAGCTTCGTGATGATCCTGATCTATATCTGGTTCCGCTTTGAGTGGCAGTTTGCCGCCGGGGCGGTAACCACGCTGATACTCGACACGACCAAAGCCATCGGCTTCATGGTGCTCACGCGCATCCCGTTCGAGCTTGTGACCATTGCCGCTATTCTCACCATCATCGGCTATTCCACCAACGACAAGGTGGTGGTGTATGACCGCGTGCGTGAAAATCTGCGAAAATACAAAACCCTGCCTCTGCGCGAGCTGATCGATCTGTCGATTAACGAAACCCTTAACCGGACGCTTGGCACGTCTGGTACAGTGTTTCTGGCCGCGCTGCCCCTGGCGCTGTTTGGAGGGCCGGCACTTTCCGGCTTTGCCTGGATCATGCTGTTCGGCATTGTGGTTGGCACATCGTCCTCCATCTTCATCGCGGCACCCATCCTGCTGTTTTTAGGCGAAAAACGGCTGCGCCGGACCAATGCGCCGGTTAAAAAATAACTCCGCCAGCATACCATCTTCGGTAGAAACAATACGCTCTTCACGAGCGTATAAATAATTTTTTGGACATAAATCTTTTTTTGATCGTCATTTGGCTAAAGGCCTGCTAACACTCTCACCCAGAGCGGGAATATCCTTAACTGCGCGGTGATTACGCATGCCTCAAAACGAGCCTGACCCGGTATTTTTGGCCTCCATGCGGCTTTGCTATCAACCGATAATCGATTTGGCGGACCAGCGGCCTGAATATGCCGAGGTGCTGCTCCGCCGTGCTGGCGAGAATGGTGAATTACACGGGCCTGAAGATTTTTTGAGTGTCATGGGCTGCCCCGGGCAGGCCTTGCCGCTTACCCTCGCTATAATGCGCCGCGCATTGGGTGAATATCGCGCGCATAGCCTCGGCACCACCAGCCTGCCCCTGGCCTTCAACCTGCCGCTGGATGTTCTACTGCATCCGGCGCTGGGACGTGAGATAGAAGCGCTCTGCAGCACTTCAGGTATCGCTCCTGGCCGCATCCGCTTTGAACTGACCGAAACCAGCCCGGTGGTGGATTTTGCCACCGCCGCCGCCAGCATAACCAAGCTGCACGCGTCCGGGCACCATATCGCGCTCGACGATGTTTCGCCCGGCATGCCCTATCTGGCGCCCCTTATGTCTTTGCCGGTAAGCGCCATTAAATTCAGCAACACGCTGGTGGCCAGCCCGGAGGGCCTACCCTTCATCCGCGCCACAACCGCCCTTGCCGCCGCGCATCGGCTGGACATTGTTGCCGAAGGCATAGAAACACAGGCACAGCTTGCAACCATGCGCAAAGCCGGTGTCACGCATGGCCAGGGCTATTTATTCGCACGCCCCCTGCCCGCCGGGAGCCTGGGCCACGCATTGCATAGCGCAGCCTGAAACAATGAAATCATCCGGCCCTCAATCAATGAAGTAGCGCGATTCAGGCTTTCGGATCGCTCGCGAAGCGAGCGCATCTCAAGTCATCACGCTGTAAGCCGCGCCGCGAAGGGTGAAGCGGCGGCGCGTATCGGCCCGGCTTTGGTCGATGATGGCTTGTGTTACGCCCGGCGGAAGCGGGCCAGGTGGGCGCTGCGGCAAGCTCGCAATGTCGGGGTGCAAATTGGGGTCCGGGGCGTTTTCCACCACCACGCCCTCGGCTTTCAGCTTAAGCATATGGGCCAGCACATTGCGTGTGGCCGCAACTTTGAGCGCGGGATCGGCCTTGGCGTAAAGCTGGGCCGCCAAGGCGGCGATGGACCAGCCTTGGACGCGCAAAGCGGCCATAATGGCATCTTCGCGCTTTTGGCGATGGGCCAGAAGCTGCGCGGCAAGGTTCTGCGGTTCAGGCAGCACCGGGCCATGGCCGGGCAGATAGAACACGTCATCGCGCGCGATGACCTTCTCCAGCGAGCGGTAATAAGCCAGCATATCGCCGCTGGGCGGGCTGACAACAGAAGAGGACCAGGACATGACATGATCGCCCGAGAAAAGGATTTTGCAGCCATCGGGCAGAATCAACTGGTAGCAAAGATGGTCCGGCGCATGGCCGGGCGTGTGTACAGCGGTAAAGCCAGCCAGCTCGCTATTGTCGAACAGGGCAATATCAGCCGTATAGCCTTCAAGCCCAGACTCATGAAAAGCCGCAATTGGCGCGCCGGTTACCTGCTGTAGCGCCGGAGCAGCGCCCATATGGTCGTAATGGGAATGGGTGAGAAGCAGCCGCGTGATTTTTTTGCCACCCGCGGCGGCCAGAATATCGGCCACATGCTGCGCATCGTTGGGGCCAGGGTCCAGAATGCTGATCCCACCCTCAGCCTCGATGAAATAAGTGTTGGTGCCATGATAGGTCATAACACCGGGGTTACGCGCCACAATCCGGCTAATGCCAGGCAGGACAGATAAAAGCGTGCCGCGTTGCGGTTCTGGTTCCTGAAGAAATGCCATGCCGCATCCTGGCATGGGCGATGCTGCACATGCAAACAACACCCGGCGAGGCGTTCTGCCCCAAAGCCTCAACCGTAGACGTAGAATACCCAGAGCACGGCGAACACAATGGCCGCGGCGGCGAAGCCAAGTAATGTCATGGCCACATTATGGCTCGCGGGCGCGCGGCTTACGGCATGCCGGGGCAGATCGTCGATTGTATGGGCCGACAGATGATTAAAATCTTTTGTAATCATGGTATTATCTCCGGCTCCTCGAAGATAACGGGAGGGATTCCACCGTGTTAATCTGGTTTCCAGTGCGGATTATGCGCCCAAATTGTTGCGCGATCAAGAAAAACCGGCACGGCCCGGAACAGCCAGGAGAATCGGCTTTATAAGAGATTATTAGCCAGCTGATTTTAATCGATTATTCATCGTATCTGGGTAGATCGGAGCGGCTTGATTTGTACCTTATTGCCAAACGGGATTGTGGTGAAATTTTGACAACATTGTGTTTTAACGTTTGAAATGCGCCTGCGCTTTCCGCTATGGTCCGGCCATAAAAGGAGTGTCCGAGATGGCTTCTATCCACGCACTCGCTTCTCACCTGCTTCCGGCCCAAAATGGACCCGGAAGATATAGCATCGCAGATTTGCGCGGTGCCGCCCCCTCTCGCGCTGCCGCGCAGGAGGCCTATTATATCGAGGATGGCTGGGTGTTCCGCGAGCATCACGGGAAATACGTTGAATGTATCTGCCGCGCGGAGGATATTCCCGCCGTGCCCGCGCATAACATGCCGGTTTTTAAGCTACGGTAATACCGGAACAGCCGGTTTAAGTTTTATTTTTACCGTAAAATCAAAAACTTGTATAAATACGCTCACCTAAATTCGCGGGCGTCTTTCTCTTGGCTAATTACTTGTGCCAACAGGGTATTTGGACGTGCCGCCAGCCCCAGCAATGGGGGTGGGAGAGCCAATTGTGGCCATGGGATGACGGGCAATTTGCGGCAAGGTAGGGGTGTTATTGCCCAGTTGCGGCCCGTTTATGGGGTCGATGCGCTTGGGGCTAGGCGCGGCAGTCCCTGGCGGGGGCTTGGCAATGCCAGTACTCTTCATGGTGCCGCCGGTTAGCGTGGCGCTAGATCTGGCATCCGCGTTGTTCTGCGAGCCGGAATTATTTGAAGGCATTTGCGGCGCATTCTGCGCCGCGGCGACACCGCCCACGGCGGCAGCCAGCAGGCCCGCCATAAAAATCTTTTTCATAACCCCGCCTCCATCATTGCGATTTCATATTATATAAGCCACCGCGTTTGGCTTTGATACAGGGTAAGCTCTGCCCGAAAGGACTGCCTGCCACGCATAAAAACCCCCGGCAGTTGCCTGCCGGGGGTATTTTGCCAAAGCCTGGGCTTGGGCTTTACTGCAGGACGATTTCCACGCGCCGGTTCTGCGGCTCGCGCACGCCCGGGCCGGTGGGCACCAGCAGGTGGGTTTCGCCATAAGCATGGATTTCGATCGCCGATTCAGGCACGCCATCGGCCACGAGCTGCGCGGCGACAGATTTCGCGCGGCGCTCGGACAGGCCCATGTTATACTTCGCGGTGCCCGAGGTGTCGGTGTACCCGGACACATCAAGCGTGGTGACGTTCTGGGTCTTGCTGGCATCCGCGGCCTGAGCAACGATTTCCGTCGCGCGCGGGGTAAGGTTGTACTTATCCCAATCGAAGAACACCAGGAAGGTCTTGGCCGGAGCCGGAGCCGGAGCCGCGACAGGAGCCGGGGCAGGCGCGGGCGGCGGGGCCGGCGGCGCATTGAAGATTTGGTAACGGACACCCAGCAGGAAGGTATTGCTGGTGGACATGCCCATATGCGACCAGCCCCCACCCACGGTGTTGTTGTAGTTGCGGTCAGACACAAGCTGCATGAACTTATACTCGCCCGTGAGCGAGAGGCCCGGAACCATGGCCAGCGGATAGGAAACACCAGCGATGACATTATAGGCAAAGCTGCCTTTTGTGCCAGAAACGCTATCCATGGCGCCGTAGGCCGGAGCCACGAATTTTTGCCACTGATAACCAACGCCAGCCCCCAGATAGGGATAGACAGGCAAGCCGATATCCATATCGTACAGGGCATCGACCATCGGGCCATAAGTGTTCATGCCGCCGCTGAAGGCGGCATCGCCCATCCTGTCATATTTCATCTTGGAGACCGTGTTGCGGTTGAAATCACCGCTCAACTGAACACGCCAGCCATTACCAAAACCGTAACCAATAGCACCATCCAACGCGTATGCGGGGTTGTACTGGAGCTTACCGGTGTTGCCGGTATTGTACCCCTGGAAATTCATCTGGCTGGCAAGGCTGGTGCCGCCCATGAGGCTGACATATGGGCCCGTTACTGGCTGAGCATGTGCTGCCAGGGGCAGCGCAAGGCATGTGGCGGCGGCAAGTGCGAGGCGCAGCTTCATCTCGTCTCTCCTAAGTTTGTTGCCCGGCCAATAAGGGGAGTCTGGCTGCCGGAAACAAGATTATATCGGGCTTTACCCCCGGCCGTGGCTTTTTAGCGACACTAAAGCGCGATGACCTGAGATGCGCTCGCTTTGCGCGCGATTCGAAATCATCCGGCTCTAAACAGGCGGCTGCATTTGCGAAGCTATTACCCCAGCAAGCCGGGCGGACAGCGTTTAAGGTCTTCCGGCAAGTCAAGATCGAAAGCCAGGCCAGGCCGGGATATGATGCCAATTTCAAGGCCCCGCGCCTCGGCGGCTTGGCGGTGCCTGGTCAAGCTATCTTCCCCAAAGCTAAACGGGATGCAGCCCGCGGGGCGCATGAGTAGCGCGTTTGTGCCCCGCCCTGCCCTGTCTGGCGCCAGAACAGCCTGGCCGGGTGCCGCCAGCATGGCGCGTAAATCTTCCTCCCCCAGGGTGGGAAGATCGGTGCTTATGGCAAGCAGGCCGTCTTGTGGCGAAGCGAACCGCAGCGCCTGGGTGAGTGCCTCGTTCAGCTCGTAGCCGTGCTCGGTAAGCGCATGAGTGCCCGCCGCGGCGGCAATGCCTAATAACGCTGGGTCGCGGCTGACAATGATGACATGCTCCGGCGCAAATACACTGCAAACGGTTGCTAATGTGTGACGAAACAGCTTGCGGTTAAGCCGGACCCGCTGCGGTAGCGGCAAAGTACCAGCCAAACGGGATTTGCCTTCCGCGGCGGGCTTTACCGGAAGCACGGCCCAGACATTCATACAGTGCGCAATGACTCAAGATAAGATAACGCCTCACGCGCCAGGCGTTCGCGGTCTGCCACGCTGCGCATGAGTGTGCCGGTGACGAGGCATTGGCCAGACGCATCCGCCGAATCTTCGTGGTCGATCACCAGCCCGTCTATCAGCCCCTGGTAATGTAAGGCGATTCCGCGCGGTGTGGCATCGATCTGCATCTCCGCCATGATCTTGGCTGCCGGCCCTTTCACGGCCTTGCCGCCAATGAGCGGAGAAATGGCAATGCAGGGAAATTGGCGCCCTTGAAGCCAGGAGCGCACGCCCGGCACGGCGAGAATGGGGGCGATGGAAAGAAACGGGTTGGAGGGACATATGACCACACCGCGAACCTTGCCACTCTGCATGAGGTCCTGCATGGCCGGGCTTGGCGCGGCTTGCCCGGCGCCCTCGAAGCTGATGCCCGTGACGGCTGGCCTACAGCGGTGGCGGACGAAATAGTCCTGGAAGGGCAGATCCCCCTCCTCCGTATGAACAAGGGTGCGGATGGCGCCATCCGACATGGGAATGACGGCGTGCTGAACGCCGAGGCGCGCGCAGAAATCCGCCATGATGGCGGATAAGGGCTCGCCAAGGGTAAGGCGGCGTGTACGCTCCATGTGCGTCGCAAGGTCGCGGTCGCCGAGGGAAAACCAGTTTTCACCGCCGAGCTTGCCCAGAGCCTCCATGGCGTTAAAGGTCTCACCCTCCAAACCCCAGCCGCGCTCAGGGTCGGCCAAGCCGGCCAGCGTGTACATCACCGTATCCGGGTCCGGGCAGATATGCAGGCCGAGATGGGTAAAATCATCGGCCGTGTTCACCACAACCGAGAGTTGACCGGGCGGCAATATGCGCGCCAGCCCATGCGCCATGCGCGCACCGCCCACCCCGCCCGCAAGAGCGATAATCATTGCACCGCCGCCCTGGCGCGGACGCGCGGCTTGGTGAGGATGATCGGGGCTAGTCCAGCGGCCCCAAAAGCGCGCATGCGCTGGCTGGCAGGGGCATCGGCATACAAGGTGGTGCGCATGCGCGGTACGCGGCCCGCGGCGCGAATAAGAGCTTCCATGCGTTCAGGCTCCAGTTCCTGCCCATGAGCGGCACCGGCGGCGCGGGAGATGCTCTCATTCATCAATGTGCCGCCAAAGTCATTCCCACCGCTGGCCAGCGCCCGCAGCGCACCCTGCTCACCCAGCTTCACCCAGGAAACCTGGATATTGGGAATAACAGGATGCAGCACCAGACGGGAGACAGCGTGCATCAGCACGGCCTCGCGGTATGTGGGGCCTTGGCGCGCCCCGCCCTTGCGGTAGAGCGGGGCTTCCATGTGCACGAACGGCAAGGGCACAAACTCCGTAAAGCCGCCCGTGCGGATTTGCAACGCGCGCAGGCGCAGCAAGTGCCTGGCCCAATGGCGCGGATGCTCGATATGGCCGAACATGATGGTGGAGGTGGTGCGCAGCCCCACCGCATGGGCGGCTTCCATCACCTCGAACCATTCGGCCGTGTTCAACTTATCCGGGCATAATTCGGCACGCACTTCATCGTCGAGAATTTCCGCCGCCGTGCCGGGCAGGCTGGCAAGACCGGCATCGCGGAGTCTTTCAAGGTACGCCGTAAGAGAAAGCCCGAGCGTTACGGCCCCGTGGCGCACCTCCAGCGGCGAGAAGGCATGGATATGCATTTGCGGCACGGCATCCTTCACCGCGCGGCACAAGGCCAGATATGTTTCGCCCGTGTAATCGGGGTGGATGCCGCCTTGCATGCACACTTCCGTGGCGCCGCGCGCCCAGCCTTCCACGGTACGGCGTGCAACCTCCTCCAAATCTAGGTCATAGGCGGGGCCACGCAAATCCTCATGCGTCTTGCCTTTGGAAAAGGCACAGAAACGGCAATGGTAACCGCAAATATTGGTGTAGTTGATGTTGCGGTTGACGACATAGCTCACAGTATCGCCATTCATCCTGCGGCGCAGCGCATCTGCGGCTTCGCAGACCAGCTCAAAATCCGCCCCGCGCGCGGCGAAAAGGCGGGTAATGTCATCTTCGCGCAATGTATCGCCTTGCCTGGCGGCACTAAGCGCGGCGATGAGACGGGACCCGGGCGCCAGCCGTGGAATATAGGCGGGCGGCGGCGGCGGCGACTGGCTGCCGGGGCACCAATCCTCGGCGCGGGCGAAATAATCGCTGTCCGCGGCACGCAGCACGGGGGCGATGAGCGCGGGGCTAAGCCATTGCGCGCGGGCATCTATATATTGCGGGTAAAGCGGCAGGCGCTGAACCAGCAGCTTGCCTTGCGCGGCGGTCTGCTCCGCCAGCGTTTGCAAATGCGGCCAGGGCGATTCGGGGTTTACATGGTCGATGGTAACCGGAGAAATACCGCCCCAATCGTTAATTCCGGCCTCGATGAGGCGCGGATAGATTTTGTCAGACAGATTGGGCGGGGCCTGAATACTGATCTCAGGCGCGCAGATGAGGCGTGCCGCGGCAACGGTCCAGAGCAGTTCCTCGAAATCCGGCTCCGGCGCGGCCTTCATGCGCGTATCAGCCTTGGCGCGGAAATTCTGGATGATGACTTCCTGGATATGCCCATGGCGCTGGTGCGATGCCGCAATGGCGCGCAGGGCATCCAGCCGCTCTTGCCGCGTCTCGCCAATGCCAATGAGAATGCCTGTGGTGAAGGGGATTTTCCGTGCCCCTGCCCTTTCCAGGGTTTCCAGCCGTGGCGCCGGATGTTTATCTGGCGAGCCGTAATGCGGGCCGCCTGGCTGGCACAGGCGTCCGGAAATGCTCTCCAGCATCATGCCCTGGCTGACGGAAACTTCGCGAAGCTGCTCCAGCCCTGAATCATCCAGCGTGCCGGGATTGGCGTGGGGCAGCAGGCCTGTTTCCTCCAGCACCGCGCGGCACATTTCCGCGAGGTAGGAGATGGTGGAATGATGCCCTAGCGCGTCCAGCGCCTCGCGCGCGGCATTGTAGCGCAGCTCGGGTTTTTCGCCCAAGGTAAACAGCGCTTCGGTGCAGCCGGCGGCGGCTCCGGCCCGGGCAATGGCAAGCACCTCTTCCCGCGAGAGAAAGACCGCCCCGCCCGCCTTGGGCGGCTTGGCGAAGGTGCAATAGGCGCACACGTCGCGGCACAGATGAGTAAGCGGGATAAAGACTTTTCGTGAATAGGTCTGGATATTGCCGTAATGTACATCACGCAGCGCCGCCGCCTGCGCCATAAGGGCTGGCAGAGGGATGGTGAGCAATCCGGCGTCCGTCAGGCTTGGCGCGGTCATGGCATCTGCACTCCAGCCCGGTTCACGGGAATAAATCCTCCTCCGCCGGGCGCAGGATGGAGCCTATTCCGTCCGTGGCGCTGTGGACATAGGGCGCGTTGCGAATGATGGCGGCGGGAATCGCTTCCGCAGCCTCGCCAATAACCAGCGAAGCGGCGGCGGCCAGCTCATCGGCCCGGGCAACGATTGTTGCCTGCAAGGTGCGGCCGAACAAATCAGCTTCGCCCCGGCGGTCGGTTACGGGCGCGATTCCGGCTGAACCCATGGCTGAGCCCGCCGTACCCAGGCGCCATGCCCGGCCAAGGGAGTCGCTAATGATGACGGCGATGTCCGCGTTGAATTGATGCCCCAGCGCGGCGCGCAGGGCGGCGGCACTGGCATCCGGGTTTTCCGGCCAAAGCAGCACGGCGCCATCACCTTCGCCGACATTCGAGGCATCGATCCCCGCATTGGCGGCAACATGGCCGGTTTTGTGGCGGGCAATAACAACACCCGGCTTGGCGCGCATGATGGCGCTGGATTCACGCAGCATCAACTCCGCCACGGCAGGCTCCTTGCCGGTTTCCGCCGCAAGGTTTCGCGCCTCATCCGACGGTTTGACGTCAGCCAGGCGGATGCTTCGCCCCTCGGCCTTGGAGACAATTTTCTGCGCCACAACCAGCACATCTCCGCCATGCAGCGCCTCGCCCTGGGCACGCAGCGCGGAAGCAATGGCCGCGGCAAGATCATCGCCTTGCGTGAACAGAGGCAGGCCTGAGACGGGGATGATCTGCACTGGCTTCGTGGCCGCGGTGCCGCCTTTAGGGTCGCCCGTGATACGGATGCCGGCATGCGAAAAATACCGGCGGTTAAGCTGAATGAGGATTGACGTAAGCGCTTCCGAGGCCGCGGAATTCGCAAGCGGGCCGGCGTGAAAGCCGCGCAGGCCGAGATCGCCGATCAGCCCGATGACGATCTCCGCCACGTCCTTCTTATCGGCGGCAACCAATACATCGGCCTCGATGGGTTCGTCATGCGCGAGTTTTTCCGCGCTGATGGTCTGCATGGCGGAGGCAACCTGCGCCTCCTCGCCCAGCAAGGCCTGCACTTCAACAGCCGCGCTGCCCATGGCGGGGAGTTGCACGGTGCCCACCTTGGGGGGCTTAAGCGGCGCTGTGGTGTCGATAACAATCTTGCCCGCAACCCGGCCTTTTATGGCTTCGATGGTGGCAAGCTGAGAAGCATAGGGCACGGCAAGCACAACAATCCCGGCATTTTGCGCGGCATCGCCCAGGGCGGCGCCATGGATGTTCGCATCCGGCAGCTCCGCCTTCAGCGCCGCGGCGGCGGCCTGCGCCTTCACGGCGTCGCGCGAGCCAATCCATATTTCATGGCCCGCCTGCGCCCAGCGCTTGGCCATGGCCCCACCCAAGGCACCCGTACCACCCAGCACGGCTAGAATCGTCATTCACTTCCCTCCGCCTGCGCCAAGCCCTGCATGGGCTGGCCATTTTTAACATTCGTCCGCAGTATTCGCCCAGGTGAGCAAGGCCCGGCAGGTCAATCCCGCCGGGCCTTGGCTGTTATCCACCCTGCCCCCCGCTTGGGCAAGCCGCCCTGGCGATGGGCGTTAATATGATTTTGGCAGGTCCAATACTTTTTCGGCCAGGAAGTTGAGGATCATGTGCGGGCTGATCGGCGCGGTACGGGGGATAAACACTTCACGCATGAGCCGCTCAATGTGATATTCCTGCGCGTAGCCCATGCCGCCAAGTGTTAGCATGGCGGTGTGGCAGGCCTCGAAAGCCGCTTCCGCCGCCAGGTATTTGCCCGCATTGGCTTCCACGCCGCACTCCTTGCCTTGGTCGAACAGAGCAGCAGCCTTGAACACCATAAGATTGGCCGCCTCCAACTGCGCCCAGCATTTGGCAAGGGGGTGCTGAATCCCCTGATTCATGCCGATGGGGCGGTTGAATACGATGCGCTCCCTGGCATAGCGCGCGGCGCGCGCGATGGCGGCACGGCCGATTCCGACCGATTCCGCGCCAATGAGTATGCGCTCAGGGTTCATGCCGTGCAGAATAATCTTGAACCCCTGCCCTTCGGCGCCAATGCGGTCCTCCTCGGGCACGAAGAGGTCTGAGATGAAGAGCATGTTGGAGTCCACAGCATGCCGGCCCATCTTGTGGATCAGGCGGACCTCGATCTTGCTGCGGTCGAGATCGGTGTAGAAGAGCGAGAGGCCTTCGGTCTTTCGCTTCACCTGGTCCAGCGGGGTGGTGCGGGCCAGCAAAAGCATCTTATTGGCCACCTGCGCGGTGGAAATCCAGATTTTTTCGCCATTGACCATATAGCCGCCCTCCACCTTCTCGGCGCGGGTTTTCAGCTCGGTGGTGTTAAGGCCAGCATTGGGTTCCGTGACGGCAAAGCAGACACGGTCCTGCCCCGCCACCACGGGTGGCAACATACGCTGCTTCTGCTCTTCCGTGCCAAACAGGGCGATGGGCTGGAGCGAGAATACAGGCATATGCACGGCGGAGGCGCCAGACATACCGGCACCCGATTCCGCAATAGCCTGCATCATCAGAGAGGCTTCGGTAATCCCAAGGCCCGAACCGCCAAATTCCGCGGGCATGGCAATGCCAAGCCACCCGGCATCGACCAGAGATTTGTAGAAATCATGCGGAAACGTGGCGTCATGGTCGTGTTGCAACCAATATTCCGGCGAGAATTGCGCGCAATGCTTCAGCACCGCGTCGCGGATTGTCTGCTGCTCTTCGCTAAGAGAAAAATCCACTTTACTAAACCCTGGTCAGATGATGTTTTCCGTGGAACGCACTGTGCCGTTACGCGAGGGCAAGCCTAACTCCGCAAGCAGCTCGTCCGTGTGCTGGCCGAGCTTGGGCGCAAAGCCGGCAACACGGCCTGGTGTTGCAGAGAACAAGGTTGGCACGCCGGGGAAACGCACCGGGCCGTATTCCGTGTCCACAGTTTCAAAAAAGCCGATGGCGTTGAGATGTTCGTTTTCGAACAATTCATCCGGCGTGCGTAGCGGCGCGGAGGGAATATCAAGGCCACGGAACAGCTCCAGCCACTCTCCCGTGGTGCGCTCCTTCAATGTCTGGCCGACGAGGTTATACACCCGGTCAATCTGCTTGGCGCGCTGGGCAAGGGTTGCGAATTCCGGGCCATTCCAGACGGGCTGCACGGCGTTGATAAAGGCGTTCCATTGCTTGTCGTTATACACAAGCACGGCGATATAGCCGTCCTTCGTGGGGTATGGCCGCCGGTTAGGCGCCACGGCGCGGGGGTAAAAGGCCGGGCCGAGCTTGGGGGTGAACATGGCGCCGTTGGCGTGCTCCACCAGCATGAAGCTGGCCATGGTCTCAAACATACCAATTTCCACCTCCTGGCCTTCACCTGTGCGCGCGCGGTGAAACAAGGCCATGGTCGTGGCATAAAGCGCGGTGAGGCCGGCCACCTTATCGGCCACAATGGTACCAACATAGTTGGGTTCACCGGTAAGCATCTGCTGCACAGCAGGTAGCCCGCACTCGGCCTGGATTACATCGTCATAGGCGGTGAGATTCTTATCCGGCCCGCGCCGGCTATAGCCGTAGCAATTAGTATAGATAATCGTGGGGTTTATGGCCGAGACCTCGGCGTAGGAAAAACCGAGCTTGCCTATGGCCTTGGCGCGCTGCGAGTGGATGAAGATGTCGGCCGTGGCGATGAGCTTGCGCAGCACCTCCTTATCCGCCTCTTCGCGAAGATCGAGCACAATGCTGCGCTTGCCGCGATTGACGTTGACAAACACGCCTGCAAGCCCTGCCTCGGGCGCAACGGAAATGAAGCGTGTATTGTCGCCGGCTGGCGGTTCGACCTTGATAACGTCGGCGCCCATATCCGCCATGATCTGGGTGCAATAAGGCCCCATCACCATGGCGGTTAGATCTATGACCCGCAGACCGGCAAGTGGTCCATTTTTTGACATTTTAACGACTTAATACCCCCTGAACGCCCCGCTTGCCGGCGTAGTGTTGATAAAGGGCGCGCCCGGGCCAGCCGGGCGCACCGTAGCCACCGCGAGGCAGCGTTACTCAAGCGGCTTGGGCGCACCCGCCCCCATATATTTGGAAAGATTCTTGTGCAGGTTGCTTACCGCAACTTCTTGAAGCGGGTTTGGCCTGGTGCCAGGAAAACCAGCGGACTTCATGCCCTGCTGCACCATCGCCATATTGGCGAAATCCTGCGGCAGAACCGAACGCCAAGCCGGGTCGTCGGGCGGGGTGAATATCCATTCCGTCTTCGGCTCCTGCCCAGGCGGGAACAACTCGTAGATAGCCGCTTCGAAGATGCACTTGTTGGGGTCGTTGCCGTAAGGGCGCGCATTATAGCAAAGCATGTTGTTCACGGCATGGCCGATCTGGAAGTTCGGGAAAATCTGCCAGGACGTGCCGCTCTTGCCGACATGCTCGGGATCGACCACCGGCCAGAATACACCGCGCGCCTCATCGTCGCGCCGGGCAGAGGTCAGCCAATGCTGCAGCACCTCGCCCGCGGGCGTGCCCTCGGGCAGTTCATCCACCAGGCGCACCGCGGCCTTCACCAGCGTTTCCGTGGTGTTGGTGTTGGCATGTTCCCAGGTGTAAAGCTGCATTTCCGCCGTGGCCTTGCGCGGGTCCGCGCCCGTGCCAAGGCGCAGTTTGGCCTTGTTCTCATCCTGCCCCTTGGGCGCGTTATAGCCGATATTGCTATGCTTGCCCTGCGCTCTGGACCAGCCGCTATACGTGCCAAAAGCCATGAATTCAGGATGCGTGCCCGGCACATGGTAGGTCTCGCAAAAAGCCTCCATCGCAACCTTCCAGTTGCAATCGGCAATCAGCCAGCGGCGCCAGCGGTAGCGCATATTCTCAAGCTGGAACGGGTCCAGCATGCTCGCCGCCGGCTCCAGATAAGCGCGCAAGGGTTCCGCGCCGGGGTCCATGTTAATCCACACCCAGCCGCCCCATGTGTCGCATTTCACGCTGGTGAGCGCGAGATTTTCTGGCGTGAGCTTGCCTTGCCAGTCCGCCTTTTCCTGCACGAATACGTTTTCGCCCTTGTTGTTCCAGCGCCAGCCATGAAAGCCGCAACGGAACTGCTTGGCATTGCCGCAGCCTTGTTTGGCACCGCAGGCTTTATCCACCAGGCGGCGCCCGCGATGCATACATACATTATGAAAGGCACGAATATTATTCTCATCGTCCCGCGTGACCAGGATTGAGTCGTCCATGATCTCGAAGGTGAGGTAATCGCCTGGATTGGGCATATCCTCCAGACGTCCGGCCATCAGCCAGGTTTTCTGCCAGAGCTTGGTACGCTCCTGCTTGGCGTATTCCTCAGAAATATAAGCCTCGACCGGAATGATAACCGGTTGCGGCACGGTTTCCGTCGACAAATCGACAGATTGATCCATGTTTCCCTCCTGTTATGGCAACGCCAGACGGGGCATTGACGACCCCGGATACTGACGAAAATTACGGACAAACGCGGCAAGCCAGCCAGCCAGACACGTATTGCCCCTTGGGATCCCACCGAACACCGCGGCCCGTGTTGCGTCAATATCCGTACCGGCATGAGTGGCAGCACGGCACCACCCCTTCCACCCGGCACCACAGCGATTATGGTGCCCGATTTGTACGGATATATTATCCTCACAATACCATATAACCGCCCGCCCCCAAAAACGCGGAGCAAAATCAGTGCTAAGTATTGCGCCAGCAGGTTTTGCCCTGCCAAGCTGTTGTAATCTTTTGGACGGCAACATGTCCAGACAGATACCACAAATCAGCTTCAGGTCAACCCTCAAAAATATGGCGTTTACATGTGTTTTTTAAGGTTGCGCATAATATGTACGGACAAATACAAAAAACCAACCGGCCACGGAACGCCGCTAGCGCCAGATAGGTAAAATCCCAAACATATCTGGGCAAACCGGTTTAGCTGGAGCATCTTTGCCAGAAATAAGTTAGTTTAAATCATACCAGTCCCGATCGGCGGGGGGACCGGCGGCACAATGAGAGATGATCGCAAAGGCAATGGACAATAAAATTGAACCGGCAAACCGGCGCGGCGAAGGAAAAGACCGTCAGCCACCCACACCCGCCAGATGCACGCAACCACTTTATTTACAAGTGGCCGCCACGCTGAAGGATGAAATTTTGAGCGGGATTCACCCGGTAGGCGCGCAATTACCAACTGAGCATGATTTATGCACGAGATTTGCCGTAAGCCGCTTTACCGTGCGCGAAGCGCTGCGGCAACTGCGCGATGACGGGCTGATTATGTCCCGCCAAGGGGCTGGCACCGTTGTCGTGCCCGTCGCGGCGCCGGGCATGTATGTGCTTCATGCCATGTCAATCAACGATCTGCTGACCTTTACAGCAGGCACGCATTTTGAAATTGAGCAGATGAAGCTGCTTGTTGTGGACGAGCCGCTCGCGGCGCGCATTGGTGTGCCCAGCGGTGAGGAATGGCTGACCATTTGCGGCTTTCGCCAGGCAGAGGGGCAAGAGGCGCCAGTTTGCTGGACCGAGTACTATATCAACCGCGATTATGCCGCCGTGGGGCGGTTGCTGCCGCGCCATAACGGGCCAATCTTCCCGCTCATCGAGGATTTGTTTGCCCTCAGCATCGCCGAAGTGCAGCAGGAGGTGACAGCCGTGCTGATCTCGCGCGAGCAGGCCGCGCGCTACCATGTAAGCGAGGGCACGCCAGCGCTGGAAGTAAGGCGAATGTACAAGGCGGCGGACGGAAAGATAGTACAGGTAACATTTAATGTGCACCCCACCTCGCGCTTCCGTCTCTCCATGACCATGCGGCGCGTGAAAACCTGATGCAACCGGACAATTTTTATCGGAAAACCAGCACAAAACCGTCCGCACGCCAAACTTGTATGGTCATTCAAGCGCATGCACTTGCCCCAATATGGCGGCGTGGATAAGACACGGTACGCAAGCCAAAAATGCAGCATGAGGAACGGAATGAAAATCGGCGTATCCTACCCCGTCACCGAACTGGCCGGTAACCCTGACGATATACGCAAATTCGTGCACGCGGCGGAGGAACTCGGGTTCTCACACATGATGGCTTACGACCATGTGGTAAAAGCCCCGCACGAGGGACGCGAGCCGAAATTGACCGGGCCTTATACTGAAAAAGACTCCTTTCACGATCCATTCGTGCTGTTTGGATTTGCCGCCGCACTTTGCACAAAGCTGGAATTTGTAACCGGCGTGCTGGTGCTGCCGCAGCGGCAGACGGCACTCGTCGCCCAACAGGCGGCCGATGTGGATTTGCTGAGCCGCGAACGCCTGCGCCTGGGTGTGGGCATTGGCTGGAACTACGTGGAATATGACGCGCTGGGCCAGGATTTTAAGAGCCGGAATAAGCGGCTGGAGGAACAAACCGGCCTTTTGCGCGAACTCTGGACCACCCCGGTTGTAAACTTCCAGGGGCGGTTCGACCACATCGACCGCGCCGGCATTAACCCCAGGCCACGGCGGCAAATCCCTCTCTGGCTTGGCGGGCATAGCGAGCCAGCCTATGAGCGTGGGGCCAGGCTGGGCGATGGCTTCATCTTCGCCGCGGACGGCCCAGGCGCGGTAGAGGCCTGGGGGCGGGTGAAACATCATCTGGCCGCCTTGGGCCGGGATGAGAACGCATTTGGCCGCGAATTACTGACAATTTTTGCCCGCAACCAGCAAGAAGCGGCGGATGCCATCAAAACCTTCCGCGATGCGGGCGGCACGCATGGCACGGTGCATTCCATGAACAAGGGGCTGCCGCGCGATATGGATGCGCATATTGACTTTTTGGCCCAGACCAAGCGGGTCATCGACGCTGGATGAGTCCTTATTGCATTATTATGGCCGATTAGGCCGGTTTAGATAATTTACGCCGCCACCGCCCTTCCGTTACAACCCTGTTTGCGGCGCACCCCGCCAATGGAGGAAATATGGAAGCCATAGATGCCGAGCTGCCGATCTCGTTCGGCAGCATCCGTATCATTCGCAAAAGCTGGGCTGCTCGCATCGATAGCAGCGGCGCTCAGCCGCACCACCATCTGGAACTCTCGCTCTTGCCGCGCTCGGAACTCGCCCGGGGCAGCTACCCCGCGCATTGGGGGCCGCACCGGTTTGAGCCAATCGGCGAATTATTTCTTATCCCCGGCGGGGAATTCATGCACGCGCAAAGCGGCTGTCAGCATCAAAATTCCATCGTGCTCGATTTTGCGCCGAGTATATTACAGCGGTATTTTGATTGCCACCTGGACTGGACAAGCCGGCGCCTGCAAGGGTGCCTTGATATTACCAGCCACGACATACGCCATTTACTCTTTCGCATTGGCGAGGAAGCGCGCGCGCCCGGGCTGGCGAGCCACAACATGATCGAGTTGATGGCAGCACAGGTTGTTATTGAACTGGCGCGCTATATTCAGGGGCTTGACGAAGAAAAAGCCCTTGGCGGGCTAGCCCCTTGGCGCCTGCGTCTCATCGATGAGCGGCTGGCGAACGGCCTAAACCCGCCAAATGTGGCGGAGTTGGCGGCCTTGTGCAATATTTCAGTGCGCCACCTTACACGCGCCTTTCGCATCAGCCGCGGCCGTTCAATCGGCCATTATGTGCTGGAGCACCGCATGACCCAGGCAAAAAAATTGATCGAGGCGGGCATGAGTATAAAATCGGTGGCTGGCGCCATGAATTTCACCGCCTCTTCCAACTTTACCGTGGCGTTCCGCCGCGCCACGGGCGAAACGCCACGCGAATATAAGCAGCGTGTGAACCGCAACATCCAGATTCTCGGAGCGGCTTCGCATTAAATTGCGGTTGAACTCAGCCGGTACCGGGGCAGCTTAAAATTCAACCCCATAGATAAGCCAAAACCTCCATTAGCGCGATGACTTGAGATGCGCTCGCTTTGCGCGCGATCCGAACGTCTGAATCGCGCTCTACTTCATCGATTGAGAGACAGATTCAGATTTGTGATCGGATCACAATGTGATCCGGTCTGAAATCATCCGGCTCTAGTGTCCCGGCTCTGAAATTCGCGATATTTCATATCACGAATTTCAGAACCATCACACTAGCCTACGGCGTTTGGCCGTCCGGCGGGGTGATCCCCCCCATGCCCGGCACGCCGCCCATATTGCCCACCCCCCCTGGGGCCGCCATGCCCATATTGCCCATGCCAGGCATTTTTGGCATGGCGAGCTGGGTATACCCGGCGGGAAGCTGCACGTCGGTGGCGGGCACTGTATCGTAGGAAATGCTCTGCGCCACGGCACTGGTGCCAGGCGATGCGAGTTTTAGCAGCACGCCACCGGCGGTAACGCAAAAAGTGGAGCTGGTGCCCTTGGTTGTATTCGTGGCGGTGTAGTCCGTGCACTCATGCCCGGCAATGGTCTCAGTACCGGTTTTGCTGATGCGCACATTATTGCCATCCGCAGCCTGCAGGGCCTGAGCGCGGCGGGCGAATCCGGGCTGATCCATATAGCGCTGCATTTCGGGCAGCACCATTTTCGCGTCGCGCGACGAAAAATCGTATAGCAGGTAGCCTTGCCCATTCCGCGGGCTTAAGCGCAGCACATTGGCGGATTTACTGTATTCCACCATAACCGTGCGGGCGCCCTCGCGGCTGGTGACAAGGTAGCTGCCCGTAACATCGTGGCTAGGGACGAGGTTTGGCATCTGCCCCGCCAGGGCGGGCGTGGCGAGAAGCGTGGCTGCCAAGGCGGGAATAAGGCGGCGCATATCATTCCTCCTGTTTATAGGCCCTCAGTTTAGGGCAGGGCGGCGCCATGGCCAAGCCAGGCAAAAACCCGTAAACGGGCCGCGTATCTTGCGGGGAGTTGGAGCATGAGCGGAGCGAAGCAGCCGGTCATCGGTGTGATCGGAGGATCGGGGCTGTATGACATAGAGGGACTGGCAGATACGAAATGGGTTAAAATAGACACACCCTGGGGAGATCCGTCTGATGAGTTCCTCACTGGCAATTTTCAGGGCACCAAGGTGGTGTTTTTGCCCCGGCATGGGCGCGGGCACCGGCTTTCACCCTCCTCGCTCAATTACCGCGCCAATATAGATGCGCTGAAGCGCCTGGGTGTTACGGATATTCTTTCAATGTCCGCCGTCGGCTCGCTGAAGGAAGAGTTGCCGCCTGGACATTTCGTGATCGTGGACCAGTTTATCGACCGCAGCTTCGCGCGCGAAAAAAGCTTTTTCGGGCCAGGCTGCGTGGCGCATGTCTCCATGGCGCACCCCACCTGCCCGCGTTTGGGCGACGCGCTGGAGGCAAGCCTGAAGGCACTGAACCTGCCGCATACACGGGGCGGCACGTATCTGGTTATGGAAGGACCACAATTCTCCACGCTGGCGGAGAGCAATTTGTACCGCAGCTGGGGCTGCTCGGTCATCGGCATGACCAACATGCCGGAAGCGAAACTGGCACGCGAGGCGGAAATTGATTACGCATCCGTTGCGATGGTGACGGATTATGATTGCTGGCACGAAGAGCACGATGCCGTAACGGTTGAGCAGGTGGTGAAGGTGCTGCTGGGCAATGCCGGCAAGGCACGCGCCTTGGTTAAGGACGTACTGCCGCGCATTTCCGCCCCGCGCCCGGTTTGCCATGCGGGGTGCGATACAGCGCTGACCCACGCGCTGATTACAGCACCAGATGCACGCGGCGCCGCGGCGCTGAAGAAGCTGGATGCGGTTGCCGGGCGGGTGCTATAAACTGGACTCCGGGGCAGAAATTTTTCTACGCCGCAAACCTAAGGAGCAGACAACATGAATGAAGATTCGGCCGCCATGCTCGAAGAACTGAAGCAGATCCGGTTGCGGCTCGATTTGCTGGTGAACCAGGAGCGGCGCACTGAGATCGCAACCCTGGTCAACGCGCTGGTGGGAACGCGACGCAAATCTTTATCGCTTGCCGAGTTGCTCAATGTCGCGCGTGATGTTCAGTATGCGCGCTACCCTCTGCCGAACAATGCGGATTACCAGGAATGGGAGCAGACCAAGGATGAGCGGCTGAGCCGTATCTACAAATAGAAACGCATGGCGGCGGGGAATGATTAAATCCTCGTCACGCCGCGTGAATTCTATTGCGCCGCTTACGCTGCCCATGGCTCGCTCGCATCCGGCCCGCGTGCGGCGGCCCTGGAGGGACAAGACATGACGATGCAGGCAGTCTGGCGGTGCGGAGCATTTTGCCTGCTCCTGGCGGCAAGCCTGCCGGTGGCGGCCAAGCCTGTGCCCTACAAGCTCGACCAGCGCTATGCCACCATCGCGTTCTCAACCACCGGGCTAATCGCCACACAGGGCTATTTCCGCGAATTCACCGGCCATCTGGCGCTGGATTTCCAGCATCCGCAAAACAGCTCGGTGGATGTAACGCTGGATGACACCGCCATCACCCTGTCATGGCCGCCGGGCGTGCAAATGCTGGAATCACCCGCCTATTTCGATGCCAGCGCCCATCCGCATATACGGTTCCGCAGCCTGTCCATTACACCAGGCAAGCCGGGGCATTATATTATTATGGGCGCGCTCACCATACGCGGCATAACCCGCCCCCAGCTTATGGATGCCACCTTGCTGCGCGCGCCGGCCAGCTCGGACGAAGCCGGCACGGCGGATTTCTATGTCACCGGCAAACTGAAACGCTCGGCATTCGGCATGGTGGCAGACCAGGGGGCGGTGGGAAATATCGTCAGGCTGCGGATTCATGCCCGCGTTATGCTCGCCCGGCAGAATCGCCCCGGCGGCGTGCCACCCCATGGGCAATGAGCCATTATATATTGTAAACTCCCCTCACGAACCGGCATGCCGGCTGATATGGAGGATATGATGGAAAACATGGGACAAAGCGGGGAGTCCTGCCCGTTCGAATTCAACTTCAACCCGGAGACGTTCAAGCCGGGTGATACGGTGAGCTACCGTGTGCCAGAGCTGGGAGATTTTCCCTTCGTCGGCACTATTCTCGCTGTTTACGGCGATTATATCGAGATCTCGCCCAATGACCCCAAGGAGCCGGATAAGCGCATGCGCGGCTCGCGCGAAAGCCGTCCGGTGGTGCCAGGCTCCGAGGCGCTATAAGCATCTGGCGGACGGCTAAAGCCCCATCCCGCCCAGGTGTGGCAACACCGCAACCAGCCTTGGCATTTTTTAATGCCTCCCGTTGATCCGGCGCTGCAACCTGACCATTTGTGGAGCGGCCGTCATCTGGTTGATACGAATTCGAACGGAGGTAATTCATGCACTCTAAATGGTTAACCCTACCCCTGGCGGGGCTGCTTGCCCTAAGCGGCTGCCAGCCAACCATGCCCACGGGGCCGACAATCGCGGTCATGCCCGGGCCGCATAAATCACTGGCACAGTTCCAGAATGACGACGCGGTGTGCCGCTCCTTCGCGCAGAGCCAGAGCTACCAGCCGCAATCAAGCGGGTTGAGCAGCCCCACCGGCACGGCGGCGGCCACCACGGTGGGCGGCACAGCGGCGGGTGCGCTGCTGGGGGCGGCAGCGGGCAATGCGGGCATGGGTGCCGCCATTGGCGCCGGCGCAGGGTTGCTCGGCGGCATGGTCTACGGCGCCCACAAATCCAACCAGCAGAGCGGGAACATGCAGCAATCCTACAACATTGCCTATGCGCAATGCATGAAGACCAAGGGTAACGCGGTTCCCGGCACCTAGAGTATCCGATCAATCGGAAACGCTATAAATTTTCTTGGGCGAGCAATTTCATTCGATCAGCTTAAATCTTCGATTCAAGCTGATCGGATATTGCTATAAAGCAAGTTTGAATAAAAAAGGCCTGCCCCAGCCATAATACGGCTGAGGCAGGCCTTTTTATTTGGCGCCCATTTTTTGAGGCGCAAAAACCCAAGGGCCGGAGCCCTTGGGTTTCGGGCGAAGGGGCCAAGCCCCCCGGATTGTTAATCTTCGGTCTGCTGGTTGCGACGGCGGATGGCAGCCCCCAGAATATCGCCGAGCGAGGCGCCCGAGTCGGACGAGCCGTAATCGGTGATGGCCTGCTTGTCCTCGTCGATTTCCTTGCCCTTGATGGTGAGCTGCAGCTTACGGGCAGCACGGTCCACCGCGGTAATCTTGGCATCGATCTTGTCGCCCACCGCGAAGCGCTCGGGGCGCTGCTCGGCCTTGTCGCGGGCCAGTTCGGCGCGGCGGATGAAGCCGGTCAGCACGTCGTCCACCTTCACCTCGATGCCGTTGCTCTGCACCGCTGTAACAATGCAGGTAACGACCTGGTTCTTGTGGATACGGTCGAGCACGCCGGCGGCGGGATCAACCTCGAGCTGCTTGATGCCGAGCGAGATGCGCTCCTTTTCGACATCCACATCCAGCACCTTGGCCTTGACCGTATCGCCCTTGTTGTACTTGGCGATGGCGGCCTCGCCGGACTCTTCCCAGGAAATATCCGACATGTGGACCATGCCGTCGATTTCCGGGCCAGCCGCGATGAACAGGCCGAATTCGGTGATGTTGCGGATTTCGCCCTCGACTTCGGAGCCAATCGGGTGCTCGTCCTGGAACTCTTCCCACGGGTTGCGGGCAACCTGCTTCAGGCCCAGGCTGATGCGGCGCTTGGAGGCGTCCACATCCAGCACCACCACGTCCACTTCCTGGCTGGTGGAAACAATTTTACCAGGGTGCGCGTTCTTCTTGGTCCAAGACATCTCGGACACGTGCACCAGGCCTTCGACGCCGGCTTCCAGCTCCACGAAGGCGCCGTAATCGGTAATGTTGGTGACGCGGCCCGAGACCTTGATGCCGGGCGGATACTTGGCGTCCACACCTTCCCACGGATCGGCCTCAAGCTGCTTCATGCCCAGCGAGATACGCTGCGTGTCGGCATTGAAGCGGATGACCTGCACCTTGACCGGCTGGCCGATAACCAGGGCCTCGGCCGGGTGGTTGATACGCTTCCAGGCGATGTCGGTAACGTGCAGCAGCCCGTCCACGCCGCCCAAATCCACGAACGCGCCGTAATCGGTGATGTTCTTCACCACGCCGTCCAGGATCTGGCCTTCCTTCAGGCCATGGATCAGCTCGGAGCGCTGCTCGGCGCGGGTTTCTTCCAGCACCGCGCGGCGAGAGACAACAATGTTGCCGCGCTGGCGGTCCATCTTCAAAATCTGGAAGGGCTGGGCCACGCCCATGAGCGGGCCAACATCGCGCACCGGGCGAATATCGACCTGTGAGCCGGGCAGGAACGCCGTGGCGCCGCCGAGATCGACGGTGAAGCCGCCTTTCACGCGGCCATGGATAACGCCGTTCACACGGGTCTGGGCCTCGAAGGCCTTCTCGAGCTGGGTCCAGGACTCCTCGCGGCGCGCCTTCTCGCGCGACAGCACCATGGCGCCGTCCTTGTCCTCGTAACGCTCGATGTAAAGATCGTACACATCGCCGGTGTTCACTTCCGGCTTGGCGCCGACGGCTGCGAATTCCCGCAGCGGCACGCGGCCTTCGGATTTCAGGCCGACATCGACAATGACGTAATCGTCGTCAATCCGCAGCACTGTGCCGGAGACGACAGAACCCTCGAAGCCGCCGCCGGCGCCAAGGGAGGAATCCAGAAGGGCCGCGAAATCATCGGGGCCAGAATAGGCGGGAGCGCCGGAATGACGCATTGCGTGGGAAGAAGCCATGTGGCTGGGGTTGTCCTTAAATATACGGGCCGTTGGCCCGGTGGGTATGCGCATCCGCCCTTTACTGGGGCAGGAAACGGCTTGAGCATCCCAGGCTTCTGGCCAGGGATGTCTGGTTGGAGATGCGGCGTGGTTTAGTCCCACGCGGGGCGATGTCAAGCCAATATCGTTTTGCGCCCCGGAGAGATGGGGAAGTCTATTGATTTTTCTCTAAATTCCGTGTCCCTGGCTGATCGTCATGGCCCTGTCTCTCCATCTTTTTGACAAATGGCTCAACGCCTTGGCGCGCCCGCGCGTGCTGGCCTGGTGGTTTATGTGTTGCGCCCTGCCCACGGGGCTGGCCAGCGCGCTGCTCACGCCCATCGGGCAGTTTCCTGATGAAATGGCGCATATCATCCGCGCCGACGGGCTGCGCTACGGCCATGTGTTTGGCATGAGACCGCCGCCGGGGTTTCCGCCCATGACGCCCACGGCAGGGGTGCCGTTGAACAAGGGACTGTTCGATGTGCTGGTGATTCCGCAATGGGTGGGGCTGACCGCCGGGCGCGGCACGCCCGCGCGGGTGCAACACCAGGCGGAGGAGGTGAAGTGGGGCAAGGCCTCATACTGGCCGACGCAGATGGTGGAGTATCTGCCGGTTTTCTACATTCCCGCCGCGCTGGGGCTGCTGGCGGGCCAGGTGGTTGGGTTTTCGCCGCTGCATGCGCTGCTGCTGGGGCGGGTGGCGATGCTGCTTTGCTATGTTGCGCTGGGTGCGGCGGCGCTGGCGCTGGCACGTTTTGGCGGGACGCTGCTCTTTGCCGTGCTCACCCTGCCTACCCTGCTCAACCTCGCCGGCTCCTTCAACCAGGATGCGCCAATGGTGGCCGGGTTCACGCTGGCGGCCGCGCTGCTGACCAGGACAGAGATACGCGCCTGGGCGGCGGGGCTTGCCGTGCTGAGCCTGACGGTGAGCGCCAAGCTGGCCTATGCGCCACTCCTGCTTCTCGGCCTGACGCCCTTGCTGGCGCCGGGGCTGCATAAGCGGCTGCTGGGCGTGGCTTTGGCCGCGCTGCTGCCGGGCTTATGGCTGCTGCATGTGCTGCATGGCGGCTTCATCCCCGCGCCGGTTACGCCCTACCACCCCGCCCCGCTCTGGCCGGGCAATAGAAGCGTGTGGCTGCACAGCGCCCAGCCCAGTGACAACATCCAGGTTCTGCTGGCCCATCCGTGGGAAATTGTGCGGCTGCCGGTTATCACCCTCATTTTTTTCTGGCCGCAAACCTGGCGGCTGATTTTGGGCATGGTGGGGTGCGACCATGGGCTGATCTGGGCGTGGGAATATCCGGCCTTGGTGGCGGCGCTTGGCATGGCGATGCTCGGGGCGCTCGCGGGCCGGGCGCGCGGCTGGAGGATGCGCGACGGCATGCTGGCCTGTTTGGCCGTATTCGCCGCGTTTCTGGGCATGGAGCTGTCCATGTACCTCACCTTCACCCCGGCAGGGTATTTGGTGGCGATGGGTGTGCAAGGGCGTTATTTCCTGCCGTTTCTGCCTTTTTTCATTTTCGTCCTGGCCGGGCTGGGGAGCGGTTTGGCACGGGTACGGCTGCCGGAGGGGCTATTCTGCGGCCCCGCCATGGCGTTAGCGGGAATTAACCTCGTAGCGCTGCCGTGGCTTGTTTGGCGGCTTTATCATGGAGCGGGACCTTGATGCTTTGGCTGCAAACACTCCTCTCATCTCCGCGCAGGCTGGCCATGCTCTTCCTGCTCTGTGCCCTGCCAACCGGGCTGGGCTGCGCGCTGCTGGCGCCTGTCGGCATGTTTCCCGATGAGTTCGCCCATGCGGCGCGGGCCGATGCGCTACGCCATGGGGAGATCTTCGGCGTGAAACCGCCGCCCAGCTTTCCGCATTTCATGATCGACCAAGGGGTGATGATTGATGGCGGGATTTTTGGGGTGATGTTTAGCAAGGAATTCATCCATGCCTTCCCGGACAAGCCCGTGCGGCAAGAAGACAGGCTGCTCCTGCGGCAGATCCCGTGGTTTCCAGGCTTGCAATATTTTCCAACCCAGATGGTGGAGTATTTTCCGCTCCTCTACAGCCCCGCCGCGCTGGCGATACTAGGCGCGCAGGCTGTGGGGGTAATGCCGGTTTACGCCTATTATGCCGGGCGGGTGGGCATGCTGTTGGCGTTTCTGGCGGCGGGTGCTGCCGCCATCGGGCTGGCGCGGACCGGGAATGGGCTGATTTTTGCCGTGCTGACGCTGCCGACCACGGTGAATCTCGCCAGCTCCTATAATCAGGACGGCCTGCTGATCGCGTCGTTCGCCCTGGCCGCTGCTTTGTTGACGCGGCGGGATAAAAGCTGGGGCGTGGCGCTGGCGCTGATGCTGGCCGGGATATGCGCGAAAACCCCTTACGTGGCGCTGCTGGGCTTCTGCTTGCCGCCACTGGCTGCCACCGGCTTGCCACGCAGGCTGGTCATGGTTCTGCTGGCCTGCGTGGCAGTGGCCCTGTGGCTGCTGCATTGTATCCATACCGGGTTCATCCCGTATCAGCGCCCGCCTTACGCGCCTGGGCCGCTCTGGCACGGGCCCGCGGGAACAATGCTCACCCATGTGGACCCGTATGCGAATCTGCGCGTGCTGCTGGCGCACCCCTGGCAAATGCCCTGGCTGCCACTCCATACGCTGCTCCTGAACTGGCACATAAGCTGGACTCGGCTTCTCGGCATGGTTTCTTGCGATACGGTGCTGATCTGGCCGTGGGAATATCCGCTCCTGGCGGCCTCGTTCCTGGCGGCGCTCTGCGGCAGCCTGGTTTCGCGCCCGGTGGCGGGGTGGCGGGCGGGCGATGCGGGGTTTGCGGCGCTGGCGCTGTTCGGCGCGTTCACCGGTATGGAACTCTCCATGTATCTTACCTTCACCAGGGTGGGACTCGGCTGGATCGAGGGGGTACAGCCGCGCTATTATCTGCCACTTTTGCCGTTTCTAGTGTTTCTGCTCCCCTGGGCGGGACGTTTTTTGCGTCTCGGCGCCTTGCCCCACCCTATTCCAGGCTGGTTTACGCTGCCCGCCTGCGCCATGGCTTTGGTGAATGCCATTGCATTGCCGTTATACATTCATCATCTCTTTCAGATGCCCGGGCCATAGCCATGCGGCGCGCCCTATGGCTTCATGTTCCTGGATTAACTGCTATAAGCCGCACGCGATGATAAAATTTTCCTCTGGCCTGACCCGCGCCGCCCTGCTCTCTCTGGCCTTTGGCCTAAGCGGGTGTTCTGCCTTCCTTAACAGCGCCACCAAGAATGGAGATTTTCCCCAGGGTGTCATCCCACCTCCGGATAAGGCCTACGCCATGGCCATGCATTACCTGGATAAGGGGGATTATGACCGCGCGGCCAAGGATTTTGAAGTGGTGGAGGAAAACTACCCCTACTCCACCTGGTCCATTCATGCCGCATTGCTGGTGGGCTACGCGCAATACAAGAACATGGATTATGAGGATGCGGTAAGCTCGCTCAACCATTTCATCCAGCTTTACCCGGAAGACCAGGAAACAGCCTACGCCTATTACCTGAAGGCGCTTTGCTATTACGAGCAGATTGGCGACGTGAACCGCGACCAGACGGCGACGTATGAAAGCATCTCGGCGCTGAATGACGTGATTACGCGCTACCCCGACACCGCCTATGCCCGCGATGCGCGCATAAAGCTGCGCCTGGCCTATAACCGCCTGGCCGGGCACAACATGGTGATCGGGCGTTATTATGAGAAGCAGCACCTATATGCCGCCGCCGTGGGGCGCTACCAGTATGTGGTGACGAATTACCAGCAGACGACTTACGTGCCCGAGGCGCTGGAGCGGCTGGTGGAAGTGTATCTAAACCTTGGCCTGGCGGATGAGGCGGTGCGCACGGCCTCGGTGCTGGGGTATAATTACCCGGGCAGCGGCTGGTACGCGGTGGCCTATAGCAAATTGAAAGACCATGGGCTGGTGAATACCTCGGAGGAAGCGCAGGCGGCCAATGGCTCGCAGGCTACGCCGCTGGTAGCCCCCAAGGAACACCATTGGTACTGGCCATTCTAGGGTAAGGAATGCTGCAGACACTCTCGATCCGCGATGTAGTGTTGATCGAGCGGCTGGATTTGCATTTTGCCGCTGGGCTGACGGCGCTTACCGGCGAGACCGGGGCGGGTAAGTCGATTCTGCTGGACAGCCTAGGGCTTGCGCTGGGCGCGCGGGCGGATAGCGGGCTGATCCGCGCCGGAGCCGCGCAGGCGGTGGTGGCGGCCAGCTTTACCGTGCCGGATAGCCATCCCGCTATGGCCCTACTGGCGGAACAGGGGCTCGATTCGGGCAGCGAGATTCTGGTACGGCGCATTGTGGGGCGCGACGGGCGCTCGCGTGCCTTGGTGAACGACCAGCCGGTGAGCGTGGGCTTCCTGAAAACCCTGGCGGCGCTGCTGATAGAGGTGCAGGGCCAGCACGAGCAGGTGGGGCTGGCGGACCCGGCCAACCATATGGCGCTGCTGGATTCCTTCGGTGTGCCAGGAGCGGCGCGCGAGGACGTGGCGGCGGCACATAAGCAATGGCGCGGGGCAGCGGCAAGACTAGCCGAGGCGGAGAAGCAGATTGAAGAGACGGCGCGGGAAGAAGCATTTTTGCGCCATGCCGCCGATGAGCTGGGCGCGCTGAACCCTGTGGCAGGTGAGGAAGAGCAACTGGCCGCCGAACGGCTGCGTCTGCAGGCGGGCGAACGCCGGGCCGAGGCCATTGCCGCTGCTATTGCCGAATTGCGGCCCAGGGACAGGCGCCAGGCAGGCCCGGCGGCGGCCTTGCGCGGCGCGGCGCGGGCACTGGCGCGCATAACCGTGCCGGCGGGGCAGGTAAACCCGGCTGGCCCCGCCATGGCGGCGGTAGAGCGCGCGGAAGTGGCCCTGGCCGAGGCCGAGGATTTCATGGAGCGTATGGCAGCGGCCGAAGAGGATGATCCGCGCGCCCTGGAGGCCGTGGAGGAGCGGCTTTTCGCCCTGCGCGCGGTGGCCCGCAAGCATGGGGTGCAGGTGGCGGGCCTCGCCGAATTTTACGCCGATTTACGCGCGCGGCTGGCGGCGCTGGAAAGCGGTGTGGCCGATATCGCCGCGCTGGCCAAGGAGGTTGCGCGGCTGCGGGCGGATTATGTGGAGAAGGCGGCTGCGCTCTCGGACCTGCGCGAGAAGGCGGCGCGGCGGCTGGAAAAGGCCATTGCCGCCGAGCTGCCGCCGCTGAAGCTGGAACGGGCGCGGTTTGTGGTGGAGCGCGCCATGCTGTCCGAATCCAGCTGGGGGCCACGGGGCGCCGATTCGATACGATTCCTTATCGCCACCAACCCTGGCGAGCCGCCGGGCGCGCTGGACAAGATTGCCTCGGGCGGCGAGCTTTCGCGCCTGATGCTGGCCATGAAAGTGGTGCTCACGGCGGGCGGCGGGGTAGAGACGCTGATTTTCGACGAGGTGGATAGCGGCATTGGCGGCGCCACGGCAGCGGCCGTGGGCGAGCGCCTGGCCCGTGTGGCGGAAGGCGTGCAGGTGCTGGTGGTAACGCCTTCCCCGCAAGTGGCGGCGCGCGCAGCGGCGCAGATGCGCGTGGCCAAGCGCATGGCGGGCGGGCGTGCCGTAACCGGGGTGGATATGCTGGACGAAGATGCACGGCGCGAGGAGATTGCGCGCATGCTCGCCGGTGAGGTGATTACGGATGCCGCGCGGCAGGCGGCGGAAAGTTTGCTGGCGAGATGAGTGACAAAGCGAAGCTACAGGAAATTCTGGCGCGCATAGACGCTGCCAACGCGGCATACCATGAGCGCGATGCGCCGGAGATAACCGATGCTGAATACGACGCCATGCGCCGTGAGGCCGAGGCGATTCTGGCGGCGCATCCTGAATGGCGGGATATGGCCGGGGCGCTGGCGGAAGTGGGGGCGCGGCCAGCCTCGGGCTTTAAGAAGGTCCGGCACCGCACGCCTATGCTCTCGCTGGAAAATGTGTTTGATGCTGAAGAATTCAGGGAGTTCTGGCAGGGTAAAAAGCGCTTCCTGGGCCAGGATGGCACATGGGAGTTTGTGGCGGAGCCGAAGATTGATGGGCTTTCCATCTCGCTGACCTATGAAGGGCGGCATTTGGTGCGCGCGGCAACGCGCGGCGATGGGACCGAGGGCGAGGATGTGACGGCGAATATTCTCACGCTGGATGTGCCACGCATGCTGCCCAAGGATGCACCCGGCTTTATCGAAATTCGCGGCGAGGTTTACATGACCAAGGCGGATTTCATGGCGCTGAATTCAAGCCAGGAAAGGCAATTCGCCAACCCGCGCAATGCTGCGGCGGGGAGCTTGCGGCAACTGGATGCCGCGATAACCGCCAGGCGCAAACTCTCGCTGTTTGCCTATGCGCAGGGCGAAACATCCGTGCCCGTGGCGGAAACGCATTGGGACTATCTGGCCACGCTGCGGCGCTGGGGGTTCGAGGTAAATCCGCTCTCGAAACTTTTGGCGGAGGATGGAGCTGAGACGTTCCAGGAGGACATTGGCACGCAACGGGCCGCGCTGCCTTACGACATTGATGGCGTGGTGTATAAAGTGAATGATTTACGCCTGCAAAGCCGCCTTGGCTTTGTGGGGCGCGCGCCGCGCTGGGCCTGCGCGTGGAAGTTTCCGGCGGAAAAAGCCAGCACAGTGCTGGAGGATATTGAAATACAGGTGGGCCGTACCGGGGCACTTACACCGCGCGCACGGCTGAAGCCGGTGAATGTGGGCGGCGTGCTGGTAACCTACGCCACGCTGCATAATGAGGATGAGATTGCGCGCAAAAATGTGCGGATTGGCGATGTGGTGGAGCTGCAGCGCGCGGGCGATGTGATTCCGCAGATTCTCGGCGTGCTGAAATCGGGCGGCGGGGAGGCTTATAAATTCCCCGCTCATTGCCCGGTTTGCGGCAGCCTTGCCGTGCGGGCGGATGATGATGTGGTGCGGCGCTGCACGGGCGGGCTCTCCTGCCCGGCGCAAATGGTGGAGCGGCTGATCCATTTCTGCTCGCGCGGGGCGTTTGATATTGAGGGCATGGGCGAGAAGACCGTGCGGGAATTTTACGAGGCCGGCTGGCTGCATACGCCGGCAGATATTTTTGCCCTGCCCGCGCATGAGGCGGAAATTGCAGAGCGCGAAGGCTGGGGGCCGGTTTCCGCCGCCAAATTATCGGCGGCGATTGCGGCACGGCGCGAAATTGGGCTGGAGCGTTTTATCTACGCGCTTGGCATAAGGCGGATTGGCGAAAACAACGCCAAGCTGCTGGCACGGCATTATGGCAGCTATACGCCCTGGAAAACGGGGATGGAAGCGGCGGTGGTCATCGGCTCGGATTCGCGGCTGGAGCTGGGGTCCATCTCCGGCATCGGCCCGGCCATTGCATCAGACCTCGCGGCGTTTTTTGCCGAGGCGCATAATCTGCAAACCCTGGTGGCGCTGGAGCGTGAGGTGCATGTGCTGGACGCGGTGAGCGCGGCGGTGGTGGACTCGCCCTTCGCGGGGAAAGTGATGGTGTTTACCGGCACACTCTCCATGGCCCGGCCCGAGGCCAAGGCGCGCGCCGAGGCGCTGGGGGCGAAGGTGACGGAATCCGTTTCTAAAAAGACGGATTTTGTGGTGGCGGGCGAGGATGCCGGCAGCAAGGCCAAAAAGGCGGCGGAGCTGGGGGTACGAATGTTGACGGAGCAGGAGTTCAGGGAGATGGCGGGGTTTTAGTCATCCCTCGCCTTCGGGTTGAACCCTCGAACGGCAGCAAGGACGTTGCGATTTTGCCGCCAGACATTTTCGTCATGGCCGCCGCAACAGGGCATTCGTTGACGTATGATATGGTCTCGGTACGGCTTGGCGCGGTGCCTTGCGTGGCGAGGCTACCGCGCAGGGGCTTATGGCGCAGGCTGCGCCCAGAGGAGGGACACGAATGTTCGGTGAAGCGGTCTCGGCATTTTTATTGGCGTTTCCAGCGCTATTCTCCATCCTTAACCCGCCTGGCAGCGCCATTATCTTCAACGAGGTCACGGCCGGGCATAGCCATGCACAGCGCGTGGCACTGGCGCGCAAGGTGGCCATATACTCCACTTTCATCATGCTGGGAGCGCTGGTGCTGGGCAGCCCCGTGCTGCGGTTTTTCGGCGTCTCGCTGGATGCGCTCCGCATCGCGGGCGGGTTTGTGGTGTCCATCCGCGCTTACGAAATGCTCTCCGCCCCCGATACCGCCGCACAGCGCAAGCAGGACCAGGCCAAACCAGTGGAGGCGGCGCTGCCGCATAATCTCAGTACATACGCCTTCTTCCCGCTCACCCTGCCCTTCACCGCCGGGCCGGGCACCATTGCCGTGGCCATTTCATTAGGCGCGGCGCGGCCAGACAGGCTGGCGCTCATGGGCGCGTTTTATGCCGGCGCCACGCTGGCGGTGGCGGTCATGTCTCTCTGCATCTGGGCCGCCTATGCCATGTCCGACAGGCTCTCGGACATGCTGGGCGATACCGGGCGCGCCGCCGTCTCGCGCCTGGCCGCGTTCCTGCTGCTGGGCATCGGCGTGCAGATTGCCCTGGGCGGCATTGAGCCCGTATTGCACAGCGCGCTGGTCAGCTAGGCGGAAACAACCATATTGCTTCTTATAAGCATGCTTATTATGTGGCGGCTATGGGCACTGAATTCGAACGCGACCTGTTCATCCTGATGCACGATGTGGCGCGGCTTATCCGCGTGGAGGCAGATAGGCGCGCCCGGCGCATGGGCATGACCCGCGCGCAATGGGGCATTCTGCGCCGCCTGGCTCACGACCCGGGGCGCAGCCAGAAAGAGCTGGCCGATATTCTGGAAGTGGAGCCTATTACCGTGGCCAGGCTGGTGGACCGCCTGGAAGCGGCTGGTATGCTGGAACGCCGTGCCGATGAGCAAGACCGGCGGATCTGGCGGCTGCATCTGCTGCCACCGGCCGAAAAACTGCTGGCGGATATAAACACCGAACTGAAGACTTTGACCGATTTTATCGGCTCAAACTTAAATACTGAACAACGTGAAGTGATGGTTGATGGTTTACTGCGCATGAAGGCGAATGTGCTGAGCATTGAGCATGGCCAGGACCTGACCCAGCGCGCCGCAGAATAGCACGGCAAAATATTATAAACGGCAAGATTGTAGAAATTATTCGAGGGGATGAACTTAACAATGTCGCAGGCAAATATTGCAGGACGCGAGCAAACAGCGTCCGAGTCTGGCCTTGCCGCGGTACAGAGGATGAACCGCAGCCGGCTGTTGCGCCCTGTGCTGATGATTGGCGGCGTGGCCGTGGTGCTGCTGGCGGCGTTCTTCATCTGGCTGTTCGGCGGCGGCACCGTGTGGACCGACGATTCCTATGTTGACGCCGCAAAGGTTTCACTCTCCACCGATGTGTCCGGCGTGGTGGACGCGGTTTATGTGCACGACAACCAGCATGTGGTGGCGGGGCAGAAACTGTTCGCCATTGGCCAGGAGCAATACAAAATTGCGCTGGAACGCGCCCAGGCGGAGCTGGAGCAGGCGGTGGAAGGCATTAAGGCCGCCCGCCATGGCTACCAGCAAGCGCAGGCGCAGGTGCAAAGCGCCGAGGTGCAGGTTGAAAAGGATAAGGCCGATTTGGCCCGGTACCAGGCCGTGGTGGCTACAGGCGGGGCAACGCGTGCCGAGACCGATGACGCGCGCTTCACCCTGCAAGCCGACCAGGAGCATCTGGCCGAACTGGAACAGGCGGCGGGGCAGCAATTGGTGAAATTGCAGGATAACCCCGACATCAACCCCAAAGACACACCTGAATACAAGCAGGCCCAGGCGAATCTGCTAGAGGCACAGCGCGAGCTGCAACATTCCGTGGTGCGCGCGCCCTTCTCTGGCACGGTGACCAATGTGGAGCAGTTGCAGCCAGGCATGTTCCTGCCCGCCGGCACCGCCGCGTTCGGGCTGGTATCGGATACCGACGTGTTCATCACCGCCCAGCCCAAGGAAGACCAGCTGACCTGGGTGCGCCCGGGGCAGAAAGTGAGCATAAGCGTAGACACCTACCCTGGCCAAACCTGGAAGGGTGAGGTGCAGAGCATTTCGCCGGCCACGGGGTCGGAATTCGCCATTTTGCCCGCGCAAAACTCCTCCGGCAACTGGGTAAAGGTGGTGCAGCGCATTCCTGTGCGCATCAAAATTCTCTCCGGCCCGTCCAACCTGCCTCTGGCGGCGGGGATGAGCACGGAAATTACCATCCACACGGATCATCGCCGGCATTTGTCCGACCTGTTCTGATGTCCGTCACTGAACGGCCGGTTACAGTCGAGGCCCGGCACCGGGGCCTCGTAACGGCCTGCCTTATGTCTGCAACGCTGATGCAGGCGCTGGACCAGACCATCGCCAATGTGGCCTTGCCCTATATGCAAGGCTCGCTTTCCGCCACTTACAATCAGATGACCTGGGTACTCACCTCTTACGTGGTGATGGCGGCCATCATGACCGCGCCGGTGGGCTGGCTCTCGGCACGGTACGGGCGCAAGAACCTGTTTATTGTCTGCCTTACCGGGTTCACCGTGGCGTCAGCCCTGTGCGGGCTGGCGGATTCACTGGTGCAGATTGTGCTGTTCCGGCTGCTGCAGGGCGCGTTTGGCGCGGCATTGGGGCCGCTGGCGCAGGCCACGCTGCTGGATATTTACCCGCTGGCACAGCGCGGCAAGGCCATGGCGGTGTTCAGCATGGGGGTGATGATGGGGCCGATCATCGGCCCCACTTTGGGCGGGTATCTTACCTCGGACTTTAGCTGGCGCTGGGTGTTTTACGTGAATGTGCCGTTTGGCATCGCCACCGTGCTGGGGCTTGCCGCCTTCATGCCGCGCGCCCTGCCGGGGGCCAGGTCGCGGTTCGACTGGCTAGGCTTTTCCGTGCTGGGCGTGGCGCTGGCCACGCTGCAATACGCGCTGGACCGGGGAGACCAGCTGGATTGGCTTGGCTCGCCCGTTATCGTGGTGTGCTTTATTCTAGCGGGTCTGGGGTTCTACCTGTTCATTGTGCATCTTACACTGGCGCGGAATACGTTTGTGCCGCGCGCCGTGTTCGCCGACCGTAATTTCATTGCCGGGCTGGTTACCATTGGCTCCATCGGCATGGTGCTTATCTCGTCATCTTCGCTGCTGGCGCCGTATCTGGAAAACCTCTCGGGCTACCCGGTGGCGGAAGCGGGGCTGGTGATGGCGCCGCGCGGCTTCGGCACGCTGCTGGCCATGCAGATTGCGGGGCGCATCGCCAACAAGGTGGACCCAAGGCTATTGCTGTTCACCGGTTTCTCGCTGCTCACCCTGGCGCTTTACCTGCAAACGGGCTGGACGCCGGATGTATCCAATTTCTATCTGGCCGCCACCATCACCCTGCAGGGGTTTGGGCTGGGGCTGGTTTATGTGCCGCTGCAAATTGTCTCGTTCCAAACCCTGGCGGCGGATTTACGCACACAGGGCGCCGCCATGCTGGCGCTGGTGCGCAGCGTTATGGCGGCCATTGGCGTGTCGCTTACCACATGGGTGCTAGACCGCATGACACAGTATGAGCATGCGGTGCTGAACGCGGCGGTTACCCCGTTCTCCCGCCCGCTTCAGGCCGGTGGGGCTGTAAGTTCCATGCTTAACCCGGCCACCCATGCCGGGGCCGCGCAATTGGATGCAATGGTCAGCAGCCAGGCCTCGATTATTGCCTATGTGGATGATTTTAAGTTCATGATGATCTCCACCCTGCCCGCCTTTGCCTGCCTGCTGCTGATGCGCAAGCCGGCAAAGCACCAGGAGATGGAGATGGATGAGCTGCATGTGATGGAGTGACAGGCCACGCCGCTTGCGTGCATGATGGCGCAGGAGGTTTTGCCCGTGAACGCGCAGCAATTACAGACCGAAATCCGCGTTATCCGCCAGAGCGGGGTGTTTCTCTCCGCCTGGTATTTTGGCCAGCGGCCAGGCCACGCGGGGCGCGGGGGCGATGGAGTGGAACATTTTTGCGCCACGGGCTGGCGCGAGGGGGCGCGGCCCAACCCGTATTTCGACACGGGATGGTACTTAAAGCAGAACCCGGAACTGGCCAGCGCCGGGGTGAACCCGCTGCTGCACTACATTGCCTTTGGCGAGGCCGAGGGCCGTGCGCCGTGCCCCTGGTTTAACCCCGTTTGGTACCGCGCCACTTATGATGTGCCCCAGGGCGAGCTGGCGCTGAAGCATTTTCTGGAGCGGCGCGCCAGCGGCGAGGTCAGCCCCGTGCCGGTGTTCGACCCAGCTTTCTACCTGGAAAGCAACCCGGATGTGGCGCAGTCGCGCATCGACCCGTTCGAGCATTTTCTGCTGTTCGGGGTGAAGGAAGGGCGCAATCCGGCGCCCGGGTTTGACCTGAAATTCTACCAGACGCGCTATGCCGCTCAGTTGGGCGATGAAAACCCGCTGCTGCATTACATTGCCAACCGCGCGCGTAACCCCGGCCTGGCCACCAGCGCCGATGCCTCGCGCGATGTGGCGGCGATGGTGCGCCATGCCACCCGCCGCGCGCCGCATTTTGAAGAATTTTGTCCCGTACCGGCGGGAACGGCCAAACGCGCCAAGCTGCTGGCCTATTACCTGCCGCAATTCCACCGCGTGGCGGAGAATGACGCCTGGTGGGGCAAGGGCTTTACCGACTGGACCAATTTGATGCGCGCCAGCCCGCGCTTTGTGGGGCATGTGCAGCCGCGCGTGCCGCGCGACCTGGGATTTTACGATTTAGAGAACCCAGATGTGCTGCGCCGCCAGGTGGAAATGGCCAAGGGCGCGGGGCTGGAAGGCTTCGTGTTCTACACCTACTGGTTCAACCGGCACCGCCTGCTGGAAAAACCGCTGGAATTGTTTCTGGCGGATAAGAGCCTGGATTTCTCCTTCTGCGCCATGTGGGCCAATGAAAACTGGACGCGGCGCTGGGATGGGATGGAGCATGAAGTGCTCATCGCCCAGCAATATCTGGAAAGCGATGACGAGGCGCTGGTAGCGCATTTCGCCCGCATGTTCGCCGATGCGCGCTATATACGCATTGAGGGGCGGCCGCTGCTGATGCTCTACCGGCCCGGGATTATTCCCGGCACACGGGCGCGCATTGCCGCATGGCGGGAGATGTTCCGCAAGCACCATGGCGAAAACCCGCTTATCACCATGGCGCAAAGCCTGGGCGAGGATTACGACCCGCGCCCTTACGGGCTGGATGGGGCCGTGGAGTTTCCACCGCATAAAATTAGCCAGGCCGCGAAGCATATCGAGGATACGCTGACCCCGCTGGACCCGGATTTTGCCGCAACGGTGCATGATTATGCGGAATTTTCTGAAACAGCGCTCAACCTTCCCGCGCCCGAATTTCCGCTGATAAGGACCATTGTGCCAAGCTGGGATAATGACCCCAGGCGCGAGGGCAAGGGGCTGGTGCTGCATGGCGCAACGCCGGCCTTGTACCAGGGGTGGCTGGAAAAACTGGTGGAATATGCAGAGCAAAATCCGTTTTTTGGCGAGCGGGTGATCTGCGTGAATGCGTGGAATGAATGGGCTGAGGGCGCATATCTGGAGCCTGACCTTCATTCCGGTGCCGCTTATCTCAACGCCACGTCCCGCGCCATTTGCGTACAGGCGCGGGATGATTTCACCGGCGGGCTGCTGCTGGTGGGGCATGATGCCGAGCCGCACGGGGCGCAATTACTGCTGCTGCATATTGCCCGGCATTTACACCGGCAATATGGCATGCGCCTGCAAATTCTGCTGCTGCGCGGCGGGCCTTTGCTGGATGACTATGTGCGGGTGGCAGAGGTGAGCGTGATGGCGGACCGCAAGCTCATCTGCCACCAGCTTGAACGCTACCACACCATGGGCATACGCCGCGCCATCGTCAACAGCGCGGCTTCCTCAAGGCTTATTCCCTGGGCGGCGGAGCGCGCCATTGCAGCCACCATGCTGGTGCATGAGCTGCCGCAATTGCTGCATGAGTATAATCTGCAAGCCCACGCGCGCCAGGGGGCCGGGGCGGCAAGGCATGTTGTATTTTCCTCCGCCTATCTGCGCGATAAATTCACCGCCGCGGTGGAGCTGGAATTGCCCAATGCCGAGGTGCTGGCGCAAGGGAACTACCATCAGGTCCGCTTCGATGCCGCGGCGCGGGCCAGGCTGCGCAAAGAGCTGGGGATAGGGGCAAAGGAGTTTCTCGTACTCGGCGCGGGGTTCGCGCATATACGCAAGGGGTTCGATTTATTCCTGCAGTTGGCACGGAAACTCTCCAAACGCGGCGATGTTAAATTCCTCTGGGCGGGCGATGTGGAAGCCATGGTGAAAACCTATCTCGGCCCGGAAATGGCGGCGGCGGCTGAGGCCGGATATTTCATCCATGTGCCGTTCACCAGCAACATTGCTGATTATTTTTCCGCCGCCGATGTGCTGGCCCTGCCCTCACGCGAGGACCCGCTGCCCACGGTGGTGATGGAGGCGCTGGGCGCCGGTGCGCCTTGCGTAGCGTTTGAGCAGAGCGGCGGGATTCCCGAATTACTGCGTGCCCATAAGGCAGGGCTGGCGGTGCCGCATGCGGATGTGGATGCGTTCGCGGCGGCGCTGGCATCGCTGCTCGACCACAAGACACTGGCGGCGGCACGTTCGCGTCTGGCGGCAATGGCAGCTGAGGTTTTCGATTTTCCGGCCTACGTGCAGCGGCTTTTGCACCTGGTGGAGCCGGAGCTGACCCAGGTGAGCGTGGCAGTGCTGAATTACAACTATGCGCGCTATTTGCCGGGGCGGCTTAACGGCATTTTCGCGCAGACGCATCCGGTGGCGGAAATCCTGTTCCTGGACGATCATTCAGCCGACCGCTCCGTGGCAGTGGCAGCGCAATTGGCCGAGGATGCGGGGCGGGAAATGCGCATCATCGCCAATGCCAAAAACGCGGGCGTATTCGCGCAATGGCGGCGCGCGGCGGAAGAAGCCAAGGGCGAATATATATGGCTGTGCGAGGCCGATGACGATGCCGCGCCTGACTTGCTCGCCCGGCTGGTGGCGGCCTGCCGCGCGGCCCCTGCCCCGCTTCTGGCCTTTGCCGATAGCCGCGCGGTGGATGAGAACGGCGTGCAGGTAATGCCCGATTATAAATCGTATTATTTCGACTCAGGCGCACCTGGGCTGATGCAATCTGGCCTGTGGCAGGAGCGTGACTTCGCCACAAAGTTCCTCGCCACGCGCAACCTCATCCCCAATGTAAGCGCGGTGTTGTGGCGGCGCACGGCGCTGCTGCGCGCGCTGAATGCGGTGCCGGACCTTGCCACATGGAAGCTGGCCGGCGACTGGCGGCTCTATCTGGCGCTGATGGCGGGCCAGGAGGGGCAGATTGCCTATGTGGCCGAGGCGCTGAATATTCACCGCCGCCATGGCGGCGGTGTGACACAGCGCCTCTCACCCCAGGAGCATTTGGATGAGATTGCCCGCATGCAGACCCTGGCCGCAGAGGCGCTGAAGCTGGGCAAGCAAGCCCGGGCTGCGCAGGCGGCAGATTTTGCAAGGGTGGCGGCGCAGCTCACCCCCGCCAAGACGGTTGCAAGGCGCCGTAAGGTCTGATTGAACAGTCCGCATTCGGGTGGCTCTTGGTTTGCGGGACTTTCTAAATGAAGATACTTATCACCGGCGGATGCGGTTTTATCGGCTCGGCAGTTGTGCGGCACGCCATCCGCGCGGGGCATGAAATCGTCAATATCGACAAAATGACCTACGCCGCCTCGCGCGAGGCGCTGGAACAGGCGCTGCCCCACCCGCGCCACATGCTGGTAGAGGCGGATATTTGCGACGCCGCCGCCATGCGCGCCGCCTTTGCCGCGCATCGGCCCGATGCGGTGATGCATCTGGCGGCTGAAAGCCATGTGGACCGCTCCATCGACGGACCAGCGGATTTCATCCACACCAACATTACGGGCACATTCACGCTGCTGGAGGCGGCGCGGGATTATTACGGCACGCTTACAAGCGAGAAGCGCGGCAAGTTCCGCTTCCACCATATCTCGACAGATGAGGTATTCGGCGCGCTGGCCGATGCAGACCCGGCCTTTAACGAAAACACCCCCTACGACCCGCGCAGCCCTTATTCCGCCAGCAAGGCGGCGTCGGACCATCTGGCGCGGGCCTGGATGCATACTTATGGGCTGCCGGTTATCGTATCCAACACCACCAATAATTACGGCCCATGGCAATTCCCGGAAAAGCTGATCCCGCTGACGCTGATAAACGCCATCGAGGAAAAGCCCTTGCCGGTTTACGGCCAGGGGCTGAACACGCGCGACTGGCTGTATGTGGAAGACCACGCCGAGGCGCTGCTGAAAGTGGTGCTGGAAGGCGCGCCCGGGGCAACCTATTGCATCGGCGCCAAGCAGCCCCGGCGGAATATAGATGTGGTGAGGGCCATCTGCGCCATTATCGACGAGAAATTGCCTAGCCCCCACGGCGCGCGCGCGCGGCTGATTGCCTATGTGACCGACCGCCCCGGCCATGATTACCGTTACGAGATAGACCCCGCCACGGCGGAAACCGCGCTGCACTGGCAGGCGGCGCATGATTTCGAGCGCGGCCTGCGTGCCACGGCGGAATGGTATTTGGCCAATGCGGCGTGGTGGCAGGGCATACGCGCGCAAAAATATGCCGGGCAAAGGCTGGGAGGAACGAAATGATCAGGAAAGGCATTATTCTGGCCGGCGGCTCGGGCACCAGGCTGCATCCCATCACCCAGGCCAGCTCCAAGCAGCTTCTGCCGGTGTATGACAAACCGATGGTCTATTACCCGCTCTGCTCGCTGCTGCTGGCGGGTATTACGGAAATACTCATCATCTCCACCCCGCAGGATTTGCCGCAATTCCAGCGCCTGTTCCATGATGGCGCGCATCTTGGCGTTCGCATCACCTACGCCGAGCAGCCCAGCCCGGATGGGCTGGCGCAGGCTTTTCTCATTGGCGAGCGCTGGATTGATGGCGAGGGTTGCGCGCTGGCGCTGGGCGATAATCTGATCCATGGCGACCATCTCTCCACCCTGCTGCGCGCCGCCGCCGCACGGCCCGAAGGAGCGACCGTATTCGCCTACCAGGTGCGCGACCCGGAACGCTACGGCGTGGTGAGCTTCAATACGGACGGCAAGGCCGTGCAGATTGTGGAAAAGCCGAAGCAGCCGCTTTCGCCCTGGGCAGATCGGAAAGAGCACACG
>JAJZFB010000061.1 GCA_021805545.1 Pseudomonadota bacterium | reverse complement strand
CAGAAACGCGATCCTCAATCTCTTCGCGCGGCCTCCACCTCGAAGATGCCCGCACTGTGACAAGCCCCTGACAAAAACCACCGATAATAATATGCCAAAGTAGTGCTAGAATGAAATGCGCCAAGGCGCCACCTTTGCCTGAAAGGTGGCGCCTTGCCCTCATGCGGCCAGAGAGCTGTTATCGATCACGAAACGGTATTTCACGTCTCCTGCCTTCATGCGCTCGAAGGCGGTTTCGATGTCCTGGATACGGATCATCTCAATTTCGGCCGTAATGCCTTTTTCCGCGCAGAAATCCAGCATCTCCTGCGTTTCCGCGATGCCGCCGATGAGCGACCCGGCGATGTTGCGCCGCCTGAAGATAAGCCCCGCGACATTGAGCGGCGGGTGCGGCTGGTCGGGCACGCCAACCATCACCATCGTGCCGTCGCGCTTGAGCAGGGCAATGAACGGGTCCAGGTCATGGCTGGCCGCCACGGTGTTGAGAATGAGGTCGAAACTGCCCGCCTGCGCCTGCATCTCATCGGCGTTGCGCGAAACCACCACCTCATCCGCGCCCAGCGCCTTGGCATCGGCGCGTTTGGCTGCGGATGTGGTAAAGGCCACGGTTTGCGCGCCCATGGCATGGGCGAGTTTAATGCCCATATGGCCAAGCCCGCCAATGCCAACAATGCCGATTTTTTTGCCCGGCCCGGCCTGGTACCGCCGCAGCGGCGCGTAGGTGGTTATGCCGGCGCAAAGCAGCGGGGCCACGGCGGGCAGCTTATCCGCCGCGTGGCGGATTTTCAGCACAAAATGATCATCCACGGTTATGCGCTGCGCGTAGCCGCCAAGCGTATGGCCCGGCGGCTCGCTGCTGCGCCCGTTATAGGTGCCGATGAAGCCATGGTCGCAATACTGCTCCAGCCCATCATCGCAGGAGCGGCAGTTACGGCAGCTTCCCACCATGCAGCCCACCCCCACCGTCTCGCCCACGGCAAAGCGCGAAACATCTGCGCCCACGGCGCTTATCTGGCCGATAATTTCATGGCCCGGCACGCAAGGGTAAAGTGTGCCGGCCCATTCCGCGCGGGCCTGGTGCAGGTCTGAGTGGCAGACGCCGCAATAAGCGATTTCAATCTGCACATCGCGCGGCCCGGGCGGGCGGCGGGTGATGGTCATGGGGCCAAGGGGCTGGCTGGCGGCTGTGGTGCCATAGGCAAGGACGGTCAATTCAAGCTCCTTCAAGCAAGCATCGGGCGCTATATGGGGGCGGTTGCAAAATTTTCCACGGGCTGGCTTCGCGCGGGGTGGTGGACTAGTGTCCCGGTTCTGAAATCCGTTGGATTTCAGAACCATGGTGGACACTAGAAAAATCAATAAGCTAGTGTGATTCAGCTTCTGAAATTCGCGATATTTCACATCACGAATTTCAGAACCATCACACTAGATTGGTTGCGGCCCCGGTTTTACACGCCGGCACGAACAACGGAGGGAGGACCGAAAAATGCCCGTAAGCCCACAATTTTCCGCGATATTGCCCATGCTGCCGCAGGGCATTGCCATGTCTCGCGCCATTGCCGAAGGCAAGATGGAACCTTTGGATTTTCAGCCCGGCATGATGGGGCCGGTAACGCCGCTCGCGCACGTGGAAGACCACAGGCTGGAAACATCCGAGGCCAGGCTGCCCGTGCGCATTTACGCGCCGCGGCGCGATGCGGTGCTGCCCTTGGTTATCTACTACCATGGCGGCGGATTCATCTCGGGCGATGTGAATACACATGACGAGCTGACGCGCCTGCTGGCCCTGGCGGCCGATGCGGTGGTGCTTTCCGTCTCCTACCGCCTGGCGCCAGCGCACCCGTTTCCGGCGGCGCTGCATGACTGCCTGGCCGCGCTGGAATGGGGCGTGGCCCATGCGGCGGAGATTGGCGCCGATGCCACGCGCCTGGCCGTGGCGGGAGACAGCGCGGGCGGGAATCTGGCCGCCGTGGTGGCGCAGCAATTGCGCGGCAAAAGCGGGCCGAAGCTGGCGGCGCAGTTGCTGATTTATCCGGGCACCGATTTTTCCGGCGCGCCCGCTGGCTCGATGCTGGAGACGGGCGAGGGCTATTACATGAGCCAGGATGACATGGCCTATTACCATGAATGTTACATAGGCGCGGCCAACCCTGCCGATCCGCGCATTTCACCGCTGCGCGCTGCCTCTCTGGCCGGGCTGCCGCCCGCTTATGTGCTTACGGCGCAATACGACCCGCTGCGCGACCAGGGGATTGCTTACGCCAAAAGGCTGCAAGAGGAAGGCGTGCCGACCGAGGCGGTGCATTACAGCGAGGCGATCCACGGGTTTCTGTCTTTCCCCGTGCCGATGGGCAAGGAGGCAATCGCGGCCTGCGGGGCGTGGCTGAAAGCCAGGCTGGGTTAGGGCGTGGCGATGATTCTGGGCGCTCCGGCTTCGAGCCTGCCAATGGCGGCGGCTTGGGCGAAGCCTGCGGTGTGCAGTGTGGCCAGGGCGGCTTTGGCGCCTTGCGGCGCCACGGCCACCAGCAGCCCGCCGCTGGTTTGCGGGTCGGCCATAATGTCGCGCTGCCACTCCTCCACGCCTGGGGCCAGCTCAACCTCTTCGCTGTAAGAGGCCCAGTTCCGCACGGCGGCGCCGGTGCGGTAGGGGGCGCGGGCAAGTTGCGCGATGCCGGGCAGCAAGGGCAGGGCGCTGAAATTGATATGCGCGGCAAGGCCGGAGCCGCGGCAGATTTCCAGCCCATGGCCGAGCAGGCCGAAGCCGGTAACATCGGTAACAGCATGCACCTCCGGCAGGCTGGCCAGCTCATGGCCCACGGCGTTCAGCTTGGTGGTGGTGGCAATCAGCGCATCGTAATGCGCTTGCGCCTCGGCGGGCGGCAATTTGCCGGATTTGAGCGCGGCGCTGATAATGCCCACACCGAGCGGCTTGCTGAAAAGCAGCACATCGCCCGCCTGCGCGCTGTTATTGCGCAGCACGCGCGCCGGGTTCACCAGCCCGGTTACGGCCAGGCCGTAAATCGGCTCGGGTGAGTCGATGGAATGGCCGCCCGCCACGGGGATTCCGGCCTCGGCGCAGATGGCGGCGCCGCCGGCCAGTATGGCGCGCACTTGCGCCGGCGAAATTTTACCCAGTGGCATGCCGAGCAGGGCCAGCGCCATAAGCGGTTTGCCGCCCATTGCATAAATGTCCGACAGCGCGTTGGCGGCGGCGATGCGGCCGAAATCGAACGCGTCATCAACAATGGGCATGAAGAAATCGGTGGTGGAGACCACGGCCTGGGTCTCGCTGATACGGTACACGGCGGCATCGTCGCTGGTTTCCGTGCCTACCAGCAGATTGGGGAAATGGCCGGTCTGCGGCATGCCAGAGAGCAGCTCGCGCAGCACGGCGGGAGAGAGTTTGCAGCCGCAGCCGCCACCATGGGCCAGAGATGTGAGCTTGATAGAGCCGTCAGCCATGGTTTTGTTGCCCCGAACGCCGTATTGTGGATGCTGGACACCACATTAGCATCGCGCGCTTGCGCGAAACAGCCCCGAGGAAGCTGCCCGTGCCAGAGGATGAAAACCCGCGCCGTACCCTGCCGCAAATACAGAAATTGCTGGAATTGCCCGAGGCGGAGGCGCTGTGCGCGGCCCATGGGCGAGGGGCGGTGGTAGAGGCGTTGCGCGGCGCGCTGGCGGATGTGCGCGCGCAGCTTGGCGCTGGGGCCGGGCAGGTGCCCGCGCCGCCCGTGCTGCTGGCCCGGGCGGCCTTGGCGCTGGGCGTGCGGGGGCAGCCTGGGCTGCGCCGGGCCATTAACGCCACGGGGATTGTGCTGCACACTAATCTGGGCCGCGCGCCACTGGCGCGGGAGGCTATTGAGGCCGTGGCGGATGTGGCGGCGGGGTATTGCAACCTGGAATTTGACCTGGAGAGCGGCAAGCGCGGTTCGCGCACCCAGGCGCTGGAGCCGCTTTTGCGCGCGTTGACCGCAGCGGAGGGCGCGCTGGCGGTGAATAACGGGGCGGCGGCCATTTTGCTGGCGCTGAGCGCGTTGAGCGGGGGCGGAGAAGTCATCGTCTCGCGCGGGGAACTGGTGGAGATTGGCGGCGGGTTCCGCGTGCCCGATGTTATCCGCCAGGGCGGGGCGCGGCTGGTGGAGGTGGGCGCGACCAACAAGACGCGCCTGGAAGACTACCGCGCCGCCATTACGCCCGAGACCAAGGTGCTGCTGAAGGTGCATCAGAGCAATTTCCGCACCATAGGGTTCACGGCAGAGGCTGGCATCGAGGAACTTGCCGGGCTGGCACGGGAGCGCGGGCTGCTGCTGGTGGCGGATTTGGGCAGCGGGCTGTTGCAGCAAGCGCCGGGCAGTGCCGAGCCAACCTTGGGCCAGGCGCTGGCGGCGGGGGCGGATTTGGTAACCTGCAGCGGCGACAAGCTGCTGGGCGGGCCGCAGGCTGGGCTGCTTTTGGGCCGGGCGGAGGTGGTGGACCGGCTGCGCAAACACCCGCTGCTGCGCGCGTTGCGGTTGGATAAAATGTCTTTGGCCGCGCTGGAAGCCACGTTGCGGCTGCACCGCGGCAAGCCGGAGCGCGTGCCGGTTTACGCCATGCTGCGCCAGACGGGCGCCATGCTGCGCCGCCGGGCGGAGGATTTGCTGGCGTTGCTGGACTGTGGAGCGTTGGCGCGGAGCGAGGCATTCGCGGGTGGCGGCGCCTTGCCCGAGGAGCGGATTGAAAGCTGGGCCGTGGCGCTGACCCCGCCCATGGGTGCCGCCGCCGCCGCCGCCGCGCTGCGCGCCGGAATGCCCGCCGTGGTAGGGCGCATAAGCGAAGGGCGGCTATTGCTTGATATGCTGGCGGTGAGCGATGACGAGTTGCCCTTGCTGGCCGGGGCGCTGCGGAAAGTGCTGACCCCATGAGCCTGGTGGCGGGTGTGATTGGCCATGTGGACCATGGCAAGACCGCCCTGGTGCGCGCCCTGACCGGCGAGGAGACAGACCGTCTGGCCGAGGAAAAGGCGCGTGGCATTTCCATAACTTTGGGCTTTGCGCGGCTGAGCGTGGATGATGGGCGGGCCATCGATTTGATAGACATGCCCGGCCATGAGCGTTTTGTGCGCACCATGGTGGCCGGGGCCACGGGTATTGATGCGGTGCTGCTGGTTGTTGCCGCCAATGAGGGCGTGAAGCCGCAGACCGTGGAGCATGTGGAAATTGCCGGGCTGCTGGGATTGCGCCAGGCGGTGATTGCCGTGACCAAGATTGACCTGGTGCCGCCCGAGCAGGCCCAGGCCGTGGCGGGCGAGGCTGCTGCCCTGTTGCGCCGGGCCGGGCTGGAGCCTTCGCCGCCCGTTTATACCGCCGCGCCGCAAGGCCGGGGCATGGAAGCGCTGCGCGCCGCCCTGGCTGGGCTGGCCGCCGCGCAAAAGCCCAAGCCGGCGGAGGGCATGGTGTTTTTGCCCATCGACCGGGCATTTGCGATTTCTGGCCATGGCCCGGTTGCCACGGGTACGCTGCGCGGGGCGCGGGTGGCGGCGGGTGATGTGCTGGAGCTGTTCCCGGCCCGCCAGATGGTGCGGGTGCGGGCGGTGCAGGTGCATGGCGAACGGGTGGGCGCGGCCGCGCCGGGGCAGCGCGTGGCGCTGAATTTGCGTGATGTGGAGATTACCGGGCTAGGGCGCGGCATGGCGCTGGCGGCGCCGGGCTGGCTGGAGTGCTCTGCATGGCTGACCATTGCCATCCGCGCCGTGGCGGGCGCGCCGCCTTTGCCGAACGGCATGCGGCTGCGCGCGCTGGCGGGCACGGAAGAGCTGGATGTGCGGCTGCGCCTGCTGGATGCGGATGTGCTGGAGCCGGGCCAGAGCGGGTTCGCGCAGCTCCATTTTGCCTCCGCCGTGGCATTGCCGGCGCGTGAGCATGTGGTGCTGCGCCTTGCCTCGCCCAGCGCAACGGTGGCGGGCGGGCCTGTGCTGGAGCCGTGGGGGCGGCGGCAGCGGCGGCATGCCCCGGTTTTGTTGCAGCGCCTGGCAGCGTTGCGCGATCTGGCGCCGGAGGCGCTGCTGCTGAACGAGATTGAGGCGCAGGGCGAGGCGGGCACCAGCCTGGCCCGGCTCTCACGGCTAACGGCCCTGGCGCCAGCGCGTGTTGCGGCGTTGCTGGCGCGGCACGACGTGCTGGTGACCCGCGCCGGGCTTGTGGTGGCGCGGGCCGCGCTGGCGGCGGTGGCGGCGCGGATTCCCGTGGTTCTGGCCACGCGGGCGGAAGGCTTGGCGCCCTCCCGGTTGCGCGCCGCGTTGCCCGCTGCGGGGGCGGACGTGGTTGAAGAGGCGGTGAACCTGCTTTTGGGGCGTGGGGAGGTGGTGCGCCGCGGCGCCCAGCTCTGTTTGCCCCAGCCCGGGCAGGAGCGGGCAAAAGCCGAAAGCGAGGCCGGGCTGGCGGCGCAGATTGCACGGCAACTGCGCGAGGGCGGGCTGGCCCCGCCCGCCCCCAAGGCGCTGGTGACCAGCCTGGCGGCCAAGCACGCGGTGGACAGGCTGCTGCGCGAGGGCATTATCATCCGCGCCATGGACCGTGCGAAAGGAAAGGAAATATTGTTCCACCGCGAAGCGGTGGCGGAGGCAATACGCCGCCTGGCGCCGCTTTTGGAGCAGCCGCCGGGCCTTTTGGCGAGCGACGTGGGCGCCGCGCTGGGGGTTTCCCGTAAATATTCCATGCCGCTGCTCGACCATTTGGATATGGTCCGCTTCACCAGGCGCATTAACGACCGGCGCATACGTGGCACCGCCACCCTGGCCACACTTTTGCCGGGTGCGGTAAACGAGTAAGAGGCATTTGAAAAATTGCCGTCTGACGGCCAGTGTCCACCATGGTTCTGAAATCCGTTGGATTTCAGAGCCATGGTGGACACTGGCAAAATCAATAAGCTCAATCAATGAAGTCGGGCGCGATTCAGGCTTTCGAATCGCGCGCAAAGCGGGCGCATTTCAAGTCATCGCGCTTTAGGAGATATGATATGGACAACGTGGGCGCCCCCGTGGCGCAAACGCGCAGGCTGGGTTTGGAAGGCTCGCAGACGCGCGCCCGGTTTATAGATGCGGCCGAGGCGGTGCTGCGCGATGAGGGGCTGCCATCTCTCACCGCCCGCCAGGTGGCGGCCAAGGCCGGGCTGAAGACGCAGCTTCTCTATTACTATTTCCGCACCATGGATGATTTGGTGCTGGCACTGGTGCGGCGGGTGAATGAGCGGCGCATGGAGCGGTTTGAGGAGGCCTTGGCAGCGCCCGAGCCCCTGCGGGCACTTTGGGCGCTGAACAGCGATCCCTCGGGTGCTGCGCTGGCGAGCGAAATTACCTCAATCGCCACACATCGCGAGGCCATTCGCGCCGAGATCGTGCGCTCGGCGGCGCAGTTTCGCGCCATGCAGGTGGAGGCTGTGGCGCGGCTGATGGGGGTGGATACGGAAAAAGCCGCAGGGCTGGTGATGATGGCGGTGGCGCTCTCGCGCATGATCGTGTCTGAATCCGCGCTGGGCCTGACCGATGGGCATAAGGAAGGCCTGGCGATCGTGGAGGCGTTTTTGGGGTGCTTGCCCCACGGGCGGGACGGTTGACCGGGCTCCCTCCGCCCTGCTAATAAAGCGTTCAGCATCTAGCTGGCGCTGGCCTTGCGTTATGCCAAGGGCCGTGGCCGTAAGGGGGAAATATTATGGATTACAATGTTGAAGCCGTGAAGGTGGAGCTTATTAAGCCGGCCATAGGCGCGATTGTGCATGTGGACCGCAACGCGATGTTCGAGCCCGCCGTGGCGCACCATATTATGGATTTGCTGGAGAAGCATACCGCGCTGGTTTTTCCGCAGGTGAACCTGACCGACAAGGAGCAGCTCGCGTTTACCGATGCGCTGGGCGCGCGCGTCAACTTTACCACCACCGTGCCGGGCGGCGATGCCGAGACGCGCGATGTGTACAAGATTACACTCGACAAAAAGACCAATCCGGAGCCGGAATATGTGCTCGGCACCTTCTTCTGGCACCTGGATGGCGCGACCGTGCCTATTCCCATCCCCAAAGCCTCGGTCCTTTCCTGCCGCAAGGCCGCGCCCAAGGGCGGGCAGACGCAGTTCTGCTCCACCGTTGCCGCCTACGAGGCTTTGTCTGAGACGGAGAAAAAGGAATTGGATGGCTTGCGCGTGGTACATTCGGTTGTGGCCGCGGTGCGTGAAGTGGCGAAGCCGGAAGATTTGGAGCCGCGCAAGCGCGGTGCCTCGCACGAGCAGCCGCTGGTGTGGACGCATAAATCCGGCCGCAAATCGCTGCTGATCGGCTATTCGGCGGATTATATCGTTGGCATGTCCAAGGCCGAGGGGCGCGCGCTGCTGGCAAGGTTGCAGGAATGGACGGCACAGCCGTGCTTTACCTATAGCCATGATTGGAAAGAGGGTGACCTGGCCATCTGGGACAATACATGCGCGCTGCACCGCGTTATTCCGTATGACCCGGATTGCGGGCGCACCATGCACCGCACCTCGATTGCCGGCGTGGAAGAAGCGCGCTGAACCAGCGCGTAAGGCGGCGGCATCTGGCTGCCGCCTTTTATAATAAAAATGGGAGCGGGAATGCGGCCGTTGCGGAATCAGTGTGAAGTTGCCGTGATTGGCGGCGGGCTGGCGGGGCTTTCCGCGGCCTGCCACATGGCGCGGCTCGGGCGGCTCGTTACGTTGTTCGAGGCGAGCTATATGTTCGGCGGGCTTGTGGCCACGGTGGACGAGGTGCACGGGCTTGGCGTGCCGGGAAAATTCTCGGGCCAGGATCTGGCTGTGCATCTTCTGGACGCGGCACGCAAGGCCGCGGTGCAGATTGTAGAGGCTGGGGTTGAAAAGATTGAAACCGCCCCGCAGCCGCGCCTGCGCGATGCCGAGGGCAGGGATTACAAGCCCGAGGTGATTATCGTTGCCTCTGGCGCGTCTTTGCGCAAACTGGGCGTGCCTGGCGAGGAAGAGTTTCTCGGCCGTGGCGTGTCGCGCTGCGCCACCTGCGATGGCGGGTTTTTCCGTGGCCAGGATGTGGTGGTAACGGGCAGCGGCGATGCGGCGGTGGAAGAGGCGCTGGTGCTGGCGAAGATTTGCCGCCGCGTGATTATGGTATGCCGTAGCCCGCTGAAGGCCAAACGTGAATATGTAGACAGAATTGCCTCGCGCGATAATGTGACCTTTATTTGGGACAGCCAGATTACCGAGGTGCTGGGCGAACAGGGCGTAACCGGTGTGCGGGTGCGCGATGTAAAGACGGGCGTGCAGAGCGTGGTTGAATGTACGGGCCTGTTTCCCTTTATTGGTGTGGCGCCAAATACGGGGTTTTTGCCAGCCGCGCTGCTGGACCGTAACGGCCATGTGCAGGCCGGGGACGATTACCGTACGGCGGCGCCGCGTGTTTTTGCGGCGGGGGCGGTGCGCAAGGGCTATGGCGGCAATATTGTGCAGGCCATGGCGGAAGGTATAGGGGCCGCGGAAGCGGCGCTGCGTGAACTTGAAAATATTTCGTAACAAAGTGGGGGATTGGTGATGGCTGAGAATCTTTATGAAGTGGTTTGGCCCTGCGGTGAGCGGCGGCAGAAAATCCAGCCTCTGGCCAAGCGGCTGGATACGCTGAACGGCAAGACCATTGCCCAGCTCTGGGATTTTCTCTTCATGGGTGATGAGGTATTCGCCACGCTGGAAGAAGAGCTGAAGAAGAAATACCCCGATGTGAAATTTGTAAGCTGGCGCGAATTTGGCAACACCCATACGGTGAATGAGCGCGAGCTGCTCGCTTCTCTGCCGCAGCGTTTCAAAGAGCTTGGGGTGGATGCCGCTATTTCAGCGATGGCCTGTTGAGGCTCTTGTACGCCCGCCGTGCTGCGGGCCAGTGAGGCTTGTGAAAAAGCTGGTTTTCCGACTTCGTCTTTAACCTGCGAGGGATTTTTGGGACAGGCCGCGGCGACATCCGTGGGGCTTGGCATGCCCAACCTGCCTGTGGCGATGATACCGGGCCATCCTGGTGTGCAGAGCCCAGAGGAGCTGCGCGCCAATGTTGTTGCCGTAACGGCGCGGCAGGTGATGGAGAATTTGCTCAACCAGCCCGATGTGCAGGAGTTGGAGGACGAGCCGCGCGCGCGTGACATCGTGTTCCGGGGCACGTTTGAGGAGGTCAATGATTATTTCTTCGAGCGGGAATGGAGCGACGGCCTGCCGGTTGTTCCGCCAACGCTCGAGAAGATCAACGAGTTTCTCTCCTACACAAGCCGCGATCCTGACGAGGTGCTGGGTGTGGTGCTGCCGGCCAGCCGCGCGGTGACCATATGGGCCGTGGCGGTTAACGGGGTGATGGCGGGCTGCAAGCCTGAATACATGCCCGTTCTGGTGGCGCTGGCCGAGGCCATGGCGGATCCGGGCTATGGCGTGGAGCATAGCGGCAATACGCCAGGGGCGGAGACGCTCATCGTGTTGAACGGCCCCATCATCAAGGAGCTGAAGTTCAATTACCAACAGGGTGCGCTGCGCGACGGGTTTAAGCCCAATACCGCGGTGGGGCGCTTCTGGCGCCTGGCATTGCGCAACATTGCTGGCTTTTTGCCGCACAAAACGGATAAAGGCTCGTTCGGCAACACGTTCCGTGTGGTGCTGGCCGAAAATGAGGATGTGCTGGCGAAGGTGGGCTGGCCCTCCAATGCCGCCGATATGGGGTTCGAGACCGGCGACAATGCCGTCACCATTTCGCGCATGACCAGCGGCAATGTCATCGTCTCCGTTACCGGGGCCACGCCGGAAGCGATCATGCCTTATCTGGCGGATGCGGTTGCCTCTTGCACGCGCTGGGAGATCATCTTCACCGTTGGCGGCATTACCTATGGCACGTTGCGCCCGGCGCTGGTGCTCACGCCCATTTTGGCGCAGACGCTGGCCAAGGCAGGGTGGAGCAAGGATGATGTGAAGAAATATTTGTATAAGCACGCCCGCATGACGGCGCGGCGCGTGGAGACTTATACAGAAAAATGGGCGGATTTCCCGATTATCTCGCTCAGGCACCAGGTGAATCTCGGCAAGCTGCCGCCGGATTTCGCCGAATCCGATGACCCGGACCGGCTGGTGCCGATTGTGGCGCATTGGGATGATTTCATGGTGCTGGTCTCGGGCGATCCACTGCGGACCAACGCTTATACATTCGCGCATAATGGCTATCTTGGCTTTCCCACGGCCAAGAAAATTGTGCTGCCGGATGATTGGGCGGAGCGCTTGAAGGGATGAGGCGGTGGCGGAAGCGGATGGGAATCGAACCCACCGCCCGCTATTCGCGGGCCATTGGTTTTGAAGACCAAGGAAGCCACCAGACTTCAATCGCTTCCGCAATTACACGCGGCTTTGCCTATAGCCGATGCTGCGGCAGGTTGCGAGTGGCTTTGTGGACTTTAAGGGAGTGTAGGATATGACAAAGAGTTTGGCCGGGCGTGTGGCCCTTGTAACGGGTGCTTCGTCTGGCATTGGCGAGGCGGCGGCCATTGCGCTGGCGCAGGCCGGGGCGGATGTGGCCATTTCCGCGCGCCGCGCCGACCGGCTGGCGCAGCTTGCCAGCAAGATTGAGGCGCTGGGCCAGAAAACCCTGGCGCTGCCGGGCGATGTGGTGGACGAAAAATTGGCAACCGAGGCTGTGGAGAAAACCATCGCGCATTTCGGCAAGATTGATATTCTCATCAATTCCGCCGGTATTATGCACATGGGCATGATGGAAGCGGCGGATATGGCCGAGTACCGCCGGGTGATGGATGTGAATTTGATGGGCACGGTTTATACCAGCAAGGCCGCCATCAAGCCGATGAAGGCGCAGGGGCATGGCGACATCGTCAATATATCCTCCCAGGCCGGGCGCAAAACCGGGCCTATGGTGGGTGCCTATGCCGCCAGCAAGCATGCGCTTAACGCCATGTCCGATTCCCTGCGCCAGGAAGTGGGCGGGCATGGCATCCGCGTATGTGTGCTGATGCCGGGTGCTACCACAACCGAGGTGGCGGATAGCCTTTCCGACCCTAATTTCCGCGCCGCCATCAAGTCACACGTTACCAAGGATGGCGCGGTGGCCGCCAGCGAGATTGCCGATGCCATCGTCTTTGTCGTTTCGCAGCCGCAGCGCGTGAATATCGACCTCATTTCAGTGCGGCCGACCGCCGATACCACGGCCTGAGGCGCTGGCGGGGCCATCTCAGCTTACGTATGGCCCCACCTAAAACTTAGCCTCTGCAAAAATGCGGGATGCATCCCCGTTCCACGCGCCGTGGTACCGCTCCAGCCAATGCTCCGCCTGGGTTGGGGCGCCCGCCGCAATGTCTTGCAGCGGCGCAAGATAGATGCTCTCATCCGCCCCCCCCGCGTTCTTCCGCGCGCGGTTACGCAGGCCTTGCGCTGCAATGGCCAGCACATCGCGCGCCAAATCGCGCAGCGTGCCCTTGCCGAAAATTGTGTTGATGCCCGTGCGCGGCACGGCATCGCGCAGCGCCACAATCCCGGCATGAGAGAACGGCTTGACGAGCGCGGAGGCCGCAGCCAGGGCGGCGCGGTCGTAAAACAGCCCGGTCCACAGCGCGGATTGCGCCAGCATCATATCCGGCCGCCCGGAATCCGCGCCGCGTGTCTCGATATATTTCTTCAGCCGCATATCGGGGAAGGCGGTTGTCGCGTGGTCGGCAAAATCGCCAAGGGTGGCGTGCTCGCCCGGCAGCGCCGCCAGCCTGCCCGCCATAAAATCGCGGAACGAGGCACCGGCGGCATCGTGATACACACCGTCGCGGTACACAAAATACATCGGCACATCGAGCAGCCAGTTGGCGTAGGCCTCGAACCCGAAACCATCCTGGAACATAACGGCGGGAATACCGGCGCGCGCATTATCCGTATCGCGCCACGTTTCCGCGCGGTTGGAGAGCAGCCCGTTCGGCTTGCCCTCGTAAAAGGGCGAGTTGGCGAACAGCGCCGTGGCCAGCGGCTGCAACGCCGCGCCCACACGCATTTTCGCCACCATGTCGGCTTCAGAGCAGAAATCGAGATTGGCCTGCACGGTGCAGGTGCGGAACATCATGTCCAGCCCGCGCGTGCCCACCTTGGGCATATAGGCGCGCATGATTTTGTAGCGGCCCTTGGGCATCACCGGCATATCCTCGCGCCGGTTAAGCGGGTGGAAGCCCAGCGGCGCGAAGCCCAGGCCCAGCGCAGGGGTAACGGCGTGCAGCCGGGCGATATGCGCGTCCAGCTCCACCTTGGTTGCGTGCAAATCGGCCAGGGTGCCGCCCGAAAGTTCAAATTGCCCGCCTGGCTCCAGCGAGAGCGATGTGCCGCCCTGCTTCAGCCCGATGACATTGCCATGGTCGAGGATCGGTTCGAACTCTTCGCGCGCTTCTATGGCGTTCAGCAAATCGGCAATGCCGCCTTGCTCGCCATAGCTGGGCGCGGCCAGGCTGTTCAGCCGGAAGCCGAAAGCCTCGTGCTCCGTGCCGATGGTGAATCGTTCAGGGGGTTTGCAGCCCGCCTCCAGATAGGCGGCAAGGTCGCGCAACTGCGTAACCACCCGCGTATCAGCGTCTCCCGGGTTCGACAAACTTCACTCCCTGTTTTTAGGGCCGCGCCGCCAGCAGCAGCGCCAGCCCGGCTATGGCGGCGGTCTCGGCCCGCAGAATGCGGGCGCCCAGAGACGTTCGCGTCACCTGGGGTGTGCGAGCGATAGCTTCAAGCTCTGTTCCGGTAAAGCCGCCCTCCGGCCCGGTCATCAGCGCCACGGGGCCGGGTGCCGGGCCAAGCAGCGTGCCGGTGCGGCGTTCATCGGCAATAAACAGGGCGCGCGCCGCCGGCCAGCCCGCCATCAGCTTGGCCAGTGGCAAGGGGGCGCGGATTTCCGGTACTTCCAGCCGTTCGCATTGCTCGGCGGCCTCGGTGGCGATGGCGCGCAGCCTTTCCAAATTCACATGGTCGGCATTGGTGCGGGCGGTGATGATGGGCTGGATGACCGAAACGCCAAGCTCGGTGGCCTTTTCCACCACCATGTCGGTTTTTGCACGCTTGAGCAGGGCGAAACACAGCCATGCATCTGGCTCCGGCGCCTGGGGGCGGGTTTGCGCCTGCGCCGTAAGCACCATTTTTTTGCGTGAAATTGCGGTGACAGCGGCGCGCCATTCGCCGCTGGCGCCGTCGAAAATCCGCAGCGTGTCGCCCGCCGCGGCGCGCAGCACATTGGCCAGGTAATGCGACTGCGCCTCGCCCAGCGCAATTTCAGCGCCTTGGGCGATGGGGGCGGGAACGTAAAGGCGAATTGACGCGGTGCTCATGCCCGGCTGAATAGCACCATGAGTGGATATACCGATATACGCCGTACCGGCTGGGTGGCGCGCCTGCCTGCCTATTGGCAGAATTACGCGCTTCTGGCCCGGGTGGACCGGCCCATTGGCATCTGGCTGCTGTTTTTGCCCGGGTTGTGGGCCATTTGCCTTGCCGCGCCGGGCTTTTGGCGCGGGTTGTGGCTGGCGGTGCTGTTTGCCGTGGGGTCCGCCGTAATGCGCGGCGCGGGCTGCGTGGTGAACGACCTTTGGGACCGCGATTTGGACGCCCAGGTGGAGCGCACGCGCGGGCGGCCTTTGGCCTCGGGCGCGGTGCGGCCCTGGCAGGCCATGCTGTTTCTGGCGGTGCTGTGCCTTATTGGCCTGGGCGTGCTGCTGCTGCTGGGGCGTGCGGCGCAAATTCTGGGCGTGGCCTCGCTGGCGCTGGTGGCGCTGTACCCGCTGGCCAAGCGCGTTACCTGGTGGCCGCAGGCCGTTTTGGGCTGCACCTTTGGCTGGGGCGCGCCCATGGGCTATGCCGCCGCCGCCGGGCATTTGGCCTGGCCCGCTTTGCCGCTCTACCTGGGCGCTATTTTATGGATTCTGGGCTACGATACCATCTACGCTCACCAGGACCGTGAGGACGACACGCTGATCGGCGTGAAATCCACCGCGCGGCTGTTTGGCGAGACAACGCGGCTGGCGCTGGTGGGGTGCTATGGCGGGTTCATGCTGCTTCTGGCGCTGGCCATGTGGCTTGCGGGCCTGAGCGCGGCGGGGTTCTGGCTGCTGCTGCCCCCGGCGGCGCTGCTGCTGTGGCAGATATTACGGCTGGATATTGATAACCCGGGGCGGTGTTTGGCGCTGTTCAAGCTTAACCGCGAGGTGGGGCTGCTGGTGGCGCTGGCCGTGCTGGCGGGACGGGTGGTTGGGTGAGGGGCTGTAGAAAACGCGGTGTTTCGGTTCGGGCAAAGCCAAGCATAGATATGTTAGTTGTACAAAGCTGACGAACACCCATGCTGGCGTTTTGCAGGCTTTGACGCCATGTCCAAAATCGGTCAATTTTCAGAAGGGCGCTGAAATGCTGGGTACTTCGTCCTCGGCCAGTGCCTGTGTGAGAATTCAGCATATGGAGGGGAGGACAGCTATACAGCAGCTTCACTCGTCAGAAATCAGGACGCTGACGTTTATTGCTCGCTACGCGCATGTACGCCAGAAGGCTTTATGGGTTCGCCCACGAGAAACGCCCTAAGCCTTATAATAGACGCTTCTGCCTCGTTGCCCAAGTGACGCAGTTCCTTGACATTGAAATTGTCGGCCAAACGGATTGTTTCGATAGCAGCCATAATTCCGCGATCATCCAATACGTCGGCAGCGGCACGCATTCTCCTCGCGGTTTCCCCACTGATGATCTGCCCCCCCACAAAATTCAAACCGATCTTCGCCTCAGCTGCCCATTTTGGCTTGGCTAAAAACGTTCCACCCGTCTCTAACTGCAAGGCTGCTACAGTGGCCATTGAAATACCGGAGTCAATATCGACATCGACCATTGCGCCTTCTTCAGTTAGATTCAGGACAACACAGTTGAGAACGGTCCCGTCTGAATCGATAATGAGTTTGGCTTTTGTTCTGACTTGCTTACGAGGAATTTTACGCCTCTCGATGCGTTCCTGGCAAACCGCATTCACCTGAAATTCTGCCTTTGGCACTGGTTCAAATACGTTATCATCATCCATAGCTTAGCACCTCCTGTAATGCTGAAGCTGCCAGTTGCTCTGGCACCTTGCGCTCAGCAGTTTTGCGGTTCGGTTAAGTCGGGGCAATAAAGACCGGTAACTATTATATGATACGATAACGAATATGCAACTTGAGTACCGGTTAAACACGAAAAATTGTTGTTGTACCGTGGAACTGTAGGTTATTGGCCTCGCGGAGTCGCGTTTTGTCGACGTCTTGGCCGGGCCGCTTATTAAAGCACTGGTCCATAACCGGACCGGCGGAAATTTTCCAAGCGCAGATTTCAGCACTAAACACAGCCCCTAAGTGAAGAATATCCCGCGCTAACTCCCAATGCCCCCTGTTCTCTATATCCCATCCGGGTCTGTGCATCCCCACCCCCAGCCTTGACGCTGCGCCCCAATTCGGAAACAAGCTGCGCCTACCGGGGTGTCCGCATGTCGCGGGCTGAGATTACACCCGCCGAACCTGTCTGGGTCATGCCAGCGTAGGGAGGATTTATGCAGCGCCGCCATTTCATTACCTCAGCCGCCGCCACGCTTGCCGCCCCCGCCATCGCGCGGGCCGCCACGGCGGAAACATTCACCATAATTCTCGACTGGTTCATCAACCCAGACCACGCGCCGCTCTTCGCCGCCAAATATTGCGGCGCCTTCGCCCGCGCCGGGCTGGATGTTAAGCTGATCGCCCCCACCGACCCCGATTTGCCGCCGCGCCTGCTGGCCGCCGGCAAGGCCGATGCCTGCTTAAGCTACCAGCCGCAGCTTTACCTGCTGGTGGACCAGGGCCTGCCCGTGCGCCGCACCGGCACGCTTATCGATAAGCCGCTGAACACCCTCACCGCCCTGGGCAGCAGCGGCATAAAGACGCTGGCTGACCTAAAGGGGAGGAAGATTGGCTACTCCGTGGTGGGCATGGAAACGGTGCAGATTGCCACCATGCTGAAAACCGCCGGGCTGACGCTGCACGATGTCACGCTGGTGAACGTGAATTTCAACCTCGTCACCTCGCTGGAATCGCACCAGGTGGATGCGGTTATCGGCACGTACCGCACGTATGAGGATATTCAGCTCGCCCAGGCCGGGCTTCACCCGGTCATCTTCGCGCCCGAGGATTACGGCGTGCCCACCTCCGAGGAGCTGATTGTGCTTTCCGCCGTAAATGGCCTGAAAAACCCGGCTTTGCCGCGCTTTCTGGCCGCGCTTAAGCAAGGTACGGCGGCGCTGCTGGCGGACCCGGACAAAATGCTGGCGCAATTCCTGAAGGACAACCCCAGCCTTAACGACAAATTGGACATCGCCTCCTGGCACGCCTTGCCGCCTTATTTTGCCAAAGACCCCGCGGCTTTGGATGCCCCGCGCTACATCGCCTACCGCGATTTTCTGGCCAAGGCGGGGCTGATTAAAAAGGCGCTGCCGCTTGCGGATTACGCCGTGCAGATTACGGCCTGAGCCATGGTGCCGCCGGGCATAGAATTACGCGGGCTTGGCCTGCGCTATGCCGGGGCGGCGGTGTTCTCCGGGCTTCACCTTACCCTTACGGCAGGCGAGTTTTTCGTGCTGCTCGGCCCTTCGGGGGCGGGTAAAACCAGCCTGCTGCGCATCATCGCCGGGCTGGAGCCGCCCGATGAAGGCTTGGTGGCGGCAAGCGACGGCGCGCCTCTGGCCGGGCGGGTGAGCTACATGGCGCAGCAGGATTTGCTGCTGCCCTGGGCCAGCGCGCTAAATAACGTAATGCTGGGTGCCACGCTGCGCGGCCAGTTGCGCGATGCCGCCCGCGCCGCCGCGCTGCTGGAAGAAGTGGGGCTGACCCACCGCGCCCATGCCCGCCCGGCGGAACTTTCCGGCGGCGAGCGCCAGCGCGTGGCCCTGGCCCGCACGCTGTACGAGGACCGGCCGGTGGTGCTGATGGACGAGCCGTTTTCCTCGCTAGACGCCATTACCCGCGTGCGGATGCAGGACCTAGCCGCGCGCCTGCTGGCCGGGCGCACCGTGCTGCTCATCACGCATGACCCGTTCGAGGCGTGCCGCCTGGGGCATGGGTTCACCATCCTTTCCGGCAGCCCGGCGCGGCTGGCAGCACCCACGCGCCTGCCAGGCCTGCCGCCCCGCGCGCCGGATGAGGATGGGATTCTGCACCTGCAAGGCGAGTTGCTGCGGCAACTGGCGCAGGGGGGCGCATGATCCGTCCCTTTGTCACAATCGCCGTGTTCATCGCGCTGTGGTGGGCGGTTACGGCGTTTACCGCCATCCCGCCTTTCATGCTGCCAACCCCCCAGGCGGTGGCGGAGGCGCTGTGGGGGCAGGCGGGGTATCTGGCGGCCAATGCCTGGGTTACGTTTTGCGAGATCATGCTCGGCTTGTTCGCGGGCACGCTGCTGGGCGGGCTGGCGGCACTTGGCATCGCCGCCTCGCGCACGCTGCAGCGCTGGCTCTGGCCTATTCTGGTGCTCAGCCAGGCCATACCGGTGTTCGCCCTGGCGCCCCTGCTGGTGCTGTGGCTGGGCTTTGGCATCGGCTCCAAGGTTTCCATGGCGGTGCTGGTCATCTTCTTTCCCGTCACCGCCAATTTTCTCGATGGCCTGCGCCGCACGGAGCCGGGCTTGCTGGATTTGGCGCGCACCATGAATGCCTCGCGCCTTAACCTGCTGCTGCATTTGCGCCTGCCCGCCGCGCTGCCCGCTTTTGCGTCTGGGTTACGCATTGCCGCCGCCATTGCGCCCATCGGCGCGGTGCTGGGGGAATGGGTCGGCGCGTCTTCCGGGCTTGGCTTTGTTATGATTAACGCCAATGCGCGAATCCAGACGGCTTTGATGTTCGCCGCTTTGGTTATCCTCGCGGCCATGACCATTGGGTTATACATGGCTGTGGATGCGGCGTTGCGCCGCCTGCTGCGCTGGGCACCGGGCGGGTGATTTGCCTCTGCCTCCCGTAAGCGTTAGGGAGGGGCGTGGCGAAGGCAGCGCGCATTGATACAAGACTGATGCAGGAAGGGCGCCGTGGCAACGGCGCGCTCAATGCCAGTATTGGCCTGGGGCTGGTCTCGGGCTGGGCCGTTATCGCCCAGGCTGTGTGCCTGGCGCAAATTGTGAACGGGCTTTCCATCAGGCATGGCACGCTGGCGGGGCAGGCGCCCTGGTTCTACGCACTTGCCGCCCTGTTTCTGTTCCGCGCGGCTTTGGCTTACGCGGCGGAAATCGCCGCTTTCCGTGCGGCATCTGGCATTAAAACCAGGCTGCGCGGGGCGCTGCTCGCGCATCTTTTCGCGCGCGGGCCGCTGGCCGCCGCTGGCGAGGCCAGTGCCGATATAGCCGCCACGCTGCTGGAAGGGGTGGAGGCGCTGGAGCCTTATTTCTCGCGCTACATGCCGCAAATGGCGCTGTGCGTGGCTGTCCCGCTCGCCATACTCGCTTTGGTGTTTCCGCTGGATTTATATTCCGGCCTCATCCTGCTCATCGCCGGGCCGCTGGTGCCCTTGTTCATGGTGTTTGTCGGCTACCGGGCCGAGGCCATAAACCAGCGCCAATGGGACAAGCTGCTGCGCCTCTCCACGCATTTTCTCGATGTGCTGCAGGGGCTGACCACGCTTAAACTCTTTGGCCGCGCGCGTGATGAAATCGCCATCGCCACGCGCATCTCGGATGATTACCGCCGCACCACCATGGCGGGGCTGCGTGTTGCCTTTCTTACCAGCGCGGTGCTGGAGTTTTTCGCATCGCTCGCCATCGCGCTGGTGGCGGTGCTGTTTGGGGCGCGGCTGCTGCATGGGCATATCGATTTCTACCGCGCCTTCCTCGTGCTGCTGCTGGCGCCGGAATATTTCGTGCCATTGCGCGGGCTTTCGGTGCATTACCATGCGCGCATGACGGCCATTGCGGCGGCGCGGCGCATGTTTGATGTGCTGGATGCGCCAGCCCCGCCGCAAGGCAGCCTTATATTGCCGCGCCAGCCTTATATCGGCATTACCTACACGGAGCTGAGCTTTTCTTACGATGGCGTGAAGGTGCTTGACCGGCTGAATGCCGATTTTCCGGCGGGCAAGATTACCGCCATTGCCGGAGCCTCGGGTGCGGGTAAAACCAGCCTGGCGCGGTTGCTGCTCAAATTCTCGGTGCCAGATTCAGGGCATATTATTCTTAACGGCGCGCATGACCTGAAGGACCTGGCTGCCGAAGCCTGGTGGCCCATGCTGGCCTGGGTGCCGCAGAATCCGCGCCTGTTTCATGGCACTATTGCGGAGAATTTGCGCCTGGGCCGGCCTGGCGCCACGCTGGAGGCGTTGCGGGTAGCCGCTGCCCGCGCCCGGGCGCTGGATTTTATCGAGGCGCTGCCAGATGGGTTTGAGACCAGGGTGGGTGATGGCGGTGCTGGCCTTTCCGGCGGGCAGATTCAGCGCATCGCCCTGGCCCGCGCCTGGCTGAGGGATGCGCCGCTGCTGATTATGGACGAAGCCACCGCAAACCTGGATGAAGCGAGCGAAAGCGAAATTCTCGACGTGCTGGTGGAGCTGGCGGAAGGGCGCACGATTGTGCTGATTGCCCACCGCCTGGCCGTGGCGGCACGGGCGGACCAGGTGCTGGTGTTGCAGCATGGGCGTGTGGTGGAAGCGGGCCCCCCTGCAGTGCTGCTGGCGGGCAATGGCCCGTACCGCGCCCTGGCCGAAGCCCATGGCGAGGTGCCATGCGCGAGCTGATGCGCCTGGTGAAATTATTTAACCCCTACCGGCGCTGGATGCTGGGCGGGCTTGCGCTGGCCTGCGCCACCATCCTTGCCAATTTTGGGCTCATGGTGCTGTCTGGCTGGTTTTTGGCCGCAACCGCCCTGGTGGGGCTGGCCAGTTATGCCGCGCAAAATGCGTTTAATTTTTTTACCCCCGCAGCCGCGGTGCGGTTTTTTGCCACTTTGCGCGTTGGCTCACGCTATGCCGAGCGGCTGGTGACGCATGAGGCCACATTCCGCCTGCTGGCCGCCTTGCGCGTGTGGTTTTACGAAAGGCTGGAGCCGCTGGCGCCCGCCGCGCTGCAAAGCTACCGCGCCGCCGACCTGCTTTCACGCATCGTTGCCGATATAGACACGCTAAGCCTGTTTTATTTGCGCGTTTACGTGCCGTTGCTCACCGCGCTCATCGCCGGGCTTCTCATGGCCGGGTTCTTCGCCATTTTTTCATGGCCTGCCGCCGTGGCGCTGCTGGTTGGGCTGGCGCTTACGGGGGGCGGGGCGCCGCTGCTTTCCGCTTGGGCCGGGGCGCAGGCAGGGCGCGCGGCAGTGCGTGAGAGCGCGGCGTTGCGGGCCACGTATATAGATGCCGTGCAGGGCATGGGCGAGCTGCTAACCTATGGCGCCGCCCCCGCCATGCTGGCCCGCGCCGCGGCGGGGAATGAGCGGCTTATTGGCGCGCAGGCGCACCTTGCCCGGCTTTCTGGCGCCAGCATGGCCGTGGCGGGGCTGGTGACGAATTACACCCTGCTGCTGGTTACCCTGGCCGCCAGTGCCAAACTTGCCGCCGGGCATTTGGCGGCGGCCGATTTGCCGCTGCTGGCGCTGGGCACGGCGGCGGCGTTTGAGGCTGTGGCGCCGTTGCCCGCCGCCTTTCAGTATCTCGGCCAGATTCGCGAGGCCGCGCGCCGCATCTTCGCCCTGGCTGATTCGCCCCTGGCCGTGGCGCCGCCGGGTATGCCCGCGCCCGTACCGCAAGGTTATGCGCTGGTGCTGGAAAATGTGTCGTTACGCTATGCGCCCGATGCGCCTTGGGCGCTGCGTGATGTTACACTCACCCTGCCAGAGGGCAGCCATACCGGCATTACAGGCCCCACCGGGGCGGGTAAGTCCAGCCTGATTAACCTTTTGCTGCGCTTTAATGAGTTTCAGGCGGGCGAAGTGCGATTTGGCGGGCACGATCTACGCGCTTTTGGCAGTGCTGATATGTCCCGTTTCGTCACGGTCATTTCGCAGCGCAGCTATCTCTTTCACACCACCATCCGCGATAATCTGCTGCTGGCCGATGGCACGGCCAGCGTGGAGCAGCTCTGGCATGCGCTGGAAGTGGCGCAGCTCGCCGATTTTGTCCGCGCCATGCCGAAAGGCCTGGATACCATGGTGGGCGAGGGCGGCGCGAAACTTTCTGGCGGGCAGGCGCGGCGCATTGCCCTGGCGCGCGCGGTGCTGCGGCCAACCCCCTGGCTTATTCTCGATGAGCCGACGGAAGGGCTGGATATGATTACGGAGCGGGATTTTCTGCGCGATTTGGCGCCGCTGCTGCAAGGGCGCGGCGTGCTGTGCATTACCCACCGCCGCGCCCCGCTGGCGCTTATGCGGCGTGTGTACAAGCTGGCGCAAGGGCGTTTGGCATGCCACGCAAAGTTGACCTAGATCAATTATTGCTGCGGCGTTCGGGCATATAGAGGCGGTGCGTGGGAAGAGCGGTTATAGTTTCTTCTCCGTGAGGGTACAGGATGCCGCGCGCTCTTGCCGTTGAACAGGTTTACCGCGTGGAGAGGCTATTATTTGGGAGTCCGGACTGGCGTGCCGCCATGCCGGGAAGTTTGCCGCATAGGAGCACGGGCTTATGAATTTGATCGATCCTACGGTCGTCGATCTGTCACGATTGCAATTCGCGCTGACAGCTTTGTACCATTTTCTGTTCGTGCCGCTTACGCTTGGCATGACCTTCCTGATTGCCGCGATGGAGACGGTGTACGTTATTACCGGCAAGCCGGTTTATAAGGAGATGACGCAGTTCTGGGGCAAGCTGTTCGGCATTAACTTTGCCATTGGTGTTGCCACCGGCCTGACGATGGAATTCGAGTTCGGCACCAACTGGTCCATGTATTCGCATTTTGTGGGCGATGTGTTCGGCACGCCTTTGGCCATCGAGGGTTTGATGGCGTTTTTCATGGAATCCACCTTCGTCGGGTTGATGTTTTTCGGCTGGGACCGGCTTTCCAGGCCCGCGCACCTTGCCGTTACCTATCTCGTGGCGCTTGGTTCCAACCTCTCCGCGTTGTGGATTCTCATCGCCAACGGTTTCATGCAGAATCCGCAAGGGGCGAGTTTTGACCCGGTAACGATGCGCATGCAGTTCAACTCTTTCCTCAATCTGGTGTTCAGCCCGGATGCGCAGGCGAAGTTCGTGCATACCTCCATCGCCGGCTTTGTTACTGGCGCGCTGTTCGTTATGGGGATTTCCGCCTTCTATTTGCTGCGCAAGCAGCATGTGGCGCTGGCGGGACGCTCGTTCCGCATGGCGGCACTTTTTGGGGTTATCTCCTCCATGGCTGTTGTAACGCTGGGCGATGCGCTGGGGCGGCTTGATTACCTGGTGCAGCCGACCAAGATTGCCGCGATTGAGGGGCTGTGGCAGGATTCCAACGCGCATAGCTCCGCCGCCGCCGCGCCCTGGCTGCTTTTTGCCCTGCCCAACGATGCCACGCAGAAAAACGATTTCGAGATTGGGATTCCCTATGTGCTGACACCGCTCGTCACACATTCAATGGACAAGGTGATTCCCGGCCTCATTACGCAGGAAAATCAGGCTGGGCCGCGCATCGAGAATGGCATAAAGGCGTTGAACGCGCTGGAGGCCTACGGGCAGACGCATGATGCCGCCGACCTTGCTGCCTTCAAGGCCAATGAGGATGATATGGGCTATGGTTTTCTGGCGCAGCGCTACGCGCCGGACCAGAATTTGAACCAGATTACCCCGGCCAACCAGGGCGCGGTGATCGCCAAAACGGAGAAGGACATCATCCCCAACGTGTTTGTTACGTTCTGGTCTTTCCGTATCATGATGTTCCTGGGCTTCTACTTTGTCGCGCTGTTCGCGTTTGCCTCTTATTTCAGCCTTCGTAACGAGCTGCAAAAGCATAAATGGCTGCTCTGGGCCAGTATGTGGTCTATTCCACTGCCCATTCTGGCCTGCGAATTTGGCTGGATTACCGCCGAGGCCGGGCGCCAGCCGTGGAGCGTGTATGGCTGGCTGCCGACCTTCCAGGCGGCCTCCTCGCACCCTGTTGGGTACATGGTGTTCTCGCTCATTGGCTTTGCGGTGCTTTACTCCACCTTCATCGCCGCCGAGCTGTATTTGATGTTCAAATTCGCCCGGCTTGGCCCGCAGCCGCATCACGAAGTGCCCGATGAAGGTGCTACGCCGATGTTTGCCGCACGTGCCGCCGAGTAACAGGAGCCATACATGGAACTCTTTGTCGCGCTTAAGCTCATCTGGACCCTGTTGCTGGGCGTGCTGCTCAGCGGGCTGGCCATTATGGTTGGCATGGATATGGGGGTAGGCACGTTGCTGCGCTTTGTGGGCAAGAACGATGCCGAGCGCCGTGTTGCGCTCAACATTATCGGCCCGCATTGGGATGGCAATCAGGTCTGGTTCATTCTGGGCGGCGGCGCCATTTTCGCCGCGTTCCCCACGCTCTACGCCACGTCCTTCTCGGTGTTCTATGTGGTCATGATCCTGCTGCTGTTCAGCATGATTATGCGCCCCGTGGCGTTCGAGTACCGCTCTAAGGTGGATGCCAAAAAATGGCGTGGCGCCTGGGATTGGGCATTCCTCATCTCCGGCGCGCTGCCCATGATTATTTATGGGGCGGCCTTTGGGAATGTGATGCAGGGCGTCGGGTTTCATTACACCTGGACCGGGCAGTTTTTTCAGGATGAATCCTTCCTGTCTTATCTGCTCAACCCGTTCGCCATTCTCTGCGGTGTGCTTTCGCTCTCGCTGTCCATCTACCAAGGCGGCACCATGCTGATGCTGCGCGGTGAGGAGCCTATTTATGCGCGTGCGCGCGGCTTCGCCATTGGCGGGGCGCTGGTGGCGGCGGTGCTGTTCATCATTGGCGGTATGTGGGTGGCGCATATTAACGGCTATGTGTTTACCTCGCCCGTTGACCCCGGCATGGCGCCAACCCCGCTAAACGGCCCAGGCGTGGCCGTGCAGCAGGGCGCGTGGATGAATAATTACCATGCCCAGCCGCTGCTCTGGGTGCTGCCGGTGCTTGGCGTGCTGGGCATGCTCGGCGGTGCGGCCATGGCGGCGGCACGTAAGCCGGTGCTGGGCTGGTGGCTGGGGGCCTTGGCATGGATTGGCGTGATTTTTACCACCGGGGCCAGCATGTTCCCGTTCCTCATGCCGTCTTCCACCATGCCCAGCCAAAGCCTGACGGCGTGGAATGCCACGGGGTCGCAGTATAATCTCGGCTGGATGCTGTTCTTCGCCCTGGTATTCACCCCCATTATCATCGCCTACACCTCATGGTGCTTTTATGTGATGCGCGGCAAGGTGAAGGCCGCCGATGTCGCCAAGAATACCCACGGTTATTAAGGAGTTTCGCAATGGGTAAATACGCGAAAATATTTAGCCTGGCCGTGGTGCTGGGGCTGGCCATCTTCCTGGCCGTGGTGGCTGGCGATTACGGGCCCTGGTATTTTGCCTGGCTGGTGGGCACCACCATGATCGTGCTCATTGCCGCGGCTGGCGCCGTGCTGTTCGACACGCAGGAAGAGCGCGGGGAAAGGGAGATTTGACATGATGGGTCATCTGGAAGGGTTTATCGTTTTTATCCCCTTTATTTATTTGGGCGTTGCCTGGGCGGCTTATCTGATCATGCGGAAAATTTATCCGTAATGAAAACCCGGCGCGCATGGCGTGCCGGGTTTTGTTTTGCTGGCTGGGTTACGCCGGCTCGATATACGCCAGCTCCTCGGGAAAAAAGGCGAGGAGCAGTTTTCGTTCTTCGGCTCTCACCAGCCTGGCACGCTGGTAATGGCCGTTGAATTCCAGCGTGAAATATTTTACCGCTTCATCCACAGGTGCGAAAACCTCCACCAGGGCGCCGGATTCAGAGAATTCCAGGATTGTGCACCCCACCAGCCGGGGCCTTGGTCCGCTCATGCCAAGCCGGCCGGGTAAATTGAGGCTGGACTGGCGGATGAAATAATCTTCGCGCGATGGCGGACGCGCGCGCTGGGTCATGGTCTGGCGCATGATTCCGCTCCCGGTATTGCAACAAGCTGGGGCAACGCTTAGGCGCGCGGGCGGGTAATGGCCAATCACATCATTGCGAGGCCGTGCCGGAGCGGATCACATCAAGGTGAGGCTGTGCTTGCGGGGTGGTATAAATCTGTTGGCGCCACCACCCCCGCGCGTAATGACAGCCGGGCTTGAGGGGGATTGGTATTACGCCTGCGTGGCGATGCGGTGATATGCGCGGCCATGATAGATGAGCCCGGCGCCCGAGGGGCCAAGATGGATGGCCTGCACGGTGCCGAACATCACGCTATGGGTTCCAACCTCCACAATCTGGCTCACCGTGCAGTCTAGGGCCGCGGCGGCGGCGGCCAGCACGGGCGCGCCGGTGGCAAGGCGGATCCATTCGGCGTGGGTGAACCGCTCCGCCATGGGCATTTTGCCGGCGAAGATGGGGGATAGCTCTTCCTGGTCTGGGGTGAGGATGTTGACGCAGAACATGCCTGCTTCCTTGAAAACTTCGTGCTGGCTGGAGTTGCGGTTCATGCAGACCAGGATGGTGGCTGGGTCATCGGTGACGCTGCACACGGCGGAAGCGGTAAAGCCGTTATCGCCCCCGCCGCTATGCGTGGTGATGATGTTCACGGCGGCACCGAGCCGGGCCATGGCTTCGCGGAAATGAGCGCGGTCTGTTGGATAGATGTCGGTCATGCGGCGCTCCCCCACGCAAAAATTTACGAATTACCCCTGACTTATGACAGATTGGCTATTTGTAAAGCGCTGGAGGAGGAGAGTGTGTGGCGAACGGCCTTAGTTTTGCTCGAAGATGAATTCCAGACCAATCTGGTTGCCATCGCTCCATGCGCGGCGGGCGCGGTTGTAAAGGCCCAAAAACTCCACCGAGAACAAATCCGGGCAGGGATCTAGCTGGGAGAAGGTACTCACGCGCAGGCCGGTATCCGATAGGTCGAGAATTTCGCAGGCCACCAGCCCCGGCGTGAGACCGCCATAGGCCAGGCGGCCTTTTATGTTCAGGGCATTCCGTTGGGCCGCGCGCTGCTCGCGCGTGGCCATGCGGCTAGAAAACTCGGGATCCTGTGAGGCCATAATACGCTCCTGAAGGAGGCAGGGTGAAAAAGAAGCGGGAGGATGATTATATACGCCAGTTGCAGGGCAGGGAAGCAAAGTAAACGCTGCACTGCCCAAAACGCATGGGGGCGGTTACAGCCGCCGCCTTGGTAAAACGCGCGGCGGCGGCTGGCGCCGTGGTTCTGAAATCCGTTGGATTTCAGAACCATGGTGGACACTAGCAAAATCAATAATCTAGTGTGATTCAGCTTCTGAAATTCGCGATATTTCACATCGCGAATTTCAGAACCATCACACTAGACAGCGGCGCTGTTGCGGATCAGGTAATCAAACGCCGAGAGCGCGGCTTTGGCGCCGTCGCCCGCGGCAATCACGATTTGTTTATACGGCACGGTGGTCGCGTCCCCGGCCGCGAATACACCCGGCGCCGAGGTTTCGCCGCGCGCATCAATTTCAATTTCGCCGCGCGGGCTGAGTTTTACTGAATCCCTCAGCCATTCCGTGTTGGGCACCAGCCCGATTTGCACGAATATGCCTTCCAGCTCGATATGGCGCGGTTCATCCGTGGCGCGGTCCTTGTAGCTTATGCCGGTTACCTTGCTGCCATCGCCATGCACCTCGGTGCTCAGCGCGTATTTGATGATGGTGGTGTTGGGCAGGCTCTCCAGCTTGCGTTGCAGCACCGCGTCGGCGCGCAATTCCTTGTCGAACTCGATGAGCGTGACATGGGCGGTGATGCCGGCCAGGTCGATGGCGGCCTCGACCCCGCTATTGCCGCCGCCGATCACCGCCACGCGCTTGCCCTTGAACAGCGGGCCATCGCAATGCGGGCAATAGGCCACGCCCTTGTTGCGGTATTCCTGCTCGCCGGGCACGCCCATCTGCCGCCAGCGCGCGCCGGGGGCCAGAATCAGGCTGCGCGTTTGCAGCGTGGCGCCGTTGGCCAGCTCCAGCCCAATAAGCCCGCCCGGCGCGTTGGCCGGCACCACGCGCACGGCGCGTTGCAGGTTCATAATGTCCACGCCGTAATCGCGCACATGGGTTTCCATATCCACGGCAAAGCGCGGGCCTTCAGTATGCGGCACGGAAGGGAAATTCTCGATGCCCATTGTATCCAGCACCTGGCCGCCAAAGCGCTCGGCCAGCACGCCGGTGCGTATGCCCTTGCGCGCGGCATAAATGGCCGCCGCGGCACCGGCTGGGCCGCCACCCGCAATCAGCACCTCGAACGCGCCTTTGTTTTGCAGCTTGGCGGTCTCGCGCGCGGCGGCACCGGAATCGAGCTTGGCGGCGATTTCTTCCACGCCCAGGCGGCCCTGGCCGAATGCCGCGCCATTGAGGAACACGCTTGGCACGGCCAGCACCTTGCGTGCCTCGATCTCGTGCTGGAACAGCGCGCCATCTATGGCGGTGTGCGAGATTCGGGGGTTGATGACGGCCATGAGGTTGAGGGCTTGCACAACCTCGGGGCAGACCTGGCAGGATTGCGAGAAATAGGTCTCGAATTTGTATTCGCCGGGCAGCGCGCGGATTTGCCCGGCCAGCTCATCGGAAATGCGCGGCGGATGCCCGCCTACTTGCAGCAGGGCCAGAATCAGCGAGGTGAATTCATGCCCCATGGGCAGGCCGGCGAAGGTGATGGAAATATCGGCGCCAGCACGCTGAATGCCGAATGACGGGATGCGCGCATTCTGCCCGTCCGTGCGGAGCGAAACCTTGTCCGACTGCGCCGCCACATCCGTGAGCAGGGCGAGCAGCTCCTGGGATTTCGGGCTGTTGTCGAGCGTTGCCACCAGCTCCACGGGCTTGGTGACATTCGCCAGGTACGTTTTTAACTGCGCTTTCAGGCCATCATCCAACATGATCTTGCTCCGGGAAAACCCCGCATTTCTTCGCACGCTGCCACGAGGGCAACATGTTTGGGCCGGGTATTAGGTTGTAAAGGGGATAGGGTGCCGCCGCGCGCAAGGCGCGGCGGCGGGCAGGCGGTGTTAGATTTTGCCGACGAGGTCGAGCGACGGGGCGAGGGTTTTCTCGCCCTCGTGCCACTTGGCCGGGCACACTTCGCCGGGGTGCGAGGCTACGTACTGGGCGGCCTTCACCTTGCGCAGCAGTTCCGAGGCATCGCGGCCAATGCCGCCGGCATTGATCTCGACGATCTGGATCACGCCGTTCGGGTCGATCACGAAGGTGCCGCGATCGGCGAGGCCGGCTTCCTCGATCAGCACTTCGAAGTTGCGGCTGATCGCCAGGGTCGGGTCACCGACCATGGTATACTTGATTTTGCCGACGGCGGCGGAGGTGTCGTGCCACGCCTTGTGGGCGAAATGCGTGTCGGTGGAGACGGAGTAGATCTCGACGCCCAGCTTCTGGAACGCGGCATAATTGTCGGCCAGATCTTCCAGCTCGGTCGGGCAGACGAAGGTGAAGTCGGCCGGGTAGAAGAACACGACGGACCACTTGCCCTTGAGGTCGGCATCGGTGACCTCAAAAAACTTGCCTTCCTTGAAAGCCTGCGCCTTGAAGGGCTTAACGGCGGTGTTGATCAGCGACATTATTTGCTCCTGACTTGTTTCATCGAGTTAGTTTGACCTAACGGTGGGGCTTTTAGCTTGGTTGAGGCTATTGGGGAAATTGATTTTTCCGTCTGCGATAATCGGCAGAAACGATTAAATTCCTCCGGGCCGGGGTTAAATTGGCGGGGGCGGCCTGGTAGGTCAATGGGCAAGCGCCCCGTAAGTAAGGGCAATGCGGGCAAGCACGTAGAGTGCTGCGATGGCGCCCGAAAACAGCAGCCCGGCAGCGTTTTTCGCGCCTCGCTCCAACTTTTGCGGTGTGCGGCGGCGCGCGGCCAGGCTTTGTGTTATCATCACTTTGTCATGCTCCTGCATGGGTTGATCTGGTGCAGGAGATATAGGAGATGGCAGTTAATCGGTAAAATTGAAAATTTAATAGATTATAATCGTTAAATTCGATGAATGTCGCCATGCGCCAAAGCCGGATTGCACGCCATTACCCGCGCTTTACCTTGCAACACAAAAGCCGCACCCCAAGGGGCACGGCTTGGCGCATGGGCGGTACGGGTGGTCAGGTACGGGCGATGAGATAGAGTATGACAATAATCAGCGCCAGCAGGATGGGCGGCATGATGCCGGCCTTCTCTACCTTTGCATCTGGCGTGCGGCAGATTTCGTCGAGACGGCGCTCTTCCCACTCAGCATCGCTTTGCGCGCTGAAATGGCGTCCGCTCCGGTCCTGCAGAAATCGTAAAAACAGCTCGCGCAATTGCCTAACCCAAAGTTTTTGCACCTCTAACGCCCGGCTTTCAGTGTCCTTATTCATGTCCCGCATGGCGTACTTGGCTGTACCAGCCAGAAGCCCGGATTTGCCATCCACCATCAGGTAAGAAGGCCACCCAGTCTCTTTTAGCGCAATTTGGAACAAAATAACAATTAAAACCCTTTCCGAACTACAAAACTTTGGGGAGTGTTACATCTCGTCCTCACCCGAGAGACGGAATCGGGCGCGGCACAATGCGTCTTGGGTCAGGGCGGCCTTGATAGCCCGCTTGCCCGCAGGGGTGGAAATGACGATTAACTGCTTAAAAAAATGAGATTCTCCCATGGCCCGCGCGCGGAAGGCCGCAGCCAGCGCGGTGGCTGCGGGGCTCCGCCCGGTACAGCATGAGCAGCCCGGTAAATGGCCGGGCAAAGATGTGGTGAACTGCAAGATATGGACGCTGGCGGGGGCGGTCAGCCCTTCCTCCAGCAAAACCATGTCATCCGCGCCGGGCTGTTGCCCGAAAATCACGGGAATACGTGCATCTTGTTCCATGAACTGGACATGGGGGCGCCACGGTGTATCTGACAAGCCATGTCACGTCCTCATCTCCTTGAAGCTCTTAATAATACTGTCCTGCTCTGCGATGGCGGCATGGGTTCGCGCGTGCAGGCCCTTACCCTGGACACGGATAAGGATTTCTGGGGCAAGGAGAATTGTACCGAGGTGCTCAACCTGTCCCGTCCGGACATCGTGCGGGATATTTATCGCGGTTATTACGCGGCCGGGTCCGACATGGTGCAGACCAACAGTTTTGGCGGCTCGCCCATTACGCTGGGCGAGTTCGAGCTGCAGGACAAAGCCTTTGAGATTAACAAAATTGCCGGCGAGCTGGCGCGCGAGGCGGCGGAGAGCTTTGCCGATGGGCGGCATCGCTGGGTGGTGGGGTCCATCGGGCCGGGCACCAAGCTGCCGAGCCTGGGCAATATTGCCTACGACCCGCTGGAAGAGGCGCTGTTTTTGCAATGCCAGGGGCTGATTGCGGGCGGGGTGGATGCGCTGCTGATTGAGACCTGCCAGGACACGCTGCAGATTAAGGCCGCGGTGAATGGCGCCAAGCGCGCCAAAGCCGCGGCGGGCAGCGATATTCCCATTTTTGTGCAGGTTACGGTGGAGACCACCGGCACGCTGCTGGTGGGGCCGGACATTGCCGCCGCCGCCACGGTGATTCATGCGCTGGACGTGCCGCTGATTGGGCTGAACTGCGCCACCGGCCCGCAGGAAATGGCCGAGCATGTGCGGTATTTATCCCGCAACTGGCCCGGCAAGATTTCCGTGCAGCCCAACGCGGGCCTGCCGGAGCTGGTGGATGGCAAAACCCATTACCCGCTGGGGGCCGAGGAAATGGCCGCCTGGGTGGAGCGCTTTGTACTTGAGGATGGGGTGAACCTCATCGGCGGGTGCTGCGGCACCTCCATTCCGCACATTACGGCGCTGGATGCCATGCTTAAGAAGCTGGGCAACCCCCGCCCGGCGCCCGTGGCGCGCAAATTCCATTGGGTGCCGTCTGTGGCCAGCCTGTACGGGTCCACCCCCCTGCGGCAGGAGAATGCCTATTTTTCCATAGGCGAGCGCTGCAATGCCAATGGCTCGAAGAAGTGGCGCGAGCTGCAGGCCGTACATGACTGGGATGGCTGCGTGGCCATGGGGCGCGAGCAGGTGGCCGAGGCCTCCAACGCGCTGGATATTTGTACCGCTTTTGTCGGGCGGGACGAGATGGCGGAGATGAACGAGGTAATTACCCGCTTTACCTCGTCGGTGAATGCGCCGCTGGTTATCGACTCCACCGAAACCCCGGTGATTGAGGCGGCGCTGAAGCTGCATGGCGGCAAGCCGATTATCAACTCCATCAATTTCGAGGATGGCGAGCACCACGCCCATGAGCGGCTGAAGCTGGCCAAGACATTTGGCGCGGCGGTGATTGCGCTGACCATCGATGAAGTGGGCATGGCCAAGGAGCCTGCCGATAAGCTGAGAATTGCAACAAGGCTGGTGGAATTTGCATGTAACAAATATGGTCTGCCGCAGAGCGATTTGCTGATTGACCCGCTGACCTTCACCATTGCCACGGGCAATGAGGATGACCGCAAGCTAGGTTTGTGGACACTGGAGGGTATTAAGGTCATCCGCGCGGCATTCCCGGATATTCAGATTATTCTCGGTCTGTCCAACATCTCCTTCGGCCTCAACCCGGCGGCGCGCGCGGTGCTCAACTCGGTGTTTCTGGACCATGCGGTGAAGGCCGGCATGACGGGTGCGATTGTGCATGTCAGCAAGATCAAGCCGATGCACCTGATTGCCCCGGAAGAGGTGAAGGTTTGCGAGGACCTGATTTTTGACCGCCGCGCCGAGGATTATGACCCGTTGCAGAAGCTGCTGGAGATGTTCGCGGACCGTAAGGCCGCCGATACCAGCAAGAAGAAGCGCGCCGAGACGGTGGAGGGGCGGCTGAAGGACCGCATTGTGGATGGCGACCGCAAGGGCCTGGCCGAGGAGTTGGACGAGGCGCTGAAAATCCACAAGCCTTTAGAAATCATCAATAACATACTGCTGGACGGGATGAAGGTGGTGGGCGAGCTGTTTGGCGCGGGCAAGATGCAGTTGCCCTTCGTGCTGCAATCGGCCGAGACGATGAAGGCCGCCGTCGCGCATCTGGAGCCGCTGATGGAGCGGGTGGCGGGCGAGGAGCGCGGGACCATCGTGCTGGCCACGGTGAAGGGCGATGTGCATGATATTGGCAAGAATCTCGTGGACATCATCCTGACCAATAACGGCTACAAGGTTGTTAACCTGGGCATTAAAGTGCCGCTGGCGGATATGGTGGCCGCGGCCAAGGAGCACCGTGCCCATGCCATTGGCATGTCTGGCCTGCTGGTGAAATCCACCGTGGTGATGCGCGAAAATTTGGAGGAAATGTCCCGCCAGGGGCTGGAGATTCCGGTGATGCTGGGCGGTGCCGCGCTGACCCGCAACTATGTGGAAGAGGATTGTGTGGCCGCCTATGCCTCGGGCCGGGTGGCCTATGCGCGCGATGCGTTTGACGGGCTGCACCTGATGGACAAGGTGACGGGCAACGGGTTTGATGACTATCTGGCTGCGACCCAGGCCAAACGGGCCGGCAAGGCGCGCAACACGCGCCGCACGCTGGGCAAGGCCGACGAGCGGGCCTTTGCCCCGGTGGACGTGAAAGAGGCGCAGGCCCGCCGCCGCCGCCTGAACAAGGGCGAGCCAGCCATTGCACCGCCTTTTTGGGGCGCCAGGGTGATAGAGGCCGCGCCGAAGGCGGTGGTGCCGTTTATTAATGAGCGTTCGCTGTTTCAGTTCCAATGGGGCTTCCGCAAGCAAGGCAAGAGCCTGGAAGAGTTTCTGGTTTGGGCGCGGCAGGAATTGCGTCCAGTGATGAAACGTATGCTCGATATTTGCGAGACGGAGCAAATTCTGAGACCGCAGGCCGTGTATGGATATTGGCAGGCGGCGGGCCAAGGTAACGATTTGATTTTGTTTGATGAAGGCGGTACCAATGAGGTTGCCCGCTTTACCTTGCCGCGCCAGCCCAAGGATGATGGTGAATGTATCGCCGATTTTTTCCCCGACATCGAGGATGGGCGCGGCGTGATTGGGTTGCAGGCGGTAACCATGGGGCAGCGCGCCTCCGAGGTGGCGCGGGAATGGTTTGAGGCGAACCGCTACCAGGATTATTTGTATTTACACGGCATTTCGGTTGAAATGGCGGAAGCTCTGGCGGAATATACACATAAACGCATCCGCGCCGAGCTGGGCTTTGCCGCCGGGGATGACCGCGACATGGATAAGCTGCTGGCCCAATCCTATCGGGGGTCACGTTATTCCTTCGGTTATCCGGCATGCCCCAAGCTGGAAGACCAGGCACAATTGTTACATTTGCTGGGTGCCGGGAGGATTGGCATTTCCTTGTCCGATGAATTCCAGCTTCACCCGGAACAATCTACCAGCGCGATTGTGGTGCTTAACGGCCATGCCAAGTATTTCTCGGTATGAAGCAGGCCGGATGGTGTGAATACCTGGCTTGTTTGCAATGTTGCGCCGCGCAAAAATAAGGATGTGCGCAGAGTATTTCGTTTCTTTTTAGAAAACACGTTTTTTTGTATGAAAAGCGGATCACGAACGCTTGTCTTGGCCTGAAACGGCGCACGGGCAGGTTGTTTTATTGATTTTGATTGTGTTATCAGATCAGTCTTGGCTTAGTATGAAAATCAATTAAGGACGAGGACGGCACATCATGGATATCGAGGCCGGGCAAGATTGGAATGACCGTGACAGGGAGCGCCAGCCAGGGTTTTTGATTAAGCGGCTGCACCAGATTCACTCGGCCCTTTTTGCCGAGGAGTCCGTGGGGCTCGATATTACCCCGCCGCAATATGGCGTATTATCGGTTATCGCCGCGCAGCCAGGGCTGGACCAATCCGCCATTGCCGAAGAAGTTGGCGTGGACCGCGCGACCCTGGCCAGCGTGGTGGCGCGGTTGGAGGCGGCGGGTTTTGTGCGCCGGACGATTAGCAAAACCGACCGGCGCCAGAAATTATTGACCCTTACGCCGCGCGGCCGCGCCATACTGGCCCGCATGCTGGAGCCGGTGCAGCGCACCCAGGAGCGTGTTCTGGAGCCGCTACAGGCCAAGGAGCGCGAGCAGTTCCTCAAGCTCCTCAACAAACTGGTGGATGGCGGAAATGAGCATGGGCGCGCTAAACTGCGCCTGCGGTAAGGGGGTATTCCACGCTTTTTGCCTGGTATGCCCCGCAACCCCCTATTTAGGGCAGGGCGAGGGAGGAATGGTGAGCTTGACCAGCTTGCCGCTCATCACGAAATCGCCAAAATCAAGCACCAGATTGGTTGCTACCCCATCGTCGAAATAGCGCATAGAAGTGCGGAAATTCGGGGTTTCGTCGTCATTCTTGCGGTAGAAGAAGAGAATATCGACATCGGTGCTGGGAATTCCATCCAGCGCCGGCCATGGGGTTTTACCGCCCTTAAGGTGCTTTAGCACGGTTACGAACGTGGCTTGGGCGCCAGTGGTGCCGGTGCCATCGAATAATAGCGGGGCGATGAAATTCTGCCCATTATCGCCCGCGGCCAGCAAGGCCTCGGTATGCTGCATGGGGAAGAGCGTGCCTTTGGGGAGCTTGTATTGCACCTTGGTGGGGGCGGTGTAGTCCACGACCCCGCTGCCATCCGGGTTGCGCGTGGCGGTGCCGGAATCATCCACCTGCTCTGGCCCGTCATTATCGCTCTCGCGCACGGTAAAGGTGAGGGTTTTGCCGTTTTTGCTCTCCCAGGTCATGTAGTCGCTTACCGATTTGTCGAGCGTGCCATCCACGTTGCGGATGAGCAGGGTCATGTGCTGGGTGGTGGCCCAGCCGGTGCAGCCATCCACCACGTTAAAGCTCATTTGCCCGGTGGCCCCGGTAATGTCGTGGGTGCGTAGCTTGGTCAGGGTGAGGTCGTACAGCGCGTGCTGGCCGGTAAGGGCGGAGGATGAGGCGGCCTCGGCGGGGGCGGCGGCGAGCAGGGCAAGCAAGGCGAGGGCAGGTTTCATGCAGGTATAATGACCAAGGCAGGGGCGCCGTCAAACCTGCTTACCGCAAGGCTCATCTGGCCCGCCGCCCGCGCCCTTTTTTCACCATGGCGGGGTCGTATCCGCCGCCGCCTGGGCCTAGCGGCACCGGGCCTTTTGGCGTGGAGCTGCGCGGCGCGGGCTGGGGCGGCAGGCCCAGCGCCAGCGCTTCCAGCCGCTTTATTTCGTCGCGCAGCCGTGCCGCCTCTTCAAATTCCAGGTTCGCGGCGGCGGTGCGCATGCGTGTTTCCAGCGTGGCAATAACGGCGCCGAGATCCTTGCCGACGAACTCATCCGCCGTGCTGTCCTTCACCGGCGCAACGGTTACATAATCTTGCTCGAATACTGAGTGGATGACCTCACCGATATTCTTGCGCACCGATTGCGGTGTGATGCCATGCTCCTTGTTCCAGGCCATCTGTTTGGTGCGGCGCCGTTCGGTCTCGTCCAAAGCCTGCTTCAGGCTCCGCGTCATTGTGTCGGCATAGAGGATGACGCGGCCATCCACATTGCGCGCGGCGCGGCCAATGGTCTGGACGAGCGAGGTGACGGAGCGCAGGAAGCCTTCCTTGTCGGCGTCCAATATCGCCACCAGCATACATTCGGGAATATCCAGCCCCTCGCGCAGAAGATTGATGCCGACCAGAACATCGTAGGCACCGAGCCGCAAGTCGCGGATGATTTCGATCCGCTCCAGCGTGTCCACATCCGAGTGCAGGTAGCGTACTTTCAGCCCTTGCTCGCCGAGATACTCGGTTAAATCCTCGGCCATGCGCTTGGTAAGCGTCGTTACCAGCACGCGCCCGCCCGCGGCGGCCACGCGGCGGCATTCGCCCAGCAGGTCGTCCACCTGGTGTTCCACCGGGCGGATTTCCGTAACCGGATCGACCAGGCCGGTGGGGCGGATCACCTGCTCGGCGAACACGCCCTGGGTGCGCTCCATCTCCCACGGGCCGGGCGTGGCTGAAACAAAAATGCTCTGCGGACGGAAATTCTCCCATTCCTCGAATTTCAGCGGCCGGTTGTCGATGCAGCTTGGCAGGCGGAAGCCATATTCGGCGAGGATGGATTTGCGCGCATAGTCGCCTTTGTACATGCCGCCGATCTGCGGCACGGTAACATGGCTTTCATCCACCATCAGCAGCGCGTTGGCGGGCAGATACTCAAACAAGGTAGGCGGCGGCTCGCCCGCGTTGCGGCCCGAGAGGTAGCGCGAGTAATTCTCGATGCCTTTGCAGACGCCGGTGGTTTCCATCATCTCAATGTCGAAGGTGGTGCGCTGCTGCAGCCGCTCCGCCTCCAGCAATTTGCCGTTGGCGGTGAATTCGTCGAGCCGGGCTTTCAGCTCCTGCTTTATTTTGCCGATGGCCTGGGTAAGCGTGGGGCGCGGCGTTACATAATGGCTGTTGGCGTAGATGGAGATATTGTCCAGCACCGCGCCCTGCTCGCCGGTCAGCGGGTCGAATTCTGAAATTTTCTCGATTTCATCGCCAAACAGCGAGACACGCCAGGCGCGGTCCTCGTACTGGCTGGGGAAAATATCCACAATCTCGCCGCGCAGGCGGAAGGTGCCGCGGGTGAAGGCCATGTCGTTGCGGCGGTATTGCAAATCCACCAGCGCCTTGGCCAGGGCATCGCGCTCGATGCGCCCGCCGGTTTCCAGCCGCACCACCATTTTGGAATAGGTTTCGACCGAGCCGATACCGTAAATGCAGGAGACCGACGCCACGATGATCACATCGCCGCGCTCCAGCAGCGCCTGCGTGGCGGCATGGCGCATGCGGTCGATGGTCTCGTTAATGGCGGAGTCTTTTTCTATGTACGTGTCCGAGCGCGGCACATAGGCTTCCGGCTGGTAGTAATCGTAATAGGAGACGAAATACTCCACCGCATTATCGGGGAAAAAGCTCTTCATCTCGGCGTAAAGCTGTGCCGCCAGCGTTTTGTTGGGCGCCAGCACCAAAGCTGGGCGCTGCATGGCCTCGATGATTTTGGCCATGGTGAAGGTTTTGCCCGAGCCGGTGACGCCCAGCAGCACCTGGTCGCGTTCCTGCTGCCTGACGCCTTCCACAAGCTGCTTGATGGCCGTGGGCTGGTCACCGGCGGGCTGATATTCGGAGACCACGCGCAGGGGCTTTACCAGCGCCCTGGGGGTGGGTTTTTCTGGGATGAAGGTGACAGGAGGCATGAAGCGCGCGCTGGACATGGGCCATTATATGGCCTGCCCGGCGCGGGAAGGAAGAGCGGGCGGGTGCCCGCCCGCATCGCTTACGAAGCCTTGTCGAACAAATCCTTCACTTCCCGCATGGCTTCGGAGAAGCGGGCATTGAGCTTGCTCAGTGCCTCGGCGTTGGATTTCTGGATGAGGTCGGATAATTCGCGCGTGTTTGCCACCGAGGTTTCGAAGGTCTGGCGCAGCAGCTCGGCATGTTTGGCGGCGCGCCCGGCGGGGTTGGTGGCCGTGGTCAGTTCCTTCAGCGTCGAGGTTAGTTCGGTCATCGTGCTTTGCATGATTTCCATGTGGCGCTGGGCCACCACCTGCGCGCCCTCAAGTGCCACGCGGTTGGCTTCGGTCATGGCATCTAGATTGCGTTTATGCGTGGCCAGCACGGCTTCCACATCCGGCATGGCCGGGAGTTTGAGGTTGGCGAGGAATTGTGCCGGGTCGAAGGTGCCGGATTTTGGGGTGGGTGTGGTCGCCATGGCTGACTCCTGAATAGTGGTTTCCGTTTGTTTTTGTTGGTTTTGCGGGTTGCTCGGCACCGGCTGGGCCGGCTTGGTTATTCTACAGGGGTTATGGTCTCGGGGGAAGCGGCGGGTGGTGACTTGTGTCCGGTGCCGCCGCGTGTGGCAAAGGCCTCGGCGCGGGCCAGGGCCGTGTCCACCGCCGCCATGGTGGCCGCCAAATCCTCGCTCTCATCGCGCGCCCAGGCGTTCAGCCCGTACAGCCAAACCAGCAGTAATCCGCGTTTTTTGGCGGCGCCGCGCAACCCTGTGGCATTTACCCCGGCACCTTCCAGCAGCCAGCCCATCGAGGCCAGGTTCATCTCGGCCAGCGCCAGGGCCAGAGGCGGGCAGCCAGGCAGAAATTTAAGCAGGGCCAGTACACCGGCGCGGTGCGATTGTAAAAAATCGAAACGGCGCAGCAGGATGTCGAACAGGCTGTCGCGCGTGCTGCCCGTATCCAGCGCGCCCTGCAGCGCCGCGGCATCGGCCAGGCGGCCAAAATGCCCAAGGATGCTGCCCGTGCAGGCAAAACGCATCCGCGCCCGCGCGAGGTCCAGCCCGGCATGGCGCGCGGCGGCGGCGGCGGAAACATGGCGCCAGCCTTTTTGCGCCCCTAAAGCAAAGGCGGCATCGACCAACGCGGAATCGAATGCTGTATCGTTCATGCCTCGGAATGTAGGCATGCGATTCAATTTTGCCAAGGAAATTAACCGATTATAACTTGGCCCCTAATCCACGGGCTTCAGCTCATCCTTGTAGCGCGCCGTCAGGCCCATGTAATGCGGCACCGTATCTGCCCAGCGGGCGCGCTCCGCCGCGCCCATGGCGCGTACCAAGCGGGCGGGGCTGCCCATCCACATCTCATAGCTGCCGATGCGCTTGCCCGGGCCCAGAAAGCCGCGCGCTGCCAGCATGCCGCCTTCTTCCACCACCGCGCCGTCGAGAATGGTGGTGCCCATGCCGATGAAGGCGTGATTCTGGATGCGGCAGGCGTGCAGAATGGCGGCATGGCCCACGGTTACGTCATCGCCCACGATGGTGGGGTTATCGCCATGGTCCACATGCACCACTGTGCCGTCCTGGATATTGGTTCGTGCGCCGATGATAACCGGGTTGGTGTCGCCGCGCAGCACGCAGTTGAACCAGATATTGGCGCCCGGCCCAATCCGCACATCGCCGATTAGCACCGCCGTGGGGGCAACCCAGGCGGTGGGGTCCACGCTGGGGCGCAGATTGCCAAGCGCATAGAGCAGGCCGCCGGGTTTATGAAGCTCACTCATCATGCAGCTCCAGCATCAGTTTTAGGTTTTGCACGGCAGCACCAGAAGCGCCCTTGCCGAGATTATCCAGCCGCGCGATCAGCACGGCATGGCCGTGGGCCTGGTTGGCGGCGACGAAGATTTCCAGCCTGTCGGTGCCGTTCAACCCCTCGGGTTGCAGGTTTTCCGCCCATAGGCCCGGATGCACCACAACATTGCCGCTGCCCGCATAATAATCGCGGTACAGTTCCAGCAGCCGCGCGGGGGCGGGCGTACCGGCTAGCTGTGCGAGGAAAAGCGGGATGCTCACCAGCATGCCCTGCGCGAAATGCCCGACGGAGGGCACGAAAAGCGGGCGCTGCGTCAGCCCGCCATATTCCATGATCTCGGGGATATGTTTGTGCGAGAGACCGAGCGCGTACAGCTCGAAGGCCGGGCCGCCTTGGGCCTCGTGCGCCGCGATCATGGCCTTGCCGCCGCCGGAATAACCCGAGACCGCGTTAATGGAGAGCGGCTGTTCAGGTGCCAGCAGCCCGGCTTCAACAAGCGGGCGGATGAGCGCGATGGCGCCCGTGGCATAGCAGCCGGGATTGCCCGCATATTGCGCCTTGGCGATGCGCTCTGCCTGGCCGGGCAGCATTTCGGCAAACCCGTACACCCAGCCGGGCGCGGTGCGGTGGGCTGTGCTGGCATCCAGAATGCGCGCGCCCTTGGGCGCCAGCGCCACGGCCTCGCGCGCGGCGTCGTCTGGCAGGCAGAGGATGGTGAGGTCAGCTTCGGCCATGGCCGCCGCTCGCGCCTCCGGGCGCTTGCGTTCGCCCTCGCCCAGCGTAATGAGGCGCAGGCCCGCCAGCCCGGCCACACGTTGCGCAATGCCAAGCCCGGTGGTGCCGGCCTGGCCGTCGATAAACAAATTCTTGCCCATGGGTCTCTCTTATCATGGCGTGGCCGCTGTGCTAGGCGGTGCATAAACTATGCGCAGGAAAACCAGATATGTCTGAACAAGGTGTTGCCCCCGGCCCGCAGCCGCTGCTGCTCAATGTCCAATATACCAAGGACATGTCCTTCGAGCTGCCGGGTGCTCCGGCCATCTTCACGCAAATCCGCCAGCCGCCCCACGTCAACATCAATCTCGATGTGCAGGTGAAACGGCTGGAGGAGGGTGGTAATGTCTTCGAGGTGGGCTTGGCCATCCGTGCGGAGGGCACGCTGACCCCGCCAGTATCCGCTGGCGGCACCGAGGAAAAGCCTCCTGTCGTGTTCATCGCCGATCTTATCTATGCTGGTGTTTTCACCCTCAACAATATTCCCGAGAATCAACAGGAGCCAATCCTGCTGGTGGAATGTCCGCGCCTGCTTTTCCCCTTCGCGCGCAATATCCTCAACGACATGACGCGTGAAGGCGGCATTCCGCCCGTGCTGCTGGGGCCGATCGACTTTGTGGGCCTGTGGCAGCAGCGCCGCGCCGCCGCCATGGCCGCCGTGCAGGCCGGTGTGCCGAATGGGGCGCCGAACTGAGCTTCCGCGCGGGGTAACGTAAAAGGGCCATCCCATGCCGGGATGGCCCTTTTACGTTGGACGGATTTACGTTGAGCGGAAGAGGCCCGGGCAGCCTTATACCAACGGTCATTGAGCATGACCGTTGGTATAAGGCTTATGCCTGGCGCGTGGCCGCCCCGCCAGCCCCACGCGCGATGCGCTCGCTTTGCGGGCGATTCGAAGGTCTGAATCGTGCTCTGCTTCATTGATTGAGAGCCGGATTCAGATTTCAGGCCGGATCACAACGTGATCCGGCCTGAAATCATCCGGCTCTAGGGCCGCGCCTTACCGTCAGGCGCACACCGATATTGATGGCCAGCACGATGAGCATGACCAGGAAGGCGGCGGCATAGGCCAGGGCGTGGGAATGCGCGTCTGGCTGGTTGATGAAGGTCCAGATTACATAGGTGAGATAGGCGACCGGCGAGTTTGTGAATTGGCCATTCCAGCGGTAATCGGACCAGCCGGCGGTGTAGATGAGCGGCGCGGTTTCTCCCACCGAGATGGCGAGCGCCAGAAGCGCGCCGGTGATAACGCCTGAGGAAGCCGCGGGCAGAATAACCTTGAACACCACGGTGGAATCCCGCCCGCCAAGCGCGTAGGCCGCCTCGCGCATGGTGTTGGGCACTTGGGCCAGGGCGAGCTCGGTAATGCGTGCCAGATAGGGTACAATGAGGATGGCGATGGTGATGGCCGCCGCCGCCAGCGAGAAACCCCAGCCAAAGCTGATGATGAACACGATGTACGAGAAATAGCCCAGCACGATGGAGGGGGTGCCGGTCAGGACATCCGCGAGGAAGCGGATGGTGGAGCCGGTTTTGTTCTTGCCATATTCCGAGAGATACACGCCCGCTCCCACGCCGATGGGCATGGCGATGAGCATGGCGAAGATGGTGATGATGAACGTGCCCTCGATGGCATTGGCCAAGCCGAGATTTGTGCCGCCAGTGTCCTTGGTGAACAAATCCCAATTAATGGCGGCCATGCCGTTAATGGCAACGACGCCCACAATGTCGAGCAGCGGGAAGATGACCAGTGCCAGGGCCATGAGGCAGGCGGCCCAGCCCACGGTGCTGACGATGGTACGGCGCAGAGCCAGACCGCTTTTGCCAGAGGTTAGGCTGGCATTACTGACGCTTGCGGACATTGAACGCTCCGGAGCTAAGCAGTTTGGCGCCGGCATTGACGGCCAGCGTGATGAGGAACAGCACCAGGGCGATTTCCGACAGAGCCCGCACCGACATGTTGGTGGGGTCGGACTCGGCGCTGTCGAGCTGGCTGACGATGAAGGAGGCGATGGTGGAGATGGGCGAGAAAAGCGAGGTTGGCAGCATGTTGATACCGCCCCCAGAGACCATGAGCACGGCCATGGTCTCGCCCAGCGCGCGGCCCAGCGCCAGTACGACGCCGCCCATAAGTGTGGTGCGGACCATCGGTATCATCGCCTTGGTCACGACCTCGAAATGGGTGGCGCCGAGGGCAAAGGCGGATTCGCGGTTCTCCTTGGGCACCTGGCACAGTGCATCGTACAGGGTGGAGGCGATGATTGGCGTGATCATCAGCGCCAGCACGATGGAGGCGGCGAGCAGCCCGTAACCGTTGCCGGTGGGGCTTATGTAATGACCGATGAATGGCACCAGCACGGCAATGCCCCATAGGCCGAATACCACCGAGGGCACCACGGCGACGAGTTCCACCAGCATGGCCAGAACGGGGCGGATGGGCGGAAGCCAGGGCAGGACACTGCGCGATGCGCGTTCCAGCTCCGGCACGGCCTCGGACAGGAAGATGGCCGTGCCGGCAGAGAGTGGCACGGCAATGAGGATGGCAATGGCCGATGAGGCCAGCGTGCCCACGACGAAGGCGAGAATGCCGTATTCGGCGCCCGCCGGCACCTGAATGCCACGGACCATTACTGGATTATCGTACAGGTCGCCCAGATTCCAGGTGATGCCGGTGATGAAGTGCAGCCCGTTGAAAATGATGGCCTGGCCCGAATAAGCCACCAGAAACAAAACCACCGCGGCAAGCGCGGCGGGAATGAACAGGCTGAGGATGAGGACAGAAAGACGGAAGGGGCGAAGTTTCATGAGACACCCTTTACGGCAAAAACCCTCCCGGCACGAGGCCGGGAGGGGAAGGCTGGCTTACTTGATGCTGTCGATCTGTTTCAGCGTCAGCGCCTTAACGGAGTCGGGCAGCGGCAGGAAGTGAACCTGGGTCATGAAGCTCATGGCGTTGCCGTCATTCACCGCCCAGGTCAGGAAATCGCGCACGGCAGCGGCTTCCTTTTTATTCGTCATCTTGCTGTTCACGATCGCATATTCGTAATTCACGATCGGGTAAGCGTTTGTGCCCGGGGTGAACACGATGCTGATGCGCTCATCGGGCGGGGTGGTGTTGGCCACGGAGGAAGAAGCATCGGAGATGGTCTCCGGCGTGGGCAGCACGTAATTGCCGGCCTTGTTCAGCAGCGCGGCCTGGCCGAGATGGGCAGCGGCAACCTGCTTGGCAAAGGAGATGCCGATATAGGCAACGCCGTACGGGTTGTTCTGCAGCGCGGTTACCATGCCGGGGTTGCCGTTGGCGCCAATGCCGCCGGCGACGGCCGGCCAGGAGATGGAGGTGCCGTAATGCAGCGTGTTGCCCCAGGCCTTGTCGGAGAAGGCGAGGTACTGGCTGAAGATGAACGTGTCACCCGAGCCATCCACGCGGTGGATGGGGATGATGACGTGGTCTGGCAGGGCCACGCCCGGGTTGGCGGCGGCGATGGCCGGGTCATTCCACTTGGTGATTTTGCCCATGTAGATGCCAGCCAGGATGGGGCCGGACAGGTTGAGATGCGAGATGCCGGGCAGATTATAGTTGATGGCCTGGCTGGAGATGGCGAGCGGGATGCTCAGCATGGCCGGGTGAAACTTGACCATGGCATCGGAGAGATAGGCGTCTGAGGCGCCAATCTGCACCAGGTTTTTTATGGATTGCGCAATGCCAGTGCCCGAACCGGTGGAAGCGGTGGTGATGCTGACATCAGGGTTTTTGGCCGTATAGGCGGGAACCCACAGGTTGAAGAGCGGGTAAAGCAGGCTGGAGCCGGTTTCGCTCAGGCGCATGGTGCTGGCATGGGCGGCGGTCGCGCCCGTGGTGATGGCCAGTGCGGCGATGCCGGTGCGGAGAAGCTTCGAAAGTTTCATCACGTTGCGTTCCTTTTGTTGGGTCCTTGTAAGATCCCTGTTAGGATAGCGGGGCGCTGTCCCCGCTCGGGCACCGCAATAAGCGAAGCGTGTGACAATGGCGACGGGGTTTGCGTGTCAATTCCATGACATTTCATGATGTCGGCCATTGCGCCTGGCCTGGCCTGCGCCTAAAGCCCGCCCATGCGTGCTGAGCCTGCTTCAAGACTGTCACACAAGGCCTTGTTTATGGGCTTTTTCCAGGCGGGTATTATGGGGTTTGGCGGGGTTTTGCCCATGGCCCGGCGCATGGTGGTGGATGACCGGCGCTGGATGAGCCAGCATGAATTCAACGAGTTGTTTGCCGTGTGCCAGTCTTTGCCCGGCGCCAATATCACCAATTTCGCGGCTGTTTTTGGCATGCGTCACCGTGGTGTAACAGGCGCGGCGGTGGCACTGGCGGGGTTGCTGGGCGCGCCCATGGCCATCGTCATGGCGCTTGCGGGGCTTTATGCGCGTTATGGCGCTCTGGCGCCGGTACGCCATGCGCTGGCCGGGCTGGCGGCGGCGGCGGCGGGGCTGCTGCTGGGCACGGCTGGGCGTATTGCCGCGCCGGCGTGCAAAAGCCTGAGCAATGTGGCGGTGGCGGTGCTGGTATTGGCCATGGTGCTGCTGCTGCATCTTTCGTTGCCGCTTACCATGCTGCTGGCGTTGCCGCTGGCGCTGTTACTAGCCAGCAGGGCCATGCCATGAGCCTGTTGCTGCAATTGGCGGCGCTGTTTGCCAAGCTCTCGATTTTGGCCGTGGGCGGAGCCAGTGCCACGGTGCCGGAGATGGCGCGTGAGGCGGTGCGGACTCATCATTGGCTTACCCCGGCGCAATTTGCCCAGCTCTATGCTATTTCTAACGCCGCGCCCGGGCCGAACGTGCTTATCTCGACCATTTTGGGCGCGCATGTGGCTGGGGTGGCGGGCGGCATTGTTGCCACCATGGCCATGGTGGCACCTTCGTGCGTGCTGGCCGTGCTGGTCAGCCGTGGGCTGGAGCGCCATGCCGGTGCCCGCTGGCGCCGCGTGCTACAGGCCGCGCTGCTGCCCATTACCGCCGGGCTGTTGCTTTCAGCCGCTTGTGTGCTGGCGCGGCAGGCGGACACGGGCTGGTTGACCGCAGCCATAACCCTGGCCTGCGCGGCGGGCGCGTACCGTACCAGGCTGCACCCGCTGCTGTTGCTGGCTGGCGGGGCGGCGTTGGGGTTTTTTATATTTTAATATCAGCTTATTAACGTAAATGCTCGGCAAAAAAGGTGAGGCTGCGCAGCTCTGCCAATTCCCAATCCTTGCGGCTGTAGCTGGTGCGGGCGTCGCAGCCAAAGCCGTGGTCAGCGCCCTCGTAAACGTAAACCTCAATCCCTGGCTGGGCCGTGCGGATGGCGTTGACCGACTCCATGGGAATGCTGTGGTCCAGCGCGCCGAAATGCATCTGCACCGGGCAGTTGGGGGTTAGGTCTTTTTCCTTCGCAATCTCGGCGCCATACCAGCAGGAAGCCGCCCAGAATTTTTCCGTGCGGCAGGCCGCGCGCCAGGCAAGGCTGCCGCCCCAGCAATAGCCGGCAATCCCGACCGGGATGTTGCCCAGCACAGCCGCCGTGGCTTCAATGTCCAGCAGCACTTGCGCGGGCGGAATTTGCGCGCGCAGCGCCACGCCTTCAGTTTTATCGGCGTCTTCGTAGCCCAGTTCCACGCCCCGCCTCGCGCGGTCGAACAAAGCTGGGGCAAGTACGCGGTAGCCGTAGGAGGCCAGGCGCTCCGCCACCTTGCGTATATGCGGGTTCACCCCGAAAATTTCCTGTAGCAGCACGATCCCGCGCTGTGCGTTTACATTGCCGGCCTCGAACACATCGAATTCATGGCCATCAGCGGCCTTCAGCTTCAGCATTTCTTGTTCCTTTCGCCCTGGAACGGCTGGGTCAGGTGTAGATAGCGAAATCCCGTGCCAGAATCTCGTAAATTTCGCGCTTGAAGGCAACGGCCAGCGCGGGCAGCGCGGGCAGGGCCACCCAGCGCCAATCCTCGAATTCAGGGTGTGAATCGGCGTCAAGTTTTATGTCTGAATCCCTGCCCAGGAAGCGCAGGGCGAACCATTTTTGCCGTTGGCCCCGGTATTTGCCGCCCCAGGCCACGCCCAGAAGCTCCGGCGGCAGGTCGTATTGCAGCCAATCGGGATGTTCGCCGATAATTTCGGCTTTGTCCGTCCCGGTTTCCTCGCGCAGTTCGCGCATAACGGCTTCGCGCGGATCCTCGCCTGCATCAATACCGCCCTGGGGCAATTGCCACGCCCCGGCAAATCCGGCCCGGCGGCCGACAAATACCTGCTTATCCGGCCCAAACAGCACGGCGCCAACATTCAGCCGGTAAGATAGCGGCATTGAATACTCCTTATTGAAGACCCCTTATGGAACGCGGGCTGGCGCGTATCGCCGCCCGTGTTCAAGGCGGGTTCAATGCGTGTTCGAAGCCGTTGCCGTATTGGCCGGTCCCATACCGGCGATGAGCTTGAGCGCCATCTGCAACTGGAAATCGGTGGATGGCTTGGCGGCATTGAATGTGGGCCAATTGGCGGGGGGCTTGCTGGGAATGGTGCTGGCCACGGGCGGCAGTGGAGGTGCCGGGGGCAGCTTAATCTTCTGGTCAGCCGTGGGGTTGGCGAAGGCGTTGAGCAGCGAGGTCTCGCGCAGGGAGGCAAAGGCATCTTGCGGCGTGGCTGTTTCGGCAACGGTTACGTTGGGGGTAACGCCATAACCCTGGATGGATTTGCCCGAGGGGGTGAAATAAAGCGCGGTGGTCAGGCGGAGCGCGCCCTGGCCATCTATGGGGATGATGGTTTGCACGGAGCCTTTGCCGAATGTTTTGGTGCCAAGCACCAGAGCGCGGCGGTTCTGCTGCAGGGCGGCGGTAACAATTTCCGCCGCCGAGGCGGTGCCCGCGTTCGTCAGCACCACAAGCGGCGCGCCATGCAGAATGTCGCCATCGGGGTGGGCGTACCATACCTGGTCATCCTGGCTGTGGCGGCCATGGGTGGAAACAATCTCGCCGCTATCGAGGAAATCATCGCCCACCGCCACGGCCTGGTCGAGCAGCCCGCCGGGGTTGTCGCGCAAGTCGAGAATATAGCCGTGGATTGGCCCCTTGGCCTGTTTGCGCAGGGCCGCGATGGCGGCGCGTATATGCGGGCTGGCATCCTGGTCGAAACTGTCGAGCCGGATGTAACCGACTGGCCCGGCGGAGGATGTGAGGAGTCTGGATTTCACGTCCTGAATATGAATCTTCTCGCGCGTTAGCGTGACGATGACCGGCGTGGAGATGCCGTTGCGCTTGATGGTGAGTGTGATGTTGCTGCCCGGCTTGCCGCGCATGAGGGCGACGGCATCATCCAGTGTCATGCCGTCGGTGGACAGCTTGCCGATTTTGACGATGATGTCGCCCGGCTCGATGCCGGCGCGGGCACCCGGCGTGCCGTCGATGGGCGTGATGACTTTCAGCAATCCGTCGATCATGGTCACTTCCAGGCCCAACCCGCCGAACTCGCCGGAGGTTTGCACCTGCATATCGGCGTATTGCTTGGCGTTCATGTAGCCGGAATGCGGGTCCAGCCCCGCCAGCATGCCGTTAACGGCATTGTAAATAAGTTTATCCGTGGGCGGGTCAACAACGTAATTCTGCTTTATGGCGGTCAGGATGTCGCCGAACAAGGTAAGCTGCTGGTAGGTGTTATCGGCCGATGAAGGGGCGCCCAGGGCCCGGCTGAAAGGCTGGACAATACCGCCCACGACCAGGCCCGTCAGAAAAATTCCGCTCAACATCAACGAATTACGCAGCTTCATTACGCGTTCCTTTACGCTGGAGCAGGAGTGCCCCGTGCTATTAGACAGTATCCCGGCCTGATTATCCAGAGTGTCCCCCGTTCAGCCAAGGGGCAGGGTCCACCGGAGTGCCATTTTGCCGCAATTCCACATAGAGGCGCGGCTGATGGGTTGGGTCGTGCGGATTGAAAGGCTCCATGGTGCCCATGGGCTGGCCGTGGACGAGGCGCTCGCCCTGCGTTACGTCCAGCTTGCTCATGCCGGCGAGGATGACGCTGTCGCCATGGCCGCAATCGGCGATGACCATGAGCCCGTAAGAGGGAAAAGCGTTGGCGAACATCACTGTGCCCGCGCAGGGGCTGGTGACGAGCGCGCCTGGAGCGGCACTGTACGAGATTCCCGCAGCAGGGCCCGCCGGGGTGGGCGCGCCGAAAGCCTGCGCGATGCTGCCCGCCACCGGCGCGCCACCCGCCCCGGCGGTAAGGCTGGCGGGCCGAGCGGCGTTGGGCACCAGGTCATGCACTGTGTCATTAAGCGAATCGGGCTTCTTGGCGTTCATCAGGGCCGAAATTTGCATGGCGGCCTTGGCCGCCGCGGCCATTTCCGCAGTCCGCTCGGCCGCTATTTGCGCGGCCACCATGGCTTCGGCTGCCGCCTGCGCGGCTGCCGCCTGTTCAAGCTGCGCCTGCTTGGCTTTTGTGTCGGTTATTAGCTGCGCGAGCTGGGCGTTTTCTGTTTGGACCGTGCGTGCCTGGTTGGCGATGGTTTGGGCCACGCCGCGCAGTAGCGCCACGCCCTGCACGGCACCGCCCGGTGGCAAGGGGGCTGCCAGCAAGGTGGAGGCTGGCGCGGATGAAAGGCGCCGCATGATGGGCAGGAGCCGGGCGAGATCGGCCTCGGCCTGGGCCAGCCGCGCCCGTGATTGGGCCAGCGCCGCCTGCAAATTGGCAAGTTGCGCGCCGGCCGTGGCCGTGGCGTTTTCCAGCCCGCGTATGGAAGCCGCGGCCGCCGCCTGGCCCGCGCCAAGCGCCGTGGCCGGGGGGGAGCTGGCGTTGGGCTGCCCGGCCCGCGCGGTGGCGGGCAGCAGGCTGAGCGCCAGGTAAAGGGCGGCGCGCTGCCTCAAGCGTAGAGGGGCTTACCGGTCATGGCGCCGGGTTGCGGCAGGCCCATGAGTTTCAACAGGGTCGGCGCCACATCGGCCAGCGTGCCGTTATGCAGCTTCATCTGCTCAGGCCCCCCGGCGCATAGCACCGGCACCAGATTGGTGGTGTGGGCGGTGTGCGGGCCGTTGGTTTCGGGGTCGTGCATCATCTCGGCATTGCCGTGGTCGGCGGTAATCAGCAGCGTGCCGCCTTGGGCCTTGATGGCTTCCCAGATGGCGCCGATGCCCGCATCCACCGCTTCCAGCGCCTTGATGGCGGCGGGCAGGATGCCGGTATGGCCTACCATGTCCGGGTTGGCGAAATTAAGCACGATGAGGCCGTATGTGCCGGAATTGATGGCCTCGACGGCCTTTGCCGTTACCTCGGCGGCGGACATTTCCGGCTGCAGATCGTAGGTGGCGACCTTGGGCGAGGGCACGAGGATGCGGTCTTCGCCCTCGAACGGTTCTTCGATGCCGCCGTTAAAGAAATAGGTGACGTGCGGGTATTTTTCCGTCTCGGCAATGCGGAGCTGCTTCATGCCGCGCTCCGCGATAATCTGGCCGAGCAGTTGCTCGTGCCGTTCTGGCGCGAACAGGGTGGCCATGAACGGGGCGAGCGCGTTGGAATAGGCGGTCATGCCCGTGGCGGCGGCGAATTTGGGCGGCTGCGCGGGGAAGCCGTCGAAAGACGGGTCGAGCAGGGCGGTGAGGATTTCGCGCACGCGGTCCGCCCGGAAATTGGCGCAGAGAATGGCGTCGCCATCCTTCATGCCCGTGTAGCTGCCGATTGTGGCGGGCTTTATGAACTCATCCGTCACCCCCGCCGCGTAGCTGGCCTCGATGGCGGCGGTGGCATTGGGGAAGGCTTCGCCCTTGGCCTGGATGAGCAGATCGAACGCCAGTTGCACGCGCTCCCAGCGCTTGTCGCGGTCCATGGCGTAATAGCGGCCGCAGAGCGTGGCGATTTTGGCGGTATCGCCCAAAGCGGCCTCGAACTGGCGGACATATGCAAGTGCTGATTGCGGCGGCACGTCGCGCCCATCCGTCCAGGCATGGATGGTAACCGGCAGCCCGTGCCCGCGCAGGATTTTGGCCAGCGCCACGATATGGTCCTGGTGCGAATGCACGCCGCCGGGCGAGACCAGCCCGCACAGATGCGCCGTGCCGCCCGAGGCTTGGAGTTTGGCGATGAAATCCGCCAGCACGGGGTTGGCGGCAAGTGCGCCGTCCTCGATGGCGATGTCGATACGCGGCAGATCCTGCGTGACCACGCGCCCGGCGCCGAGGTTGAGATGCCCGACCTCGGAATTGCCCATCTGCCCCGCCGGCAGGCCCACCACGCGCCCCGAGGTTTCCAGGAAGGCATGGGGGAAATTGGCCCAGAGCTTGCGGAAGTTGGGCATGTTGGCCTGTGCCACGGCATTATTCTCGGGGTCTTCGTTCCAGCCGAAGCCATCGAGGATGCAGAGCATGACGGGTTTGGGCGGCATTTTGGTCCTATAAGTCCTGTTTCAGCGGTAAATCTGGCCCTTCATATAGGGTTTTGGGTGGGTTTGGCCATGGTGGGGGTGAGGTGCGTTTGATGCTGGCCTGCCTGCGTGGGGAGGGACGATTTGGTTGCGGGTTTCGACCCTAATAAGACGTGCGATGAGCTTTTCTCGATGCCTCAAGGCGGACGCTCATTTCTGTACATAGAGAGCCATAACACTGTCGAATATCTACAAAAAACCTTAGAACCTGACCGAAAAAGATAGTTGAGCGATTTCAGTTAGTTGTGATTCTGTTGGTTTGCGACAACTGACGGAGTCACGATGGCCTGGACTGAAACCGCTCGGCGGCGATACTGCCGGGATGAGCTG
>JAJZFB010000057.1 GCA_021805545.1 Pseudomonadota bacterium | reverse complement strand
CGGAGCCGGAGCCGGAGCCGCGACAGGAGCCGGGGCAGGCGCGGGCGGCGGGGCCGGCGGCGCATTGAAGATTTGGTAACGGACACCCAGCAGGAAGGTGTGGCTGGTGGTCTGGCCAAAATTCATGCGGGTGGAGGTCGCCCCGTTAGTAATCTGGAATGGATGCGTCTGCACCAGCTGCATGAAGCGGTATTCCGCGGTCAGGGCCAGACCCGGCACTGACGGGATATTGTAGGCGGCGCCCGCGATCACGTCGTAGGCAAAGCTGCCGCCCGTGCCAGACATGTTGTCACCATAGGAATCGGTAATGTGGCCCAGCTTCTCCCACTGATAGCCAACACCAGCGCCCACGTACGGGACGATGGGGAAGTTGACCGGGATGTCGTACAGGCCATTGACCATGAAGCCGTAGCGGTTGACGCCACTGGTGGCCACTGATTCGGGGCTGCCATTGGGCACCACTTTATGCGCGGTGTTGCGGTAGAAATTGCCGCCAATCTGCACCCGGAACCCGTTGCCGAAGCCCCAGCCCACATCGGCCACGCCAGCGTAGGACACGCGGGTGTTGAGGCGGCCGCCCGCGTTATTAAAGGCGGGCAGGCTGTAGTGCGGGTCGTTCAGGATGCTGGTGCCAATGCCGAGATCGACATAGGGGCCGGTAACCGGCTGCGCGGCATGCGCGGCAAGCGGCATGCCCAGGCAGGTAGCGACGGCGAGGAGAGAACGGAGTTTCATTGGCTGCTCTCAGTCTGATGTTGCACAAATGCGAATATGCTTGCCTAGCCCGATCCGCCATGCCGCGAAAAGGGGGGATTGCACCACGGCGTTGAATTTATGAAATTATCTGGTCACTGTTGCGCGCAAGACACGGCTCAGGTTTCCTATATGCGAAAAGTGGCCAATCTCTGCCGCGCATTTCCTTCCGCATCGAAATTCTCTTCCGCCATCCAGGCCAAAACGGCATCGCGCCGGGCGGGCCATTCCTCCGCCGTGATGGAATACATCGCCGTATCGCGCTCGCGGCCCTTTACCACCATATGCGCGCGCAGCGTGCCTTCGTAAGCAAAACCCAGCCGCTCAGCCGCACGGCGAGAGGCGGTGTTGAGCGCGTTGCATTTCCACACAAGCCGCCTGTAACCCAGCTCGTCGGCGGCGTGGCGCAGCAGCAGAAACATGGCCTCGGTGGCGGCGCGGGTGCGCTGCAATGCCGGGCCAAACCATATGTTCCCCAGCTCGATGGCGGCGTTTTCCGGTTCAATATTCATCAGGCTCAGCCAGCCGGAGGCGCGCCCGGACGTAACAGGCCGCACCGCCCAAAAGGCAGCGCCGGGCAGGGCCATATGCCTGGCGATAAAGCCATCCATCTCGCCGCGCGTAGAGAACGGGCCGTAAGACAAATAAGCAAAGCTCTCATCCGCGCCGCGCGCCGCCTCGAATAATTCCAGCCCGTGGCGCCGTTGCAGCGGCTCCAGGCTCACGCGCTGCCCCAGCATTTTCGCGCGCGCGGGCAGGGGGCGCGGCCAGGGGTCGACCTCTTTCATTACATCTTCTCCACAACGGGATGGTTTAATGTGTCCGCCAGCAGTTGCGCGGCCTACCCGCGCAGCCGCGCCAGTGTTGCTGTTGTGGAATGGCCCGGCAGCAGCTCGGCCAGCGCCACGCTGCCGCCCCAGCTTTCCACCAGGTCGGCGCCCACCACTGTCTCGCGCGTATAATCGGCGCCTTTTATTAGCACATCCGGCCTTATCTGCTTTATCAGCTCAATCGGCGTGTCTTCCTCAAACAGGCATACCAGATCGACACTTGCCAGAGATGCCAGCACTGCCGCCCGCGCCGCTTCAGCCTGCGCCGGGCGCGCGGGGCCTTTCAACCGTTTTACCGATGAATCAGAATTGATACCCACCACCAGCCGGTCGCACATGGCGCGGCATTGCTCCAGCAAATGCACATGGCCTGGGTGCAGCAGGTCGAAGCAGCCATTGGTGAAGCCCACCTTATAGCCGCGCAGCCGCCAGCGTTCCGCCGCTTCCGCCGCTGCCGCTGGGGTGACGATTTTGGTCAGTGTGCCGGTAACCGGGGTGAGGGCCGCCAGAATATCAGCCGGCCGTGCCACCGCCGTGCCCACCTTGCCCACCACAATGCCGCCCGCGATATTGGCCAGCCGCGCCGCCTCCGCCAATGGCACCTCAGCCGCCAGCGCCGCCGCCAGCGTGGCCACCACCGTATCGCCCGCGCCGGACACGTCGAATACTTCCCGCGCCTCCGCTGGGTAGTGGCGCACATCGCTCAGCGTCACCAGGCTCATTCCATCCTCGGCGCGCGTTACCAGCACGGCGCCAAATTCGTGCCTTGCCAGCAGCACCTGCGCTGCCGCCACCAGGCCTGCTTCGGTATTCACGGCCAGGCCAGTGGCCTCGTGCAGCTCTTTGCGGTTGGGGGTCACCACATCGGCGCCCCGGTAGCGGCTCCAGTCGCGCCCCTTGGGGTCCACTATAATCTTGCGCCCCAGCTCTTTCGCGCCCTCTATCAGCGCGCGGCACACAACCTCGCTCAGCACGCCCTTGCGGTAATCGGAAAGCACGGTGATGGTGGTTGCCGCCATGGCGTCCAGGGCGATGCGCACCAGCCGGCCGGCCAGTTTGGGCGGCAGCTCCACCGTCTCCTCACGGTCGGCGCGCAGCAAATGCTGGCCCGCCGCTATATAGCGTGTTTTCAGTGTGGTGGTGCGCCCGCCTTCCACCAGCAGCCAGGGCTCCACGCGCTCCTGCCCGCCCACCAGCCCGGTCAGGTCAGAGCCCGCCTGGTCGTCGCCCACCACCGAGACAAAAGCCGCCGCCGCGTCCAGCGCGATGAGGTTGCGCACCACATTGCCCGCTCCGCCGGGCATCGCCACCTCGCGCGTTACGGTAAGTATGGGCACGGGCGCCTCTGGGCTTATGCGCTCCACCGTGCCGTAAATATACCTGTCGAGCATGGCGTCGCCCACCACAAGCACGCTGGCGCGGTTAAACTTCTTTACATACTGGCCAAGGTCGGCATGGGCATCGGCGGTCATGGCCAACCGCTAACCCGCCGCGCCGCTTCTGGCAACGGGAGCAAAACATGCTTAACTGTAGCGGCATGACAGAACTGCCCGCCTTTCTCGACTCCTCCCGTCCGCATGTGCCCGACCTTTCGGTGCCGCGTGGTGTCACCCCTTTCTACCTGCCTGGCCTGCCGGTGCGCGGGCGGCTGGTGCGGCTGGGGCCACTGGCCGCCACGCTGCTCTCGCGCCACGCGGAACATGCCGAGCAGGTTAAAACCCTGCTCGGCGAAGCCCTGGCCCTGGCCGCGGCCCTGGCCTCGGCGCTCAAATTCAAGGGCAGTTTCTCGGTTCAGGCGCGCGGCAACGGCCCCGTGCCCATGCTGCTGGCCGATTGCTCCGATGCCGGCGCCCTGCGCGGCTATGCCCGCGTGGCTGAAGACGCGGTGCTGCCCGAAACCGCCAATGCCGGTGCCATGCTGGGTGAGGGCTACCTGGCCTTCACAGTCGATTTCGGGCTGGAACGCGACCCGCAGCAGGGTATTGTGGCCTTGCAGGGCAGCACGCTGGCGGGCATGGCGGAATATTATTTCGCGCAATCCGAGCAGCTTCCCGCTTGCGTCTTCCTGGCCGCGGCGGATACGCAAGCTGGCTGGCGCGCCTCGGCCCTGGTGCTGGAGCGCGTGGCGGGCGCGGGCGGTATTCCTCCTGAAATGTCCGAGGAGATGCAGGACGAGGCCTGGCGCACCGCCAGCATACTGGCTGGCACCATCACGGCGGCGGAGTTGCTGGATGACGCGCTGGCGCCCGAGCGCCTGCTCTATCGCCTGTTCCATGGCGAGGGTGTGGCCGTCTCCAAGCCGCGCCCCTTGAGCTTTGGCTGCCGCTGCTCGCGCGCCCGGCTATCCGGTATTCTCGAAGGCTTTCCCAAGGACGATCTCGACCACATGGCGGTGGAAGGCGATATTGTGATGACCTGCGAATTCTGCAATTTCGATTTCCGCTTCGCGCGTGATTCCATTGCTGGCCGCCCTGAACATAGGCATGAGATATAGAATGAAAAAAATCCTGCTCCTCGTCCCCGCATTGGCACTGACAGGCTGCGCCGCCACGCCGCCGCCCAGCTTCCCCGCGCTCAATTATGCTTATCTCAAGCCGATCATCTTCAAAGTGTCCACGCTTAACGTGGTGGATAACTATACCCCCGCCCCAGGCGAGGCAGCATTGATTGCCAATAATCCCGCCCCGCCGGAAGCCACGCTGGAGACCATGCTGAAAAACCGCATGCAGCCCTCTGGCCAGCCCGGCTCGGGCACCATCACCATTCAAAATGCCAGTATCATCGAGACGGACGGCAATCTTGTGGGGCAGATGGTGGTGGACATCAACCTCACCAGCGCCGATGGCCGTTCCAGTGGCTATGCCGAGGCATCGGTCTCGCGCAGCGAGGCCGCGCCGGATGACGACGACCCCTCCTCGGCCGATATGCAGACGGCTTTGTACGGCATGACCAAGAGGCTGATGGCGGCGATTAACGTTGAGTTACCGTACCAAATTGCCCATAACGTCCCTAGCTGGGTGTCCTGGACCAGCCAGGGTGGCATGCCCGCCGCCGCGTCCAGCGGCGTGGATTCGGGAGCTGGGGTTATTCAGGCCTCACCGCTCACGGTTCCTGGCGGTGCCACGCCCGCCGCCCCTGCCGCAATGCCCCCCGCCGCACCCGTGAACAGCAATCTTGCCGTGCCCGATTACTTGCCCGGCACCGGGCCGGCGGCCTTGGGGAATGCCGCGCAATGAGCAAGCTGCGCCTGCTGCCTCCCCCTGGCGCCAGGGGGGCATGGGAAGATATTCCGGCGGAAAAGCGGCTATCCGGCAGCCCGCTTACCCGTACCACCGTGCTGTACCAAGCCCCGGCGGAGAAACTATACGCCGGCGAGTGGGAGGCCGGGATAGGCAAATGGCGCATTTCCTACACTGAATGGGAGTATATGGAGATCATCTCCGGCGCTTGCGTGGTAGAGGGCGATGACGGTTCTCGTATCGAGGCCGGGCCGGGCACGCGTTTTGTCATCGAGCCGGGCTTTACCGGCACCTGGGAGGTGCTGCAGCCCATGCGCAAATTCTGGGTCATTAGGGAGTAGCACCTACGTCCTTTCGCGCGGATGTTTGCGCTCGTGAGGGCTTGGCGCGCACGAGCGGGTAAAGCAACTGCTCCACCCAGTGCGCGTCTTCCCCGGGCAGCCCATAGCGGAATGGCCGTCCGGATGGGATGTGTAATGTCCCGAATACCCAGTCGTAAAAGGACAGTACGATTGCGAAGTTCCGGTAGGACGCGCCATCGCGCCCATAGCCGTGATGGGTGTGATGTATGCCTGGTGACACGATTATATGCTCAGCGGCATTGAATAGCGGGCCGAACAGCCGGTGCTGGCGGATTGCATCATCCCAGCGGAAATTTGAGTGTGTAATCGCGTTCCAGCCCATGAGTACCAGGCTGACAGCCGCGGCGCTGGTGCCGAGGCCAAGCTGTATTGCCAGCCCGCCTACCCAGGCTGCGGGTATTATAAAGTACCAGAACGGATTGAGCCGGAAAAGGAGGCTGGTGTTCATGTGCCGGCCCGAGTGGTGGGTGCGGTGTATCTTCCATAACACCGGCAGACGCGCGGCAGCATTTGTGTGCGACCAGCGATGTACCCAGTAAAAGCAGAATTCAGAGAGCATCAGCAAAAGCGGGAAAGCCAGCCAGAAGGGCGCGTTGTGCAATGCGCCCTTATATTGTGGCAGCAAAAGGGCCCAAAAACCCATCACCAGTATCGTTGCGGCCGGTGCAACCAGCCCCCGGCCAACCAGGCAACCAGCCAGCAGAAGGAAGTCCCCCTTTTTGTAAACGCTCTTGTGCCGTCCAGCTAAAATCTCGGCGGCCATAAGCACCAGCGTGCCCAGTGTGACCAAAATAAAATAGCGTTCCATTCAACTCTTTCCTCTCCTTAACCTGGGGAAAGTAGCTGCGGTATATCCATGATGTATAATGCATAATAGATCAGCCTATGATAATATAAATGCATGGATATTGATCTGACCAAACTTAATCAGTTACTGACCATTGCCCGTACCGGCAATTTCTCCCGCGCGGCTGAGGAGCTGCGCATTACGCAGCCAGCGCTCAGCCGCAGCGTAGCTGCCATGGAGGAGCGTTTCGGCTTCCGCATTTTCGAACGTGGGCGCAGCGGGGCCGCGCCCACGGCCGTTGGCGCGCGGGCGTTGGAAGATGCGGCGGCGTTGCTGCGGCAGGCGCGCGCCGTCTCGCATAACCTGCGGCTTTATGGCCGTGGCGAGGCTGGCAGCGTGGCCTTCGGCCTGGGGCCGCTGATTGCCAGCCATGCGCTGAGCCGTGTTGCGGCACGTATGCTGGCTGAACGCCCTAGATTGCAGATGCGCTGCCCGGTGAAATCCCCCGATGCCTTGCTGAGTGATCTGCTCAACGGAGATTTGGAGATGGTGTTTTGTGACACCGGCCATATTGAGCTTGGGCCAGAAATAACCGTCGAGCCGCTGGGGAGTGTTACTCTGGCTCTTATCGCCCGGGCCGGGCATCCGCTCGCGGCAGTCCCGAATCTAAGCCTTGAGGATATTGGGGCCTATCCCATAGCCCATTCGGAGTACCAGCAGGCCACGGCGTTTCACGCCCGCGGGCCTTTCAGCTCGGGCGCTTTGTTTTGTGATAATTATGACATTTTGCGCCAATTGGTGCTCACGAGCGACGTTTTGTGCATTTCCTCGCTAGAGATGATGGCGCAGGGCGTGGAGCAGGGACGGCTGGTGCGGCTCTCTGTGGCTGGGCTGGCGCCACAGCGGAGCGAGATTGCAGTGCTGCGCCTAAAAGCACAGGAATGTTCGCCCGCGGCCAGGGCGGTCATCACTTGTATCGCAGAGCTGCTACCGGCGTCATAGCGGGCCCAGCGCTTGACGTGCCGCGTCCGTCCGGCTAGACCGCGCGCTTCTTGGAACCTTATTTTTTCGGACATCATGGCCAATATCGCATCCGCTGAGAAACGCATCCGCCAAACCGCCAAGCGCACGGCGCGCAACAAGGCGCGTAAGTCCCGCGTCCACACCGCCATCCGCAAGGTGGAGGAAGCCGTTGCCGCGGGCGATAAATCCGCCGCCCAGGCCGCTTTCCAGGCCGCGCAGCCCGAGCTGCAGCGCGCCGTGGGCAAGGGCGTGCTGAAGCTCAACACAGTTTCGCGCAAACTGTCGCGCCTGTCCTCCAGGGTCAAGTCTGTCGCCGTAGCGTAACACGGCGCCTACCGGACGTTGCGGCGTCCTGTTTCAAAAACGAGACTGATTTCGCGCTGCTGTCATTCTGTCGTCATAAAGACAGAAGGCAGCAGCGCTACGCGTTTTGCTGTAAACATTTTGTTTACATAACAAAAACTTTCTATTCATGTGGGGGCGATAAGCTAACCGACTGAATTTTATTCTTTATTCTCGTGATACAGCGGCTTGCCCGCCAACGCGCATGCATTTCAACGCTTGCGCCGGGAGGCGTTTTCGCCTTACTGTGCGAGCCTCAAGACATCTTAGAGCGTTGTCTCTTTTCTGAGAAAGATAAAGCCCTATAACGGCTTTTTCTGGCTTGGGAGGGTGCGTGCGGTTTATGGATGCAGGGCAAGGCGGGGGGGAGCAGAGTGGTTAGTATGAGCCTGGAGGCTAATTCCATGCGCGAGAGCGACGCTATGCTTAAAACTCACGCGCTGCGGGTAGAAGATTCCGGCATGGCCGAGCAATGGGGCCGTGTGCGCGCCAGGTTGCAGGCCGAAGTGGGCGACGTGGAATACCGGACCTGGCTGAAGCAGGTTGCGTTTAACGGCATGAATGGCGATGAGGTAACCGTGGTCCTGCCCACGCGCTTCCTGCGCGATTGGGTGAACAAGGAGTATGGCGAGCTTATCACCGCCTTCTGGCAGGCCGAGAACCCCACCATCCGCCGCGTGGAATTCCGTACCCAGGCCGCCGCGCGCGCCGCCGCGCCCAATTTGGCCGAGCCGGCCAGCGCGCCCGTGCCCCTCAACGCCCCGGCACCGCGCGCCGAGCAGGCCGCGGCCCTGGACCAGCGCTTCACTTTCGAGACCTTCGTGGTCGGCAAGCCCAACGAATTCGCCTATGCCTGCGCCCGCCGCGTGGCCGAGGCGCCCGCCACCGCCGGATTCAACCCGCTCTTTCTGTATGGCGGCGTCGGCCTGGGCAAAACGCACCTCATGCATGCCATTGCGTGGGAGCTTTCCACCCGCGCCGCGCGCAGCGTACGCCCCGTTACCGTCGCCTATATGTCGGCGGAAAAATTCATGTACCGCTTCATCAACGCGCTGCGCTCGCAATCCACGCTCGAATTCAAGAACGAGCTGCGCAGCGTGGATGTGCTGATGATCGACGATCTGCAATTCCTCATCGGCAAGGACAACACGCAGGAAGAATTCTTCCACACCTTCAACGCCCTCGTCGATGCCGGAAAACAAATCGTCATCTCGGCGGACAAATCCCCGTCCGATCTTTCCGGCCTGGAAGACCGCCTGCGCACGCGCCTGGGTTGCGGCATGGTGGCCGATCTGCACGCCACCACGTTCGAGCTGCGCTACTCGATTCTGGAAGCCAAGGCCCAGCGCGCCGGGGTAGATGTGCCGGCCAAGGTGCTTGAATTTCTTGCCCGCAAGATCACCAGCAATAACCGCGAGCTGGAAGGCGCGCTCAACCGTCTTGTCGCGCACGCCAACCTGTTTTCACGCCCGCTCACCATGGAAACCGCGCACGAAGTGCTGCACGACGTGCTGAAGGCGCATGACCGCAAGGTCTCGATTCAGGAAATCCAGAGGCGCGTGGCGGAACATTTCAATATCCGCGTGGCCGAAATGTCCTCCGCCCGCCGCGCCCGCAACATTGCCCGCCCGCGCCAGGTGGCCATGTACCTGGCCAAGCAGCTCACCAGCAAATCTCTGCCCGATATTGGCCGCCATTTCGGCGACCGCGACCACACCACGGTGATGCACGCCGTCTCGCGCGTGAGCGAGCTGATAGGCCAGGACGCGGCCTTTGCCGAGGATGTGGATTTGCTGCGGCGTATGCTGGAGACTTAAGTCCCCAGTGCGCGCCGCAGCGCCGCCACGCTATCGCGGTTCGCGGCCTGGGTAACCCTTGCATCGGCTGCCAACTGAAACCCATGATACGCGCCCGGATACACATGCAGCTCCACGGGCACGCCAGCGCGTGTCAGCCGCCGCGCATATTCCAAATTCTCCTCCAGAAACAAATCCAGCGCCCCCACGGCCATAAAAGCCGGCGGCAGGCCTGATAAATCGGCAGCCCGTGCCGCTGCCGCATAGGGCGAAACATCCGCCCCGCCCGGTTCCTGCCCCAGCAGCGCCGCCCAGCCATAGCGGTTCTGTGCCAAGCCCCACACAAACTCCCCCGTATAAGGGTGCGGGTCCGCCGCCACGCAGGTACGGTCATCCAGCATCGGGTAGATAAGGTGCTGAAACGCGAGCCCCGGCCCGCCCCGGTCGCGCGCCAGCAGCGCCAGCCCTGCCGCAATACCACCGCCCGCGCTCTCGCCCATTATGCCCAACCGCGTTGTATCCACCCCCAGCGCCCCGGCATTGGCCACAACGTAACAAAGCGCTGCGTAGCAATCTTCCACTGGCCCAGGGTGCGCCGTTTCCGGCGCCAGCCGGTAATCCACCGAGAATATGGCGCAGCCCAGCGCGTCCACCAGGGCGCGGCTGGCTATATCCTCCAGCGTGGCTGCGCCAATAACGTACCCGCCGCCGTGAATATGCAGTATCGCGGGCAGAGGCCATTTTTCTGCTGCGGGCCTGTGCATCGCCACGCGCACATCGGGCGCGCCCGCTGGCCCTGGCACGGTCAGCCATTCGCTGCGCAGCCCGGGCATTTGCGGCACGGCTAAAGCCCCGCGCCGGGCGGCGAGCGCCGCGCGCACTGCCACAATATCCAGCGCGGCAAAATCGAATATGGGCAGCATGTCCAGCCCCGTCAGCAATTCCTTGTCCACCAGATGCAAATTGCCCATCGCCGTCCTCCTTTTTTGGTTATACGCCGCCAATTCCGCGCCACCTTCCCTAGAATCGGTCCCCTTGCTAGGCTAAGCCACGAATCGGTCAAAAACCAAAAATTCGTGCTTTGTCTGGAAGGGTATCATGAAATTCAAGGCCGATCGCGCCACGCTGATGAAATCTCTGGCCCATGTGCAGAATGTGGTAGAGAAGCGTAATACCATTCCCATCCTCGCCAACGTGCTGCTGGCGGTGCGCGATGGCCAGCTTACCCTGGCCGCGACAGACCTGGAAATTTCTCTGGTCGAGGAGGTTGCCGCGGAAACCAGCCGCAACGGCGCCATTACCGTGCCCGCCTCTACGCTGTACGAAATCGTCCGCCGCCAGCCAGATAACGCGATGATCGAGCTGGACCACCCGGGCGGCGACGCGCAGCTTGCCCTGCGTGCCGGGCGCTACGCCACCAGCCTCGTGGCGCTCTCGGTGGATGAATTTCCCAAGCTGGATGCCGGCAAGCTCACCCACCAATTCGTGCTCTCCGCGGCCGAGCTGCGTGGGCTTATCGACCGCACGCGCTTTGCCATCTCCACCGAGGAGACGCGCTACTACCTCAACGGCATCTATCTGCACGCGGCGGAAGGCGAGGGCGGCCCCAGCTTACGCGCCGTGGCGACAGATGGCCACCGCCTGGCCCGCGTGGAAGAGCCGCTGCCGGAAGGTGCCGCCGGCATGCCTGGCATCATCGTCCCGCGCAAAACCGTAAACGAGCTGCGTAAGCTGCTGGACGAAGTTTCCGGCGAGGTGGAAGTGGCGCTGTCTGAAACGCGCATCCAGTTCAGCATCGGCACCATGAAGCTGACCAGCAAACTCATAGATGGCACCTTCCCCGATTACGAGCGCGTGATTCCGCGCGGCAACGACAAAATCCTGCGCGTGGACAAGAAAGATTTCAACGATGCCGTGGGCCGCGTGTCAGCCATCTCGGCCGAGAAGCACCGCCCGGTGAAACTCTCTCTGGCGAAAGATTTACTCGTCATCTCCGCCGCCAGCGCCGAACAGGGCAGCGCCTCGGAAGAGCTGGGCGGTGACCTGGTGGACTACCAGTTCGGGCCTTTGGAAATCGGCTTCCAGGCGAAATATCTGTCCGATGTTACCGACCAGGTAAAGGGCAAGGTGGAGTTTGTGTTCGCCGACGGTGCCGCGCCGACTTTGGTGCGCGACCAGGATGATAATTCGGCTGTTTATGTGCTGATGCCGATGCGGGTTTAGGCCCGCATCGACCGCCCTCCGTCATCGCGAGCGTAGCGTGGCGGTCCATCTTTCGGGACAAGATTTCGAAAGCCCGGTTGTGGTTTGAAAGATGGATCGCTTCGCTTTGCTCGCGATGACGCCTCACCCCCCAAACACCGCCGCCTGCCCGTGCCTCACCCCCGCCTCATCCCGCAACTCCCACACCACAGCCTGCTCAATCACAAACCGCGTGCCATTCTTCCGCACCCGCACGCCTTTGTAATCCGCAATAAACCCGCACTCCCTTACCGCCGCCAGCAGCCGGTCGCGTTCCGCCCGTTCCGGCGTCTCGGCTGAAAGCCGCGAGGGCAGGCCAACAAACTCATCCCATGTATAACCGAAACAATCCTGTGCTGCCCGGTTGGCGTAAATAAAACGCGGGTCCGCCGCGCCATCATGCGCCAGCAGGCAAAACCCCGCCGCATACAGCGCCTTCGCGTTCACCTCCGCCGCCAAATCCCGCCCCACCAGCCGCGCGAAGCTGCCGGCCAAAAGCGCTGCGAAACCCTCATCATTGCGCCGGTCCATCTCACCCTCCATGCCCCCGGCATACGGCCCGCCAACGCCGGTGCCAAGCGCTTCCTTGATCCGCACCGCCCCCTGCGCGACAATGCCGCGCCACCCGCCGGACATAATCTTGCTCACCCGCCTTACCCTGACTGATTTCCGCTCCTACCCCGCCTTGCGCTTTACCCCGCAAGCGCGGCTCAATTTGTTCACCGGCCCCAACGGCACAGGCAAAACCAATCTGCTGGAAGCCATCTCCCTGCTGGTGCCCGGGCGCGGCCTGCGCGGCGCGCGGTTTTCCGAGCTTGCCCGCAAAGGCCCAGAGGCTTCCGGCAGTTGGGCCGTGGCCGCCAGCTTTGCCGATGGGCTGGAAATCGGCACCGGCCAGGCGGAAGCCGCGCCAGAGCGCCGGGAATTCCGCCTCAATGGCGCCAAGCCGCGCGCCCAGGCCGAGGTGGGCGAGCTTCTGGCCGCCATCTGGCTCACCCCGCAAATGGACCGGCTGTTTACCGACACCGCCTCCGGCCGCCGCAAATTCCTCGACCGCCTGGTGCTGGCGCTGGAACCCGTCCACGCGCGTGAAATCGCGGCGTTTGAAGCCGCAAGCGCCCAGCGCAACCGCCTGCTGGCGGAAAACCCAGACCCCGCCTGGCTGGCCGGGCTGGAAGATGCCATGGCCCGCCACGGTGTGGCCGCCACCGCCGCCCGCATGGCGCTGCTCACAAGGTTGAACGCGGCTATAGACGCCGGAGCAGCCGGCCCATTCCCCCGCGTATTGCTAGGGCTGGATTGCGCAATTGCCGCCCGGCTGGAGGAACACCCGGCCATCGAGGTGGAAGACCAGCTCCGCGCCGCCCTCGCCGCCGCAAGGCGCCAGGATGCCGCGCAAAAATCCGCCGCGCTCGGCCCGCAAAAAGCCGATTTCCTCATCGCGGACCTGGAAACCAGCCGCCCCGCCGCACTCTCTTCCACCGGGCAGCAAAAAGCCATGCTCATCGGCATCGTCCTTGGCCACGCCGCCATGGTTACCGCCACGCGTGGCCAGCCCCCCTTGCTGCTGCTCGACGAACCGCTGGTCCATCTCGATTCCACCCGCCGCGCCGCCCTCTTCGCCGCGCTTAACATCGCCCCCTACAGCGCCTTCCTCACCGGCACAGACCCCGAGCCATTCGCCGGGCTGGAAGCGGCCTGTTACACCGTGCGCGAAGGCTCTATAGACCCGGCATGAGATTTTTACTCCTTGGCGACCTGATGGGCCGCGCCGGCCGGGAGGCGGCGATCAAACATATCCCCGAGCTGCGCGCCGCGCTTAAGCTCGATTTTGTGGGGGTGAACGCGGAAAACGCGAGCCACGGCTTCGGCCTGGGGCCAGACATGGCCGATGCGCTGTTCGCCGCCGGGGCGGATGTAATAACCCTGGGCAACCACGCCTGGGACCGGCGCGAGATCATTCCCTACATCGCCCGCGAAAAACGCCTGCTCCGCCCGCTAAACTACCCGCCCGGCACACCCGGCCAGGGCGCGCACCTAACCGTGCTGCCCGATGGCCGCAAAGTGCTGCTGGCCCAGGCCATGGGCCGGCAATATATGGACACGCTGGACTGCCCCTTTCGCGGCACGGAAGAGCTGCTCTCCCGCCACCGCCTGGGCGTTACCGTCCACGCCATATTGCTGGACATCCACGCCGAGGCGACGAGCGAGAAAATGGCCTATGCCCATATGTTCGATGGCCGTGTGTCCGCCGTAACCGGCACGCACACCCACGTACCCACGGCCGATTACCAGATTCTGCCCGGCGGCACCGCCTTCCAGGCAGATTTGGGTATGTGCGGCGATTATGATTCCGTCATCGGTATGCAGAAGGAGCTGGCCATTGGCCGGTTTATCCGCAAAATGCCCGGCGAAAGACTGGCTCCCGCTGAAGGCGCGGCCACTTTATGCGGCGCTTTTGTGGAAACCAACGACGCCACGGGCCTGGCCCGCCGCATAGAGCCCGTGCGCCTCGGCGGGCGGCTGGCCCAGGCCATGCCGGTGCTCTGATGCCGGAATTCAGCGCGCTCTATTCCGCCGCGCTGGGGCGGCTGGAGGCGGAAAACCGCCGCCGCCGGTTGCAGGATGTTACCCGGCTGCCAGGCGGGCGGATAAAAATAGGCGACGGGCCGGTGCTGTTGGATTTCGCGTCGAATGATTATCTCGGTCTATCATTCCACCATAAATTGATAAGAAAAATTTGTGAATTTGCGCAAGCCCAGGGCGCGGGGGCTGGGGCTTCCCGGCTGGTGGCCGGGAATTTGGCGTCGTTCGCGGAAATCGAGGTGCTGCTGGCGGCAGGCAAGGGTGCTGAGGCGGCTTTGGTGCTGGTTTCTGGCGTGCAGGCCAATCTCACCATGCTGCCGGCGTTGCTGGATGCCAAAACACTGGGCGCGGAGCCGCTGGTTTATGCCGACCGGCTGAACCATGCGAGTTTGATTCAGGGCTGCATCGGTGCTGGCGTGCGGCAGAACCGGTTTAGGCATAATGACCTCAACCATTTGGAGGAATTGCTGCGGCGGGATGAGGCGCTGGGGCGGCCCCGGTTTATCGTTACCGAATCCGTGTTCAGTATGGATGGGGATTGCGCGGATATTCAGGCACTCTCGGCGCTGGCGGAAAAATACGGGGCATTTTTGTACGTGGACGAGGCCCATGCCACGGGTGTGCTGGGCGAGGGCGGGTTTGGGCTGGTAAAGGGCGGACCAAACCGGCTGGCCATGGGCACGTTCAGCAAGGGGCTGGGCGGGTTTGGGGCCTATGCGGCCTGTTCTGCGGTGGTGCGGGAGTATTTGGTGAACCGCTGCGGCGGGGTGGTTTATGCCACGGCGCTGCCGCCCGCCCTGCTGGAGCCCACG
>JAJZFB010000050.1 GCA_021805545.1 Pseudomonadota bacterium | reverse complement strand
ACGGGTCTATGCCCGGGCATGGATTCACTGGCGCTCTATTTTCACTGGCCCTTCTGCCTGGCCAAATGCCCATATTGCGATTTCAACTCCCATGTACGTGAGCGCCTGCCACAGGCAGAGATGCTGGCGGCGCTGAAAACGGAGCTGGCGTTTGAGGCTGCAAGGCTGGGGCAGCGGCGTGTGGGCTCGATCTTTTTCGGCGGCGGCACGCCGAGCCTGATGGACCCGCAGAGCGTGGCGGAATTAATTTCCGCTGCGGCGCGACTGTTTGAAATCGCGCCCGAGGCGGAAATCACGCTCGAAGCCAATCCCACGAGCGTCGAGGCTGCCAAATTCTCGGCCTACCGCGCGGCTGGGGTCAACCGCGTTTCAATCGGCGTGCAGAGCTTTGACGAGCAGGCGCTGCGCTTTTTGGGCCGCCAGCACAGCGCCGCGCAGGCAATAGCGGCAATTGAATTGGGTGCGTCTATCTTTCCGCGCATATCGTTCGATTTAATTTATGCTTTGCCGGGCCAAACCCAGCCAGCCTGGCGGGCGGAGCTGCGCCGGGCGTTGGACCTGGCAGCGGACCATCTCTCGCTCTACCAGTTGACCATCGAGGATGGCACCAAATTCGCCACCCTGCATGCAAGGGGTGAATTCGTGCTGCCGGATGAGGATGAGGCCGAGGCGCTCTATGACATCACGGCGGAAGAAGCCGCGCATTATGGGCTGCAACGCTACGAGGTTTCCAACTACGCCAAGCCCGGCGGGGAGAGCCGGCATAACCTGACCTATTGGCGCTATGGCGATTATGCGGGCATTGGCCCCGGCGCGCATGGGCGGCTTTCCCTGGGTGGCAGGCTGCTGGCCACCACCCGCCACCGCGCCCCGGAAGCCTGGATGGAGCGCGTTGCCGCGCATGGCCATGGCACCACGCTGGAGGAAGAAATCCTCACGCAAGACCGTGCCCGGGAGGCGCTGATCATGGGGTTGCGCCTGCAAGAAGGCATTTCTGTCCCCCGTTTCGCCGCCCGCACTGGCATGGCCCTGATGGACGCGCTGGAGCCCGATATTCTGCAGGAATGCATCGAGGAAGGGTATCTGACATTCTCCGGCGAGCGGCTGGCCGCCACCGCGCAGGGGACCAAAAGGCTGGACGCATTGCTGCCCGCCCTGTGCCGATAGTATAGGCACCCCCGAATAAGGGATTTTCGATGCGCTATGTTTCGACGCGGGGGCAGGCCCCGGAGATGGATTTTGCTGGGGTGCTGCTGGCGGGCCTGGCCGCCGATGGCGGGCTTTACATGCCGGCCAGCTGGCCGCGTTTTTCGTCCGCCGAGCTGAAAGCCCTGCGCGGGCTGCCTTACCCGGAGCTGGCGGCCAAGATTATCGCCCCGTTTACGGCGGGCAGCATCAGCGAGGCCGAGCTTCTGGGCATGTGCCGTAAGGCTTATGCGGGGTTCGCGCATAAGGCCATTGTGCCGTTGGTGCAGGTGGACACAAACCTCTACGCGCTGGAGCTGTTCCACGGCCCCACCCTGGCCTTCAAGGACATGGCGCTGCAATTGGTGGGGCATCTGTTCGAGCATGTGCTGGCAAGCCGCGGCGAGAGGGTGCGGATTGTGGGTGCGACCTCCGGCGATACCGGCTCGGCTGCCATCGAGGCTGTCGCGAACCGCAAGAATATCGACATCACCATCCTGCACCCTGAGGGCAAGACCTCCGAGGTGCAGCGCCGCCAGATGACGACGGTGCAAGCCGATAACGTGCTGAACATCGCGGTGGCGGGCAATTTCGACGATTGCCAGGACCTGGTGAAGGCGATGTTCGCGGATGCGCCGTTCCGGGCGGAGATGAATCTCTCGGCGGTGAATTCCATCAATTTCGCCCGTATCGCCGCGCAGATTCCCTATTATGTTTACGCCGCGTTGAATCTGGGTGCGCCCGAGCGCGAGGTGGCGGTGGCGGTGCCCACCGGGAATTTCGGCAATATTCTGGCGGCCTGGGCGGCTAAGCAGATGGGCCTGCCGATCGCCAAATTCATCGTCGCCTCCAACCGCAACGATATTTTGTTCCGCTTCCTCAATAACAACGATATGAGCATGTATGGCGTAATGCCGAGCCTGTCTCCCTCTATGGACATTCAGGTCAGTTCCAATTTCGAGCGGCTGCTGTTTGAATTTTTAGGCCGGGACGCGGCAAAGACTTCCGGGATTTTGGAAGATTTCCGGCTTGGCGGCCGGATGAATGTCCCACCTGACGTCTGGCAGGCCATCCGCCAGCAATTCCAGGGTTACCGGCTTGATGACGAGGCAACCCTGACGGAAATCGCCCGGTTCTGGACAGAGAGCGAGTATCTGGCGGACCCGCATAGCGTCATCGGCCTGGCGGCGGGGCGGGATTGCGGGCCGGTGGGAATGCCGGTGATCTGTGCTGCCACCGCGCACCCGGCCAAGTTCCCGGATGCCATCGAAAAAGCGGTGGGCAGCCGCCCGCCCCTACCGCCGCATCTTTCCGACCTATATGACAGGGAAGAGATTTTCACCCGCGCCCCGGCCGATCTGACCGCGATCGAAACCCTGGTGCGGAATTTTGCGAACAGGAACAGCAATGCCTGAACAGGTATCTATCACCACACTCCCCTCCGGCCTCACCGTGCTGACCGAGCGCATGGAGCGGGTGGAGACCGTGTCTCTTGGCGCCTATGTGGGGGCCGGAACCCGGCACGAGACCGCCGCCGAGAACGGGGTGGCGCATTTTCTTGAACACATGGCTTTCAAGGGTACCGAGTCACGCTCCGCCGCCGATATCGCCGAGGCGATCGAGAATGTCGGCGGGCATATCAATGCCTATACCTCCCGCGAGCAAACGGCCTATTACGTGAAGCTGCTGAAGGAAGACCTCGCCTTGGGCGCCGATATCATCGGCGATATTCTCTGCCACTCGACCTTCGAGCCGGAGGAGCTGGAGCGCGAGCGGGGCGTGATTTTGCAGGAGATCGGCCAGGCGAACGACACGCCAGACGATATCATCTTCGATCATTTCCAGACCGCGGCTTACCCTGCCCAGCCGATGGGCCGCCCGGTGCTGGGCACGGAGCAGATTATCCGCACCATGAAGCGCGAGGCGCTGCCCGGCTTCATGCGCCAGCATTATACGCCGGAGAACATGGTCATCGCCGCCAGCGGCAATCTTTACCATGAGCAGGTGGTGGAACTGGCGGCGAAGCATTTCGCGGATTTGCCGAAAGCCGAACGCAGCGCGCCCATGCCCGCCGATTACATGGGCGGCGAGTACCGGGAACTGCGGGATCTGGACCAGGCGCATATTGTGCTGGGTTTTGATTCACCGGCTTATGGCGAGGCGGATTATTACCCCGCCATGCTGCTTTCCACCCTGCTGGGGGGTGGCATGTCCTCCCGGCTGTTTCAGGAAATCCGCGAGAAGCGCGGGCTGGTTTATTCCATCTACAGCTTTACCGCCCCGGCCGAAGATGGCGGGTTGTTTGGGATTTACGCGGGCACTGGCGAGTCAGAGGCGGCGGAGCTGATCCCCGTGACGCTAGATGAGCTGGAGAAGGTACAGCGCGCGGTGAGCGAGGCGGAGCTGAACCGGGCGCGCGCGCAGCTGAAGGCCGGGCTGCTGATGAGCTTGGAATCCACCGGCAGCCGCTGCGAGCAGCTGGC
>JAJZFB010000052.1 GCA_021805545.1 Pseudomonadota bacterium | reverse complement strand
GCTTGAAACCCACAACCCAGAGCTTGCCGCGCGGATGGACCGCCGGGTTAGTCTTCAGAGTGGGGGGCTGATTTAGGACTGGATATACTTCTTTTCGACCTTTATGCCGGCCGCATGCAATGCGGCAGCGGCGCCGGGATGAAAGGGTATGCCGGCATCGGTAACGCATTTTATGTTGGGTATCGAGGTTGCGGCAGGCACCGCTGCGGCCAGGAGCCCGCGATTATTGAGCGCAGCTGAGGTGATATTTTGGGCCAGCATATTTGGCAGGTCTGCCCGGCAAATGGCAATGTTGGTTGTGCCAACACTGGAAATAGCGGCCAACTGTCCAGGAAAAACGCCAGCATCGATAATCATGGGCGTCATACCTGGAAGCGTATCAGCTACTTGCCTTGCTTCAGCAGGGGAGAAGCCGATCAGCGATAATCTATGGCCCATGGCGGCATTTGCTATAGCCGGAACTGGCGGTGCACCAATAAAAGCGCATGCTGTAAGCCGCCCGGCGAGCATGTTGTGGAGCTGGATGGGATAGTCCTCCGTGACCATGCTACTGGGAATGACACCGATGCTGCGGAAAAGAGATGGCAATATGGCCGCGCTGCTGCTACCCAGCGGGCCGATGCCGATATTTTGCGCAGCGAGCTGTGCCAATGTGGTAATGCCCGTGCGGCGAGGTGATACGATTTGCAGGACCGACGGGAAGGCTGGGAAGAGTGCCCGGAAGGAGTTGATGTGTGCCCCTGCTGTCCAGGCTTCACCGCCAAACCATGCTTCATGGGCGATGGCTGTAGTCGTTATACCAAGTTGCGCGGCATTCTCGTCCAGCAGCAAAATATTAGCCTCCGCGCCACCAGAGGCCCGGTAGACGATATTGGTTCCCGTCTTCCGGTGGATCAGCTCTCCCCAGGTTGGGCCGTAAATCATATAATCACCGCCGGGGCGGCCGGTACACATAATCAAGGCTCTTGGCCAGCCGCTAGTGGCGGCTAAGGCCGGCAGAGCCGTTAAGCTCATACCCAAGCTGAGTAACTGCCTGCGTGCAAGAGTCATGCTTCGTTCCTTGCCGGACGCGGAAGGGAGGAGGAGTATTTCATAACAATTGATGGCAGCGTTCTAATGCCGTAACTAGCGCTGTACGAATGCCTGGCTCGAGCGCGGAATGACCTGCATCGGGTACAATGGTGAGCCTGGCTGCGGGCCAAGCAGAGCTTAGATCAAAGGCGGATTGGGCAGGGCAGATCATGTCGTATCGTCCTTGCACGATTTCACCAGGGATATTCTTCAAGGCACCCATATGGGCAAGCAATCCGCCTTGGGGCAGGAATAGCCCATTCATGAAGTAATGTGCCTCAATCCGTGCCAGGCCGATGGCGGAACGGTCCTGGGCAAAGGCGGATACGGCCTCGAAGCTTGGCATCAAAGTGGAGCAGGAGCCTTCATAAATGCTCCAGCTACGGGCGGCCGGCATGTGGACGTTTGGGTCTGGGTCGGTCAGGCGGCGGTAATATTGACTCAGTAGATCATCCCGCTCAGCCTCGGGCAGAAAGCCGGCAAACGCCGCGTGAATATCGGGAAACACCCGTTTTAGCCCATACAGAAACCATTCAACTTCTGTCGGCCGGCCGAGGAATATGCCACGCAGCACAGCTCCTGCCACATGTGCCGGGTGAGCTTGCGCATAGGCCAGCGCCAGAGTCGAGCCCCAGGAGCCACCAAAAAGTAACATCCGCTCTATGCCAAGAAATGTCCGCAGCATCTCGATGTCTTGCACCAGATGAGGCGTAGTATTGGCTTCTAGGCTGCCGAGAGGTAATGAGCGTCCGGCGCCGCGCTGATCGAAAATGATCACGCGCCAAAAATTAGGGTCGAAGAACCGGCGATGAACTAGCCCCGCACCCGCGCCAGGACCGCCATGCAGAAACAGAACAGGTTTTCCGTTCGGGTTGCCAACCTGCTCCCAGTACATAACATGCCCATCAGGTAGCGGCAGGTATCCTGTTTCATAAGGTCCGATTTCTGGAAACAGGTCACCGCGAGGCATGGCTAGTTTCCCAAGGCGGCGCGTAATGTAGCGGTTACGCGGTGTACCTGGGTATCTGTCAAATCGGGATGAATGGGCAGTGCCAGTATGCGGCTCCCAAGCTCCTCAGCAACGGGCAGGGGTTCGCCGTCGTGACACGCAGCATAGGCAGGTTGGTTGTGCAGGGGGCGGGGATAGTAAATGGCATGGCCGATGCCCGCCCTCTGTAGTGCACTCCTGGCGTGTTCCCGCGCCATATTATCGGTCAGCAAGATTGCATATACCGCCCAGGCGCTCTTGCTGTCCGGCACCCGTGCTGGTGTTGCGACGGCACCAGCAAGTTGGGTGTCGTAAATTCGGGCAATCTCTTCACGCCGAGCGATTTCGGCCTCGAAAATTTCGAGCTTCGCCAGTAAAATCGCAGCCTGCATCGTATCAAGCCGGCCGTTCATGCCAATGCGCAGAACCTCGTAGCGCGTCGTTCCTTCGCCATGCGTGCGTAAAGAGCGATACAGTGCTGCTCGTTCGGCAGATTCGGTGAACAGCGCGCCACCGTCGCCATAAGCACCAAGAGGTTTGGATGGAAAAAAGCTTGTAGCCGTTGCATCTGCATCCCGTCCAAGCCTGCGCCCATGTAAAGTGCTGCCAAAACTCTGTGCGCAATCATCCAGGGTAAATAAATTGTTTTCCTGGGCGATTGCGCGAAGCCCTGGCCAGTTGGCGGGCTGCCCGAAAAGATCGACACCGATGATCGCGGCAGGGCGCAACTTACCCGCCCGCTTCACGTCCGCGATCCGCAACTGCAAGCTACCCAAATCAATCTGGAATGTTCGTGGATCAACATCGACAAATACAGGTGTGGCACCCAAAAGCAGTGGCACTTCGGCCGTCGCGGTATAGGTAAATGCCGGGAGAAACACGGCATCACCCCGGCCAACTCCTTCTGCCATCAGGGCAATTTGTAGAGCATCGGTGCCAGAGCTTACCGTGACGCAATGGCTTGCACCGCAAAAAATGGCGAGCTTTGCTTCAAGCTCGGCAACTTCAGGGCCAAGAATGAATTGCCCGTGCGCCAGTACGGCATCTAGCCTTTGGCGTAATTTCGGGCCAAGTCGGGCCTGTTGGGCTTTGAGGTCCAAGAACGGGATGGGAGGAACTGTCTCGGCATTCATAGTGGCAGGACCTTACTCCGCCGCGCGGGAAACAGCGAGAGTGCCTGGTGGGTAAAATTCAGGGACCAACCGGTTGAGAATTTGCAGGGCGGCGGTATCGTCACCCGATATGGCGGCGTGGCGCAGCTCGGCAAAGGCGGCGCGCACAGCCTGCATATCCACAAGCCGTGGCGTGGCCATAAGTAGCCCGTCATGCGTGGTTGGCACAGGGCGTTCATTGCCGTGAAAAAGTTCTTCAAAAAGTTTCTCTCCGGGCCTCAGGCCGGTGAAGCAGATTTTGATATCCTTGTCCGGATGCAGCCCAGCTAGGCGGATCATCTGTCTGGCCAGATCGACAATCTTAACCGGCTCGCCCATATCCAGCACGAAAATGCCGCCATCGGGTATTGCTTCTTCGCTGATGCCAACTTTTGAGGCCTCTAGTATCAGCCCCACAGCTTCACGTACGGTCATGAAATAGCGCTGCATGTCGGGGTGGGTAACGGTTAGCGGCCCGCCATGGGCTAGCTGGCGGCGAAAGAGCGGCACAACGGAGCCGGTGGACCCCAGAACATTTCCAAACCGTACTGTTACACAGCGCATGGCGCTGCGCCGGTGCCGGGCTTCAACATCTTGTGCCTGGCAATACATTTCGGCCAGGCGTTTCGAAGCCCCCATGACAGAGCTGGGATTGACGGCTTTGTCGGTTGAGATCAGCACCATTAGCCGGGCTCCGGCAGAGGCAGCGGCATCAGCCACGGTTTGCGTGCCCAGGGCGTTGGTCCGCAGCCCTTCCAGCCGGTTAGCTTCCACAATGGGTACATGCTTAAGGGCCGCGGCATGAAATACGATTTCCGGGCGGCATTCCTGCATAATCGTCTGAATTCTATAAGAATCGCGTACATCGGCCACGATGATGCGTTTGGATAAGGCGGGGGCCAACTCAGTGATTTCAACATCAATCTGCCAGACAGCGAATTCGCTGCTATCAAGCAATGTGAGTTCAGCGGGCGCATATCCGGCGAGCTGGCGCGCAAGCTCACTGCCGATACTGCCGCCGGCCCCTGTTACCATTACACGTTTGTGCGTGATCAGCCGTTCCAGCCCCGCGCGGTCAAGCCGTACCTGCTGGCGGTTCAGCAGATCCTCGATCACGATGGGCTGCAACTCGATCTGCTGGTTGGCCGGTGCCAAGCGGGTCAGGCTCGGCGCGCGTAGCACGCGGATATCGAGATGTTCCGCGGCGAATAGCAGATCGGCCAGAACTTGCCCGGTGAGGCTAGGGGTGGCGACGATTATCAAGTCTGGCTTCTGGACGAGTTTAGCCAATGCGAGCCCGGCATTATCTATGGCGCCGATAATATCGAGCCCATGAATGCGGCGGCCGATATGCTTACCTGAAAGCGCCATGAGGCCCGTGATCCGGTAAGCGGAAGCCGCCTTTGCGTGAGCAGAGAGGAATAGTTCGGCCTCATCGCCGTTGCCAACAAGAATAGCTGTTTGCGAGGCGTCGGGGGTTTCGGTTTTTTGCCGCAACAGCCGGTAGGTGAGCTTGGGGGCTGTAAGCATCACAACAAGCACCAGCACCAGGATAACAGGAAAGGCAGGAGAGGGCAGGGGTAGGCCCGTTCCGGCCATGAGCAGAACCAGCAGTAGCGCAGTGACAGCCCCCGCAGCAGCGATAGCCGCGAGATCCTTAAGAGAAATGAAACGCCAATGTAGCCGGGACAGGCCGAAAGGCAGACCAATGAGCCAGATGGCAATGGCCCCGCCAAGGGGTAGGCCAGAAGGCGCAGGCCAGGGATGCGCTGGGTTGGACAGCCAGAAACCCAGAACAACCGCGACAGCCGCCAGGGCACCGTCCAGCGCGATATTTAAGGCTGTGGAGGCAGCCAAACGGGTTGAGTCATACTGGTGCATAATGACCCACTTATAAGCGCAGATGCGCGGACAAATCCAATAAACTGAAGTCTAGTCCAGGTAGAATAATCCCTCCACCTCGACGGCAGCATCCAGCGGCAGGGATGACACCCCTATGGTTGAGCGAGCGTGCCGGCCCATATCGCCAAATACAGCGACCGCCAGGTCGGAAGCGCCGTTCATTACCACCGCATGCTGGGTAAAATCGGGTGTAGCTGCGATAAAGCCACCGAGGCGGATGATTTTGGTGATGCTGGCCAAGCCGTTGGGCAGAGTGACATTCAACTGCGCCAGTACATTAATCAGGCAGAGCCGCGCGGCATGTTGCCCTTCTTCCAGGGAGACATTCAGCCCCAGCTTGCCTGTTACGGCAACCTTGCCGTCGATGGCGGGGAGTTGGCCGCTGACCGTTACCAAATTTCCGGCGATGCTGACCGGTATGTAAGTGGCAACGGGCGCCATTGGCACTGGCAGGATGATGCCGAGTTCAGCGAGTCTTTGCGTGGGGGGCATGTTTAGCTCACAAGTTTGAAGGACTTACGGCGCTCACGCGGCGCCGGGGCCGGCAGGTCAAGCGGCAGCAGCGGTGCGCGGTCGGCAGCGCCATTGCCGACAGAGTCGGTGCTTTCCACCATTGCCGGCGCCAGATTGGTCTGGCCGAGATAATTCACGGCAAGATTGCGGAAGACGTAATCCAGCATGGAAGTTGCGGCGGTTACCGCCGGGTCACCATCTACCGTACCCGCAGGGCCAAAGCGTGTGAAAGTAAAGGCCTCGATGTAATCTTCCAGGCTGACGCCATGCTGAAGCCCGATGCTAACAGCTATTGCAAATGCGTCCATCAGGCCGCGGAAGGCCGAGCCTTCTTTGTGTAGGGCAATGAAAATCTCCCCCAGCCGCCCGTTGGCGTATTCGCCGGTGGAAAGGAACAGCTTATGACCGCCTATGCTCACTTTCTGCGTGTAACCGCTGCGGCGTGCAGGCAGCATTTCGCGCATGCTCTTTTGCCGGGCGGCCATTGGCGCTGCGGGGCGCGCGGGCATTTGCGCCACCAGCGGCGCCAGCGCGTCATGCATGGCAGCATGGGCACTGATACGCGGCGGGGAAAATAATTCAACGCCGCCGAGCACCTGCGCAAGCGCGGCTTCGTTTGATAGGCCCTGCGCCGCTAGTTTCTGCCGTGCCCACAGGCATAGGCCGCCATCGCTATTGACGGGCGATAAGGAAGGAGCAAAATTCAACGTTTCAGCGCCCAGTAGAGCTTCCAGGGCGGGTTCGCAAGTAAAGCCAAGCAGGGTTTCGTGCCGGCGCGTGGTTGCTGCCTGTGCTTCTGCCAAAGCTGTCTTGGCTGCTTGGGTGAGTTCGGGTAACACGCCCGTCTGTGGTAACCTTGGCGCGGAAACAGGATAGCCCGGCGCGGTGCCACGCGCGAGTAGAGAAGCTGAAGCAATATCCGCATGGGCGCCGATATAGGCTGCCAGGGTCGCGGCCAAGTCACGTCCAGGCTGGGAATCATATGGCACGCCGAGCCGGGTGAGAAAAAGATGAAGGTCGGTAAAGCCAATGGCAAGCCGGTGCTCCGCTGGGGCGGCCAGTGTAAGCGCTGTGACGGCGAGCCTCACCGCCGTGCCGAGGCCGGCTATATCAAACCCATGCCCATCATCGAGAAAGGCACAAAGATTAAACACGAAACCCGGTTGGCCCGCGGCGCGGTTTCGCCATATATTGGCGCTAGGGCAGCCGCGCCGGTTTACGAGTAATTGGTGCAGCCCGGGGCCGATATCCCAGTCCAGCCCCAGCGTGCGGGCGCGCGCTTCAACAGGCTCAATCCAGGTTTCCGCCGCAATGGCGAGGTCGATGCTGGATAGGTGTGGAAGTATCGCAGCCAGAGCGTCGGCCGCAAGCTGCCCCCAAGCGGCTGGCAGTTTAACGGTTACGGGCGGGGAATCGGGATCCATAGCGGCCGTTACAGTTGCTTGCTTTATGCCATGCCAGGATTTGCTGGTTTTGATCTGTCCCATGCATGTACATTATGCTGGGCTGCGCTGCTGTAAAAGTGCATATTGTGGTTAAATTGCTGTCAGGACACAAAATCCTGTGGATAGCTTAGCCGCTGGGGCGAGATGGACCAAAGCCTCCGCTTCTTTTATACCTGCGGCATGAACACTCCCGAAGCTGGCGCCACACCCGCGCAAAATAAGGCCTTTGGCTTGCGAACCCTGTTGAGCAACCCGGGCATGTTTTTCCTGACCTTGTTCAAAGGCAAGTATGTTGGGATTGATGCCTTGGGCAACCAATATTATGAGCGCCCTGGTAAGCAGCGCTCGCGGCGCTGGGTGATTTATGCTGGTGCCCCCGAGGCGTCGGTAATTGGCCCAGAATGGCACGCATGGCTGCACCATCTCACGGATGCGCCGCTCGCAGTCTCTGGGGCCAAGCCTTGGCAGCGTCCGCATAAAGCCAATCTTACCGGTACTCCCGCCAGCTACCGTCCCTCAGGGCATGATTACATGGGGGGCAAACGTGCCAAGGCTTCGGCAGATTATGAAGCCTGGTCGCCGGACCAAGTCTGATGCCACGCCGCCTGCCGGAATTATTTACAGGCTTTGCCGTTATCGCGGCTGCGCTCTGGTTTCTCATTTATGCCATGGCTGGTGCTGGCAAAATCAGCACGGGCGGCTACCCGCTTGTGGCGCAATTTTCAAGTATCGGCGGCCTCGCCATTGGTGCTGATGTAAAAATCGGTGGTGTGGTGGTCGGCCATGTGGCTAGCGAGACCCTGGATCCGGATACCTATGCGGCGATCGTGCGGCTTTCGATCAACAACAATATTCGTGTGCCAGAGGATAGCAGCGCTTCGGTTACATCGGATGGGCTGCTGGGAAATTCCTACATTGCTATTGGCCCCGGCGGGTCCAACACCATGCTCAAGCCGGGGCAGAGCTTCCAAGTGACGTAACGGGCGATTAAGATCGAGGATCTGCTGGGTAAATTCATCTTCTCGCTGGGGGGGGGGAATGCAAATAAGGCGGCGCCAAGCTCCGCGCCTGCTGGCGGTGATGTGTCCGGTAACCCAGCGGACGTGAAATGATGCGCTGGCTCGTGCTTCTTGGTGCCTCGGTTCTTTCAATGGGAACAGCCTGGGCGCAAAATGGCGGCAGCGAGATTGTCGTGCCGCCCGCGCCGGTGGTTACGCCAGAGGTTCCGCAATTACCCGCGCCTGTTCAGGCGCCCGTGCAGCCTCCTCCCCCAGGGCTAGTGCCGGTTCAACCCCCTGCCGTGGGGAGCGGGACGGGAGCGGCAATACCAGATGGCTCTGCATCTGCAACCGCAAATCAGCCTCCCCCGCCAGATGTTGCGCCGGTGCCTTCTACTGATTGGACGCAAAATACTACAGCAAAGCTAGGTGTGCTCAACAAGGTGGATGGCGGTACCTCGCGATTGACCTTGACAGTGGGAGCCCCCCCGCAAACTGTGGGTGATTTGAGCATCAGTGTCCAGGCTTGCCTTACCCGTCCGGCTGGGCAGTTGCCTGACGCAGCGGTTTTTTTGACTGTAACGCCGGTGCCGCAGGGGGGAACGCCAATTTACCGCGGCTGGATGCTCCGTTCGGCACCTGGGGCGGCGTTTGTTGGCAATGCCGGAGAGGCCTTCCGGATTATTAGCTGCTCGTGATTTACGTCATCATGCGAGTGTGGCGGACGGGTATGGCCAGCATGCGAAAAGCCCCAAAGACAGCTTGACGGGGCTTTTCGTGGACGATTCATTCAGTGCTCAGGGATGACGCTGGCCACGGTTGTTGCGGGTGGCGGTGCCTGGTCGGTTACGAAATGGTCCAGTGCACCGGGGGTTTTGAGTGCAAGAACAGCGCTGAACTCCGCATTACTGTTCAGGCAGAAGAGCGAGCCTTGATCAATGCCCGCATCGGCCTGGTTGTTGGCGAGCAGGGTTACGAACGTATCTTCCATTTTCTGTCCGCTATAGGGACCGCTAGCCTTGTAGAAATAAGCGTCCATGACGTGCTGCGCAGCCAGAATATGTGGTTGGAATGTTGTCATGAACGTGTCGTATTCTTCCTGCTGGTTGCAGGACAGGGCAGCCACCATCAGGGCCGATTTCAGGCTGATGAGGTTAAAAGCCTGCTGAATAAGTTCAGCATCGGCGGCGGAAAATTTGATTCTGGGAGAAACGGGGGGGGGCACGGAAATAGCTACGGGATAAACATGCCCGGTGGGGGCGGGCGGTGACAGGCTGGCTTGTTTGGTGGGGGTGCTGGCACAGCCTGCGAGCAGCAGTGCTGTACCACCCAGGGATAGAATGAATTTACCGGGCGTGCCGGTCAGCCATTTATTTTGCACCACGGAATCCTTGTACCCATAAACGTTCAACTGGCTCCTCATACAAAAATTCTGGCTTTCCGCCAAGTTGCAAGCACTTTAGGGATGTCCACCTAAGTGATTGTAAATAAAAATTTTTATATTTATCATCGCAGGATGATTTTCAAAGCTTGGTAACGCGCAGGGTATTGGTGGTGCCCGGACGCCCGAACGGAACCCCAGCCACGACGACAATTTCCTCCCCCTTGCGGGCGAAGCCGTCTAATCTGGCCACGGTTTGTGCATGCTCGATGGCTTGGGTCATCGAATTGGCAGCTATAATTGTTGCCGCGTGAACGCCCCAGACGGCGGCGAGACGCCTGGCCACTGCCATGCTGGTGGTTAGCCCAATAATCGGGCAATCTGGCTTTTCGCGCGCCACACGCAAGGCTGTAGAGCCAGATTCGGTGAGTGCCACAATGGCCTGCGCGCCGATTGTGTGTGCCACCTGGACGGACGCGGCGGCAATGGCGTCGGCAGAGGAGTGTTCTGGCTGAGGCCGCTTGGTATCCAGCCCCACGCGCCAATCGGCGTCACGCTCCACGCGGGTAATGATTCGGTCCATCATGTTCACAGCCTCCCGCGGGTATTGCCCTGCAGCGCTCTCGGCCGAAAGCATCACGGCATCGGCGCCGTCGTAGACCGCATTGGCGACGTCGGAGGCTTCGGCCCGCGTAGGGGCGGGAGATGTAATCATGCTTTCGAGCATCTGTGTTGCCACCACCACGGGCATGCCGCGCTGCTGGGCCGCACGCAGGATGCGTTTTTGTGCGATGGGCACTTCCTCGGGTGGCAGTTCCACACCCAAGTCGCCACGCGCGACCATCACCGCATCGGCGCGGTCTAGAATCGTGTCGAGATTATCCAAGGCCTGCGGCTTTTCCAGCTTGACCATGATGGCCGCGCGGCCCGCGGCCAAGGCCTTGGCTTCTTCCACATCCTCCGGGCGTTGTACGAAGGAAAGACCGACATAATCAATGCCGAGTGGCAGAACGAAATCGAGATCGGCCCGGTCCTTGGCCGTTAGGGCGGGAATTGGCAGAACCACATCGGGTACATTCACCCCCTTGCGGTCGGAGAGTACGCCGCCATGGATAACGGAGGTTAGCAGATGATCGCCACGCTTCCGCAACACGCGCAGGCGCAACTTGCCATCATCCAGCAGCAAGGTTGTGCCGATCTCTGCTGCTTGGATAATTTCGTGGTGCGGCAGGCAGACGCGCCGGGAGTCGCCGGATATCGGGTTCATATCCAGAATGAATTCCTGCCCCGCGTGTAATTGCACGCGGCCGGACTGGAATTTGCCGACACGCAATTTTGGCCCCTGAACATCGGCGAGAATGCCAATAGGGCGCCCTTTTTTCTTCTCGATGGCGCGAATCATCTCTATCCGCGCGGCATGCTCGTCATGTGCGCCATGGGAGAAGTTGAGCCGGAATACATCCGCGCCGGCCTGGAACAGGTGCAGCACCATTTCTGGTGTGGCGCTGGCCGGGCCCAAAGTAGCAATGATCTTGGTCCGGCGATGGCGGCGAAACCGTTCAGTCATGAATACCTCATGTGATCAAGATGGCCCGGAAATCGTTTACATTTGTTAAGGTGGGGCCGGTGATGACCAAGTCATCCAGTGCGGCGAAAAAGCTGTAGCTGTCATGGGTTTCCAGGAAGCGCGCCGCATCCAGCCCCAAAGCTTTGGCGCGGGCCAGCGTATCTGGGGTGATGATGGCTCCTGCTGCATCCTCGGTGCCATCTATGCCATCTGAGTCGGCAGCCAGAGCCCAGATGTTGCGGGCGCCGCCAAGCGCCAGGGCGAGGCTGAGAAGAAACGCGGTATTGCGGCCGCCGCGCCCTGGCGTGGTGGTACCAATGGTCACAGTGGTTTCGCCGCCTGAGAGCAGCAGCTTAGGGCCATGGCTGCACAAGGCCAAATCTGCTTGCTGGCGTCCTAGTCCAGCCGCTTCGCCTTCCATCGCATCGCCGAGAATTTCAACCTTCATTCCCGCCATGCGGGCGGCTGCCTCCAGCGAAAGGCGAGGGGTGGCGATCAGCCGGTAATCGGCGCCTTTCATCCAAGTGGGGCCGGAGCCGATGAGGGCGGGATCGTCACCAGGAACATCGGAGATTGCTAATGTTACCAGCCGTGCCGGGGCGCAGGCTGCTGCCAGTTTGCCCCCCTTAATGGCCGAGAGCGCCGTGCGGAGGCGGTTTATTGTGCTGATCGGCGCACCGGAGGCGAGCAGCGCCCGGTTCACCAATATTTTATCCTGTAATGTCACCCCTGGCGCTGGCAATGCCATAAGGGCCGAGGCACCGCCGGAGATGAGCGCCACAACCTGATCCTCGGTGCGTAACCCTGCCACCGTGGTTAAAATTTCGCGCGCGGCGGCCTCGCTGGCCTCATTGGGTACCGGGTGCGCCGCTTGTAACACGCGGATTTTTTGTGTTGGCACATCATGCCCGTAGCGTGTCACCACAACGCCCTCGAAATTTGTCCCGGCCCAGGCTTTTTCCACTGCTGCCGCCATGGAAGCGGCAGCTTTGCCTGCGCCGATGACGATGTTGCGTCCCGGCCCTGGTTTGGGCAGGTTGGGAGGCACGCATAGTGCTGGGCTAGCGGCGGCAATCGCCGCGCCATATATGCGGCGCAGGAAGTTGGCGTTGGCATCCTCCACAACGCCTGTATGAGCAGGAGAACGTGCATGAGCAACCCCGTGCTAAACGAAGCCACCACCGAAAAGCTGGAAGCTGCCGCTTTTCGTGCTCTGGTGGCCCATTTGCGGCAGCGCGCCGATGTGCAGAATATCGATATGATGAATCTCGCCGGCTTTTGCCGCAACTGCCTCTCACGCTGGTACCGTGAGGCGGCTGAGGGCATGGGTGTGGCGCTGACAGACTCACAGGCGCGCGAGATGATTTATGGTATGCCGTATAAAGATTGGCAGGTGCGCTACCAGACACAGGCGAGCCCGGAAGCCCTTGCCAAATTTAAGCAGACGGCAGGCCATTGACGGCACCCGAGGGCAGGCTTTATCCCCGCTCTCCCTTTCAAGATCAGGAGCAGATTCATGGCGCTGGACGCGACGGAAGATAAACCGACAAACATTGCGGGCGAGCGTCTGCGCAGCATCATCGAGCGCATTGAACGGCTCGAGGAAGAGCGCAAGGCCCTGGCCTCTGACATCAAGGATATCTATAGCGAGGCGAAATCCGCCGGTTTTGATGTGAAGGTGATCCGCCAGCTCATCCGCCTCCGCAAGCAGGAGCCGGCCGAGGTGGAAGAGCAAGAAACCCTGCTGGACGTGTACCGCCGTGCCATCGGTATGTAGTTTAGTCCAGCCTGCCGAAGCGCGCTTTGGCCGCCACAGGGTTGGGCAGGGCGCAGCTTCGGGCAATGGCGAGGATGGCGAGGCTGAACAGCGCGATGGCAAGTGCGCCGCTCGCGTTGTTGAGCAGATCTAGCCCGTGTAGCGGCCCGGCAAGGGTGATGAGCCATAGGCCGGTAAAATAGGGGAACATCCATGCCGCGCCGCGCCAATTGAGGTGACGCAACTCGCCTTGCCGCCATTGCCAGAGGCAGTAAAGAATAAAGGCGGCAAGCAGCCCCCCAAATAGATGATTGGTAATATTGGCGCCGGCCCAGAACACAGCAAGATTGCTGATGATGAAGGCCATGGGAGCGATCAGCCACGCCATGCCTAGCCGGAATGGGCGGGAGAATTCTTGCTCGGGCAATGTTGTGCGGAAGCAGAACAGCACCACTGGTCCAACGCCATAAGCCAAAATGCCGATGGAAGAGATATAACCCACAAGCAGCCGCCAGGATGGCAGGGGGAGCAGGAAAATCAGCCCTGCACAGAAGGCCAGGAAGAGGCTTTTAACAGGTACACCGTGGCGTGTGGCGCTTGCAAAGTAGCCAGGCATCAGCCCGGCTTCAGCCGAGGCATACAGTACCCGGGCCGCGGCGGTGCTGTAGATGACACCCGTGCCGCCAGGAGAAATAGCGGCATCGGCATATAAAAGGGCGGCCAGCCAGGGAAGGCCGGCGAGCATGGCAAGCCCGGCAAAAGGGCCAGAAATTCCCGGAAAATTAAGTCTAGCCCAGCCATGGGCCAAATGCGCAGGCTGTAGGGTGCCGATGAAGGCAAGTTGCAGCGCAAGGTAGAGCGCCAGGCAAAGCAGCACCGATCCCAGTATGGCGAAAGGAAGATTGCGTTGCGGGTTGGCGGATTCTCCAGCGAGCTCGATGGCCTGACGGAAACCGAGAAACGCGAACAAGATGCCGGAAGCCGGGACGGCCTGGAGCATGCCGCCAACGCCATAGGGCGCAAAGCCGAACTGGTAAAAATTCGCCGCCCGGAAATGCCCCCAAATAAGCATACACGCCGCGAGAGCTGGAACAGCCAGCTTCCACCATGTAATGGCGTTATTAAAGAGCAGCACAAGCCGGATGGCGAACAGGTTAATCACCAGAAACAGCGCCATTAACCCCGCTGCCATTAAAATACCCATGCCGGTCAGCGTTTCGGTGACAGTATTTTCCAGCCCGGGCAGGAAGTTGGCGGTGTAGGAGGTAATGGCCACGGCTTCCACCGGGGCGATAATGGAATAAGCCAGGAGATTGATCCAACTCATGATCTGCGCGGAGAGGCCGCCAAAGCAGAGCTGGGGGAATATGATGACCGCGCCGGGCTTAGGGAACATGGTTGAAAGTTCGGCATAAACAAAGGCCAGAAGCAGCACAGCCCCACCGCCGATGACCCAGGAGATCATGGAGGCCGGCCCGGCGATCTTAGCGGCATTCAGCGCGCCGAACAGCCAGCCAGAGCCAATCATGCCGCCGACGCTTGCCAGCAGCAAACCAATGGGGCCGGCATCCCGGCGCAGGGTATTGTTTTTCATGCTGCTAGATTTATGGGGTTGGTCCGCTATTGCCAACCGCCGGGTGATTTGACCTTGGCGCTGTTCAGCCTAAATCTGTGGGAGATGATGAGGAGCCGTTGAGTCATGGATGAAAGCAGGATGGTGCATTACCCCGAAGGTTTGGGCGGCGAGCCGTCGATCCTGCCTAACTGGGATTTACGCGACCTCTATGTGGATCCGGATGATCCGCGCATACAGGCTGACTGCCAGGCGGCTGAGGAGTCCGCCAAGGCCTTTGCCGCGCGTTATCAGGGCAAGCTGGCCGGGCTGCCAGGCGCGGTACTGGCTGAAGCTGTTGCCGCGTATGAGCGTGTTCAGGAATTATTGGGGCGGCTGGCCTCCTATGCCCAACTGCTCTTTTCAGCGGACTCCGATACACCTGCCAATGGTAAATTTTATCAGACCATCTCGGAGCGTATAACGGCAATCGGCACGCATATTTTGTTCTTTACGTTGGAGCTTAACCGTATTGATGAAATAGAGCTGACCGCTAAAATGCAGGACCCGGCATTGGCCCGTTACGCCCCCTGGTTCCGTGATTTGCGCGTGTTCCTGCCGCACCAGCTCTCCGATGAGGTGGAGAAACTGCTACTGGAAAAAGAGGTGACCGGCCATTCAGCCTGGAGCCGCCTGTTCGACGAAACCACCGCGGCCATGCGCCTTGACGTGAAGGGCGAGGAATTGACGCTCTCGGCGGCGTTGAACAAGCTTTCTGATGCGGACCGCAATGTGCGTGAGGCCGCAGGCAAGGCTGTGGGCGAGGCCATGGCGCGGAACGTGAAACTGTTCTCACTTATTACCAACACCCTGGCGAAGGATAAGGAGATTGACGATAACTGGCGTCATTATCCCAATCCCGCCGCATTCCGCAACCGTGCCAATATGGTGGAGGATGAGGTGGTGGCGGCGCTAAAAGCTGCCGTAAAAGCCTCTTACGCGAGGTTGGCACACCGCTATTACGCCATGAAAGCCAAGTGGCTGGGATTGGAAAAATTAGAGTATTGGGACCGCAATGCCCCATTACCCGGCGATGACAGCCGCGCCATTTCCTGGAGTGAGGCAAAAAATGTGGTTGTGGGCGCTTACAGGGCCTTTAGTCCTGAACTGGCCGAAACCATCAAGCCGTTTTTCGACAAGCATTGGATTGACGCGGCGCCACGGCACGGCAAAGCCGGTGGTGCGTTCTCGCACGCCACAGTGCCTTCCGCGCATCCATACGTACTGATGAATTATCATGGCCGCACGCGCGACGTGATGACGCTCGCGCATGAGCTGGGGCATGGCGCGCACCAGGTGCTGGCGGCCAAGCAAGGTTATCTGATGGCCAGTACGCCTCTCACCTTGGCTGAAACCGCCAGCGTGTTCGGCGAGATGCTCACATTCCGTTCGCTGCTGAACGCCGAGACCAGCAAGCAGCATAAGCGTATCATGCTCGCGGGTAAGGTGGAAGATATGCTGAATACAGTGGTTCGGCAGATTGCCTTCTATGATTTTGAACTAAAACTGCACGAAGAGCGCCGTCAGGGGGAGTTATTGCCTGATCGCATCAGTGAAATTTGGTTGGAGATGCAGACAGAAAGCCTGGGGCCCGCCTTCCACTTCGCCGGCGAGTATAAGTATTTCTGGGCTTATGTGCCGCATTTCATTCACACGCCCTTTTATGTGTATGCCTATGCGTTTGGTGATTGCCTGGTGAATGCGCTTTACGCGGTTTACCAAGATACGCCAGACAAGGACGATTTCCGCATGAAGTATAAGGAAATGCTCGCCGCAGGCGGAACAAAACGGCACCAGGAGTTGCTGGCGCCGTTTGGGCTGAATGCAGCCGATCCACAATTCTGGCAGAAAGGACTCGACGTTATTTCTGGCTTTATAGACGAGCTTGCCGCCGAATGACCGCGCGCGAGACCAGTATGTTTGGCGAGGTGCGGCGCCTTGCGCGCACCTCGGGCGCGGTGGGTGGCATTGCCGCGCGGATTGCGGGTGAAAAGGTTTTTGGCATCAAGACCGATCAGGCGAAGCATGCCGAGGATCTTAAATCTGTCCTGGGCGGGCTGAAAGGCCCTATGATGAAGGTGGCGCAATTTCTCTCCACCGTGCCCGATGCGCTGCCGCCCGAATATGCCGCGCAGCTTGCGGAGCTGCAGGCCAATGCTCCCCCCATGGGTTGGCCATTTGTCCGCCGCCGCATGGCTGGCGAGCTGGGGCCGGGTTGGGAGACAAAATTCAAATCCTTCAGCCGCGAGGCTCTTGCGGCCGCCAGCCTGGGCCAAGTGCATCATGCTACCTTGCCCGATGGCCGGGAAGTAGCGGTCAAGCTGCAATATCCCGATATGCCGAACATCGTCGAGGCTGATTTGCGCCAGGTGAAGCTGGCCATGGCCGTATATAAGCGCATGGATAATGCCATTATCCAGGACGAGATTTATGTGGAGCTGTCCGAGCGTTTACGCGAGGAGCTGGACTACACGCGGGAGGCGGCGCAGATGCGCCTTTACGCAGCGATGCTGCGGGATGTGCCAGATGTAAATGTTCCAGCGCCGATCCCGGATTACACCACCAAACGGCTGATAACCATGAGCTGGTTGAATGGTTATAGCTTCAAGGCGTGGCTGGAGCAGAACCCAAGCCAGGAGCAACGCAACAGGCTGGCGGCGGCTTTGTTCAGGGCGTGGTATATTCCTTTCTACCGCTATGGCATCATTCATGGTGATCCGCATTTGGGCAATTATCAGGTCAGTGAAAGCGGTGCCCTGAACCTGCTCGATTACGGCTCCATCCGTGTCTTTGAATCGAAATTTGTCGCGGGTGTGCTGGAACTCCATGCCGCCGTGCGGGATAATGATTTTTCCCGCGCCGCGCATGCCTACGATATCTGGGGGTTCAAAGGCATTACCGGGGAGCAGGTTCATGTTCTCAATGACTGGGCGCGCTTTCTCTATGAGCCGCTGATTCAGGATCGTATCCGCCCCATCCAGGAAGGAAACAGCACGGAATTTGGCCGTGAGGTGGCGCAGAAGGTCCATGCCGGGCTCAAGCGCACCGGTGGCGTCCGTCCGCCGCGCGAATTTGTTCTCATGGACCGTTCCGCTATCGGCCTGGGCGGGGTTTTTATGCGCTTGGGTGCCGAGCTCAACTGGGCAAAGCTGTTTCACGAGACGGTCGATGATTTCAACGAAGCCGCCCTGATGGCCCGGCAAGAGGATGCCTTGCAGGCGGCTGGTGTTCCCAGGCCCAGATAAGCAACGGAAATATTGACAATGGCGATTTTGAGCAACGGCTTTTTCCGCTCAGGCTTTTATGCCCGGGCCTATCGTAAACTTTTACACACAATATACGTGAACGATCTTTGGCTCGAATTGCGTCTGCGCGCCAAGCGTGAGGCAGTGGACTATATCATCGCCAATATGGGCGAAGCCATGGTGCTGTCCGACCGGTATGACCTGCTGAAATTCGCATTTGCCCGCGCGCCGAAAGACGGCCTGGTCGTTGAATTTGGCGTTGCCAAAGGTGCTTCGCTGCGCCTGTTGGCCAGCTTAACGGATCGTACTGTACATGGGTTTGATAGTTTTGGCGGTCTGCCCGAGGATTGGGCGGGGACCAGGGAGCAAACAGGCGCTTTCACCGCCAGGGGGAAACTGCCGAAGGTGCCAGGCAATGTGGAGTTGCATCCTGGCTGGTTCGACCAGACCCTGCCAGGCTTTACCATTGCCAACCCGGGGGCATGTGCCTTTATCCATATAGATTGTGACATTTATACAAGCACGGTCACAATTTTTGAGGCGCTGCGCGATCGTATCCGGCCGGGTACTGTCATCGTATTTGATGAGTATTTCAATTATCCCGGCTGGCGCGGGCATGAATACAAGGCTTTTCAAGAGTTTATAAGTAGAGTCGGCTTATCCTACCGCTATATCGGCTTTGCGGGTGAGAAAGGTCATGTCGCTGTCACGATAGTTTAGCGGGATTCGGCCATAATCTTTTCATCATGGTTGCATTATGGGTTGCCGCCGTTTAGTGGCAGCGCAGTGTTGAATGAATGCCGGGCTTCCATCATGGTTCCCTGGCAATGGGGTAGAACTAAGGGAACGGTAGATGCGTCTCGCGGTATTGAAAGAGCGCCGTGCGGGTGAGGCCCGCGTAGCGGCTACACCGGATACGGTGAAAAAATTGATCGGGTTGGGGATCAGCGTCGCGGTAGAGGCCGGTGCCGGCGTGGCGGCCGCCATTTCGGACCAGGATTTTGCCGCTGCGGGTGCCGAGATTGCCGCTGACGCGGCTGCTGCCCTGGCTGGCGCCGGGGTTTTGTTTGCCGTGCAGGCGCCAGATGAGGCTGCCCGCGCTCTGCTCGCGCCAGGTATGCTGCTGATCGGCACCATGAATGCCGCAGCCGATGCCGCCCTTCTGCCCGCGCTGGCCGCGGCCAAGGTCGATGCCGTTGGGCTGGAGATGCTGCCGCGTATCACCCGCGCGCAGAGCATGGACGTGCTGTCTTCTCAGGCGAATCTCGCCGGCTATCGTGCTGTTATCGAGGCTGCAGGGGCATTCCCTCGTGGTTTTCCCCTTATGATGACTGCCGCCGGCACCGTGCCGCCAGCGCGCGTGTTTGTTATTGGCGCGGGTGTCGCAGGCTTGCAGGCCATTGCCACGGCGCGCCGCCTGGGGGGAATTGTCTCAGGTACGGATGTCCGTCCCGCAGCCAAGGAAGAAATCAAGTCGCTCGGCGCCACCTATATAGGTGTAGATGACGAAGAATCCTCCAAGCAGACTGGCCCCTATGCGGGACAAATGTCTGAGGAGTTCCGTAAAAAACAGGCTGACCTGATGCTCAGCACCGTGGCCAAGAACGATATTGTCATCTGCACTGCCTTGGTGCAGGGCCGCAAGGCACCAGTTATCGTTACCTCCGAAATGGTTGCGGGGATGAAGTCCGGCAGCATTATCGTGGACCTCGCGGCGGATTCGGGTGGAAATTGTGCCGAAACCGTGCCAGGCGAGATCATCACCACAGCCAATGGTGTGACCATCATCGGCCACCGCAACTGGCCCGCGCGCATCGCCGTGGCGGCAAGTCAGCTCTACGCGCGTAATCTGCTGACTTTCCTCACCACCTTTTGGGACATGGATGCAAAAACGCCGAAGTTGACCGAGACTGACGATCTGATCAAGGGCGCGCTGCTCACCAAGGGCGGCGAGATTGTCCACCCCATCTTCAAGCCTGCCGCGTAAGAGAGGAGCAGAGCCATGACCCCAGCCGATCTCGCCGCGCAGGCGGCGAACCTTGCCCATCAGGCCTCCATTTTGGCCCAGAATGCTGCGGGCGTTGCCGCCGTGGCGGCGCAAAATGCCCCTCCTGCCGCACCTTTTGTTTATCTTTTCAGCATCTTCGTGCTGGCAGTGTTTGTCGGTTACTACGTGGTATGGAACGTGACACCGGCGCTTCATTCTCCGTTGATGGCCGTTACCAATGCCATCTCATCCGTTATTATCGTTGGCGCGATGCTGGCCACCGGGTTGCATGGAAGCACTGTGGCGCATGTGTTCGGTTTTATCGCTGTGGTGCTTGTCAGCGTTAACATTTTTGGCGGCTTCGCGGTGACCAACCGCATGCTGTCCATGTTCAAAAAGAAGTAAGGCGCCCGCCCCATGAATGAGTCATTCACCTCGTTTGCATATCTTGTCGCGGCGGTCCTGTTCATCCTGGCCCTGCGCGGCTTGTCTCACCCCACCACGTCCCGCCGCGGCAATATGCTGGGCATTACCGGTATGGTCATCGCCATTTTCGCGAGCTTCGCACATGGCGGCATGACATTGGGGGGCAGTGTACTGATCCTGCTCGGCATTGCCATTGGCGGCGCCATTGGTCTTGTCGTGGCGCAGAAGATCAAAATGACGGCGTTGCCGCAGCTTGTTGCCGCGTTTCACTCTCTGGTTGGCCTGGCCGCCGTGTGCGTCGCTGCTTCCGCGCTCAATGCGCCGGAGAGCTTTGGCATTGGCACGTTGCACCATATCCATCTCGAAAGCCTGGTTGAGATGTCAATCGGCCTTGCCATCGGTGCCGTCACCTTTACCGGCTCGCTCATCGCCTTCGCTAAGCTGCAGGCTTTGATGAAAGGCACGCCGATCACCTTCCCTGGCCAGCATCAACTCAACGCGGGCATCGGTATTGCAATCATTGTCCTGGTCATTGCTTTTGTTGCATCCGGCGGCAGTTTCGCTCTGTTCGGCATAATTGCCCTGCTGGCGTTGGCGCTTGGCTTTCTGCTCATCATCCCCATTGGTGGTGCGGACATGCCGGTGGTTGTCTCCATGCTCAACTCCTACTCAGGCTGGGCGGCATGCGGTATCGGCTTCACCATTGGCAACCTCGCGCTCATTGTTACCGGCGCGCTGGTCGGTTCCTCGGGTGCTATTCTGTCCTACATCATGTGTAAGGGCATGAACCGCTCCATCATCAACGTCATCGCCGGTGGCTTTGGTGCTACGGGAGATGCCGCGGTGGCTGGTCCGGGCGCTGGTGACAAGGGCGTAAAGATCGGTTCCGCCGAAGATGCGGCTTTTATCATGAAGAATGCTTCAAAGGTCATTGTTGTGCCGGGTTACGGCATGGCCGTAGCGCAGGCGCAGCACGCTCTGCGCGAGATGGGGGATCTGCTGAAGCAAGATAACGTTGAGGTTAAGTACGCCATCCATCCCGTGGCGGGCCGTATGCCTGGGCATATGAACGTGCTGCTGGCCGAAGCCAGTGTGCCGTACGACGAGGTGTTCGAACTGGAGCAGATCAACAACGAATTCTCCACGGCTGACGTGGTGTATGTAATCGGCGCCAACGACGTGACCAACCCAGCGGCCAAGACCAACCCAGCCAGCCCGATTTTCGGCATGCCCATCCTCGAGGTGGACAAGGCCAAGACCGTGCTCTTCGTGAAGCGCTCGATGGCGTCCGGTTATGCCGGCGTGGAGAACGAATTGTTCTTCCGCGACAATACGATGATGCTCTTCGGCGATGCCAAGAAGATGACTGAGGAAATCGTCCAGTCCTTGGGACATTAAAACCAAAAGGCCGGGGTAAAACCCGGCCTTTTTATTATCCCCTGCCTTTGCGCAGGGTGAGGATGGACCACGCGCCGTCAATTATATGGTGCTCAAGATGCAGCCCCGCGCGCCGGTGCGCTGAGAGCACCCAGTTCACCTGCGTGTTCAAAAGTCCGGCCAGAATGGCCACGCCGCCCGGGGCCAGCTTGCCGCCAAGCTGGTGTGCCATGGCACAGAGCGGGCGTGCCAGAATATTGGCGAAAACCAAATCATACGGTGCTGCCCGGGTAATGCGTTTGTCAATCCATCCATCGGCGCGGATGGCGCGCACGAACCGGGCCTGCTGGTTGACCCGCGCATTGCTGTTTGCAACGCGCGCGGCGCGGAAATCTATGTCGCTGGCCAGAACCTTGCGGTGCAGCAGCTTGGCCGCCGCAATGGCCAGAATCCCCGAGCCGGTGCCGAGGTCGAGAATGCGCTGGGGGTGATGATATTTCACAAGCCGTTCGAGTGCCACGAGGCATCCGCGCGTGGAATTATGTTCGCCGGTACCGAAGGCGATTCCCGCGTCCAGTGTCAGCGTAATCCGCCCCGGCGCGGGCGGGGCCGTGATATGCGTGCCCCGGACAACAAAACGCTCGCCGATAAACTGTTCCGGAAAAGCCGCCTGTGTGCGCGCCAGCCAGCCCGCCACGGGTACCAGTTCGCGTGAAACGCCTGGGCTGAAGCCGGTAAGCATCTCCGCCAGCAGTAGCGCCGCGCTCAATTCCTCTTCATGGGTTCCGCGTTCTTTCACACCTTGCAAATCCCATTCGTTGGTATCCTCATCGTGATAAAAAGACACAGCCTGACAGATGCTGCTCAGCGCCGCCTCGAAATTCTCCATGACCGAAGCTGGTACGCGCAGCGAGATGCAATCGAGCAATTCAGTTGTCATGGCGTTCCACAAAGCGGCTCAGCACGCGCTTTTCTCCGGATTGTTCAAAATTAATATCAAGCTTGTCGCCATCGGCAGCAATAACGCGGCCATAGCCGAATTTTTCGTGAAAGACGCGTGTGCCGGTGGGAAGCTGGTCTTCCGGTGGCACATAAGCGGGTTTTTCACGCCGTGCCTGCACGGGGAAATGCGCTATCCCCAAAGCTGGCCGCTGTGGCAGGGCGGAGCCGCTATGCCGTACGGCCTCTTCAGGAAGTTCATCGATAAAGCGGCTAGGAATGCTGGATTGCCACGTAGCATAAATGCGCCGGTTGGCGGCGTGGCTGATAATGGCGTGATGCCGTGCCCGCGTAATGCCCACATAGGCAAGCCGCCGCTCCTCCTCCAAGCTTTTATTCCCGCCTTCATCCAGCGCGCGCTGGTTGGGGAACACGCCTTCCTCCCAGCCGGGCAGAAAAACGGTGTCGAATTCCAACCCCTTTGCGCCGTGCAGCGTCATCATGGAGAGCTTGTCGTTCCCCGCCTTTTCCTCCGTTTCCGTCACCAGAGCCACATGCTCAAGAAATTCGGGAAAAGTCTCGAAATCTTCCAGCGCGCGCACCAGTTCCTTCAAATTCTCCAGCCGCCCTGGCGCGTCGGGCGATTTATCGGCCTTCCACATGGCCACGTAACCGGACTCATCCAATATAGCTTCCAGCGCCGCAACCGGTCCGCGTGCGGCGGCAAGCTGCCGCCAGGTGCCGAATCCCTCAAGCAAGGCCCGCATTGCCTCACGCAATTTACCTTTGAAGCCGCCTTCCGCCACCAGCTTCTCTGCCGTTGCGTAGAGCGGCAGGCTGGCGGCGCGCGCGGCCTCGTGCAACGTGCGCATCGCGCCATCGCCAGCCCCGCGCTTGGGCACATTTATAATCCGTTCAAATGCCAGATCATCCGCCGGTTGCGCCACCACGCGAAGGTAGGCGATGGCATCGCGGATTTCCGCGCGCTCGTAAAACCGCAATCCACCGATAATCCGGTATGGAATCCCCAGCGTCAGCAGACGGTCTTCAAAGGCGCGCGTCTGAAACCCCGCCCGCACGAGAATGGCGATTTCTGAAAGCCTGTGCCCGCTGCGCCAAAGTGCTTCCACGCGCTTACCCACCATCTGGGCCTCTTCTTCCGAGTCCCAGACGGCCATAACCTCCACCGGTTCGCCCGCGGCGTTGTCTCGCCCGGCATGCAGCGTCTTGCCCAGCCGCCCTTCGTTATGCGCGATAAGGTGCGAGGCCGCTTCGAGGATGGGAGAAGAAGAACGGTAATTTGCCTCCAGCCGCACAATCTTCGCACCCGGAAAATCGCGCTCGAATTTCAGAATGTTCTCAATCTCGGCGCCGCGCCAGGAGTAGATGCTCTGGTCGTCATCCCCCACGCAACAGATATTCTTGCGTGCCTGGGCCAGCAACCGCAGCCAGTAATATTGTACCAGGTTCGTGTCCTGGTACTCATCCACCAGAATATAGCGGAACATGCGCTGGTAGGTTTGCAGCACCTCGTCATCTGTTTTCAGCAGATGCACCATCAGCAGCAGCAAATCGCCGAAATCCACCGCATTCAACGCGCGCAGCCGGTCCTGATAGGCTGCGTACAGAGCCTCGGCGCGGCCGCCGGCAAAATCGCGGGAATCGCTGGCCGGAATCTGCCCAGGCATATAGCCTTTGTCTTTCCAGCGCTGAATCTGCGCCATCAGCGCATTGGGCGGCCAGCGTTTGGTGTCGATCCGCGCCGTTTCCATAACCTGCTTCAGCAGCCGCATCTGGTCATCGGTATCAAGGATGGAAAAGCTGCTGGTCAGCCCCACACGCTCGGCAAAGCGCCGCAGCATACGCGCGGCCAGTGCGTGGAAAGTGCCGAGCCACAACCCCTCCACGGGCTGACCCAGGATCTTGGCCACGCGCTCACGCATTTCCCGTGCCGCCTTGTTGGTGAAGGTGACGGTGAGAATCTGGTTGGGAAAGGCTTTGCCGCTCAGCAGAATATGCGCGAAGCGGGTGGTCAGCACGCGCGTTTTGCCCGTGCCCGCGCCGGCCAGCACCAGCACCGGCCCGTCGGTTGCCTCTACAGCCTCGCGCTGCGCCTGGTTCAGCCCGGCGAGATAATCGTTCATGCGGCTTGCGGCTTCACCCCGAGAATACGCGCGATGGCATAGACGAGGTCGGGGCGGTTGAGCGTGTAGAAATGGAATTCGTCGATGCCGTTGGCCTGGAGGGTTCGCACCTGTTCCGATGCCGTGGCCGCCGCTACCATGCGCCGCGTTTCAACGTCGTCATCCAGCCCTTCGAACAGCGAGGCCATCCATTTTGGCACCGAGGTGCCGCAGGCGGCGCAGAATTTCGCGGCCTGCGCGAAATTGGTAACGGGCATGATTCCTGGCACGATAGGCGCCTTGATCCCGGCGGCCAGCGCACGGTCGAGGAAGCGAAGGTAGGTGCCGTTATCGAAAAACACCTGGCTGATCGCTCGCGTTGCCCCGGCATCTAGTTTGCGTTTCAGGTTATCCAGGTCCGCCTCGGGGCTTGCCGCTTGCGGGTGGGTCTCCGGGTAGGCGGCTACCGTAATCTCGAAATCGGCCACGCGCCGTAGCCCTGCCACCAGGTCGGCGGCGAAGGCATAGCCGCCAGGGTAGGGGGTACAGGCTTCGCCCCCCGGCGGGTCGCCGCGCAGGGCGACTATGTGCTTAACCCCTGCCTCCCAGTAACGCTGCGCCACGTCGTCCACGGCCCCGCGCGTAGCCCCCACGCAGGTTAGGTGGGCGGCGGGTGTCAGGCTGGTTTCCCGTATAATGCGCAACACGGTAGCATGGGTCCGCTCCTGCGTGCTGCCCCCCGCGCCATAGGTAACGGACACAAAACTTGGGCGCAGCGTGCCTAAACGCTCGATGCAGGCCCAAAGCTGGGTCTCCAGGGTTGGGGTCTTGGGCGGGAAAAATTCGAACGAAATGGCGGGCGGCGCGATACCCTCCCGCTCTGGCAGCGGCGCGATGCGCGTGCCAGAAGCCCAGCGTTCCAAAGTGTCGCGAAGGGGGGAATGGGTCATGTGCGGCTCCGTTGGATGGGTTAGGTGACAGGGTGGGCGTTATTCCGCAAGGGCCTGCCCTGCGGCAGGCGGAAAGGTCAGGGTGTTGGAATCCATGTTGAACAAGCTGTAAGGAGCATCACATAGACAAGGCATCCACCGGGGGGTGGGCCGTTGCAGGAGGCAGGATAAGTGGTGGAGAAGACCAAAACAACGCTCAAACGCGGGTTGCGGCGCAGGCTTGCTAGCGTGGTGCCGTGCCTTCTGCTCGCTGTAGGCATTTCTGGCTGCGCCACGCCCCCGCCAAGGGCCGATACGGCTGATTATCAGGCTTACAAGCAGCTTAACGATCCGATGGAGCCGGCCAACCGGTTCTTCTATAGGGTTAATAACGTATTAGATACCTATTTCATGAAGCCGGTGGCCCAGGGTTATGTGTATGTAACGCCCCAGGTTTTCCGTACCCATGTCAGCTATTTCACCATGAATATTGGCGAGCCGGCGCGGATGCTCAATTTCATGGCGGAAGGCATGCCGCGCGATGCGGGCACCGCCTTCATGCGTTTTCTTATTAACTCCACTGCCGGTATTGGCGGTATTTTCGATCCCGCCGCAGCCCTTGGCTATAAGGAGACGGATACCGATTTCGGCCTGACCCTGGCCATCTGGGGCGTGCCTCCTGGTCCCTACCTGTACCTGCCGGTATTTGGTCCATCAGGTGCCCGGGACGTGCTGAACTTGCCGGTCTCATACTTTTTAACACCGATGGCGGCGGCGCCCGCGAGCGATGCGCTAACCGATTTCACAGATGCTGAAACCGGCCTGGATCTTGTAAATACGAGAGCGAACTACCTGGCGCCAATCGACCAGGTGAAGGCGACGGCGCTCGACCCCTATGCCACATTCCGGAGCCTTTATCGCCAATCTCGTGCCTCACAAATCCAGCAGATCTACACAAACGACGGCCAGACGCCCCCCGCCTGGACGCAACCGAAGCAGCCATAATCGCATAAAGGAGCCTGACAGAGTATGTATCTACGCCGCTTTATTTTAGGGGCTGTGGCTGTTGCCCCCATGCTGTTGGCCATTGGCACTCCAGCCCATGCCGATACAATCCCGCCAGATGCGGCCAAGGCCTTCATCAACCAGTCAGGGCAAAAGCTCATGGCCATTGTCAACGGCTCATCCAGCCAGACGGCCAAAAGCGAGGCGCTACGTCAACTGGTGGACCAGATTGTCGCGGTGGACCGAGTGGGTCATTATGTGCTCGGCCGTTATGTTAACGTTGCCACGCCCGGGCAGTACCAGGAGTTTCTGGGATTGTTCCATAAGCTCCTGGCATACAACATCACCTACCAGATCAACGCCTATAAGAATATCTCCTTTACGGTGAACAGTGCCACGCCAGAGGGGGACGACATGGTGGTGGACACAACCATCACCACGCCGGATAAGCCGCCGGCAGATGTGGGCTGGGCTGTGGACGAGATTGATGGGCAGCCAAAGATTGTCGATGTCATCGTGGCTGGCACCTCGTTGCGGATCACCACCCGCAATGATTATGCCTCGGTCATTACCGATAATGGTGGTCAAGTCTCTGCCCTGCTTACGGCCATGCAGCACCAGATCAAGAAGCTCGCGGCCGTTCAGTAAGGTGCCGTGCTCAGGGGCTTGCGGCCCCTGAGCCATCGCCCGGCGCCTGAGCACTCGCGGCTGGCCCGTTTTCCAGCGCGGTCCAGTCGAGGGGGGGTAAATCCTCAACTTTGGTCCCGTTCAGCAGGATTCCATTTTGGCCATAGGCAACATGCAGGGTGAGAACCTGCCCATCGGTAGCGCTGGTGGTGAGGTAGCTCGAATATTTCCCCTCGATCGTGCCGATGCTCTGCTGTAATTGCGGGTAGGCCGTGGTGAGCGCGGCAACAAAGCTGTCGAGGTGATCTACGGTCACCGCGGCCGTGCCATTGGGCTGGGCTTTGTTGTCAAACGCCACATCCGCCGTTGCGTTCAGCGTGCTTGGGCCAATGGCCAGTTGCAGGCTGGCATTGGCCTTGCCCCCTTTTTGCGCCCAATCATGTAGCGTGGCCATCAGCAATTTGCGCTTTGCATATGTGTTCTGGGGTGTGGTGTAGAGATGTTGCATAAAACTGGCCCAGCTAGCAGGGCCCGACAGGGTGATATCGAGCGCGGCATTGGATAGGCGGCCGCCGAACGGCACATTCCATTTGGCGGCAACCCAGGAGGGAATGGCGAGGTTTTCGAGCCGGTCTTTAAGGGCCAGGGCGGTTTGGTCCGGCCCCGCGGCGTTGCGCCAGGACTCCCGCATGGCTAAATGGCCAATTGTTAACACCTGAAAGCTGCTATCGGCTGAAATAGCAACATCCCGCATCTGCACCGTCTGGCTTGTCAGGGGGTAGGCGTTGCGGTTGAATAGGGCCAGCGGGTCAACTCCGGCGCGTGCGGCAATACCGCCGAAGGAGATGTTGATTGTGCCTTCCGGGAAGGCGATGTCCAGCCGGCGGGGCAACCCGATATTCAGGATATTGGGGTTAAAAGCGCTAAGCGAGAGGCGTAATTGTGCTTCGCTGATGATGATGGGCGCCGCCGAGCCGGGCATTTGCAGGTTCCAGCGCAGGTCGTGCAGCGTGGCTGACGCTGCTAAAGGGTCGTGACCCGTCGTTATATTGTCGTAGGTGAGGGTGCTGCTGCCATCGGCGGTTGTATGCCCGGCGGCATAGCTTACCAGCATGTCCCGCAGCCGTTGTTGCGCGTACCACCATGTACCGCCCCAGGCAACGGCCAGAACCAGAACAATGCCTGCAACCCACCGCGCCATGTTCCGCATTATAAGTCCTTTGCAAATTGAATTTCCTTACCTTTCTGCCCCACCCTTGACCATTGGCCAAGTGTGCGCGCTTTTGCGGTCTCATGAAGATATTTGACGATTGGCGCGGTCTCCCACCCGCCGCGCGCGGTGCCAGCGTCGCGCTGGGTAATTTCGACGGCGTGCATCTGGGGCACGCCGCGGTGCTAGGTGCCGCCCATGCCGGGCGCCCGGACGCGCCGCGTGCCGTGCTTACTTTCGAGCCGCACCCGCGGGCCTTTTTTCGCCCGCAGGACCCACCCTTTCGCCTGACCCTGGCCGCCGAGCGCGCCGCGGCGCTGGAGGCCCTAGGGGTGGATATACTTTATCAACTGCCGTTTGACGCCAGCCTGTCCTACCTGTCGGCCGAGGCTTTCATTGCCGAAATTCTGCACGAGGGGCTAAGCGCGGTTCACTTGGCCTGCGGCGCCGATTTCGCCTTCGGCCATCGGCGGGGCGGAGATGTGTCTTTACTGGCGTCTCGTGCCGGAGCGCTGGGCATGGGGCTGAGTATCGTGCCGGCGGTGGCAGATGCCGAAGGCCCAATCTCCGCTACCCGCATCCGCCGCTTACTGCAGGATGGCTACCCGGAACGCGCTGCCCGCCTGCTCGGCCGGCCGCATACAATTCGCGGCAAGGTTATGCACGGTGATGCGCGAGGCCGGACGATTGGCTTTCCCACCGCCAATATCCCCCTGGGCCAGCATCTGGAGCCTGCCCGAGGTGTTTATGCGGTCACCAGCACTATAAACGGCACTGTGGTGAAAGGGGTGGCCAATATCGGCCAGCGCCCCACTGTGGGCGGGACAGAATCCCGGCTGGAGGTGCATTTCTTCGATTTATCCGCCGATCTTTACGGCCAGGAACTCTCCATCGCCCTGCATCGCTTCATCCGCGAGGAGCGTAAATTCGAAGGCCTGGATGCGCTCAAGGCACAAATTGCCGAGGATGCCGCCCAGGCCCGGGCGCTGCTTGACGCTACGCCACCTCCACCCCCATACTCTGCGCCATGACCGGCATGTTTCCCGCGCGAATTATTCGGCCGTCCCAGGCTTAACGGGCTCCTGCGCCGCCGCGCGCGTTCAACTTTCAATTTCTGCCGGGTTTACGCCGATGACCGATAAAGTAACCGACTATAAATCCACAGTCTTTCTGCCACGCACAGAATTTCCCATGCGTGGAGAACTGCCCCTGCGCGAGCCAGAGATGCTCAAGCGCTGGGAAGATATGCGCCTATGGGCCCGGCTGCGCGCGGCGGGGCAGGGGCGTGAGAAATTCGTCCTGCACGATGGTCCGCCTTATGCCAACGGCAACCTGCATATTGGCCACGCGCTCAACAAGATTCATAAGGACGTCATCAACCGCGCCCAGCAGATGGCGGGTAAGGATGCCGATTACATCCCCGGCTGGGATTGCCATGGCTTGCCCATCGAATGGAAGATCGAGGAGCAGTACCGCGCCAGGAAGAAGGATAAGGACCAGGTGCCGGTGCTGGAATTCCGCAAGGAATGCCGCGATTACGCGCAGCACTGGCTGAATGTTCAGGCCGAGGAATTTAAGCGCCTGGGCGTGGCGGGCGACTGGGCCAACCGCTACGCCACCATGGATTTCGCCTCCGAGGCCGCCATCGCCGGCGAGGTGGGCAAGTTCCTGCTCAATGGCGCGCTCTACCGTGGCCTGCGCCCGGTTATGTGGAGCCCGGTGGAGAAAACCGCCTTGGCCGAGGCCGAGGTGGAGTATTACGAGAAGAAAGATACCGCGATCTATGTCCGTTTCGCCGCCACGGCGGCGGAAACCGGCGATTTCGCGGGAGCCTCCATCGTCATATGGACCACAACGCCCTGGACCATCCCTGGCAATCGCGGCCTCGCCGCCGGGCATGAGCTGGATTACGTGCTCTTCAGCGTGGATGCGGTAGGGGCTGAGAGCCTGGCCGTTCCGGGCGAAAGGCTGATTGTTTCGCAGGAATTGCTGGGGGATGTCTGCTCCAAAACCGGCATTACCGCGCATACCGTGCTTTCCACATTCAAGGGCCGCGCGCTGGAGGGTAAACGCTTCTACCACCCGTTGGCGCCGGTGGATGGGGGCTATGATTTCAGCGTGCCGGTCATGCTGGGTGAATTTGTCACCATGGAGGCGGGTACGGGCATTGTCCACATGGCGCCAGGCCATGGCGAAGATGATTTCGTGCTGTGCAAGGCGCATGGCATCCCCGTGCCGGATACCGTGGCGGATGACGGCACATACTATCCCTCCGTGCCGCTATTCGGCGGGTTGCATGTTTACAAGGCTGCCGACCCTGTCTGCAAATGCTTGCAGCAGGCAGGTGCCCTATTGCAGCGGAATGAGTTCATGCACTCCTACCCGCATAGCTGGCGCTCAAAGGCCCCGCTCATTTACCGCGCCACGGCGCAATGGTTCATCCGTATGGATGGCGAGACAGAAATCCGCGCCAAATCGCTCGCCGCCATCGAAGCCACGCATTTCGTGCCGGCAATTGGCCGCAACCGCATCCGCTCGATGGTCGAATCCCGCCCAGATTGGTGCATCTCCCGCCAGCGCGCCTGGGGTGTGCCCATCGCCATTTTTGTCGATAAACGCACGCACGAGCCGCTGCGCGACGTGGACGTGGTCAACCGCGTGGTGGAGATATTCACCAAGGAAGGTGCTGATGCCTGGTATATCCGCCCGGCTTCCGATTTCCTTGGCCCAGACCGCAACCCGGATGATTACGAGCAGATTTTCGACGTTGTCGATGTCTGGTTCGAATCCGGTTCCACCCATGCTTTTGTGCTTGAGGCGCGCGGCCTCCCCACGCCGGCCGATTTGTATCTGGAAGGTTCGGATCAGCATCGCGGCTGGTTCCAGGCCTCGCTGCTGGAAGCCGTCGGCACGCGCGGCGCGGCGCCGTTCAAGAGCATCGTCACGGATGGCTTCGTGCTGGATGAGCAGGGCCGTAAAATGTCGAAATCGCTGGGCAATGTCACCGCCCCGCAGGAAGTGAACGACAAATACGGCGCGGATATTCTGCGCCTCTGGGTGATGAATTCAGATGCGTCGGAGGATTTGCGCATCGGCCCGGAAATCCTGAAGCAGCAGGCTGAGCTTTACCGCCGCCTGCGCAACACGCTGCGCTGGATTCTCGGCTCGCTGGATGGGTTTACGGAAGCGGAACGGGTGTCTGAAGAACTGTTTCCTGGACTAGAAAAGTACCTGCTACATCAGTTGTGGTTAGTGAATCAGCGGCTCCAGTCGGCGGTAAAAACTCACGACTGGACGGGGGTTTACCCGGCCATTCATCACTTTTGCACGACAGATTTGTCGGCTTTTTATTTTGATATTCGTAAGGACACCCTTTACTGCGATGCGCCGTCTTCAAAGAAGCGGCAGGCATGCAGGAGCTTTCTCGATACGCTGTTTAAGTGCCTCGCTATGTGGTTGGCGCCTGCGCTGCCGTTCACTGCCGAGGAGGCGTGGGTCGCGCGATGCGGTGAGGATAGTTCGGTTCACTTGCAACTGTTTCCTGAAGTGCCTGAGTCTTGGAGGTCTGATGAACTCGCCGAGCGATGGTGGCAGATTCGGCAACAGCGCAGCAATTTTACTCAGTCGATAGAGAACCTCAGGCGAGAGCGTACTATTGGCTCCTCACTTGAAGTTGAGATTGCGGTCCACCCTGTCGTTAATCGGGGCTTGGATAGCAAGGAGGAATTGCTGACATCCGAAGAGTGGGCAGAGATCGCGATCGTCTCTCGCTTAGAATTTGATGCCTCTATCGAAGATGGCACGTTTAAGGTTTTCAAAGCCTCCGGCCAGAAGTGCGAGCGCTGCTGGCGCGTATTGCCCGAAGTGGGGCAGAGCGCCGCCCACCCCACGCTCTGCATACGCTGCTGCGAGGCAGTGAGCTGATGCGCCGCTTTATCGGCTTCGCCGTCGCCCTTCTCATCCTGGCCGCCGATCAGGGCAGCAAATACCTGGTTCTGCACCAGTTGCATCTGTGGGATGGCCATGTGCTGGTGGTGCTGCCGGTGCTCGATTTCGTGCTGGTCCGGAACCACGGCATTACCTTCGGCATGCTGGCAGGCACGGCGAGCAAGGTGATTCTCGCTGCGGGCGCTTCCATTGTCGTGCTGGGTCTGTTCGTCTGGTTGTGGCGCACCAAGAGCTGGCTGGTTACCCTCGCCGTGGGCGCCATAGCCGGTGGTGCCATAGGTAACGTGCTGGACCGGCTGCGCTACGGTGCCGTGGTGGACTTCATCCATGTGCATATCGGCTCTATTGCCTACCCTTGGGTGTTCAATGTGGGAGATTCCGCCATTGTCTGCGGCGTTATCGCGCTTATGCTGGACAGCCTGTTCAGCAAGCCCCCCGTTGCGGCAAATGAGGGGGAAGGATAGGAAGGCCTCATGAACATGCACCGCGCCGCCGCCGCTTCCACGCTCGTCCTTGCCCTGGCCCTGGCTGGGTGCAGCGATGCCACCAAGAAAGAATTTGGTCTCGCGCCTAATCCGCCCGATGCCTTCCAGGTTGGCGTGCAGCCGCCTCTGTCTTTGCCCCCCGAGCTTGGCCAATTGCCACCGCCCAACCCTGGCGAGCCACGCCCGCAAACGGTTGACGCCGCCCAGCAGGGAGCCGCGGTCTTCCAGGGTGGCGCTTCCTCCTCCAGCGCGGCAATAACGCCTGGCGGGCAGGCCTTGCTGCAGGAGGCTGGCCCCACCCCGCCCGCCACCATCCGCGCCCAAGTAAACCAGGATGCATTGATCGCCAGCAAGCCGCCAGGGTTTGTCTCTGGCCTCATGGGCAGTGGCCCGGCTCCGGCGCCGGTGGTCAACGCCCCGGCCGAGCAGCAGCGCCTGCAGGAGAACGAGGCTCTCGGCCAGCCCGTAACCAACGGCACCACGCCTCAGCAGACGGATCAGAACAAAGGCTTGTTCGGCCGCTTCCTCGACCTATTCTAAAACACACTGTAATCCCTCCCGTTTGGTAACGTTTGCGGTCATACTGGCCCGGGCGGGTAGGGAGATTGCACCGGGATGGATGGAACAATCCAATTAGCACTGCGGGGGGTAAGCCGTGGCCTCCATCTTGCTGGCTATTTCACAGCCTTTGGAACCATGTTTCTGCAGGCGGCTTTCCTGCGCGGCGGCGCATTGCGGGGGATGAAACCTTTGGCCTGGGCCGGGTGCGGGATTGCGTTGCTGGCTGGTTGTGCCTGGTTCGTCCTGCAAGCTGCTTATTTTGCATCGGCACAAAATTTTACCGAAACCATCTCAGCTATTCCCGCCGTGGTGCAATATACCCGCTTTGGTGTCTTACTGCCGGGGCGCATGGCCGCACTTGTGCTGGCTACCTTACTGTTTCAGGCCAACAAGCCGCGCTGTGCAGCGCTTTTGGCGTTTTTTGGGGTGGCGGCTGAGGCATGGCTCGGGCATGGCGGAGCCATGCCTGGCCGTGTAGGGGGCGTACTGCTGGTAACCTCTATCCTGCATCTTGCCGCTGCAGCCTTATGGCTGGGCACTCTGCCTGCTTTGTTTCTGGCCGTGGCAAAATTGCCGGAGCCAGGCCTGCTGGTGCGCCGCTATTCGCCTTTTGGCATGAGCTGTGTTGCCGTGCTGCTCATGACGGCGCTGGTGCAATATGTCATCCTCATCGCCTGTCCGTCGGCATTGTTCGACTCGGGCTATGGCGCACTCGTCTTGGTGAAAACCATGCTGTTTGTGGCGCTCATCGCCATTGCGGCTTATAACCGGCTTAGCCTTGCCCCGGTATTGCCGGCCAGCCGGGGCGCCTTACGGCACGCCATTGGCGCCGAGATATTGCTGGGGCTTTTCGTTCTTATCGCGGCGGGGCTGTTATTACAATTTGGCCCGCCCGCTATGGCGCATGGTTAGGGCAGAATTTCGTCCATCCATAAATCCTCAGGCTTTTGCCGGGGCGTAATCAGCATCACCTGCCCATTATCAATCAGAACAGAGGCTGCGCGGGGGCGCGCATTATATGTGCTGCTCATCACGGCGCCGTAAGCGCCAGCATCGAGAATCGCTACCCGGGTGCCGGGGGGAAGGCTGGGCAATTCGCGGTCCTTGGCGAAACAATCCGCGCTCTCACATACTGGTCCCACGACATCGCCAGGGCTTACCGGTTCGTAGAATAGCGCTGGGTCCACCGGCAAAATACCATGCCATGATTCATATAAAGCCGGGCGCATCAGTTCATTCATCGCCGCGTCCAGCACCACGAAGCGCTTGCCCGCCTGCTTTTGCAGTACCACCGAGGCGAGTAGCAGCCCGGCAGGTCCCACCAGATAGCGTCCTGGTTCCAGCAGCAGCTTTACCCCAAGCCCGCCTACGGTCTGCTTCACCATGGCGGCGAAGGCGGCTAGGTTCATGCCTGGTTCATCGTGGTAGCCAATGCCGATGCCGCCGCCAAGGTCCAGAACCATCACCTCCAGCCCCTGTGCCCGCAGGGCCCGAACCATTTCCGCGGCCTTGGAATAAGCGGCGGCATAAGGAGCGGGCGACAGAATCTGGCTGCCGATATGCAACGCCAGCCCATGAATGACGATACCGGGCAAGGTGCTGGCACGGGCATAAAGGGCAGGGACATCCGCCGCCGGGATGCCGAATTTATTCTCCGCCAATCCGGTGGTTATTTTGGCATGGGTCCCGGCATTCACGTCCGGGTTCATCCGCAGCACAATGCTTGCCGTGCTGCCCAGGCGCGTCGCCAAGGCAGAGATCATCTCCAGCTCTTCCGCGCTTTCTACGTTAAACTGGCCAACCCCTTGGCTTAGCGCGGCTTCAATCTCTGCCGAGGCCTTGCCCACGCCGGAATAAACTATATCCTGCGCCGCAATTTTGGCCCGCTGCGCGCGCAAAAATTCGCCCAGGCTCACCACATCCGCTCCGGCACCGGCTTGGCGGAAAATATCGAGTATGGCCAGATGGTCGTTGGCCTTCACGGCGTAATGGATATGCACGGGCAGATCCTGTTGCCGGAAAGCATCCCGTAGCGCGGCAAAACGCGCCCGCATGCTGCCCGCACCGTAAACCCATACTGGCGTGCCGTACTGGTCCGCAATCGCGTTCAGCGGTACGCCCTCGAAGCATAGCCCATCCCGTGCATGCATCGAGAGGGCGGGGCGCGCCACCAGCAGGTCGCCCAGCCTGGGCTCGGGGCCCGTAAAAATGTCAGCCATGTTATTGCGCCGGGTAGGGGTGAGGGTAGGTAATATCCGCCGCAGGGCCAGGTGGCGTGGGCGCGCCACGGCGCCCGCACCCTGCTAGTGCCAGCACACACAGCATTGCCATGAACAGTCTCATTGCAGAGTCTCCAGCCAGCCAGATGCTGCTTTTGCCACATTTGCGGGCGCGGTGCCGCCATAAGAAGTCCGTGATGTTACCGATGCCTCTACCGTGAGCACGGCGAATATTTCCGCCGTGATGCGCGGTTCTATGCTCTGCATGTCCGCCAGGGAGAGGCTGGACATATCCACGCCTCGCTCCTCGGCCAGCCGCACCACGCGGCCAGTTACATGGTGAGCGTCGCGGAATGGCATTTTCAACACCCGGACCAGCCAATCGGCCAGGTCGGTGGCCGTGGCAAAACCGCTGCTGGCCAGGGCCGCCATGCGTTCCGTGTTGGCCTTCATGTCACGTACCATGCCCGCCGTGGCGGGCAGGCATAGGGTTATGGCGGCCACGGCGTCGAACACCGGCTCCTTATCTTCCTGCATATCCTTGGCATAGGCCAGGGGCAGCCCCTTCATCACGGTCAAAAGCCCCATCAACGCGCCAAAAATCCGGCCCGTCTTGGCCTTGGTCAGCTCCGCTGCGTCAGGGTTGCGCTTTTGGGGCATGATCGAGGAGCCAGTGGTAAAGGCATCGGAAAGCGTAATCAGCCGGTAAGGTGAGGAACACCAGATGATGATCTCCTCCGCAAAGCGTGAGAGATGCATCGCCATGATGGAAATCGCGGCAAGGAATTCCAGCGCGAAGTCGCGGTCGGACACGGAATCCAGAGAATTCGCCGTCGGCCGGTCAAAGCCCAGTGCCGCGGCGGTGGCAAAGCGGTCAATGGGGAAGGAGGTGCCGGCCAGCGCCGCCGCACCAAGCGGGCATTCATTCAGCCGCTTGCGCGCATCTTCCAGCCGCCCCGAATCCCGGTTCAACATCTCCACATAGGCCAGCAAATGGTGACCAAAGGTAACCGGCTGGGCTGTTTGCAAATGGGTGAATCCCGGCATGACTGTGCCCGCATGTTCCGCCGCGCGCTCAGCCAGGGCACGCATCAAATCCTTTACCTGCGCCAGAATGCCATCGATCTCGCCGCGCACATACAGGCGGAAATCGGTCGCCACCTGGTCGTTGCGGCTCCTCGCCGTGTGCAAACGTCTTGCCGCCTCGCCAATCCTTTCGGTCAGCCGGGCCTCGATATTGGTGTGGATATCCTCCAGTGCATCGGAGAAGCCAAATCGCCCATCCTCGATCTCGATCGCGATCTCCTCTAGCCCGCGGGCGATGGCGGCCTGATCCTCGGGTGAGATGATGCCCTGCTTGGCCAGCATGGCGGCATGGGCCTGGCTGCCGGCGATGTCCTCGGCCCAGAGCTTGCGGTCGAAGCTGATCGAGACATTAATGGCCTGCATCACCGCACCGGGCCCGGCGCCAAACCGCCCGCCCCATTGCAGCTGGCCTTTCAGAGGAGAATTATCCTTGTCCGTCACGTCCAAGCATTCCTTGCATTCCAGGCGATCAATCATCGCCGCCGCGACTGGATTAGCGGCGTGTGCCCTTACAGGCAATCGTGCCGCGGCGCAGGTGGACGATTCCGGCCTGCCGGATGCGGCTGATGAGTTTACAATTATAGAGCCTGTCCCGCCGCCGCCGCTGCGGCTTACCGACGCGAAAGGAAAAAAACTCAGCCTGGCTGACTATGCGGGGCATGTGCTGGTGGTGAACATATGGGCCACGTGGTGCGGCCCATGTGTGGAAGAAATTCCCACACTCGCCGCCTTAGCTAAGGAAATTCATCATTTCGGGGGGCTGGTTCTACCCATTTCCATCGATATAGACGGCGCGCAGGCTGTGGAGCCCTTTTACGAGCAGCATCACATCACCACCCTGCCAGTTCTACTGGACCCGGATGGCATTAACCTGGACCTTCTCCACACGGATGGTGTGCCGGTTACCATCATTCTCAACCCCGCCGGCAAGATGGTGGCCCGGCTGGATGGCGGCGCGGATTGGAATACCCCGCGCGTGCGCGCTTTTCTTCAGCTCCTGGCACAGCCCAAATCCAAGCCCACAACTCAAGGTGCAACGGCAATATAAACCCTCCCGGCCATGGGCCGGGAGGGTTTGCGTTACTTGGCGCGTGCCAAGCTGGCGGTAATGGCGGCCTCGGCGGCGGCGCGGTTCGCCCAGCCGGTGATTTTCACCCATTTGCCCTTCTCGAGATCCTTATAATGCTCGAAAAAATGCTTAATCACGTCGCGTGTGATGGCGGGTAACTGGGCTACCTCGGTCACATCGGTATATTGCGGGTGCACCTTGTCGTGTGGAACGCAAATAATCTTCTCATCCTGGCCGGACTCATCCTCCATTTGCAGCAGCCCGATGGGGCGGCAGCGGATAACGGCACCGGGCACCACGGCGGTGGGCAGCAGCACCAGCGCGTCCGCGGGGTCGCCGTCATCGGCCAGCGTGCCGGGAATGAAGCCGTAGGCGGCGGGGTAAGTCATCGGCGTGAACACAACGCGGTCAACCACCAGTGCGCCGCTCTCCTTGTCGATCTCGTATTTCACGCCGGACCCGGCGGGAATCTCGACCACAACATTAATGTCGCGCGGCAGGTCCTTGCCGGGGGAAAGCTTGCTGACGTCCATAGACCGGAACTCCTGTTGAAGACTGCGGCGCGTATAACCCGGCCCGGCGCATCTTGCCAACGCGGCCATGGCTTGTATGGTGCGGCAGCCTTTCAGGCCCTACTGAAAGGGTGTGCGCCGGTAGCTCAACGGTTAGAGCGGACCGCTCATAACGGTTTGGCTGCGGGTTCGATTCCTGCCCGGCGCACCAGTTTCAGGTATTATTGCAGAGCTTCATCCCCCGCCAGCAGTGTCTGCAAATCGGCTTCTGCCCGGTTAATTTCCTCTTGCAGAATCTCGGCCTGGGCCTCCAGCTTCATCGCCTCGTCCTGTAGGCCGAACATGTAGCCATTTTCTGGCTCAATCCGGGCGATCCGCGTCCGGAGCTGGTGCTGCACCCCGGAAACCTCTTTCAAAAAGGCCAGCAACAGCGCGGCCCGGGTTTCTTGCGGGTAGTGGTGCCATTTATGCTGCATGGCAGCGTGGGTTTCAGCGGCCAGCGCATAGGCCAAAGATGGGTTGTTTGGGTGGCAGGCATCCAGATCATGCCGCAGCTTGGCAACAGCGGTGCCGATTTCAGCCATCGCCGCGGTTTCGGGCACGCCCGGCAGCTTGCCGCTAACATAGCCAGCAAAAGAGAATGTAGCGCTGCTTGCGGTGTCGTCGGCGGATTTCCCCATTTCGTCCTGGCTCCGGCTGGCGTCTCTCGTGGCCATCTGGAGTCATGCAAATATCAAGGTGCTGAGATATTTGCATGAAGATGATTCCGGGCAGGCGGCCACACGCCTACCTCAACACCTTAGGCTAACACCACCTCCAAGGTGAACGAAGTTACAAATATGTTATGGCCACGACATTGTTCTTTACAGAACCATGCGCTCGAATTTTCAAGACATTCGAGAGGAGAGACTGATTAGTCTCCCCTCTCGCGCGAGGTCAGGCTAAAATATTACTATATTGAAAAGAATTTTTTGGCGCAACCTGCGATGATCCAATCCCGTTCGGCGTGGGGAACGCCTCTGAAATTTTGCTCGATCGTCTTGTGTGAATGTGGGAAGGTTGTCTCAGAATGTGGATAATCTGATGACCACATTATATTTCGTCCGCCAGGCTGATGCCGCAACTGTACGCCGATCGGATCGCTGATGAACGAAGCATAGACGTTTTGGTCGAAGTAATAACTGGGTGGATGGGCGATGTTACATTCCGTCCAGTAGCGCTGCATGTCCCAGGTGCGATCCATATAGTTGGCTGCCCAGGGAATCCATCCTACGCCAGCCTCAATCAACCCAATGCGCAAATTCGGAAAACGGTCAAACACGCCACCATAAATCATGATGGCGGGCATTTCCAGCATGGCTGGTTTGCCCATTACGACATCCGGCAAGAAGTTGGTTTTGTCCGTAAAGCGGGATACGCGCGCGCCAAGATGGAAGGTAACGGCCAAGTCAAGATCGCAAGCTGCGGCCCAAAGCGGGTCGAATTCCGCATCGCGATATTGCCGGAGGCTTTGCGCATCGCCCGAAAGCGCTTGATATTGTGAGAGAGCTTTGTTCAGTGTGCTTGCCGTTTGCGGAAAAGCCGGAATATTCACGGCCACGGCACCGCTGCGCTTGGCATCATGCATCATGGCGATGGTTTGGTCCACATCCATAACCGGCAAAAAAGCCGCATATTTCAAACGCTTCGGGTTTTCGCTGCAAAAATCCGCCACCCAACGGTTATAGGCGCCGAAACTACTGGTATACAGGTCCATATTCCCCGTCTGCAACGGTCCGCCGCCAAACACGATGGCCACGTCCACTCCGTCTTTGTCCATGTCGCGGAGCCGTTGCGGCGCCATCCAGCCGCCCAGGCGCATATCGGACAGCTTTCCCGCATTGCGGTACTCCTTGGCGGAGCGCCCAGCCTGAGACTGCATCAGATGAACCTTGCGCCGTGCTCCTTCAAACACGACATAATCAAACTCGCCGTCGCTCTCCACCACAGGGGCCAGCTCGCGGAATTTGGGCGGCAAGTAGTCGCGCCACATGCCGGGCGGGGGGGTCACGTGTACATCGGCATCAATCACAAAATCGGCCACACGGGGCTCTGCTTCCACGTCCCGGTTGGCGTCAATTATCTCTGTGGCATCCATTCTATCCTCCTGATTTTGGGCTTGCGCCGCGGCGTTTGCATTCAAGGAGCCTAGCAAAAAATTAAAATTGTAGCAAGCGCTTGGTTTTTATCCTGTGTGGCGGCTTCATTGGGCCAGTGGCGAGGCTGACACGGATATATCCATGCGGCCAATGCGTGGAATATCAAGGCTCATCACATCACCGGGCATCACCGGTGCCACGTCGGCAGCGCCCGAGAAAATCACATCGCCAGGGTACAGCGTCATGGCTGAGGAGGCGAAAGCCACAAGCTGTGCGGGGCTGCCGGTCAAATCGCCAAAAGCGCGCTGCCCGCGCAATTCGCCATTCACCCGGAATTCGTACGCCAGGCTGGATGGGTCGGGAATTTCATCTCCGGTCACCAGCCACGGGCCAAGCACGCCGTAACTGTCAAAAGATTTACAGAAGCAGAAAAACTCCTTTTGTTCTTTCATGGTCATATCCATGCCGCCCGTGTAGCCGGCCACATAATCCAGCGCCTCGGCCTCGCTCACATTGCTGCAGGTCCGGCCTATCACAATCGCCAGTTCCGGTTCGTGCAATGTGGTACGGCTGGTCCAGCGTATGTGCACGCCCTCATCCGCCCCAGCCATCGCGCTGGTTGCCTTGAATAAGAATCCCAGCACCCCGAGCGGCGCGCCGTGGTGCTTCCAATTTCCCACACCGCAGATGAATTTCCCGGGATTTGCCACGGGCGACAGCAATTTTACCGCCGCCCGGGGCAGAGCGGGGGAGCTTTTCGCCGCCTGTTCAATCAAGGGCCGTAGCCGTGGCAGGCTGGCCAGGAATAAATCCTCGCGCGGTAAGGGCCAGGTTACGGCGGGCAGTTCGCGCGTCACATCTGTTACGTCGTGTATCGCCTCTCCGTTCACCAGGCCCAGGCGAGGCAAATTTTCTTCTGGCAGCATAAAACGGCAAATTTTCATGGCATATCCTAAAGGTTTATTGCACGGCGGCACAGGCACGCAGCCGTGACACGTCTTGCGGTGTCAGCCCTAGCCCGTACAGAATCTCATCTGTGTGTTCGCCCAGTTGCGGCGCCCGCCGCGGCTCAAGCGGTGCGCTGCGTCCATCAAAACCCACCGGCCCGCTGGCCAATGTCACGTTAGAGCCATCTTGCACCGTTACATCAAACAAATACCCGTTGGCTGCCGCCTGCGGGTCTTCCGCCACCTCGTGGATGGTTTTCACCAACTCCCAGGGAGCGTCCCAGCCCTCAAACAGCGGCTTCCAATCCGCCCAGTCCCGCACCGCCACGGTGGCACTGAATTCACCAATCAGCGCCGCGCCATTTTCCACCCGGGCCCGGCTTGTGGCAAAGCGCGGATCGCCGGCCAATTCCTCGCGCCCCAGCAAGCGGCAGAGTGAAAGCCAATAGCGCTCCGGGTCCAGCAGCATCAGCTGAATGAATCGGCCATCACGTGTCTTGTAGGCGGTGGTCAGGGGAAAGCGCGATGCCTGACTGGTTGCCGCCATTTGTTCCGGCGTTTGCACCTGGCTCAGCACCACATCGGCCGAGAGTATCCACATGGCCGATGCCAGCAGAGATATATCCACCACCGATGGCTCACCTGTCTGTGCCCGTTTGAACAACGCCCCGGCAATGCCATAGGCCACGGCAACGGAAGATGCATGGTCTCCCAGTGCCGGGCGTGGCCGCAACGGGGCATCCGCATTCGCCACATTCAGCATGTGCGCAAATCCACCGCGCGCCCAAAAGGCCGAGGCGTCAAATCCCGCCTTGCCGGCCTCTTTGCCGCGGAACCCCACGCCATTGCCGCGTACATAGATCAGCTTCGGGTTGCGCGCGCGCAATGCCTTTACGTCAAAACCAAGCCGTTCTATGGCCGGAGGGCGCAGGCTGGTGAGGAATACATCCGCAGTTTCGATCAGGCGCAGAAACACGTCACGACCCGCAGCGGTTTTCAGGTCGATGGCCACGCTTTTCTTGCCGCGGTTATTCAGCTCCATCGAAAGATTGGCCGATTTAGTTGCCCGCCCATCGGCAATCTTTAATGTCCGGTACGGGTCGCCTGCCCCCGGAGGCTCTATATGGATGACCTCCGCCCCTTGGTCCGCCAGCAAGGCCCCGGCGGCGGGCACAAATACAAATTGCGCCAGTTCCACCACCCGGACGCCAGAAAACGCACCCATCATCTCCCCACTCCCTATTCGTGGCGGTAAAAATTCACGGCCCGGCCACGGTTGCTGTTGCTGCCTAAATTATGTATCAAGCGCTTGGTAAAATATCCATGGGCGCTATCGCCGTCAAGCACAGCGGGGAGGTGGTCATGAAAGTTCCACCGCTGGTCGCGTTAATATCCGTGGTTTGCTATGGGGTCTTTTCATATGCCACGCCGCTGTCTTCCGGCTGGTGGCGCGGCTAGGAGGAATGAGGGGCAGGATGGCGGAAGATACTAAACAGGCTAGGCTGTCTGGGGCCAAAACAGCACCAAAAGCCGCTGCCGCGCAGCAGCTTAAGGCGGCTCCAAAAACTGGTAAAATCGATCGCCGTACCCGCATTCTTCAGGCCGCTACCCATCGCTTCGCTGAATGCGGGTTCGATTTCACCACCGTCCGCCAGATTGCCGATGATGTTGGAATTCTTTCAGGCAGCCTCTATCATCACTTTGCCACCAAGGATGAGATGCTGCACGAGATCGTGCGCGGCGCGGTTCAGCAGTTGCGTGGCACTGTCAAACGTATTGCCGCAGCACCGGTCAGTGCCGAGCGCAGGCTGGTCGCTCTGGTGCTGTTCGAGCTGGATGAGATGACGCGCAACCAGCAAGTCCACGCCATCCTTACGAATAGCCGCCGTTTCTTCCGGGGTAACCCGGAATTTGCCTATGTCGTAGAGGCCAAGAAGGAGAATTTCTACGCCTGGAAGCGCGTGCTGAAGGACGGCATCGATGCCAGGCTTTTTAAGCCGGAAATCGATCCATTCCTGACCATCCTCACCATTTCCCGCATGCTTAACACCGCGGCGGATTGGTACAGAAACGAGGATGTCTATGTTTCCGGCTCGGGCGAGTCGGATAAACCCTATACGCTCGACAAGGTGAAGGATTTCCATCTCGACTTTATTCTCAACGCCATACGTTTGCCGTCCCGCACCGCTGAACCCATCCCGCGGCAGGACGGCGAGGCGCTGGCCAGCATTACGGCCTGACACGCTTTATCTAGCGCCGCCCCTGTGACGGCCCGCATAAATTGTGCAAAGAGCAGGGCCATGTGGACGCAGAACACAGGCCGGCAGGCCGCAAACCGTGGCAACTCCCTTCTTACAGGTCAGGCAAGGACCGCTGCGCGCTCGTGCCGGCATGTTGTTCTTGGTATCAAATTTAAGGAAATCAGTTAGATGGCCGCTTACCAATACGTGTATGTGATGAAAGATCTCACCAAAGCCTATCCTGGCGGGCGTGAGGTGTTCAAAGGCATCACGCTCTCTTTCATGCCTGGTGCCAAAATCGGCGTGCTTGGCGTCAATGGTGCCGGTAAGTCCACCCTGCTGAAAATCATGGCGGGCATAGAAAAAGAATATGGTGGCGAGGCCTGGGCCGCCGAGGGCGCGCGAGTCGGCTATTTGCCGCAGGAGCCGCAGCTCGACCCAGAGAAGAACGTGGGTGAGAATGTTGCCGAGGCCTTCGCTGATCTGCGCAAGGCCATTGCGCGGTTCAACGCCATCTCGGAAGAATTCGCCGAGCCGATGGACGATGACAAGATGAACAGCCTGCTCGCCGAACAGGCCCAGTTGCAGGAAGTCATCGATGCCGCCGATGGCTGGGATCTCGACCGCCAGATTGAAATCGCGCTGGACGCGCTGCGTTGCCCGCCACCCGAGGCCGATGTGCGCCCGCTTTCTGGAGGTGAGCGCCGCCGCGTGGCGCTATGCCGCCTTTTGCTGGAAAAGCCCGAACTGCTGCTGCTCGATGAGCCGACCAACCATCTCGATGCGGAGTCGGTGGCGTGGCTGGAACGCACCTTGCAAAACTACGCTGGCACGGTCATCCTTGTTACGCACGACCGTTACTTCCTCGACAATGTGACCAACTGGATCCTCGAAATTGAGCGTGGCCGCGGCTACCCTTATGAGGGCAACTACTCCGCTTGGCTGGAGCAGAAGCGCAAGCGCCTGGCTCAGGAAGAAAAGGAAGAATCCGCCCGTCAGCGCGCCTTGGCCGAGGAGCAGGACTGGATTTCCGCGAGCCCCAAGGCGCGCCAGACCAAGAGCCGCGCCCGCATCCAGCGCTACGAGGAAATGCTACAAAAATCGCAAGAGATGCAGGCTGGTGTGGCCGAAATCATCATCCCGCCCGGCCCGAGGCTGGGGGGGACGGTTATCGAGGCCATCGATCTCTGCAAGGGGTTTGGCGACCGGGAGTTGATCGAAAACCTCAACTTCAAACTCCCGCCGGGCGGTATTGTTGGCGTTATCGGCCCCAATGGCGCTGGCAAATCCACGCTGTTCAAAATGATCACGGGCCTGGAGAAGCCGGATTCTGGCGCGCTTAAAATTGGCGAGACCGTCAAACTCGGCTATGTCGATCAGTCGCGTGATAGCCTCGAGGCCAACAAGAATGTGTGGGAAGAAATCTCCGGTGGCACCGATGTCATCTATCTGGGCAAGCGCGCCGTCCCTTCACGCGCTTATGTTGGGGCCTTCAACTTCAAAGGCGCGGATCAGCAGAAGAAAGTCGGTGTGCTCTCGGGTGGGGAGCGCAACCGCGTGCACCTCGCCAAGATGCTGAAGTCGGAGGCAAATGTCATCCTGCTCGATGAGCCGACCAACGACCTGGACGTGGATACGCTGCGCGCGCTGGAAGAGGCCCTGATGGAATTCCCTGGCTGTGCCGTTATCATTTCTCACGATCGCTGGTTTCTCGACCGTCTGGCCACCCATATCCTGGCCTTCGAGGGCGATAGCCATGTGGAATGGTTCGAAGGCAATTTTCAGGCCTATGAGGAAGACAAGCGCCGCCGCCTCGGCCAGGACGCCACGGAACCCCACCGTATCAAATACCGCCCGCTCACGCGGTAAGCCGGAGGCACCTTGCTGGCACATAAGCAAGGCCAAGGCGGCTGCGCTCTCTCTGGTGTCCCCCAGGGGGGCGCCTGATGAGCGTGACCTGGGCCTGGGTTGTAACCACAGCGCGGTTGCGGATGACCCCTGTGGGGCATTGGGACTTGCCGGACCTAATCCGGCTGAAGGGTGACCCGCGTGCCTATGCCCTAATGCTGGGGGGGGTAAAGGGGCCAATTGATGTGGCGGCGGAGCTGGCGCATGACATTCAGGATTGGGGCCGCCACGGCTATGGCATGTGGGCGGTGCGCGCTCTGCGCGGCAAGTTTCTTGGCATAACCGCCCTCATGCACCGGCCAGATGGCCGGGGCGTTGCCCTGCGCTTTGCTTTTCTACCCGAAATGCGCGGCCTGGGTCTGGCCAGTGAGGCCGCTGGCGCGGCTCTTAATTACGGGCACTCCAATGCGGGGCTGGAGCGTATCGTTGCCATCGCACGGCAGGATAATTTTGCATCCCGCGCGGTTTTGGGCGGCATTGGTATGCCCTATGCCGGTGAGTTTATGCGTGATGGAAATTTAATGTATATTTATCAATCTATTCTACACGGAAACATCAGGTGAAATCGCGTCCATGCGGGACGAAACCTATTGCTTTTAGCCCCTGTTTTGTCACTTAAACCTTACTGTGACACGCGAAGAACACATGTCGATTCTCTCTTTTCTGGGCCGCGCCATGAGCGGTGCGCAGGAAGCGGTTGATGTTGAGGCGGATGCGATCATCCGGGCCTTTTTCAAGCGCAACCCGGAGGCGGCCTATCATGTAACCAAGCTGGCCATGGCCTTGGCCAAACAGCCACAGCCGCGTTCAGCCCTGTCAAAATCCCGCAACTGGCTCGCTTCTCTGCTGGAACGCCGCGATAATTTTGCCTCGTAGCGATATTGCAACTTCTGCTTGTGAGTAATAGAATTATTAACAAGTGGAGGTAGGTATGGCGGACTACGTGGCGAAACCGGCCCCGGTCAGACTGCGCGCGGAACGGCTGGAAGCCCGTGTTACGGCCGGTCAGAAGGCGCTTATTGAACACGCCGCGGCATTGCAAGGGCGGTCGGTGACCGATTTCGTGCTGAGTTCCGTGCAGGAGGCAGCGGCTAAGGCCATAGATGAGCATCAGCGCCTTACGCTCTCGGTGCGCGACGGGCGGTCTTTTGTGCAGGCTCTGGTAGGGCGCAAGGCGCAAGCGGGCCGCGATGAGGATTGAACCTCTCACCCAAGCGCATGAGCGTGGCGGTTTTCGCTGCGGTGTTCCTTCATTCGACAAATACTTCCGTGCCCAGGCCGGGCGTGATGCGGCCAAGAGCCTGGCCGCTATTTTCGCGGGCGTGCTGCCAGAAGGTAAACTGGCGGGCTATTATGCACTTTCCGCCGCCGCCGTGCTGCTGCCAGACTTACTGGGTGGCCCGCAGCGTCTGGTCTCGCGTTACCCTGTGCTCACAGCGGCGCGGCTCACGCGCCTCGCGGTTGATAAGCGCCATCGCGGCCAGGGCCACGCCGCTGTCCTGCTGGCTGACGCCCTTAACCGCCTGCGTGCCTCTCCTGTCCGGCCCATGGCCGTTATTGCTGAAATCCCCAACGAGACTGCCCGGCATTTTCTGGAACATGCCGGCTTTCAGGTCTTACTGGACCAGCCCAACCGTGCTTTCCGCGTGCTGCAGACAGCCCCAAACCGGGAAGCCTCCTGAGAACGGGCGATTTCATTGCCCGTTAAGCAGCCTGTGCCAGGCTAAGTCCTCTGAATTGGACTTAGGTGACATGTCGGCATTGATTCTGGAGCTCAAACAAGGGGAGTCGATGATCTTGAACGGCGCGTTCATCCGCTTCAAGACGCGAACAAGGCTGGAATTGAACACGCAGGCGCGCTTCCTGTTCGGTAAGCAGATCATGCGCGCGGAAGAGAGCACGACTCCCGCCCGCAAGGCCTATTATGCGCTACAACAAGCCTATATTGGTGCCGAATCAGAGCGTCCGGCCGCCCTGGCCCATGCCCACATGCTGATCCAGGCCTTGCGGGATGAAACTGCGCCAGAGAGCAGCCAGGGATGGGATGCGCTGCTTGCCGCCAGCGCCGAAGAGGCGGGGTTCGAGGCGCTGAAGCTGGCCCGGCAGATGATTCGCGCTGAGGATTTTGCCGCCATCAAGCGCTGAGGAGGCGCAACTCTTGTAGCCGTGCCAGTGCCGCTGGCGCGTCCGGCACAACTTCGAACAAGCCGCGGACGGTATCGCGCGCAAAGCCATAGGCGATAATCTGCTCCACCATTGTCACAAAAGGCTGCGCCCAGCCAAGAATATCCACCAGGATGATCGGCTTCTCATGCTGGCCGAGCTGCTTCCAGGTCAGAATTTCAATAGTTTCATCAAAAGTTCCTAATCCGCCAGGCATGACGATGAACGCATCGCCCAGCGCGAATAGCCGCCGCTTGCGCGTATGCATCGAGTCGGTGACGATAAGCTCCGTCAGCCCATGAAACTCCACCTCACGCCGCCGCAAAAAATCGGGGATAATGCCGGTAACCTCGCCGCCAGCGCCCAGCGTTGCCGCCGCTGTTATGCCCATAAGCCCCACATTGCCGCCGCCAAAAACAAGCCGCATGCCGTTTTCACCCAGCCCTTGGCCCAGGGTTTTTGCGGCTTCCGCATAGGCCGGGTCTTTGCCGGGGGAAGAACCGCAAAACACGGTTACGGAAAAACGGTTCATATAGTCTTGCCTCGCTTCCAGTTCCGCCCCGTTCGTGGCAGGCTAGGGGCGACATGGCAAGCAAACAGGACAATTCGGGTGAGTCCCCCACCCCACCGCGCCGCAGGGTAGAGTTAATCGCTTTGCTGGTGCTGGCGGGTTTGGTTCTGGTGGATCTGGGCACTATGCTTTACCTCCACCATAAGCGCGCGCCCGTGCCCCGCGCGGTGCAAGTGCCGGCGGCCGCCAGCCAGCAAGCCCCGGCGGGGCCAGAATTCGACGTCGTTCGTGTAGATTCGCAGGGCAATGCCGTTCTGGCCGGCCGTGCCGTGCCAGGGGCCGTGGTTACCATTAAGGATAATGGCGCCATACTCGGCACCGTGACGGCGGATGCGCAGGGGGCCTTTGTCCTGCTCCCCGCCAAACCGCTCAAGCCGGGCGCGCACACCATCACCATGTCGGAAAAACTGCCTGACGGCACGATGCTGGCCAGTACCGAGGATGCGTCCATAAATCTTCCCGGCAATGGCGGGCAGGCGCTTACCGTGCTTTCTGGCGCCAATGGCAGTTCACTCTTGTCTGGCCAGGGGCCGCATCCCGGAGAGCTGGCCCTTGGCGCGGTGGATTACGATACATCCGGCCACGCTATTTTCTCAGGCACTTCGCCGGCGGGCGCCAAGGTTAACCTCAGTCTTGGCAACCAGCTTATTGGTAGCGCGGTAGCCGACGCCAAAGGGCGCTGGCATATTACCGCGCTCACCCCGTCTGGCCGCGGTATGCTTGTGCTCGATGCCACCACCAGCAACGGCACGCAACTGCCCGTGGTTACCGCCCCCTTTGCCCCAGAGACTCTGAAAAACGCCCTGGCCGAGGGCCACATCATCATCGCCCCGGGCGATTGCCTCTGGATCATCGCCAAGCATATCTACGGCGAGGGCACCAGATACACCCTCATTTATGCCGCCAATGCCGGCCAGATTCATAACCCGAACCTGATATTCCCAGGGCAGAATTTTGTTCTGCCGCGCAAATAAGGCCAAATGACCATATGGATATTGTCGAGAGTGTAAAATCGGTGCTCAGCCCGCCGCACAAGGCTGGCTATCCATTCATTGCCGGCGGCCTTGCCGTGGCTGTGCTGGGCCTGTTCGTGTGGCAGCCGCTGGCCTGGGTCGGTGTGCTGTTCACATTGTTCTGCCTTTATTTTTTCCGCGACCCGGACCGCATTCTGCCGCCGCGCGCCAATGTATTCGTGGCCCCGGCCGATGGCTTGGTGGTTAGCATTGAGCAAGCCGTGCCGCCCGCCGAGCTTGGCCTGACCTCCGCCCCGCGCACCCGCGTCGCCATTTTTCTTTCGGTGCTGGACGTGCATGTAAACCGCGCCCCCATTGCCGGTACGGTGGAGAAAATCGCCTATCATCCCGGCCTGTTCCTCAGCGCCGCCGAGGATAAAGCGAGCGATGACAATGAGCGCAACGCGCTGTTGCTGCGCCTGCCCACGGGTGAGGACGTGGTGGTGGTGCAAATCGCCGGGCTTATCGCCCGCCGTATTTTGTGTGAGGCGCGGGAAGGCCAGACCCTGGCCGCGGGCGAGCGCTTCGGCATCATCCGCTTCGGCAGCCGGACCGATTTGTACCTGCCAGAGGGCTGCGCGCCGCTCATCGCAGTGGGCCAGCGCATGATCGGCGGCGAGACCGTGATCGCCGAGCTGCCCGGCGCCGCATGACACCGCGCCGCCGCCTGCCGCGCCGCCAGCGCTTTTCCGGGCAAAGCTTCAACCGCATGCTGCCCAACCTGATGACGCTGCTAGGCCTCTGCATTGGGCTGTCATCCATCCGTTTTGCCATGGATGGCAAATTCAGCACGGCGGTTTTTGCCTTGGCCGCATCGATGGTCATAGACGGGCTCGATGGCCGCATCGCGCGCATTCTCAAGGCCACATCGCGTTTCGGCGCGGAATTCGACTCGCTCTCCGATTTTCTCTGCTTTGGCGTTGCTCCGGCGCTCATCATTTACATGTGGTCGCTTGCGCCCTGGGGTGGCATTGGTTTCTTGCCGCCGCTCATTTTCGCCTCGGCCATGGCGTTGCGCCTGGCACGTTTCAACGCGGCGCTGGACAGTGCGCCCAAAGCGGCCTTCGCCTATAATTTCTTTACTGGCGTACCGGCTCCGGCTGGCGCGGCCTTGGCTCTGTTTCCGCTTTTCGTGGGGCTGGAGGCCCAGGACATTCACGCTGTTTGGTTATGTAACTTGGTGGCCTATCCGCTGTTTTCAGGCGCCGTCCTGGTTGTAACTGGGCTGCTCTGCGTTTCAACCCTGCCAGTCTGGAGCTTCAAGAACTTCAAGATTCCCACAGCCGGAATTTTGCCGCTTTTGCTGGGTGTCGTCGTGTTCGCCGCGCTTATCTTCGCCGATCCGTTTCTCGCCGGTGCGCTCATCGTTATCGCCTATGTCGTCATGCTGCCTTTCTCGCTCCGCAGTTACCACAAACTTGCGCGCCAAGCCGAGGAGCGGCGTGCGGCAGCCGAGACGGTCGATCCCTGAAAAACACGCCTAGATTGAATATTATTGCAACAATATGCTCGTTTTGGTAGTTTTACTTACCCCTTAACGACCGCCAATGCAGGCATATGTCCGGCACCATCATCACCACTATGTCCTCGCTCGGCCTCACACTCAGTGGCACGAGCCAGCCCGCAATCACCATTGCCGCCACGGGCTCGCTTGAGCCTCCATCTGGCCCGGCCATCTATGCTGCGGTACCGCATTGGCGCCTGTTCAACCAGGGCAATATCATCAGCGGCGGGGCGTCTGGCATATACCTTCAATCTGGTACGGCTTATCTGGCCAATCAGGGGTATGTTGGCGGGCTTACCGGTATTCAGGGCTATATCACCCTGCAAAATACTGGGCAGGTTACAGGCCGTACCGGGGCGGGTATTGCCGGTATGGGCAATATCGTCAATCGCGGTACCATATCGGGCACATGGCATGGTGCCTCTGGCGTGGTATTTTCCAGTGGCACCATCGTTAACGGCCGTGTTGGCCAGGTGCGCGGGGCGTATCAGGGTGTGCGTATCTCCGGCGCTGGCAGCATTACCAATCTTGGCACCATAGAAGGCGGGCAAGGGGCGGGGGTGGTTCTGGGCGCCGGCGTGCTGATGAATGGGGCAAGCACGGTCCAAACCGCGCGCATTTACGGCCATTCCGGTGGTGTCAGCCTGACGGCAGGTGGCACCATCTTCAATTATGGCCAAATTTCGGGCTTCAACGGCATCTATGCGGCTACGGGCACGGTTGAGAATACTGGTCTTGTTTCTGGTGGCGCGTCCTTAAAACTGGCCATCCCTTTTGCGGGATATACCTATGCGTCCGGTGCTGGTGTTATTCTCGCGGATGGCACGTTGCGCAATGGCGGCACTGTGCTGGGTGGCGGCATCCCCGCTTTTCCCGGGGTCGCTGCCGGTACGGCGGGCACAGGGGCCGTACTCAATGCGGGCTTCATCATCAACACAGGCAGCATCGCCGGTGGCGTTGCTACGGGCGCCGCACTTACGGGCGGCAATGGCGTGACGGCCAATGCTGGCACGCTTGATAATAACGGCGAGATTGCAGGCGGAGCCGCCTACAAGGGTGGTAATGGGGTGATGCTGCTTTCCACCGCCTACGCGCAGAATAGTGGTACCATTCAGGGTGGAAGCGGCACGTTTGGGGGGGCGGGCGCGTGGCTGCAGGGCGGCACCCTGGTTAATTCGGGCAGTTTGTCCGGCGGGACGGGCACAAGCTGGAGCTGGTCGCCCGGCTTGGCAGCGGGGGCTGTCATCTATACCGGCCTGCTTATGAATGCGGGCAATATCACTGGTGGCGCGCAGCAGCATATTGGCGCAGATCTCGGCGCGGGCACGCTCAGCAACGCGGGCACCATTTCCGGTGCCACCGGCATTTTGGAACAATCCGGCCTCATTGCAAATACCGGCCTCATACAGGCCAGCGCGGTTGGGGTGGAACTCTGGAACGGCGTGCTCACCAATGCCGGAACAATTTCTGGCCCTTATGCCGTTTACATGGCCGCCGCGGCGCAAACCCTGGTGGCGGATCCCGGCGCCAGCTTCCAGGGTAAGGTAGCTGCCCATGGCGGTGCCACGCTTAATCTCGCCGGCGGCACGGGCATGCTGGATATGGGCACGAGCTTCTCCGGCTTCGGCGCCATTACCTTCAGTCCGGCCGGTCATTGGACGCTCGCGGGCGGCCTGCCCCAGCTTACGGGTGGTGAAGTCATAACCGGCTTCACACAGGGCGATACGCTGGAGCTGGAGGACTTCACCGCTAGCGCCGCCGCTTATGTGCCTGGTGTGGGGATGGAGCTGTCCAACGGCACCAGCATCGTCACCATCAGCATTGCCACAAGCGGCCTTATTGTCACGCCCAATGCCTTGGGCACGCGCATTGCCATCTGTTACGTTCAGGGCACGCGCATTACCACCGCCCAGGGAGAACGCGCCATCGAGGAATTGGCCATAGGCGATGTGCTGCCCACGCATTTTGGCTGTATGCAACGCATAAAATGGATAGGCCGTCAGAGCTTTACCGCGGCGGCGCTGCAAGGCGCCCGCGCCCGCGCGCCCATCCGCATCATGGCCAATGCACTTGACCCCAATATGCCCAAGCGCGACCTGTTTATTTCCCCGGGTCATTCCATTCTACTCAACGGCAGGCTCATTCTCGCCAAACACCTGCTCAACGGATTGACCATTACCCAGCCTGAACCGGTGCGGGACGTGACCTACCATCTCATCGAGTTCGCCACGCATGATTGCATTCTCGCCGAAGGCGTCTGGGCTGAGAGCTTTGCCGATGGACCCGGCTTGCGCGCCAATTTTGATAACCAGGCAGATTTTTACAAGCTCTACCCTGGCCATACAGAGCCCGAAACCGTAAAACTCTGCGCCCCCCGTCCAGAACAAGGCCCGGAACTGGCCGTGGTTTTACGCGCCGTGGCGGCGCGTGCAGGCTATTTTCATCCAGGCGCTTTGCGCGGGTTTATTGAACATATTGAAGGCCGCCATGTGGAAGGCTGGGCGCAGGATGCGGCCTGGCCTGATTTGCCGCAAATTCTTCAAGTCTGGGCTGATGGCGAGGTTCTTGGCGAGGCGTTTGCCTGCCAGTACCGCGAAGATTTGGCGGCAGCGGGGATTAGCCAAGGCCGTGCCCACTTCATTTTTACCGCGGACCGGGATTTTTCCAGCAACAGCCTGCGTGTATGCCGTCTGACCGATGGCGCGGCGCTGCCCCGGCTTTTCTAGAGCGAGCTGGCTTGAGATGCGCTCGCTTTGCGCGCGATCCGAACGTCTGAATCGCGCCCTCCTTCATTGATTGAGAGCCGGATTCAGATTTCAGGCCGGATCACGTTGTGATCCGGTCTAAAATCATCCGGCTCTAGCACTACTTTGGCATATTATTGAGTTCTGTTATTTTTTAGGATTCCCGAATCGGCTTTTGACTGATTCATGGGTGGTCGGCATTGACGAGGCTGACCATGGCGCCCCCGCGATTGGACTGGACCGACGAGCTTGAGCGCTGGCTTGAACCATTTTTGGAT
>JAJZFB010000088.1 GCA_021805545.1 Pseudomonadota bacterium | reverse complement strand
AAACGGTCGTTATCGCGGAAGAACACGTAATTGGTGGCGAAATTCCGCGCCTCCAGATAGCGCCCCTTCACGGTAAGCCAGGCCTCCGGCAGCTTCACCGCATCCAGCGTGAGCAACTCTGCCCCCGGCGGCAGCAAGGCCCGCAAATGCTGCGCCGTGCGCCCGGCATCAAAAGCGGCCAGCAGCACCGTGCTCACCCGCGCATGGGGCAGATCAGTCAACGCGCGGGCAACATGCCCGGCGCGGATGGTTCCCAACGCCTGGGTATCCTGCACGTAAAGCCCCTCGATCTCCAGATCCGGGCAAAGGGCAAGCAGGGGCGTGGCAATGCCGTCAGGGTCGAACAAGGCCACCGGCCCGGCACGCTCAGCCATGGCCGCTAAAGCGCGCGCAGCCAGCGGGTGGGAAAGCGCCTTGTACACCACATTGCCGCCGCGCTTGTTGTCGAAGGTTTCGATATCCAGCATTGCCCTTAAAGCCCCAAATGGCGGCGCAGCTCTTGCCCCGCCCATTCCGTGTCATCCAGCGGCGATGTATCCCACAGCTCCAGCCTGCCCGCAAAATCCCGCACCCGGCCATCTTGCACCAGCGCGTCCATAAACGCGCCGATGCGTGACGATTTGCCCGGCAGCCGCGCCAAAAACACCGGCGCGCTGGTGGCCACGGCCTCGGAAACCATGGAAACGCTATCCGCCGTGGCGATGATGGCATCCGCGCAGGCCAACATGCCGAAATACGGGTTCTCGCCGTTGAAATCCCATATCCAGGCACCCAGCGGCTCCAAGGTGGCACGCAGAACCGCCACCACCTCAGGCGCTGTGCGGCGGGATGGCGTGATCATCATGCCCGCCCCCTGGCGCATCACATTGGCCAGCCCGGCGGCCAGGGCTTTCGCCTCCGCCGCCTCAAGTTTGTAGCGCCCGTTGGAACCACCCAACAGCACCGCGGCCAAGGGCCGGGGCAAATGCGCGAAACGCGGCGCCCAAATTTCCTTCTCCGCCGCCAGCCGCGCCTGGGTCACGCGGTGCAAAGCCGTGCGGGTGATAATCACGTTGGGCCCCTCAATCCCGTCATGCCGGCCGGCCAAAACGGCATCGAAGCGCGAAAGCGCCATGCGTGGATGCTGAATGGCCACGGCCTTCACATTTTTGCCCCGCAGCGCCGCCGCTACGCGCGCCCCCGCCCCGCCCGCGCCGATAACCACTGGCGGCACGGGCGGCGCGAACAAGGCTTCGTCCACCGCCCAGCGCGGGTTGAACCAGAAATTGGTGGGAATATGCCGCCAGAGCGGACGGAAGCTCAAAGGCCGGAAATCCGGGGTCAGTGCGGCAGCTTCGGCCAGCCCCAAAGCCTGGGCACGCAGCCCCGCGAGATCGGTGCAGATAATACGCGCTTCAATCATGATGCAGCGGCTTTGCGTTGCGCGGGGTGCCAGGTCAACCCGGCGGATTGCACAGCCACATGGCTTCGCTAGAGTGGTGTGTATGAGTTCCGGCTTCACGCCCGCCGCACCCGCCATCGCCCCGCATCCGGGGCTGCCGGTGTTTCCGGTGGAAATTGCCGCGCCGGACCTCTCTCTTTATCTCGCGGGCAATACCGGCATTCCTGGTTTCACCTGCCTGGATTCGGGGCTGGCCGGGCCGCATGTGGTGCTGGTTTCATTAATTCATGGCAATGAATTTGCTGGCGCCATCGTGCTGAAAACCCTATTGGATGGCGGCTTTAAACCCCTATGCGGCAAGCTTACACTCGGCTTCGCCAACCTCGCCGCCTATGCCCGGTTTGATGCCGCCAACCCCATCGCCTCGCGCTTCGTAGAAGAGGATATGAACCGCGTGTGGGATGATTACGCCTTGTTCGGCGTACGCCGCTCGGCAGAGCTGGACCGGGCGAGGGAGATCAAACCAATCATCGATTCGGCGGATATTCTTCTGGATCTGCATTCGATGCTCTGGCCCTCCGACCCCGTGCTGCTTTGCGGTGGCGGCCCGCGCGGGCGGGCCTTGGGGTTGGCCGTGGGCACACCGGAGCTGGTGGTGGCCGATACCGGCCATGCCGGAGGCAAAAGGCTCATCGATTATGGGCGCTTCACGGAAGGCTCGCCGCAGGGTGCGGCCTGCCTGCTGGTTGAAGCCGGGCAGCACTGGCAACCAGAAGCGGTGAAACAGAGCCGCGCCACCATCTATGCCGTACTGAGCAAGGCGGGAATGATGGCCGGTGCAGGCCCCACTTTGCCCGGAAGGTTTGCCGAGGTGGTGAAGCTCATCACCGCCCGCACCAACCGTTTCGGGTTCGTTCGGGAATTTCGCGGTGGAGAAATTATCGCCCAGGCAGGCACGCTCATCGCCCATGACGGAGACGAGGAAGTCCGCACGCCAGAGGATAATCTGATCATGGTGATGCCGAGCTTTAAAGTGAGCCACGGCCACACCGCGGTAAGGCTCGCCCGGCTCTGCCGGCGAAGCTCTGGCAGCGGATGAGCATGGACCAGATAACCCTCTCTTCGCCCGCCCCGCACGGCACCATTCGCGACGACCGGATTACCGCAACCGGCAAGGACGAGATCAATGCGCTCACCGGCCTTCGCGGCGTGGCGGCGGTGCTGGTGGTTATCTATCACATCTACCCCTTTGCCGATTTTCCCTGGGGGCTGCGGCAGATCATCTCACGCAGCTATCTTTCGGTGGATGTGTTCTTCGTGCTCAGCGGCTTCGTGATGGCGCTGAATTACGGCAAGATGTTCGAAGCCGGATTTTCAGCCCCCGCGTTCGGCACCTTCATGCTCCGCCGCCTGGCACGGCTCTACCCGCTTTACATCGTGTTCCTAGCGCTGCGCGTGGGCTATTCGCTGCTGGCTTATGGCAGCCTGCATGTGAAAAATTACTGGCTGGCGGTAAACCTGCCGCATCCGGCGGTCTCGCTGCTCGCCAATGCGTTGATGATCCAGAGCTGGGGCATCGCCAATGCCATCACCAACCCCACCTGGTCCATCAGCGTGGAATGGGGGGCGTATTTTCTGTTTCCCTTCATTGTAGCGGCCATTCTTTACGGCAGGCCGTGGCGGGCGGTTCTGGCCAGCCTCATCGCCGTGGGGCTGCTGGTGCTGGTAACGCAGCTCACGCAGCATGACGGCACCATCCATAACGGCCCAATGGATGCCTATGACGGCCGCACCGCAGGGCCGATGCTACGCTGCCTGGGTGGATTCACGCTGGGGCTGGTGGTTTACCGGCTTTACCTCTGGGCGCCAGCGCGGCGGCTGGCAGGCGGTTGGTTCGGCCCGTTTGTGTGCTTTTATCTGCTGGCAGGCATGTTGCTGCACTGGCCAGACCTCGCCCTCTGCGCGGCTTTCCCGCCACTGGTTTTGGCGCTGGCTTGCAACCAGGGGGCGCTGGGGCGTTTCTTTTCCTGGGGGCCGGTGTTCCAGGCCGGCGTGCTTTCTTACGCCATCTATGTGATCCATAATCCTTGGATCGGGCTGTTCTACTGGGCCAGGAATACGCTGCCGCACTTCATGCCGCACTGGCTGGCGGAAACGCTCATCGCTTTCGGGTTGGCTGCCTCAATTCTTGGCGTTGCCTTGCTTCTGCATCATTTCGTGGAAGTGCCAGGCCGCCGGATTGTGCGGCGCCTGGGCACACGCCGCGCCAAAGCGCCTACCTAAAATTTAGCGCAACAGCGCATCGGCCAGCGCATTCCAGCTTGCTTCGTCCGGTGCCAGCAGCAGCC
>JAJZFB010000003.1 GCA_021805545.1 Pseudomonadota bacterium | reverse complement strand
TTTGGCGCGTGAATGCGACGGGCCGGGTGCCGCGGATGCCAGCGCCCTGCCCCAGCGCGCCGAAGCGGGCGATACGGCGGCACAGGCGGCGCTGGCCCGCCATGCGAACAGGCTGGCGCGCGCGCTCGCCACCATCACAAATCTGCTGGACCCGGATTGCATCGTGCTGGGCGGCGGGGTTTCCAACATGGAGCATCTTTACCCGGCCCTGCCCGGCCTGATGCGGCCGTATGTGTTCTCAGACCATGTGGCGCCGAATATTGTGAAGGCGAAGCATGGGGATTCATCCGGCGTGCGCGGCGCGGCGTGGTTGTGGCCCGCCCTTAAAGGCTAGTCTGCCGCCGCTTTCCGCTCCTGCGCCACGTCTTCAGCCTTGCGCATAAGCCGCAGGAAATTCCCGCCCCAGATTTTGGCGATGTCCTCCCGCCCATAACCCCGCTTTGCCAATGCGGCTGTGAGGTTCGGGGTTTGCGCCGCGTTCATGTAACCGCGTACGCCGCCGCCGCCGTCAAAATCCGTGCCGATGCCGACATGGTCTATCCCCATGCGTTTCACCGCGTAATCGATATGGTCGATGATATCCTCCACCGTCAGGTCCATCGCCCGCGCTTTCGGCCGCAGGAAATTGGAAACGATGGTGATTTGCGCCAGCCCGCCAGTGGCGGCCAGAATTTCCAACTGCTCGTCATCCAGATTCCGTTTATGGTCGCACAGGGTTTTCATGCAGCTATGCGTGGCCACCACCGGCGTGCGGGAAAGCCGGGCCGCCTGCATCATGGTTTTTTTGGCGGCGTGAGAGACATCCACCAGCACACCCAGCTCGTTCATCCGCGCCACCACGGATTGCCCGAAATCTGACAGCCCGCCATATTCCTCCGCCTCGTCCCCCAGCATGGGCAAAGCGATGGCGGCATCCGCAATCTCGTTATGGCCGTTATGGGTGAGGGTCATGTAGCGGATGCCCATGTCCGCGAATTCATCCAGCAGCGCCATGTTCTTGCCGATGGCATAGCCGTTCTCGATGACCGGAATAATGCCCGGCTTGCCCGCCGCGAAGGCGGCTTCCACCCCGTCAGCGCTCAGCGCCAGCATTCCGCCCGCCTCGCCTTCGGCCATGGCGGCGATGGAAGCGAGCATCGCCCGGGCGCGGGAGGTTGCCGCCTCATGCCCCGCCTCATCGCGCCGCCCCTGCGGGATATACGCCGCGAAGCAGACCGCATTCACCCGCCCGCGCCGCAGCTTGGGCAGGTCCACACAGCGCGGGCCGTCCTCAAACGGGCTGGGGCCTTCAGGCCAGGGAATGTCTACATGTGTGTCGATGACCAGCAGGCCATCATGCGGATCGTTGTTCATTGCCCGCATGGTTGAGCGCCCTGCACCCGGCGTCAAGCGCTTTGCGCATCACCGATGGCAAAGGTGCAGCCCCCGCCGGGGCGCGCAACGCCCCTTCCGGCAGGGCCTTTACCCGCGCCACATGCACGGAAAGGGTGAGCGCGAAATGGGTGAACACGTGCTCCACATGCCCCGCCAGCTTCCAGCGCGTTTTCACCGGCGGCTCCTCCGGCAGCACTAACATGCCGCCCAGCAACCCGCGCGGCGGGCGGCGCAACAGCAGCACATCCCCTTTTGCATCCAGCAGCACGTAAGCCTCGCCCATGCGGCGCGGGCGCTCGGGTTTTTTGGCCTTCACGGGCAATGAATCCGCCAGCCCCTCCGCCCGCGCCAGGCAATGCTCGTTCCAGGGGCAGACGGGGCAGTTGGGGGATTTGGGCGTGCAGATGGTGGCACCGAGGTCGAACAGGGCCTGCGCGAAATCTCCCGGTGCGGCCTGAGCTGCTTTATCCTCCATCAGCTTTTCCGCTGCCGCCGCGATGATTTTCTTTGCACCCGGCAGAGGTGCGGTAATGGCGAACAGGCGGGCGGCCACGCGCTCCACATTGCCATCCACCGGCAGCACTTTCAGGCCAAAGGCAATCGCTCCCACTGCGTTGGCGGTGTAAGGGCCGATGCCTGGCAAGGCGCGTAACGCTTCGATACGATTTGGGAAGCCGCCCAATTCCGCCACCACCACCGCGCATTTATGCAGGTTTCTGGCCCGTGCGTAGTAGCCAAGCCCGGCCCAGAGGGCGCACACATCTTCCACGCTGGCTGCCGCCAGGGCTTGCACATTGGGGTGCGCTGCCAGAAATTTGGCGTAATAGGGCTTCACGGTGGCCACCACTGTCTGTTGCAGCATAATCTCGGAGAGCCAGACGCCGTATGGGTCAGCCCGCTCTCCGGGCATTGCGCGCCAGGGCAGATGGCGGCGGTGCCGGGCATACCAGTTGAGGAGTTTCCGTGCCGGAGGAAGGGAAGAAGAAGCGAGTGCCACGGGTGCCGATTGTGCCGCATGAACCAGCACCGCGCAATTTTGCCCCGCGCGGCATCGCGGCGATTCTGGCCCCGGTTACTCGCCCGGCCTTCCGCCGCCGCGCGCCAGCCGCCGCGCATATTCTGGCGGATTGGCCGCAGCTTGCTGGGCCGGAGCTTGCCGCCCGCGCCGCACCGGTGAAATTCGCTGGCGGCACGCTAACACTCGGCTGCACCGGCCCCACGGCGCTGGAACTGCAAATGGCGGCACCGCAGATTATCGCCCGGCTGAACATGGCTTTGGGCCACAACACCGTGGAGCGGCTGCGGTTTGAACAGCAAGTGCCGCGCCCGGCCGCCACCGCGCCCGCGCGCCCTGCACCACCCAACCCCGCGCCACCGCCCGAGAGCCTGCCGACAGGCGAGCTCGGCGCTGCCCTGGCGAGGCTTTACCAGGGCATAAAATCCCGTGGATAAGTTTAACGCGGGGTTGGACTCAGGGCCAAGAATCTGGCTACACTATATATAGGAGAAAACATGCAGATTACCCGCCGTTCCACACTATCCTTAGTAGGTGCAGCCGCTATTATCCCCGGCCTGGCCTGGGCCGACTCCACTCCGCCCACGGAGACGGAACGCGCCATCGGCTCTCCCACCGCGCCGGTTACGGTGCAGGAATTTTTTTCCCTCACCTGCCCGCATTGCGGCGAGTTCGCCACGAAGACGATGCCCCAGGTGAAAACCCAATTTGTGGATACCGGCAAGGTGCGGTTTATTTACCATGACTTCCCGCTGGATCAGATCGCGCTGAAGGCCGCCCAGGTCTCGCGCTATCTGCCCGCTGAGGAATACTACCCCTTTGTGGAAGCGCTATTCGCCAGCCAGAACGACTGGGCCTTCCAGGAGGGCGAGGATTACCACGCCCGCATCTTCAAATATGCGGCACTCGCCGGGATGGACCAGGCCACCTACGACAAAGCCTGGAATGATACAGCACTTGGGCAATGGATTCTGAACGGCCAGCAGGAGGCCGAAAAGCTCTACAACATCGACGCCACGCCCACCTTCATCATCAACGGCAAGAAGACCCCTGGCGCCATGGATTACGACACCTTCGCTGGATTGGTGGCCAAAGCCGGTGGCTAAAGGAGGCTGAATGCCCGCACGTTTTGCCCGGCTGCGGATCGCCGGTTTTAAAAGCTTCGCCGACGCCACGACAGTGGAGATTCTCCCCGGGTTGACCGGCGTGGTGGGGCCGAACGGATGCGGGAAATCCAACGTTATCGAGGCGCTGCGCTGGGCGATGGGCGAGGCGAACGCCCGCAACATGCGCGGCAGCGAAATGGAGGATGTGATTTTCGCCGGGACAACGGGCCGCGCCGCCCGCAACCTCGCGGAAGTGACGCTGACGCTGGAGGAAACCTTTGGCCTGGCACCGCCGCCCTTCCAGGAATCGGCGGACCTGGAAATCTCCCGCAAGATAGAACGCGGGGCGGGCAGCAATTACAAGGTTAACGGCAAGGATGCCCGCGCGCGGGACGTGCAGACATTGTTCGCGGACCT
>JAJZFB010000064.1 GCA_021805545.1 Pseudomonadota bacterium | reverse complement strand
GAAGGAGAGTGCGATTCAGACTTTGAGAGATCGCGCGCAAAGCGAACGCATCTCAAGTCATCGCGCCCTAATACCAACGGTCATTGAGCATGACCGTTGGTATTAGGCTTATGCCTGGCGCGTGGCCGCCCCGCCAGCCCCACGCGCGATACCAGCGGCCATAAAGGATGAGTCATCCTTTATGGCCGCTGGTATAACGCTGGAAGTACCCGCCATAGCGCGGCTGGTACATCTCAGCATCGGTGTAACCCGATTTTTTAAGGGCGCTGGCATCCACGCGTGTTAGCGCCGTGCCGGCCAGTACCACACCGGCCTCGCGCAGCAAGGTTATGGCAGCGGCAACCACACGGCGGGGCGTGGCGCCCCAGCGTATGCAGAGCAGAGCGGAATCGGCCAGGCGGGCCAGCACGCGGCCTTCGGCCAGGGCAAAAACAGGCGGCGCGTCGATGAGGATGACATCGAAATCTTCTCGTAATTGCGCCAGCCATTGCGGCAAGGACGGAGAAAGAAACAAGGACAGAGCCGATTTGGCCTGCGTGCCCGCGGGCATGATGCGCGCACCGCTGAATGTATCTGTGATGACAACCTCTTCGCACGTGGCAAGCCCGGCCAGATAATCGCTCAGCCCCTTGGCGCCACCCGTGTTGAACAGCGCCTCGAAGCTGGGCTGGCGTATATCGCCATCCATGGCCAGAACGCGCAGCCCAGAAGCGGCGAGCGCGCGGGCCAGCGCGATGGAGAGCGTGGTTTTGCCCTCGCCCGGGCGGGCGGAGGTAATGGCGATGATACGGCAAGCCCCTGCATTTAGGCCGAGCCCCGTGCGCAAACCCCGTAACTGCTCGGCATAGAGCGAGAATGGTGCTTCCAGAGCCTCCACATAAGGCCTGGAGGTTTCTGGTACGAGCGCGTGGCAGGACAACCCCGCCAGGGTGGATATTTCACTGCCAGAGCGCAATGAAGTGTCCAGCGCGTCACACAACCCCGCCAGCAGCAGCCCGCCGCACAGGCCAAGCAATGCGGCCGCCGCCAGGATGAGCACGCTATGCGCCGCGCCAGGATTGGCGGGCACGGCGGCGGTGGAAAGAATGCGCGCATCGGGCCGGGTGAGCGAGGCATCCTGGGCAAGCTGGCCGGCTTGCTGCGTCATGGCGCGCAGCATGTCCTGCCCGGCTTCGGCACGCTGCTGTAATGCGCGAATGGGCGCGGCTTCCTCGTCTTGCGCCTGTTCTTGCGTCTGTGCGGTCTTTAACGCGGTTTGCAGCGTGGCGATTTGCGCCTCGCCGGCGGCAAGGCCAGCGCGGGCAGCGTCCAGCTCACGCCGGGCTTCGGCGTTAATCTCGCTGCTTATGGCGGCAAGCTGGCTGCGCGTGGCCATCAGCGCCGGGTAGTTGGGGCCGTATTGCGCGGCGAGTGATTCCACTTGCGCGGCGAGATCGGCCTGCTTCTGGCGCAGCGGCAAAAGGTTGGGGGCAATGGCGGCATTGGCGGCGGCGGCATCGCCACCGGCGGCGGCGGCGTGCAAGCGCGCCTGCTGCATCGCCATGTCTGCTTCGGCCTGCACCAAGGCCGCGGCCAGCCGGCTAACCGTTTCGGTGGTCAGGCTGGCTTGCGCGCCTTGCACCAGCCCGGCATTGGCGCGGGCTTTGGCAAGCCGCGCCTCGGTGGCATCCAGTTGCGCCTGCACCACGGCGGAATGTTTCTCCAGCCAGTTTTGCGCGCTGGTCAGTGTGGCAAAGGATTGATCGCGCTCATGATCCAGATAAAGCCGCATGGCGAGGTTGGCCGCATCAGCCGATAACTCCGGGTCGCGGCTGGTGAAGGATACGGTAAGAATATGCGAGCCGGGCAGCACATTGACCGACAAGGCACGCTGCACATTTTGCGCCACGGCATTGGGCGCGAGCGGCTTGGCAGGCAGAAGCCACGCCAAAAGCCCATGCCGGCGCAGGCTGGGGTTAAATTCCGGCACGGTGGCCAGGTTGAGGCGCCGCACAATCTGCTGCGCGGCGGGCAGGCTGGCGATGATCTCCGCCTGGCTGGCGGTTATCTCATCCTCATTGGCGGCATCTTGCGGTATATTGGTGTTGTCGCCGGGCACTGCGGCATTTTCTGGCGCATAGAGCACGATGCCGGTGGCGGTATAAAGTGCCGGGCGCGTGAGCAGCACGGCCAAGGCAATGGCGGGCAGGCTCAGGCCGCACGCCAGTACCACCCGCCAGCGCCGCCGAAAAACCAAGAGCTGGTCGGCCAAAGGCGGGCCTGCGGGCGGGGCAGCGCTGGGCAAGGTCAAGCTCATACACGCTTTGTTAGTAATTTTATAAATTTTTATCAATCTATGATTGTGGATAAGGGATCACCCAGGGCCGTCTGCCCTGCACGGCACGGTCTGTTTCCAGGCGCACATGATGCGGGGAGATCCAGGCCGCGATGGCGCCATTCCGGTAGGTGGCCAGCCGGTCGATGGTGAGAGCCGGGCAAGCTGGCATGACAATGGGCGCCACGATGAGCCGGGCAGGCAGGCAAGCACGCGATGTGGTGTACCAGGCCCGCCCAACCAGGCAGGATTGCCCGGAGCATTGCGCCTGCACCAGCCTGGCGCGCCCCCAAACGGATTGCCATTGCTCCAGCACAAAATGGCTGGCATGGGGCTGACGAATGATGAAAACCTTGCCCGTGCCGCGCAGCGCGATGAGTTTGGCATTGGCGGAAATCAGCACATCGGGCGGGCGGGCGGCTAAAGCCACGGCCAGCCCCAGTGCCATGGGCAACACCCCCGCGAGCCGGGCCGTGGAGCGCCAGACGCAAAGCCAGGCCAGCCCGGCGGCGATAAGCAATATGGCGGTAACCGGCATGGGCGGAATGCGCAGCATGGCATCGGGCCAGGCGGCGATGCGCGTGGTGAGCAGGATGATGAGCTTTATGCCCCAGCCCATGGGAATAAGCGCCAGAGCCGCCAAATGTAGCGGCATGAGCGCCAGGGCGGCTAAACCCAAAGGCAGAATCCACAACCCGGTAAGCGGCACGGCGATGAGGTTAGCGGGAATCCAGTAAGGCTGAATCTGCTGAAACTGGTAGGCGGCAAAAGGCATGGAGGCACCGCCCGCGAGCAGGCTGGTATAAGCCAGCCCCGCCACATGGCGCATGGCGCCGCCTAGCCTGGTATGCGTGGCCGGCATGCGCAGAGACGCGCTGCGTACCGCCGCATAGCCGGTAATGAGTGCCGCCACGGCGGAAAAGCTCATCTGGAAACTGGCCGAGAGGATAAGCTCCGGGCTGGCCAGCAGCAGTGCCAGCGCCGCCAGCGCCAAACCGCGCAGCGAGAAAGCCCGCCGCCCCATAGCTACGCCCAGCGTGGCGAGTGTAGCCATGGTGAGTGCGCGTATTATGGGCAGATGCGCGCCCGTAAGCACCGCGTATCCAGCCCCGCCCAACAGGGCCAGAATGGCGGCGAGGCTCTTTACCGGCAGATGCAGGGCCAGCGATTCGCCGCGCGTGAGCAGCCAGCGCGCGACAGCAAATACCAGCCCCATGACGATGCCAACATGCAAGCCGGCCACGGCGAGAATATGCGCCAGACCGGCGGCGATGAATTTCTGCCGGATTTGCGGGGGCACGGATTGCTCGTCGCCCGTGAGCAGAGTGACGGCGATGCCGCCCGTATCCGGCGGCAAGATGGAAAGGATGGTGGTGGCGATGGTGTTGCGCAAATTCTGCAGCGCGGCGGATACCAGGTTTTCCGGCGCGGTGCGCGTAACGCTTAGATGCGAGAGCGCGAAGCCCGTGGCCGCGAGGCCGGAGAAATAATAATCGCGCCCCATATCCCACCCCCCCGGCCAAGCCGGGCGCCCTGGGCCGAACAGTAGCGCGTAAGTGCGTATGCCTTCACCCGCGCGCAGGGGCAGGGTTTCATCTC
>JAJZFB010000096.1 GCA_021805545.1 Pseudomonadota bacterium | reverse complement strand
CCCGTTCGGCCGGGACCATCGCCGAAACGCGCTATGGCGATTTCGTCTGGCCGCGTGAGGGGGAGCTTCGCCGCAGGCACGAACGCGAGGTGGCCCCGTATCTCTATTCGGGCATTCAAATTGCGACCAAGGCGCTGCTGCACGGCGCGGCGGTGGAGCGGTTTTCCCTGAACCGTTTATGGGACGAGGCATTGGGGCGAGGCCGGCTGAACGCGATCATCCATGACGGGGTTTGGTTCCACCTCAGCACGCCGGACGATATCGACCGCGCGGAGGAGCTGCTGGTGGCGCGGGAAGTGGGCAATTCCACGTGACGCCACGCCGCCCGCGTATCGGCGCCTTTCCGCCGGAGGCGGCATTTCTGCCCGCACTCGCGCGGCTGTGGCTGGCCAAGGGCGGCGGGCATGAGGGGCTGATTATTCTGCCCAGCCGCCGCGCTGTCCAGGCTTTGGCTGGAGCGTTTCTGGAGGCCAGTGGCGGCCGGGCGCTGCTGCTGCCGCGCATTGTCGCGCTGGGCAATATCGACGAGGCGGGGCTGTTGCTTTCGGCCGGGTTTACATTGCCGCCGGCCATGGCGCCCGCGCGGCGGCAGGCGCTTCTGGCGCGGCTGATTTTGCAGATGCCGCAGGAAAGCGGGGCGCCGCGCAAGCTTGCCGCCGCCTGGGCGTTGGCCGCCGAGTTCGCCACGCTGCTGGACGAGGCGGACCATGCCGGGGTGGATCTCGCCGCCGCACTGCCCGGCCTGGTGCCGGAGGATTTTGCCGCGCATTGGCAGGGCACGCTGGAATTCCTCACTATCGTTACACATGCTTGGCCGAGCATCCTTGAATCCGAAGGTGTGATGAACCCGGCAAAACGTCTGGCAGCTTTGATTGAGGCACAAGCGAGTGCCTGGAGAGATGACCCGCCGCCCGGCTCGGTTTGGATGGTGGCGGCCGAAGGCACCCCCGCCATTGCCCGCATGGCGGAGATGGTGGCAGGGCTGCCGCAGGGCCGGTTGATTCTGCCCGGCTTCGACCCGCATTTACCAGCAGATGCCTGGGCGGGCGTTGGGGATTCTCATGCCCAGGGCGGTATCGCCCAGCTGCTGTCGGATATCGGCGCGCGGGTGGAGGAGGTGGAGTTGCTGGCGGCATCGCCCGGTGCGGTGCCCGAGGGGCGCAGCCGTTTATTCTCCCGCGCCTTGCTGCCCGCCGAGGCGCTATCGCAATGGCAGAAACCGGCGCCGTTGAATCTGGATGGCGTATCGCGGCTGGAAACCGGGGACGAGGCGCAGAACGCTCTGGCCATCGCTATGATTCTGCGCCAGGCGATGCAAACGCCGGGGCAGAGTGCGGCGCTCATCACCCCGGACCGCGCCTTGGCGGCCCGCGTGGGGGCGGCGCTGAAGCGCTTTGGCATTGTGGCGGATGACAGCGCGGGCGAGCCGTTGGCCGCGACCCCGCCAGCGGTGTTTCTGCGCCTGCTGGCTCGTGCGGCGCGGGAGGATTACGCGCCCCTGCCGCTGCTGGCGCTGCTGAAACATCCGCTGGCAACAGGGGGTATGAATCCACAGGATTTTCGGGATATGGCGCGGCGGCTGGAGAAGCACGCCTTGCGTGGCCCGCGCCCGCCGCCAGGGCTGGAAGGTTTGCGCTTCCGCTTGAAGGACGAGCATCAGGCGGAGAAAGATTTTCTGACGCGGCTGGAACGTGGTCTTGCTCCCCTGGCTTTGGCCGAGGCGGTAACGCCCGTGGCGGCGCTAACGGCGTTGATCGAGGCCGGAGAAGCGCTGGCCGCCACGCCGGAGGAGCTCGGCCCGGCGCGGTTATGGCTGGGTGAAGCGGGCAATGCGCTCTCCACACTGCTGGCTGAAAGCCTCACGGCGCTGGCGGATATACCTGACATGGCACCAGCGGAATTGCCGGAGCTGCTGGATGCGCTGATGAGCGGCCAGGTGGTGCGCCGCCCGCGCGCCAAGGATGGGCACCCGCGCATCGCCATCTGGGGCATTCAGGAGGCGGCGCTGCAAAGCGTGGATGTGGCGGTGCTGGGCGGGTTGGTGGAGGGTGTGTGGCCATCGCCGGAGGAACCCGGCCCGTGGCTTTCCCGCCCGATGCGTAAACAGGCCGGGCTTCCCAGCGCGGAATTGAAAATTGGCCAGGCTGCGCATGGTTTTTTCTCACTTGCCAGCGCCTGCAAGCAGGTGATTCTGGCGGCACCCAAGCGGCGCGAGCGTGCCCCCGCCGTGCCCGCCCGCTGGCTCACGCGCCTTGCCGCCATGCTGGCGGGGCAGGGGCTGGACCTGCCCGCGCATGAGGCAGGGCTGTGGGCGGGGCAGCTGGACCAGCCGGAACGGCGCATTCCGCGCCCACGCCCGCGCCCCACCCCACCCGCTGAAAACCGCCCCCGCGTGTATTCGATTTCGGACATCGCGACGCTGATGGCCGACCCCTATGCGATTTATGCCAGGAAGGTGCTGCGGCTTTTCCCGCTTGACCCGTTGGACGATGAGAGCGACGCGAGTCAATTCGGTGATGTGGTGCATGCGGGGCTGGCGAAGTTTTTCGCAGAGAGCGATGTGATGGCGCCGGATGCGGCGGCGCGGCTGCGCCACGCGCTGGAGGTGGCGATGCGGGAGTCCCGCCCGCGCGCGGCCCTGGCGCAATGGTGGATGGCGAGGTTGGAACGCATCGCGGGCTGGCTAGTGGAGGCCGAGCGTGCGCGGGTGGCGGCAAGCGGGCGGCCCGTGGCGCGGGCTCTGGAACGGGCGGGCGAATGGAAACTTGCCGGTGATTTTCTGCTGAAGGGCCGGGCGGACCGTATTGAGCGCGACGCGGATGGGGGCGTGCGGATTATCGACTACAAGACCGGCAAGCCGCCCGAGGAGAAAAAAGTGAAGGCGGGCACCGCACCGCAATTACCGCTTGAGGCGGTGATGGCGGAGTTTGGCGCCTTTGGCGAGGCGTTTGCCTTTCCAGTAAAGGAACTGATCTATGTTGCCCTTTCCGGCCGGGCTTCGGCGGGGGATGAGAAAAAAATACTGGATAAAGCTGATGAGTTACGGATGGCGATCGAACGCGCGGCTGGTGTTGGCAGCTTGCTTGAGAAATTCGCTGATGCGTCGCAGCCGTTTCTTGCGGCACCTCATCCCGGGCGGGTGAATCGGTTCGATGACTACGCCGGCATTTCGCGCCGCGCCGAATGGGGCGAGGAGGGTGAAGATGTCAGCGATTGAAGACGCTAATCGTCATCAATTGGCGGCGTCCGATCCGGCGGTGTCGTCCTTTGTCGCGGCCTCGGCGGGCAGTGGTAAAACTAAGCTTCTGACAGACCGGCTATTGCGTTTGATGCTGACAGGAACAGCACCGGAGAAGATTCTCTGCCTTACCTATACCAAGGCGGCGGCGGCGGAGATGCGGATTCGGCTGAACAAGCGGCTGGGTGAATGGGTGGCGATGCCCGAGGCGGCACTGACGGCGAGATTGCGCGCCCTGAATGTGCGGCCGGAGCCAGAAGCGCTGACGCGGGCACGGAAATTATTCGCCGACGTACTGGATTTGCCCGGAGGAATGCGGATCGAGACGATTCACTCCTTCTGCCAGTCGCTCTTGCGGCGCTTTCCTCTGGAGGCACGGCTTTCCCCGCATTTTACCGTGGCGGATGACGAGGCGGCGGCGCAGCGTTTGCGCGAGGCACGGGAGGATGTGCTGGCCAGCCCCACGGCGCGCGCGGCGGTGAGGGTTCTCGCGGCCGAGATCGACGAGATGCGTTTTGCGGAGCTGAGCGGAAAATTTGTTGAAGGTGTGGAGCTGAAATTCCTGAACCAGCCTCCTGAAGCGATGACGGAGGCTCTACGAGCAAGTTTGGCGATTGAGACTGAGGACGAGGCGGCGTTGCTGGAGGCGTTCGTGTTTTCGCCGCGTGAGGAGGAATTGCGGGAGT
>JAJZFB010000055.1 GCA_021805545.1 Pseudomonadota bacterium | reverse complement strand
CGATGAAGGGCGCGCGGTTGCGGATTTTGCCATCCGCATCGCGCATGGGCAGCGAGCCGCCGAGCAAATGCAGCTTGTGGCGCCGGGCGATGGCGGAGAGGTTTTCCAGCAGCGCGTCCGTTTGCTTGAGCACGCAGTTGAGTTCCGCCGCGAGGTCTGGTGCCTTCACCTCGGCACCCGCCAGCACCATGGAGACGTATTCCGGCAGCACCAGCAAATCCGCCCCGGCCAGGGCGGCGTTGGCGGCCAGGCGGTCTAGCCGGGCGAAGAAGAATTTGGGCGAGGATGGCGGGTTGACGCCGCAGGCGGCCAAGGCGAGCTTCATAAATCCTTGGTCCAGAATTGCAGGCGCTTGCCCGTTTCGGCGCTCTCGCCAATATCGCGCCAGCTCATGCTGCACACAAGTTCCGGGCGCGGGCGGTAGCCGCGATGGCGCCAGAATTCGTCCAGCGGCACGTAATCCCGCGGGCGTAGTTTATGGTCCGGCGGGCGGATGACGGCGCAGAAGGCGGTGGTGGCGTAGCCCGCCGCCTGGGCCTCGCGCGCCTGGAAGAAGGCGACGCCGATGCCCTGGCCGCGATAGGGTTTTTCCAGCACGGATTCGCCGAAATAGAAGACGCGGGAGATGCCGATCCCGGCATCGAGGAACGGCTTTTTCACGGCCTCTGTTTCCGCTGTCAGCGGCAGGCAGGTGGAGGCGCCAACAACCCGCCCGCCATCGCGCGCCACAATGATGGCCGCGCCCGGCGTATCGGCATAAATTCGCAGATATTTCTGCTCGTAGGCGATGTCGCCATCGTAAAGATACGGGAAGTCGCGGAAAACCTCGACGCGCAGCCGGGCGAGCGCAGGCAGGAGCGGCATTACCGCCGCCCCTGTGTAGGTTTCGACCTTAATGGGCCGTTACCAGAGGCCAGGAGGCAGCCATGAAATCCTTCACGGCGAGCCGCTTGGCGGCAAGGCTGAGGCCTGGCTGGTGCGCCACCACGGGGCAATAGGCGGCCACCAGCGTGTTCATCAGGTCGGCGTTGGAGATGGTGCTGTTACCGGCGCGCACAGCGTTGATAAGCGCGCCGGTGCGGTTGGGCAGGGTGGCGGCGGTGACGCCCTGGTAGGCGTTCAGCAGCCCGTTGCCGGGGTCGGCCACGCTATCTGCCCCGCCGGCGGCGGTAATGCGCGGGCAGCCCAGCCTGTCCGAGGCTTCATCGGCGCTGTAGGGCACCACGGCGATGCCGCGCAGCGCCATAACCTGGGCCGGTGTGGCGGAGGCCGTGCCTTTATTGCCCCAGGCGGTGCGGACGTAATTGGCCACATCCGCAATTTGCTGGTCCGAGAGCGCGGTGGCGAAGCTCGGCATGGGCGGGCCGCCATGCCAAATGTCCAGCCCGCTCAGCACGGCGCCGATGACGTTATCAGCCGGGCCGGAGACGATGGAATCGTTGCCCGCCAGGTTGGGCACCATTCTGGGTGGCATGCCGCCGCCGGTTTGGCCATGGCAGCCGGAGCAATTGGCCTGGTACACAACCTCGCCCGCCTTGGCCGAGGCCGCGCCATTGGCCACCGCGGGCGGCGGCGGGGTGTGCTGCGGCTTGGTCTCGTGTTGCAGGTAGTTGGCGATATCCACCACATCGGAAACCGGGATGAGGCTGGTGGAGTGGTCGGTCATGTCGCCCATGGGGCCGTAGGGCGAGCCTTTGGAAAGGTTGCCGTCGTCATGCAGATAGGCCACCAGGTCTGCCTGGCTCCAGCCGCCCACGCCGTAGGTTTTGTCCGAGCTGATATTGGGGGCGTAGAAGGCGTCGACGGGCGAGCCGGCCAGCCAGGCGCCGGTTTCCATGGCGGCCATGATGTTGCGCGGCGTGTGGCATTCGGCGCAATGGCCCAGTGCCTCGGTAAGGTAGGCGCCGTTCTTCCTCTGCTCATTCCAGGCGGGGTTCATGTGCATCGGCCCCGGGTGGAAAAACAGGAGGCGCCAGCCCAGCAGCACGGGGCGCTGGTTGAAGGGGAAATGCAGCGAGGATGGTGTGGGCTGCACATGCTGCGGCGCCAGCGAGAAAAGATAGGCCTTTATCGCCATCACGTCGGCACGGGAAAGTTTGGTGTAGGAGGTATAGGGCATGCCCGGATACAGGAACCGGGGGAAAACCAGCCAGGAGCGGCCGGGAGAGATGCCGTAATGCAGGGCGTTGTAGAAATCCTCGTCCGACCAGTTGCCGATGCCGGTTGCCTTGTCTGGCGTGATGTTGGGGGTGGCCAGGCCGCCGAACGGCGTGTTCATGATAAGCCCGCCGGTAAAGGGCGCATGGCCGGGGCCGGTATGGCAGGGCGCGCAATCCGCCGCGGTGACCAGGTATTTGCCGCGGGCGATGAGGGCGGCTTGATTGGCCGGCGCGGCGAGCGAGGCGGCGGGGTAGTTTACGGTATTATCCGCCGCCGTGGCCATGCGCGCGGCCACGATGCTGCCGAGGCCTAGGATAAGAAAGGCGGTGGCCAGAACCACCCCATGGCGGCGAAGGTTTGATGGCGCGAGCGGCATGGACAACCCCTGGATTATTTTTGTAGCCCCCTTCTCGCCAAAAAACGGGGCCGTATCAAGTGTATTGGTTGTAGCCAGATGATTTTAGACCGGATCACGTTGTGATCCGGCCTGAAATCTGAATCCGGCTCTCAATCAATGACGTAGAGCGTGATTCAGACGTTCGAATCGCGCGCAAAGCGGGCGCATCTCAAGTCATCACACTAGCTTATTGATTTTTCTGGTGTCCCGGCTCTGAAATCCAACGGATTTCAGAGCCGGGACACCAGAGCATTTTCCGATCAATCGGAAACGCTCTAAATTTGCTTGGGCGAGCAATTTCATCCGATCAGCTTAAATCTTCGATTCAAGCTGATCGGATATTGCTCTAGCGGTGGTAAAGCCGTTCTGGGTCCACCAGCGGTTTGGCGATTTCCACCCATTCCCCACCCCGTGCGGCCAGGAAAAAGCAGTTGCGCCGCCCGGTGTGGCAGGCCACGCCTTGCTGGTCCACCAGCAGCAGCAGCGTGTCGCCGTCGCAATCCAGGCGCATCTCGACGAGTTTTTGCTGCTGGCCCGAGGTTTCGCCCTTACGCCAGAGTTTGCCGCGCGAGCGCGACCAGTAGCAGACCTGGCCGGTGCGCAGGCTCTCCTCGACCGACTCGGCGTTCATCCAGGCCATCATCAGCACCTCGCCCGTATCGTGCTGCTGGGCGATGGCGGGGATGAGGCCTGTGACGTCGAATTTGATGGTGCTGAGAAGATGGGTCATGGGCGTTATTTAGAATGGCGGCTTTTTGAAAACCAGGGGCTTACCCGGCCTAGCCAGCCAGCATGCCGTTGGTGAAGCAAACCTCGTCGAACCGGCACACAATGTTTTTGCGCGTGTCCTTGGGGCTGGCGCCGTGATACTCGATGCGCGAGATGAGGTCGGCGATGATGGCGAGACGGGCGGTTTTCTTATCCTCGGCGCGGACCACAATCCAGGGTGCTGCGGCGCTGTCGGTCTGGCGCAGCATGGCATCGCGGGCCTTGGTGTAATCGTCGAAATGCGCCAGAGCCTTTTCGTCTATGGGGCTGATTTTCCATTGTTTCAGCGGGTCATGGCGGCGTCCTTCCAGGCGCCGCTTCTGCTCCTTGCGGTCAATGTCGAGGTAATATTTCAGGATAATCATCCCATCCTGAACCAGCATATTCTCCAAGACAGGTACGTGAAGCAGGAATTGGCTGTATTCCTCACCGGTGCAGAAGCCCATGACATGCTCGACCCCGGCGCGGTTATACCAAGAGCGGTTGAACAGCACGATTTCGCCCGCCGCGGGCAGATGCGCGGTATAGCGCTGGAAATACCATTGCGTGGCTTCGCGGTCCGAGGGCTTGGGCAGGGCGACAACCCTTATGTCGCGCGGGGAGAGATGTTCGATGATGCGCTTGATGGTGCCATCCTTGCCGGCGGTATCGCGCCCTTCCAGGATGATGAGCAGCTTCTTCTCCTGGGCGATAACATGGCGCTGCAGCTTTACCAGCTCGATCTGCAACGCGCGCAGCTCTGCCTCGTAGCCGTTTTTATCGTCTTTGCGCGCCTTGGCGCTCGGGGTTTTCTCTGTTTTGGCCATGGCGGCATGGTGAACCGGATTGAGCCGGTTGTAAAATAATACCAACGGTCATGCTCAATGACCGTTGGTATAAGTTCAGCGCCCGCCGTGCTTATTCCAGCAAATGGGCGCGGATTTGCGCGAGTTCGGCCGGACCGGTGGCCAGATGCGCGGCCAGATAGGCCTCCAGGCCGCCGCAGTTTTGCTCGATGGCCTGGAAGGACAGGGCAAGGTATCCGGCATCGGCGGTAAGCACGGGGGCAAGCGCTTCCGGGCTGGCGAATGTGGCTTCGCGGCGCGGGTGGCGGCTGGCCATCATCACCCGCAGCCGCGCGGCCCATTCATTGCTAAGCAGGTAATCCTCCAGCACCGTCTCGCGCGCAACGCCCAGGGCGGTGAGCAGCAGGGCGGCGGCCAGGCCGGTGCGGTCTTTGCCGGCGGCGCAGTTGAACAGGAGCGGCACGGTGCCCGCGGCCAGCAAGGCAAACAGGTGGCGGTAGCTGGCCGCCTGCTCGAAGGGCAGGCTGGCGTAGATAGAGAGCATGCGGGCGCGCATCCTGTCGCGCGGCGCGGTGCCGCCGCTCAGGGTTTGTTCCAGCTGGGCGCCGCTGTTTAGCGTAACGCCGCCATAATAATGAATACCCAGCCCTTCGTGCCATTCCATCGGGTTCTGGGCACGCTCATCAGGGGTGCGCAGGTCGCAAATGGCGCGTATGCCCAGCCCGCGCAGGGCGGCGCGGCTATTTTCCGGCAGCCCGTATAGCGCGCCGGCGCGGTAGAGGGTGCGCCATTTAAGCTGGCGTCCATCCTGGGTGCGGTAGCCGCCAAGGTCGCGCAGGTTATGCCCGCCTTCTATGGGCAGGGTACGGGGCGGCGGCGCGGTGATGGTGCTCATGGCTGGAGCGATACGGCGATGGGCCGGTTTTGGTAAGGCGGGATGATGCCGGTTACGGGGCGCGGCTGGTAGGGTGTTTCGAGCTGCTCGATCTCCTCCTGGGTGAGGGTGATGCCGAGGGCCGCCACGGCATCGGCCAGATGCGCGGTTTTTGTGGCGCCGATGATGGGCGCGGTGATGACGGGCTTGCTGAGCAGCCAGGCCAGGGCGATTTGCGCCTGGGGCACGCCGCGCGCGGCGGCAATGTTTGCTACGGCGGCCACAATCTGGCGGTCTGGATCGTAATCGCCGCCGAACATGGATTTGGCGAAGGGGTCGGTTTGCGAGCGCTTGGTTTGCGCGCCCCAGCCGCGTGTAAGCAGGCCGCGCGCCAGCGGGCTCCAGGGGATGACGCCAATGTTCATATCGGTGCAAAGCGGCAGCATCTCGCGCTCTTCCTCGCGGTAGAGCAGGTTGACCTGGTTCTGCATGGAGACAAACGCCGTCCAGCCATGCAGCCGCGCTGTGTATTGCGCCTTGGCGAATTGCCACGCGGCCATGGACGAGGCGCCGATATAGCGCACGCGCCCGGATTTGACGATGTCGTGCAGGGCTTCCATCGTTTCATCAATGGGTGTGGACTGGTCCCAGCGGTGAATCTGGTAAAGGTCGATATAATCGGTGCCCAGGCGGCGCAGGCTGGCATCGATGGCGGAGAACAGCGCCTTACGCGAAAGCCCGCCCGTGTTGGGCGCGGCGCGCCAGGGGAAAAAAGCCTTGGTGGCGATCACCACCTCGTCGCGCTTGGCGAAGTCCTTGAGGGCACGGCCGGTTATCTCCTCCGACGTGCCGGCGGAGTAGGCGTTGGCCGTGTCGAAGAAGTTGATGCCGGATTCCAGCGCCTGGCGGAAGAATGGGCGGCTTTCTTCCTCGGTCAGCGCCCATTCATGCTGCCCGCGCGCGGCGGTGCCAAAGCTCATGCAGCCCAGGCAGAGCGGTGAAACGATAAGGCCCGAGCGGCCGAGTGTTTTGTAGCGCATGGCGGTTTCTCCGTTGGCGGCCCAGGAGAGACCTGTTGCCGCGCAACGTCAAGCAGGGCTAGAGACGTGAAATTATTGTAAAATTTTGGAGAGATTCTCGTTTTTTGACGCGCCGCGGCGGAAATCTTGTTGTCAGTGTGATGCCGGTCATGGCAATGTGCGGTGCAGCATAATGGAGGTGGAGATGGCGGGGCAAATAACGCAGGCGGGAGTGGCGGCGAAAGCCAATTCCCTGGGGTTTGCGGTTACACCGGTCATTCTTTCCGGCGGCTCTGGCTCGCGCCTCTGGCCCGTTTCGCGGGCGAGTTTCCCGAAACAATTTTGGCCGCTCCTGTCGGATAAATCGCTCATTCAGGACACGGCCTTGCGCGCCGCCAATGCGGGGCTTGGCGCGCCCATCGTGGTGTGCAACGAGGAACATCGTTTTGTTGTTGCGGAACATTTGCGCGGCGCCGCGGTTGCGGGCAGCCGTATTTTGCTGGAGCCGGCGGGCCGCAACTCTGCCCCGGCGGTAACCGCGGCGGCGCTGCTGGCGGCGGAGGATGACCCTAACACGCTGTTATGGATTATGGCGGCGGATGCGGCCATTGGCGACGAGCAGGCGCTGCGCGAGGCCCTGGCCAAAGCCTGTGCCGCGGCGCAGGGCGGGCAGATTGTTACCTTTGGCATTACGCCGGACAAGCCCGAAACCGGCTATGGCTACATTGAGGTTGGCCCGGCGCTGGAAGATGTGGCGGGGGTGCATGTTATAAGCCGATTCCTGGAAAAACCGGAGCGCGCCGGGGCGGAGGCAATGCTGGCGGCGGGCGGGTATTTGTGGAATTCCGGCATGTTCGTGTTCACCGCCAAAACATTGCTGGAAGAGATGCAGATACACGCGCCGGAGGTGCTGGCCGCGGTACGCAAGGCGCTGGCCGGGCGTAAGGAGGACCTCGACTTTGTGCGGCTCGATGCCGCCGCGTTCAAGGCCTGCCCGGATATTAGCCTGGACTACGCCGTGGCCGAGCGTACCGAGCGCGCCGCCGTGGTGCCGGCGAATATTGGCTGGTCTGACATTGGCAGTTGGAGCGCGCTGTGGGAGCTGGGCGCCCAGGATGAATCCGGCAATGTGGCGCAGGGCGATGTGCTGCTGGAAAATGCGGTGAATTGCTATGTGCGCTCCGACGGTATGCTAACCGCCGTTGTGGGGTTGCAGGATGCGGTGGTGGTGACCACCGAGGATGCCGTGCTGGCGCTGCACCGCGACCACGCCCAGGACGTGAAGAAGATTGTGGACCGGCTGAAGGCGGCCAAGCGGCACGAGGGCATTGCGCATAACCGCATGTACCGGCCATGGGGATTTTATGAATCGTTGATTGCCGGTGACCGCTTCCAGGTGAAGCGCATTGTTGTGCACCCTGGCAATAAGCTCTCGCTGCAAAAGCACTTTCACCGCGCCGAACATTGGGTGGTGGTGAATGGCACCGCTCTGGTGACGCGCGAGGATGAAAAGATTATGCTGCGCGAGAATGAAAGCGTGTACCTGCCGCTGGGCGCGGTGCACCGGCTGGAGAATCCGGGCAAGATCAATCTTGAGCTGATCGAGGTGCAGTCCGGCTCCTACCTGGGCGAGGACGATATTGTGAGGATTGAGGATACTTACGGGCGTACGGGCTGAGACCGCCGGTTATATTGCGCGTATCCGCACCGGGCCGCTTGGGCCCGGTGTTTTTTTGTGTGAGATGGCGGTTGCGGGGCAAGCCATCCCCGCGCGGGCACGCTGTAGCCCTGAGGTTGGCCTGGAGCCTTGAGATTGCCCTGGAGCCTTGAGATAAAGGGAATAAAGTGGTGTAACATATTTTGCTGGGCACATAAGGGCGGGACGGCATGGCCATGCCGGGAGGCTCCGCTGCGGAGGCTGAAACAGAGATGAGTGAGGAGATGACTGAAAGCCAGGCGGCTGGGGGGCAAGTGCCTGGTGCGGATGTGGCTAAGCCTGCGGGGGAGGCGGCAAGGCATGCCGCCGAGGTTGAAGGGTATATAGACGGGTTGGATTCGCGCTGGCATGTGGTGGGGTGGGCCCGCTCATTGCTTTCGGGTGACGAAAGGCTGGCGCTTGAACTGGCTGAAGGGAAACAAACCATCTCCACCGATACGGCTGAGCGTTTCCGGGGAGATTTGCTGGCTTCGGCGCGTGGCGACGGTAAATACGGGTTTAAGCTATCCATTCCCGCCAGCCTGTTTGATGGCAGGCGACACAGCCTTACCGTGCGTGTGGCGCCTCCGGCTTCGCCCCATGTTCTGGGGCGGCTCGACATTGTTTTGCCCAGCCGCCCGCCAAAGGCAGCCGAAAACGTAACGGACATGGCTGGCAGGGCAGCCCAGATGGTGGAGAATGTACTGGGCGGCGGCGTGGCGCGGCCGGTAATATCCTTGGAGCCCTACATACAGGCGCTCATGCGGGTGCTTGATACCGTGGCGCGGGACTATGATTTTGCCACGGCACTGGGCTTGCTTTATGTGCATGTGTTGCGCCGCCGGATCGATGGGGCCGGGCTGCAGTCGCGCCTGACGCGGCTGAGCAAAAATCCTGAACAGTTTGCCGATGTGGTGCGCGAGGTTGTGCATTCCGAAGAGGCGCAAAACCGCCTCAAAACGCCCAGCGGGTATCATCTGCCGGACCTCGAGGCGCTATCCGCCTGGACCAGGCTGCGGCCCATCATTTGAGCATGTACCTGTCCATTCCATGCGTGGCGCCAGGGCCAGGCGCGCTATCCGGCCATAACACCGCGGACGCTATTAGAAAGCGAGTTTCATGATCTATTACAGTCATCGTACCCGCAAGACCCTGGCTGAAGGCCGTGTTTATTTGCCGCTGGGTTATGCGCATTATTCCTATGGTTCGGTTTGCCAGAAATTTCTCGGCCTGTTCAAGCGTGGCGGCATTAAGGCCCAGGAAGTGCTGATGCCGGAGATTTACGCCAATGCCGCGCATTTAATGCCGCCCAATGGCGGCAAGCGGCCCGTGCATGTGGCTTTCAAGCCTTACGAGGAAATCCGTATACTAAAAGGCGCGGCCAATGTAGCGCATGTAGCTTGGGAGTTTGCCAAGGTGCCGGATTTTGCCGGGTTGCCGTTCGACCATCCGCGCCGCGATAATGTGCTGAATGATTATGTGCATGTGCTGGGCATGGCATCGGAAGTCTGGGTGGGCTGCGAATACACCAAGTCGGTTTTCGAGGCGCATGGGCTCAAACATGTGCAGGTTATGCCCGCACCGATAGAGACCCAGCCCACGGCTGACGCGGAGGATGACGAGCATTTGGCCGGCATGTACAAAATTGGCTGCCTGGAATTCACCCGCGAGGCGATTGCCGGATGTATAGACAGCACCGGTAAGCCGCGGCTGGATAACAGCACCTTGTTCCGCGCCGGGGAGTGCCGCGCCAATGGGGGGCGTGTGTTTTTCTCGGTGTTCAACCCCGGCGACCCGCGCAAGAACATTGCCACTTTGTTCCTGGGGTTTCAGGAATATCTGCGCCGGACCAAACGGAACGATCTGCTCATCGTCAAACTCGTGCTTGAGGGTTCGCCGCAATCGGTGCGCCAGGCGCTGAGCACGCAAATGCCGAAGCATTTTGATTACGCGGGTGTTCCGGTCTCTTTTGTGGATTGCGAGAATATACTGCTTGTGCCGGAACTTTTGTCTGCCAGGGCGCTGGAGGCGCTATACCGGGCGGCGGATTTTTATATATGCACCAGCGCTGCGGAAGGGCAAGGGCTGCCGGTGCAGGAGGCGATGGCGGCGGGGCTGGTGCCCATAAGCGCCGCCGAGACCGCCATGGCCGATTATATTAAGCCGGACCATGCCATAGTGCTGCAAACCAGCGAGGCGCCGATACCGCTGCAAGTATCCGAGGCCTATGGGCTGTTGGGCGTATCCTGGCGGTTAGCCAGCCACCACGAGCTTGTCCGCGCGTTGCAGCAGGCGGCGGAGATGCCGCAGGATGAATATGAGCGGCGCTCGCGGGCGGCGCAGGCTTTTATCGAAAAACAATACGGGTTTGACATAACCAGGAAGAAGCTGCTGAAGCGCATGAAGGAATTGGCCGCATGAACAGCCCGCGCGTGAGCGCTGCCGAGCAGATTATCCGCCGCAATGCCATGGTGTTCATGGATGTATCGGCGCTGATGGAGGTTTCCTGGACCGGTATTGCCAATGTTACCGCCAATATGGCGCGAGAATTGTACCGGCAACTGCCTGATAACAGCTATTTCTTCTCACGGGGCACGGTTATTGACCCAAGGGCGCTGGTTACGGCCATTGAGAGTGCGCCTGGCTGCTACCTGGAGGTGCTGCTGGAGAATGGCCATGCCCAGCTTGGCGGCATTGGCGATTTCATTGGCCTGGCGCCGGTTTCCATCGGTATCTTCCCCAACATTAAAACGGCGCACCGCACCTTTGATGTGGAGGCGGTGGTGCTGCACGACCTCTCCGCCATGCTGATGCCTGAGCTGCACCAGGATTGGGCGGCCCATGTGCATACCAAGGCGATGCTAAAGGATGTGAATTCCTCGGAAGTGGTGTGCTGCGTTTCGGCCGCCACCCGGGCGGACGCCATAACTTATTTGGGCGTGAAGCCAGAAAATACGATTGTCTCGCATCTTGGCGTGTGCCCGCCCCCGGAGGGGCAGGACGCCTTGCCGCGGCAGAATTTCGCCATCGTGCTCGGCACCATAGAGCCACGCAAAAACCTGCGTCTGGTGGCGGAATTCATGCTCAGCCGGCCGGGCCTGGCGCGGCAGCTTGCCATGGTGTTTGTGGGCCGGCGCGGCTGGGGGGCCGATTTTGACGAGGTGTTTGGCGACTTGCTGACCAGCTCGCCCTGGAAAGACAGGATGTATTTCACCGATTTTGTTGGCGAGAATGAGAAATGGGCGCTGATGCGAAGTGCCCGGTTCGCCATTTTTCCCTCGCTGTTCGAGGGGTTTGGCCTGCCGGTGCTGGAATGCATGGCCGCTGGCTGCCCGGTTATTGCCTCGCGCAGCTCTTCTCTGGTGGAGTTTGAGTTGCCGGAGCCTATGTATTTCGACCCGTTCTCACTCGCCGATTTTTCGCGGGCGTTCCGCCACATAGAGACCATGCCGGCAGATGAGTATACAAGGCTGGCGGGCGAATTGCGCGGACGGGCGGGCTCGTTCACCTGGGAGTTGTGTTTTTCCAGGCTGTTAGAGGCAACAGTGGCAAGGCTGCCGGTGCAGTAGGGGCGCGTTGCCTGCCGCGAATGAAAGATGGTACTTGTGTTTTCCAGCGTGAGTCGAGGGCGGCAATATGTCTTCCTTACCGGTAAACACGCCTGTGGGTGAAAGTTAGGGGTAATGAGCCAGGTTGCCGTTATTTTCGGGATGCAAAGGTGTGGTTCAAACTTTTTTTTGTCAGCCTGCCGGCGTTATGCTGATTTGACGGTCTATGGCGAGATGTACCACCGTGGCGGGGTCTTTCCCTTCCAGCAGAGCCAGCAAGGCGATTATGAGATTAAGCGCAAGCTGGCCTATTTCATCCATAACCAGTTTCCCGAGCATGGAGACCCTGTATTGGCGGGCTGGGATTTCCAGGCGCCGTACAGCAAGGAAAATGACGAGCAGCTGAGCCGGAGCCTGGTGCAGTTTGCGCACCGCACGCCCAATAAATATTTTGCAGCGATTCGTGAGACGGCGGAGACCAGCCGGACGCTGTTGAAGATTTTTCCCGAGCATTTGGGTGTTTTCCATATTCTCTCCGTGCTGCGGGTGCAGCGGCCGCCGGTTATCCTGATGGCACGAAACCCTATTGAAAGTTTCATTTCGTTCAAAAAACTGGTCGAGACCAAGAAGCCGCAGGATGTGGATACGTCGGGGCTGAAGATTACCTTCAACAAGGCCGAATATTACGAATATAAGGCGCAGCTCATGGCCTATTTTACCAGCATCGCCGAATTTTGCGCCGATGAGGGCATACCTGTTACCACTGTGAGCTATGAATGGCTGCACGCGGCGGATGCGCGGGAGAAGACCGATAAGGTGCGCGAGGCGCTGGAGATTGTGTTTGGCCGGCCGGTGGTGGAGGGGGCTGATGCAGGCCAGGTCAAGCTGTTCAGGCAACAGGATAAATCCAGCTCGGCCGCCGCTAAGGTGAATAATCCGGGGCAGTTGCCGCGCGGGCCGCAATTGCTGCTGCAGGAGACGGCACTGCCGAAGGCATCCTGATGATTTGATGAGATGGCGGGCTTATACCAACGGTCATTGAGCATGACCGTTGGTATAAGGCTTATGCCTGGCGCGTGACCGCCCCGCCAGCCCCACGCGCGATACCAGCGGGGTTATGCCTCACGCATATGCCGCGCCTTGCCCAGCGCCAATAGCGGGAAATAATGGCGGTATAAATTATACCCGATCATGAACCCGCGGGAGAGCTCGTCGCCCTGCTGCATGTTCGCGGCGAAATTCGGGTCGTTGAGGTTCTGGCGTGAACCCGCGCCGTAGCCGGGGAAGCCGGTGCCGGTATAGTAGGGCTCGTTCCAGGTGCCGTCTTGCCGCTGTGTGGCGGTAAGGTGGCCAAGCCCGCGCAGCACGGCGGCATCGTGCGCCTTTTCGTCTTGCGCCATAAGGCCCAGCAGCGCCCAGGCAGTTTGCGAGGGTGTGCTGTCGCCGCGCCCGCGCCATTCGGGGTTCATGTAAGAGGCGCAGCTTTCGCCCCAGCCGCCATCCGTGTTCTGGTGCGCTTTTAGCCATTCGGCGGCTTTCACAATCCAGGGCTGGGTCATGTTTTCGCCCGCGGCGCGCAAGGCTGGTAGCACGGCGCCGGTACCGTATATGTAGTTTACACCCCAGCGGCCAAACCAGCTTCCGTCTGCCTCCTGCTCCGCGCGCAAAAATTCCAGTGCGCGCGCCATAACGGGGTGGGATTTGCCCATGCCCAGCCTGGCCAGTGCCTCAACCACATGCGCGGTTACGTCGGCGCTTGGCGGGTCCAGTGCCTCGCCAAAATTGCAGAAGGGAATTTTGGAGATGATCTGCTTGTTGTTGTCCTTGTCGAACGCGCCCCAGCCGCCATTTTCGCACTGCATGCCCAGCAGCCATTGCTGGGCGCGCTCCAGGGCGGCCTCGATTCGCGGGCGCAAATCGCCGGATTTATCGCGGATGGTGGCGAGCATCAGCACGCATACGGCGGTGTCGTCCACATCCGGGTAGCGTATATTGGCGCGCTCGAAGGCCCAGCCGCCCGGCTTGGTGTTCCTGGTGTGCTGGGACCAGTCGCCATCCACCAGCACCTGGGCGTCCAGCAGCCATTCCAGCGCCTTGCGCGTGCTGGGTGTGGTGGCAATGCCGCGCCCCGCTTCGGCCTGGGCGAGCAGGGTAATCATTGTGTCCCACACCACCGAATCGGTGGCCTGGAGCAGGCGGCCGCCATTGCGTTCAACAGCCCAGTGCGAATCGAGCGCGCCCCAGGCTTTCTGCATCACGGGGTGCTTCAGGCCGTAGCCTTCATTGAACAGGGCGATGACGCCGTAAATCCAGGGCGGCTGGATGCCGCCCCAGGCGCCGTCCCAATCCTGGTGCTTAATCAACCATTCCAGGCAGAGTTTTATGGCGTTCTCACGCCCCGGCATCAGCTTTTGGCGCTGCACCCAGTGCAACCCTTTGTCGAGCTGCTCAAAGGCCCATTCCACCGAGTATTTCCGGGCTGGTTTATTGGGCAAGTAAAAGTCGAAATTGGCGCGGCCCTCGGGGAACAGCTCCTCCAGCTTATCGCCGCCCGGCAGGGGCCACACGGGCTGGCGCGCGGAAACAACGCAGAGCGGCACGATGGTGGCCCGCGCCCATTGCGCGAAATGGTAGATGTTGAACGGAACCCAATAGGGCAGGCGGATGATTTCTGGCGGCAAATTGGGTGCTGCATCCCACGGCCAGACGCCAATCATCGCCAGCCAGTAGCGGGTGAAAACGCGAATGTTGCGCAGGCCGCCCTCGGCGCGAATCCAGTCCCGTGCCTTGGCCATGGCGGGGTGGTCTGGCGCAAAACCCTTGGCGCGCAGGGCGGCGTAGGCTTCCACCGTGCCGTTCAGGTCGCCTTTGGGCGCGCCGGGGTAAACCTCCCACGCGCCATCCGGGCGCTGGCGGTTGAGGATGCCGGTAATCACCTTGTCCTCAAAGGGCAAAGGCTGGCCGAGGAAATGGCTGGTGAGCAGCCATTCCGCCTCCATGGCCACGTTGGTTTCAGCGGCTCCCGCCCAATACCCGTCCGGCGTCTGCTCGCGGTCGAGCCAGCCGATCGCAGCCGAGATCGCCTGGCTCAGCTCGTCAATCGTCACGTCCTTCTGGGCGGCAGCAGCATCCATGAATCTCTCCCGGTCGGCCAATAATGGGAGAGGCATGTCATAGCCCGCCCAGCCGCACAAGGCGGCTGGTCAGCCGCCTGTTACCGGCACATAAAGCTGGCCGCCGGTTTCGGCGAACGCCGCTTTTTGCGCCGCCAGCCCTTCCTGGCGGCTGGCTTCCTCGCGTATGTCGTGGCTGATTTTCATCGAGCAGAATTTCGGCCCGCACATGGAGCAGAAATGCGCCGTCTTGTGCGCTTCCTTCGGCAGGGTCTCGTCGTGGAAATCGCGCGCCGTATCCGGGTCCAGGCCCAGGTTGAACTGGTCTTCCCAGCGGAACTCGAAGCGCGCGCGGGAGACGGCGTCATCGCGCAGCCGCGCCGCGGGGTGGCCTTTGGCGAGGTCCGCCGCGTGTGCCGCCAGCTTGTAGGTAATAACGCCGGTTTTCACATCCTCGCGGTTGGGCAGGCCGAGATGCTCCTTGGGCGTGACGTAGCAGAGCATGGCGGTGCCGAACCAGCCGATCATCGCCGCACCTATGGCGGAGGTGATATGGTCGTAACCCGGAGCAATGTCCGTGGTGAGCGGCCCAAGCGTGTAGAACGGCGCCTCGTGGCAGACCTCCAACTGCTTTTCCATATTGGCCTTGATCTTGTGCATGGGCACATGGCCGGGGCCTTCAATCATCACCTGGCAGCCTTTATCCCATGCCACCTTGGTCAGCTCGCCCAGCGTCTCCAGCTCGGCGAATTGCGCGGCGTCGTTGGCATCGGCATTGGAGCCGGGGCGCAGGCCGTCGCCGAGTGAGAAAGAGACATCGTATTTACGCATGATGTCGCAAATCTCATCGAAGCGCTCGTACAGGAAGCTCTCGCGGTGATGCGCGAGGCACCATTGCGCCATGATGGAGCCGCCGCGCGAGACGATGCCGGTAACGCGCCTGGCCGTGAGCGGGATGTGCGCCAGGCGCACACCGGCATGGATGGTGAAGTAATCCACGCCCTGCTCGGCCTGCTCGATGAGCGTGTCCTTGAACACCTCCCAATCCAGCTTGCTGGCATCGCCCTGCACTTTTTCCAAAGCCTGGTAGATGGGCACGGTGCCGATGGGCACGGGGGAGTTCCGCAGGATCCAGCTGCGGATATTATGAATGTTGCGGCCAGTGGAAAGGTCCATCACCGTATCCGCGCCCCAGCGTATCGCCCAGACCAGTTTTTCCACCTCTTCCGCCGCCGAGGAGGTGATGGCGCTGTTGCCGATATTGGCGTTGATCTTGACCAGGAAATTGCGGCCGATAATCACCGGCTCCAATTCCGGGTGGTTGATGTTGGCGGGGATGATGGCGCGCCCGGCGGCGATTTCCGCGCGCACGAATTCCGGCGTGATGAAATTGGGAATGGCGGCGCCGAAATCCTCGCCATCGGCGCGCAGGGCGCTGGCCTGCTCATGCGCGCACATGCGGCCCAAATTTTCGCGGTGGGCCACATAGATCATCTCTTCGGTGATGATCCCGGCGCGGGCGAATTGGTATTGCGTGACAAGCTGGCCGGGTGCGGCGGCGCGTATTTCCTGCGTGGCGGGGCAGGCGGGCACCAGCCGGTCTTCGGGTGTGAAGCCATTATCCTCGGGCTTTACCGCGCGGCCGGCCATATGCGTATAGGCGCGCCCCGCAATCCAGGGTGCGCGGGGTTTGGGTAGCCCGGCTTCCAGGCTTATCCGCGCGCCTTCCTCGGTATAGGGGCCAGATGTATCGTAAAGCGGCAAAGGCTGTTCATTCGCGCTGGGGTGCAATGCCACCTCGCGGAAGGGCACAAGAATATCCGCCCGCCCCGGTGCCGCGGAAAAAATCTTGCGTGAGCCGGCAATGGGGCCGGTGGTTATGCTGGCAGGCTTGGCTTGGACGTTCATGGCCGCTCTCCTTTGTAAATACGGAGAGCGGGGCTGTGCGCTGCAATTAACCCCGTCCCTCCGCCGGCATGACCCGGATCAGGTTCAAAGGGTTTATCGCGGCGGGCTTGCACCCATGGCGATGTCTCAGCTCCTTCACGGAGCACCCCTCGGTGGCGCCAACAAACGCGCCGTGGCACGATTTGTCAAATTGGCCTGGCATATTGACACGGCGGCGGACGGCGATTAGGACAAACGCATAAATTGCAAATGCTTCTTAATATTAACTAGTAAAAACCTTACCTCTCTCCTGAAATACATCTCTGCCATGGTTGATGGCCGCGCGTGGCATGATGCTGGGGCAGGGTGGTGCGGTCCCACTTCAGAAAGCGCTGGGCGCCTCAATGTGGGCAGTGATAGACTGGATTATCACACGCTTTTTAGGAGCTTTTGCGGCCCCTAAAAATTTCCGAAAATCTTGAGTAACGGGGTGGCCCAGCCATTTCTGCTTGTCTGCCAAAAACAGAAGGGCGGTTATATTGGCCAGGCTTTATCCGGGGCAGCTTGATTAAATGTTATAATATAGCATACCCTGCCGCCGCTGATGCGGGCAGGCAGCTCCAAGTTTGAGTCAGCAGGAAAAGAGCATGGGAAAATCCAATAAAGTTTGGATATTGCGGCGTTTGTCCGCTGCGGCGCTGGCCGCGGCGCTGGCCACGGCCCCCGCCTGCGCGCAGAGCGATAATAGCAATATATGGCAGCGCCCGGAATTGCTGGGCAATATTGGCGGGTTGCGCACGGCGCTGGGCAATGCCGGCATTACATTCGGGTTGAACGACAGCGAGAACCTGCTCGCCAATCTTTCCGGTGGCGTGAAGACGGGTGCCACCATGCAAGGTGTGACAACCATGAGCCTGGATGTGGACACGGCCAAAGCCGTGGGTCTACCCGGGGGCAAGCTGCATATAAGCGCGCTGCAGATACATGGTCAGCCGCTTTCTCCCGCCTATCTCGATAATTTGCAAACCGCCAATGGAAATGAGAGCGAGAATGCCACGCGCTTATGGGAGTTGTGGTACGATCAGTCATTCGCCAAAGGCATGTTCGATCTCAAGATTGGCCAGCAGAGCGTCGACAATGAATTCATCGACAGCAAATATTCGGCGCTGTTTGTAAACACCATGGCGGGCTGGCCGCTTGTGCCTTCGGCTGATCTTTACGGTGGTGGCGGTCCGGCCTATCCGCTCTCATCGCTTGGCGTGCGCGGGCGCTTCAAGCCCAATGGCAACACCGCCATTCTTGCCGGTGTGTTCGACGATAATCCAGGCGGCGGCTCGTTTGGCAGCAATGCCCAGGCGCTGGATGCCGCGGGCGGCAAGTTTAACCTGAATACCGGCGCGCTGTGGATTGCTGAGCTTCAGTACGCCACCACGCTATTTGGCCTTCCCGGCACTTATAAAATCGGCGGATGGTACGATAGCGGCTTTTTCCCCGATCAGCTCTACAGTACAGATGGGCTGACCCTGGCCAACCCGGCCAGTAATGGCAACCCGGTCATGCATCGTGGCAATTACAGCCTGTATGGTGTGGTGGACCAGACCGTGTGGCAATCTTCCACCAATAACGCGCGCAACGTTAATGTGTTCGGGCGTATCATGGGCGCGCCAGCCGATGAGAATCTCATTACCTTATTTTTTAATGGCGGGGTTACCATGGCCGCGCCCTTGCCGGGGCGGAATAATGATCAGCTGGGGCTTGATTTTGGCATAGGCAAGGTCAGCAGCCGCGCGGCAAGCCTCGACCGCGCTGCAGGCATGCCGCCACGGGGTGCTGAAGAGCTGGTAGAGTTGACCTACCAGGCACAGCTTGCCCCCTGGCTGGTGGTGCAGCCAGACATGCAATATGTCATCAATCCTGGTGGCGGCGTACTGGACCCGAACGATACTACGCATAATTTGCGCAACGAATTTGTGGCGGGCATACGGGTTGTTGCAAGTTTTTGAGGCAAGGCGCCGGCGGCATGAGCTGCTGGCATCTTGCCCCGCTTGGCGTTTGGGCGCATCGATTGTAGTATATACCTAGAGGGCGATGATTTGAGATGCGCTCGCTTTGCGAGCGATTCGAAGGTTTGAATCGCGCTCTATTGTATTGATTTAGAGCCGGATTCAGATTTTAGATCGGATCACGTTGTGATCCGGTCTAAAATCATCAGGCTCTACCAAAACGAGGTTCCAGATAGGTGAATGAGAAGGCGCAAAGCGGAGTTCAGCCAGTTTCGGGCGATGCCCGGGCCGCGCGCTCGCGTGTTGCATTGCGTAATACGCTTATCAGCCTGCTGGAACAGAAGCCGTTTGAGCAGGTGACGATCCGAGAGATCGCCGCCATGGCGAAAATCGGCTATGCCACATTTTTCCGCCATTATCCCAGCAAGGAAGCGCTACTGAACGATCTGGCCGCCGACCAGATTGGCGGGCTTACGGCGGTAACGCTGCCATTGCTGCATAGCGCCGATTTGCAGCTTACCTCGCGCACAATGTTTGAATATGTATGGGCGCATAAAACCTTGTGGGCGGCTTTATTGACGGGCGGCGCGGCAGGCACGGTGAAGACCGAGTTCATCCGCCAGATGCGCCAACTGGCCGCCGCGGAAACACCCGTGGATTCCTGGCCGCCGAGCGATTTGCGCGTGGCGTTTTCAGTTGCCGCCACGCTGGAAATTCTCGCCTGGTGGCTGGAACAGAAAGAGCCCGCAAGCATCGAGAAAATGGCCCAGACACTCGACCGGCTGGTGGTGGAACCCAGCCTGGCCGATGTGCCGCGCGTGGGCCTGCTGGAGCAACACCCGCATAAGGCCAAAACAGTCCGGTAGAGCGCGATGACTTGAGACGCGCTCGCTTTGTGAGCGATCCGAATTTCTGAATCCGGCTTAGCCCAGCCTATTGTGTCTCGGGCATATGCACAACCAGACCATCCATTTCCGCGCAAACGGTAATCTGGCAGGCAAGGCGGCTATTCTCTTTTACATCGCTTGAAAATTCGATGGTTGCTTCCTCGATCTCCGTCCGTTTGCCCAGCTTCGCCCGCCAATCCGGGGCTATGTAAACATGGCATGTCCCGCACACACAGGCACCGCCGCAATCGGCATCTATGCCGGGGATATTATTATCCCGTGCCCCGCGCATAAGCGTCTCGCCTGGCGGGACATCCACCACATGCGCGTTGCCGGAAAAGGTGATGTAGGTAATTTTGACCATGCCGCCCCGGTTTTAGATGCGCTCGCCAGTGAGCGCTGATTTGCCGAACATGCCGAGCTTGGCATGGCCGGTGAGCGCATCTCCGTTTTGCGTCACCTCGAAACTCAGCTTGATTTTCGCCGGTTTTGTTACGTTCATGGTCCAGCTTAGCTTTTCGCCATCGACCTTGCCTTCGGCAATATCCTCACCGCCCATGGGGCTGTCTATGCGCCCGGTAAAGCGGTTGCCATCGCGGTGCATGGTCATCACCATTTCCTGCGGTCCCATCGGCGTTTTCAGCACCATTTTCCAGCGCTCGCCCGCGGGTGGCTGGTTTGCCACGGGCACGGCGGCGGCAATGGGTTTGGCCTTGCCCGCCTTGGGCGTATAGGCGGGCAGCGTCTCCCACCCGCGCACGGTAGAGGTGGAGGAAAGGTGCGCGTTCTCAAGGTCCACATCCCATTCAGGAAAGCGGTTGAGCAGTTCATCCAGCGCCACGCGGCCCTCGATGCGCGCCAGCGCGTTGCCAAGGCAGGAATGGAAGCCGTAGCCGAAGGTGAGATGCGGCACGCGCGGACGGTGGATGTCGAACATATCCGGGTTGGTGAATTTGCGCGGATCGCGGTTGGCGCCGCCAACAAGAAAGAGGATGGCGCTGCCCTGAGGCAGTTTTTGCCCGTGGAATTCGGTATCCTTCGCCACGTACCGGCCTACGGAGGGGCCGGGTGGCTCAAAGCGCAGCAACTCCTCGATGGCTTGCGGGATGAGCGCGCGGTTTTCGTAAATCTGCCGGCGCTGGTCCGGGTGCTCGGCCAGCACCTTGCCGGTCCAGCCAATCAGGCGGTTTGTTGTTTCATTGCCAGCACCTGCCAGAATGCTGAGGAACAGCAGCACCTCCTCGCGTGTCAGCTTGCGGATTGTGCCGGTTTCGTCGGTAAATTCAGCATTGAGAAGCTCTGTCATCAAATCATCCGATGGATGCTTCACGCGCCAGTCGAGATAATCCTCGAACCCTTCGCCCACGAATTGATGACCGGTGAAGTCCTTCGGTTTGCCCGGATCGGTGCGCAGCTTCTCATTTGCCTCGTGCTGCACGCTCTTCAGGTCTTCCTCGGGAATGCCAAGCAGCATGCCGATGACGCGCAAGGGCATTTCCGCGCCCAGATCATCGATGAAGTTGAAGCGTCCGCCTTCCACCAGCGGGTCCAGCGCCTTGGCGCAAAAAGCGCGGATTTGCGGTTCCAGCGCGTTCATTTTTTTAGGTGTGAACACGCGCGTCAGCAGGCTGCGGTGCATGGTGTGCAGGGGCGGGTCTTCGAATATGAACACGCCTTTGGGAATGGGCACATTCTGTTTGATAATTTCAAGAATGCCGCCACGCCCGGAAATAAATGTATCGCGGTCGAACAGGCCGCGCTCCACATCCTCGTACCGGCTCACGGCATAAAAATCATATTGCCCGTTATAATAGAGCGGTGCTTCCTCACGCAGCCGGTTGAAGGCCGGATAGGGGTTGGCGAAATATTTGGGGTCGTAGGGATCCCAATGGACCCCCGGGCTGGTTACGGCATTCATGCGATGCGTCTCCGAAGCTGGATGCGGGCGGGGCTTGTTTTGTGATATAGTGTATATCATAAACAGACTGGATGACCGGCGTCAAGCGCGCGGCGCGCGGCCACGCGGTGGCATGCGAGATTGTGCTTTCAGCCCGCCAGAACGGGCGGGACGGCGGCGGCGTCCAGGCCGCCGCGCCCGGCCTCGCGCAGGGCCACGCCAATCTCGTGCTGGCGCTCAGGCGGTATACGTTCGCTTGGCCCCACCACCACCAGCACGCCGGCTGGGTGGTTATGGCTGGTGAATACAGGGGCGGCGATGGCCATTGAGCCGGGCAGCAAATCGCCATCGTTTACCGCGTACCCGCGCTGGCGTGTGGCGGCAAAATCCTCCTGCCGGGCTGCTGCCGCCGCAGCGCCAATCAGCGCCTCTTGCACGGGTAGCGGCATAAAGGCCAGGTACACGCGCGCCGTGGCACTACCCGCCATGGGCACGCTCATGCCAATGGAGGGCACCACGCGCAGCAATTGCTGGCTCTCCAGCGCATCCACCACCACAAAATGGTTCTGGTAGGGCAGGTTGAGGTAAACAGTTTCGCCCGTGGCTTTATGCAGCCGCTCCATCATTGGGCGCAGCCTGTTACGCAAGCTATCTGTGCTATGGGGGGGGCGGGCGAGTGAGAGGGCGTGCAGGGTCAGTTCCCATTGCCCGCGCAAGCCAGGCACGGCGTGAATCCAGCCCGCATCGGAGAGCGTCATCAAATCGCGCTGAACGGCTGATTTGTCGGCATCCAGCTCGCGCGCCAGCACGCTCACCCCCACGGGTTGCAGCTTCGCCACAAGCTCGAACACCGCCAGCATCCGGCTCGCACTCAGGCTGCGCTTGACCGCCATAAACCCCTCTCTATGTCACTATTCGACTAAATGTGTTACTCAGTAATCCGAATTTGCCCATTATTCAATACAGGGAGATCACGCCCAGTCACGCCGGGTGGCGGTTGGGGAATGCGGCCCTGTTTACCCCTGCGGCAGAGGAAATTACACTCGGGCAGCAACGATAAGGGAGACGCGAGATGGCACGCCAAAATGTGGGCGGAATTGAAATTGATTATGAGTTTTTCGGAGACGAACGATCGCCCGTTGTTATTCTCACCCCTGGCGGCCGTTACCCGCGCGATACGCCAGGCCTGCCGCAACTGGCGGCGGTGCTGGTGGAGGGGGGCTACCGCGTGCTCTCCTGGGACCGCCCGAATTGTGGTGCCTCTGATATAAGTTTTGAAGGCGTCAGCGAATCCGCCCTGCATGCCGATACGCTGGTGGGCCTTACCGAGGCGCTGGGCCTGCGGCGTTTTGCCCTTGTTGGCGGCTCGGCTGGTTCACGCATCTCGCTCATGGCGGCGGCGCGGGCGCCCGAGCGCGTGAGCAAGCTCTTTATCTGGTGGATTAGCGGCGGACCAATCTCTTTGGCGCAGCTTGCCAGTTATTACTGTGCCGATGCCGCCGTGGCGGCGTCTCGCGGGGGGATGGAGGCGGTGGCGGCATTGCCCGGTTTTGCTGACCAGATTGCCCGCAACCCGCGTAACCGCGAGCTGATTCTGCAATGGGACCCAGATGCCTTTATCGCCCGTATGCAGCTTTGGGCCGAGGGCTATGCCTATTCCCGCACCTCGCCCGTGCCGGGCATTTCGGCGGATCAATTCACGCGCATGACCATGCCGGCCATTGTGCTGCGCAGTGGCAAGAGCGATCTTTCCCACACGCGCGAGGCCAGCGAACAGACGGCAGCCCTGCTGCCCAACGCCCAGCTTGTGGAGCCACCCTGGCCCGACCAGGAATGGAATAACTGCTCCAAAATCCCCAATGAGCCAGGCCGCGGCCGGTTCGAGCGCTGGCCGCTGCTGGCACCGATGATCCTGGAATTTTTGGGCCGCCCATGAGGCCATGGGAATTTGTGCAGAATGGCTGTGCAAATTCCCGCCTATGATGGGTGCGGCTTTTACGGCTTACAATCGCGCCCGGTATTTGGGAGGGATAGTGTGGAATGAGCGGTCTGTCGTTTGAACTGGCTGACGAGCAGGCCGCCATACGCGATATGGCGCGCGAATTCGCCAATGAGCATCTGGCGCCATTTGCCGTGGCGTGGGACCGCGATAAATATTTTCCCGTTGAGACAATGCGTGCCGCCGCCGCCCTGGGCATGGGCGGTATTTACGTGAACGAGGCCCATGGCGGTTCCGGCCTTTCGCGCCTCGATGCGGCGCTGATTATAGAAGCGCTGGCTACGGGCTGCCCCACCATAGCTGCTTATATCTCCATTCATAACATGGTCGCGGGCATGATCGACCTCTATGGCAATGAGGAGCAGCGCCGCAAATATTTGCCGCAACTTTGCGGCATGGAGCATTTTGCCAGCTACTGCCTTACCGAACCCGCTGCCGGGTCCGACGCGGCGGCGTTGCGCACGCGCGCGGTGCGGGATGGCGGGCATTATATTGTAAATGGTTCAAAGCAATTCATCTCGGGCGCGGGCACGGCGGAGCTTTACGCCGTTATGGTCCGCACGGGCGGCGAAGGGCCAAAAGGCATTTCCACGCTGCTCATCGAGAAGAGCATGGAAGGTGTGAGCTTCGGCGCCAATGAGCATAAAATGGGCTGGAACGCCCAGCCAACACGGCAGGTGGTCTTCCAGGATGTGCGCGTGCCCGTGGCCAATCTGCTTGGTGAGGAGGGCATGGGCTTCAAATTCGCCATGGCGGGGCTGGATGGCGGGCGCATCAACATCGCCGCGGCCTCGCTCGGCGGCGCCCAGGCGGCTTTGGATAAAGCCATCGCCTATGTGGGAGAGCGCAAGGCGTTTGGCCAGCCCATAGGGCAGTTTCAGGCGTTGCAATTCCGCCTGGCGGATATGGCGACCGAACTGGAAGCCGCGCGCCTGCTGCTATGGCGGGCGGCTACGGCGCTGGATGCCAAAGCGCCTGACGCCACCAAACTCTGCGCCATGGCTAAGCGTTTTGTTACCGATACAGGGTTCGATGTGGCCAACCAGGCGCTGCAACTGCTCGGCGGTTACGGCTATCTGGCCGATTACGGCATCGAGAAAATCGTGCGCGATTTGCGCGTGCACCAGATTCTCGAAGGCACGAACGAGATTATGCGCGTCATCATCGCGCGCGGCCTGCTGGCGCCGCAATAGGGAAGGGTGGAGATATGAGCGAAGCGATCGGGTTTATCGGCCTCGGCAATATGGGCCTGCCCATGGCCAGCAACCTCGTGAAGGCCGGGCATAAGGTGCAGGGTTACGATGTTGTGCCCGCCGCCCGCGAGGCCGCGGCCAAGGCCGGTATTACGGTAATGGCCAGCGCGGCCGAGGCCGTGAAGGGCGCCGGCATCGTCATCACCATGCTGCCAAACGGAAAGCTGGTGCTTGAGCTTTACCAAACTGGCATCCTCCAGGCCGCACACCCCGGCACTTTATTCATGGACAGCTCCACAATCGACATCGAGAGCGCGCGCCAGGCCAACGCCTTGGCTATTGCGGCGGGCATGAAGCAGCTCGACGCCCCGGTTTCCGGCGGTGTTGGCGGCGCGGCGGCGGGCACGCTCACATTCATGGCAGGCGGCGAGGAAAGCGATTTCGCCCGCGCCAAGCCGGTGCTGGAACTCATGGGCAAGAAGATCGTCCATTGTGGCGGCTCTGGCGCCGGGCAGGCCGCGAAAATCTGCAACAACATGATCCTCGGCATCTCGATGATTGCCGTGGGCGAAGCCTTTGTGCTGGCGGAAAAAACCGGCCTCTCGCATCAGGCACTATACGATGTTGCCTCCACCGCCTCTGGCCAATGCTGGTCTCTCACCAGCTATTGCCCTGTGCCGGGGCCGGTGCCCGGCAGCCCTGCCAATAACGGGTACAAGCCGGGCTTTGCGGCGGCCCTTATGCTGAAGGATTTGCTGTTGAGCCAGGAAGCCGCCGCCGCAACCGGCGCCGCTACCGCGCTTGGGAAACATGCAACGGAAATCTACAAAAATTTTGTTGAATCCGGGCAGGGTGGCGTGGATTTCTCCGGCATCATCAATACGATCAGGGGGTATTAGCCCCTGATCGGCATTGCGGCTCAAAATCTTTCGCCCACCATCTCCTCGCTCTTGGCCCATAGTGCCTTGGCCCGCTCCGGGTTTAGTGCATAAGCCGCAACACCCGGCCCCATGGGGCTGGGGGCGGGGCCAGAGAGCACTTCGCCCACATGGCAATCCTCGCAATAGCGCCCGCCCACCTCATCAGCCGGCGCATACACGCCCGCCCATACGCTGGTGGAGGCGCCCTGCGCGGCGGTTTTACGCACGAAACTCCAATTTCCGCCGCCACTCGCCAGCGCCTTGCGCTGCGCCTCGCGCGTTTGGTCATCCATATAGCGCCCCAGCTCCGTGGCCACCCCGCCCGGATGCACGGCGGTGGCGCGTATCCCGCGGCCGCGATGGCGGCGGTCGAATTCCACGGCAAACAGAATATTCGCGGTTTTGGAGCGGCCATAGCCACCATAGGGTGTGTATTCCGTGTGCTCGAAATTCGGGTCATCGAGATCAACGTCGCAAATATGGTGCGCGGAAGACGCCAGAACCACAACGCGCCCGCCGGGATTGATATGTGGCGCCAGGCGGTTGACCAGCACGAAATGGCTGAGATGATTGGTGCCGAATTGTGTTTCGAACCCATCTTCAGTACGCCCAAAGGGCGGGCCCATCAGCCCGGCATTGGCAACGACAAGATCAAATGGCCCTTCTTTCGCCATCGCATCGGCACAGGCGCGCACGGAGGCGAGCGAGGCAAGGTCCAGGTGAACCAGCTTCACCCGGCTTTCTCCCAACCCGGCCATCGCCGCTTCAGCCTTGGCTAAATCGCGCGCCGCGCCAAATACAACAGCTCCGCGCGCGGCCAGCGCATGTGCGGTTTCCACGCCAATACCGGCTGAAACACCGGTGATGAAAGCCCGCTTTCCGCTTAGGTCTATGCCGTCCAGCACCTCTTCTGCTGTCGATAATGCATCGAATGTCCTGCTCATTATTTTCACTCCTCAAATTCAGGCGGGCGCGCTGTTGCTGGCGCGGGCCGCAATCTCATTGGCTGCTATAAAGCCAAACACCATGGCGGGGCCAATTGTGCCGCCAGCTCCCGGATAATTCAGCCCAAACGGGCTGCCCGTGGCATTGCCCGCCGCATACAGGCCAGGGATTGGCTGGTTATTGCCATCCAGCACACGCGCCTTGGCATCGGCTTTCAGCCCGCCCTTGGTGCCCAAATCGCCCAGATGAATCGGGATCGCGTAGAAAGGCGCCTTCACAATCGGCCCCAGTGCCGGATTGGGCTTGCAGGTGGGGTCGCCAAAGGCCTGGTCATAAATCGTGCTGCCGCGCCCGAATTCCGGGTCCTCGCCTTTGGCCGCATACTCGTTCATGCGCTTTACCACATTCTCAATTTTCGTTGGATCAATCTGCAATTTCTGCGCCAGCTCCGCCACGGTATCGGCTTTGAAAATATAATGGTCCCACCAATCGATGGGGATGGATTTATCCGGCATCACCGCAGAGGGCAGAAACCCGCCAGCGGTGAATTTGGCGCGGAAAACGGAATCGAAAATCAGCCAGCAGGGCAAATTGGCGCCGGTCTTTTTTTGGTCTGCCACCATGCCCGCGCCAAACCGGTCGTACGAACAACTTTCATTCACAAACCGGTCTCCCTTGCGGTTGACACACACGCTTGAAGGGCGGCCGGCATCGAACACCGCCTGATGCACCTCCTCGAAATTCGAGGCTGAGATGCTGGGCATAATCATTGTAGGCGCCCACCAGCCTTCCCCCGTATGCTCCGTGGCGGCACCAATGGCTTCCGCCGCCAACAGGGCATCGCCCGTATTGGCACCCTGCGGTGTGCTGCTCCACCAGATGGAAGTCTTAACGGGGTAGAAACGGTCTCGCAGCTCCTGGTTCCACTCAAACCCGCCCGCGCAAATAATTACACCATGCCGTGCCGCAATGTCGTAAGCCGTGCCAAAACGGCTGGCGCGCACACCACTTACTTTGCCATCCTGCACCAGCAATTCTTCCAGCTTCGTCTCCAGCCTTATCTCGACATTCCTGGTGGAAAGCTGTTCCAGCAGCGGCCCGATAACGGCATTGCCCGAGGTAAACCAGCGGTCGCGCTTGGTCACCCGGCGGGTGGATTGGTCCAGCCAATAGCGCGCGATAACTTTCGCCAGCATGCGCTTCCACCCCTTGCCACGCGCCGCGATGGTAAATGTCTCTTCCAAATTCATCGCATAACGGTTGAAGAGCTTGAAACGCGGAAACTGTTCGCGCACCAGCGGGAATTTATCACCCAGTCTGCGTCCATTCCACATCGGCATGACCAAGGAACGATCGGTGCGCGAACCAGCAAGCTCGGCGAAATAATCCGGCCAGGGCATGGGAATGAAGTTTACCCCGAGGCTGCCGAGAAAGCCCAGCATATCGCGCCCCGTATCCACATAGGCTTCCAGCCGTTCGCGGTTCACCGGCCCCTGGATAACGGCATCGAGATAGGTCAGCGCTTCCTCGCGCGTATCGTTGCTGCCACCCAGCCCGTGGTTGGGAATCCACGCCACGCCGCCCGAGGTAGCTGAAGTACCGCCATATTTATGCGCTTTCTCAACAATGAGCACATGCAGCCCCAGCGCCGCGGCGCGCAACGCGGCGGTCATACCGGCAGCGCCGGAGCCAACCACGATCACATCATATGTCCCGGCCATTTTGCTCCCCTTGTTTTATTCCGCGGCCATGCTCGCAGGCCAATCATAAGCCGCCAGCAGCGCCGTAACCCGTTCGTTATACGCTTTTATCCCATCTTTCTTCACGGGCCCATATCCTGCAATCAGGTGCGCGGCCGCGGCAATCTCCGTGGCCTGTGGCAGAGTGGCCTCTGTCATGCCTTCCGCCAGCCGCGCGGCCAGGTTGCGATATTCCACAACCAGCGCCCGCTCCATGCGCCGCTCATCATTGTAGCCAAACGGGTCCAGCCTTGTGCCGCGCAATGCCTTCATCCGGCAAAGCAGCTTTAATGCTGGAAATACCCATGCGCCGAACTCCATTTTTCTGGGCCGTCCCGTGCGCGCATCGCGCCGCCGCGCCAAAAATGGCGGTGCGAGGTTGAGGGCGATCTTGAAATCTCCCTCGAATTGCTGCGCCAGTGCCATGCGGAAGCCAGGCAGGCTATAAAGACGCGCTACCTCGTACTCATCCTTATACGCCATCAGCCGGGCAAGATGGTTTGCCACCTGTAGCAGAAAACCGTCGCCATTCTTCACCCGCCCGCGCAATTGCGCCGCGAGGCTGCTTATGAAATCGGTATAAATTTTGGCATAGGCGGCGTTTTGATAATCGGTAAGATGCTTGGCCCTGCTGGCCACCATCTCGCCTATAGTCGCAGGCGGGCTTGAGCCATTAAAATTTACTAATCGCAACATTTCGCTGGGCTGTGCTGCTGCCAAGCGGCCCAGTGCCAGCGCCTGCAAATTCTGCTTTACGGCCGTGCCGTTCAATCGCACGGCTTCCTCTATCGAGCTCAGCCCTATTGGCAGCAGTCCCTTTTGCGCAACAAACCCTACCATCAGCAGGTTGGTGAAAATGCTGTCGCCCAACAGCCGCGCCGCCAATGTATTAGCCTGCAATGGCATCAGCTTTTTTGTGCGTTGCTCTATGGCTTTGATGAAGAGGGCAGGGGTAAGGTCTATATCCGGCTGGGTCTGAAACGCGCCAGTCGGCACTATATCCGCATTGGCCGCCACCGTGGTATCCGCCCGCAGCGTTCTCAGCACATCCGGCCCGGAAGCCACGACAAGGTCGCACGCCACCAGCAAATCCGCCTGTCCCGCCCCAAGACGCGCGGAAGGAATAGAGTCGGCCGATAGGCCGAACCGCACATGGCTCATCACCCCGCCGCCCTTTTGCGCCATGCCGGTCATATCGAGCACTTTTGCGCTTTTACCCTCTATATGCGCGGCCATGCCGAGTATGGCACCCACGGTAAGTACCCCCGTACCGCCAATTCCTGTAACGATAACGGAATAAGAATCCCGCGCATCCACGATGGCAGGCTGGGGCAGGGTGGCAATTAGCGTATCCAGTTTCCCCATATCACCGCCGCGCCGCGCGGGTTTGGCGCCGCGCAGAGAAACAAAAGACGGACAAAACCCCTTTATGCAGCTATAATCTTTATTACAATTAGATTGGTCTATCGTCCGCTTCCGTCCAAACTCTGTCTCAAGCGGTGTGATGGAGACGCAGTTGGATTGCCGTGAACAATCCCCACACCCCTCGCACACATCGGGGTTGATAAAGAGCCGCAAATCCGGATCGGGATAATCCCCCCTTTTTCGCCGCCGGCGTTTTTCATTGGCGCAGGTCTGCTCATACACAATGGCCGACACACCTGCCACCTCGCGCAACTCACGCTGAACCTTGTCCAGATGGTCGCGGTGCAGCACCCGCACGCCTGGGTTTGCATGTTTTTCAGGCTCGTCACTTACCAGTATAACCGGCGCGGCGCCTTCCGCCTGAAGCTCCTTGATAATCATCTCGACGGAGATATTCCCTTCCATCGGCTGTCCGCCGGTCATGGCCACGGCATCGTTATACAGAACCTTGAACGTCACATTCGCCTTGGCGGAAACCGCGGCGCGTATAGCGAGAATACCGGAATGCGCATAGGTTCCGTCGCCCATATTCGCGAAAACATGCTTGGTTTCCACAAAATTCTTGGCGCCGACCCAGGCCATTCCTTCCGCGCCCATGCCCACCACATTCATCGTGCGCCGTTCTGGCATGAAGGCAGCCAGACCATGGCAGCCCGTGGCGCCGAGCGCGATACTGCCATCGGGGATATTCGTGCTGCTGTTATGCGGGCAACCTGAACAGAAATACGCCGGCCGAATGGCCGTGGCTGGCGGCACGGCGGCTTCGAATGCCGCCAACCTTGCCGCGCGCCGCGCCACGTGGTCATCCTCAATTCCCAGCCGTGCCATCTGGCGCAAAACCGCATGGCGAATTTGGGCCGCATCCAGCACGCCATCAGCCGGAAACAGCACGCGCCCCTGCTCATCATGTTTACCGAGAATCTCAGGACGGATGGAAAGAGCATAGAGCGCGCTTGCAAGCTGTTCCTCAATTACAGGCCGCTTTTCTTCCACCACCAGCACTGCACGCGCCGCGCCGCAGCTCTGGCGGATAAATTCTCCATCCAGTGGCCATGTCATGCCCAGCTTGATGAGCCCAATGCCGAATGCCGCGCAACGCGCCTCATCCAGCCCCAGATCGTGCAGCGCCTGCCGTACGTCGAGATACGATTTTCCAGCCGCGATAATCATCAGGCGCGGTTGTGCTGGCGCCACCACCACATGGTTCAACCCGTTGGCGCGTGCAAACAAAATCGCGGCGGGCAGGCGCTCGTTTACCACGAGTGCCTCCTGCGCAAGTGGTGCCAGCCCGCGGCGGATATTCAATGCTTTACCAGAATATTGCGGTATAGAAACTGAAAATTCAGGTATTGTAATTGAAGAGGTTAAATCCAGCGTGTCGGTAACGGTCTTAAGCCCTACATACAGGCCGCTATGGCGCGATAGCGCCCAGCCAAGCTGGCCATATTGCAGAATCTCATCCGTGGTGGCGGGGGCGAGAACCGGAATAAACCCTGCGATCAGCGTATGTTCCGATTGATGCGCTGAAGCTGAGGATTTCGCGGCATGGTCATCGCCCGCCACCACCAGCACACCACCTTGCGCCGCTGTACCCTCGAAATTCGCGAGCTTAAGAGCCTCGCAAGCGCGGTCCACCCCCAGCCCCTTGGCGTACCACATGGCAAACACGCCAGAAAACCGCGCCGGCCCAAACCAGCCCAGCTGCTGGGTTCCGCGCAGGCTGGTCGCTGCCAGCTCCTCATTCAGGCCGGGCTCAAAATGAATATCATGCGCATCCAGAAGTTTCTGTGCGCTCCAAAGCTGTGCATCCAGCGTGGTAATCGGCGAGCCGCGATACCCGGTGACGTATCCCGCCGTATTCAGCCCCGCAGCCGCATCGCGCCGCTTTTGGTCCAGCGGCAGGCGCACAAGCGCCTGCATGGATGAAAGAAAAATCTGACCAGAGCATTGCTCATAGCGGTCATCCAGCTTCACAACGGTCTTGGTCACGGATCAGCCTCAAGGCTTTAGCGGCGGCATTGCCATGTATTTGTCAACCGCTTTTTCAAAATGGCGGATGCGGATTTCCTGATAATTACCCAGCGTGATGCCTGGTTTTGCCGAAGCCTCCAGCCCTTCCTGTTGCAGGAATAAATTATCTGTGTCCTGGTCCAGAATGGCGCCAAATCCTGGGTCCATGCCCTCGGCCTCCTTAAAGCTCTGCTCCAGCGTCAGCTCTATCGGCTCAGCCGGTGGCGGGCGCACGCCATCCTTGCCCACAGGGCGCAGAAACATTACCTCATAAAGACATTCCCGGTGGTTTTTCGGGTTGGGCCGGAAGCGGTACACCATGGGCAGCGAAATGCCAGGGAAGAGGAAGCAGTTGGGAAAAACCGTATAAGAGAAACAATCGAGAATTTCGGAATCGGAAACGGCGGAAAGGTCGGCATTCGTGGCCTTCTCAAACATGCCGCGGAACATATCCGCCATTACCTGCCGCGCCGTGCCATCGCCCACACTCAGCTTGTTGCCTTCCAGCACCCCGGCATCACCAACGGTAAACTGGTCCAGAATATCCTGCTCGCTATATTTACCCTCCAGATGCGGGCTGAGCACGCCCAGCGGTGAAATGAAGCGGTCCACATGCTCGCCATACACGTCATATTGCGAATTTGCATCGGCATTGGAAACCGCCACCTGTGGATGCGTCTCGATGACGTGGTAGGCTTCCTGAAATGCCTCCACGGTCAGTTTCCAATTCGCCGGAATCGGCTTTGTCACATGCAGTGCGATATAACGGTTTTCCAGCTTCCATGCATTGATGTGCTTTATGGCCTCCGGCCCCAGATATTCCGCCAGGGACGGTGCGGTCTTGTCCATGTTAATCCACACAAACCCGGCCAGCCGTTCCACCCGCGCTTCCGGAAGGTTCAGACCGGCCTTGTCCACATGCGGAAAATCCCAGGGGCAGACCACATTTTTGTTGCTGCCGTCTACATTCCAGCTCCAGCCGTGAAAACTGCATTTGAACTCCGAGGCGCGCCCTTCAGTGCCTGAAGCACGTAGTTTTGTGCCGCGGTGCAAACAGGCATTGTAATAGGCGCGAATGTCATTTTCTGAAACACGGGTGATGATGAAGGAATAAGGGCCAACATCATACACATGGTAGTCGCCCGGTTGGGGAATATGCTCCTCGCGGCATGCAAATTGCCAGGTCCGCGTCCACAGCCGTTCATATTCCGCCTTTGCATAATCGGCATTTATATAGCGGTCTTTGCTTATATCCTCGCTGCCCATGTATTCGTAGGCTTCCGAGCGCACCCAATCCGGCGCGCCCACCTTGTCGCGTGCGATAATTTCCTGCGTACTAGCCGCCGGGCAGCGGGCTTCTCCTGGTTTCAAAGCCGGGCCTTGCTTGCTCATTTCGTTCATGTTCCGTATCCTGTCTCAGGCAGCGGCGCGGTTTTGCGCGGCGCCGGTGGTGTTTTTGTAAATCGCGCCATCCTTCATAATCATCACCAGGCGGTTGGCATCGGTCATCATTGTCACATCCTCCAGCGGGTTGCCCGCCACCAGCAGCAAGTCCGCCAGCGCGCCCTCGGCAATGGTGCCAAGGTCGCCTTGCGCGCGCATCGCCAGCCCGCCGTAATTCGTGGCGCAGATCAGCGCGGCTTCTGGCGTGTAGCCGTAGTAATCAACAAAAAACTTCAAGTCGCGTGCATTGGTGCCCTGGCGGCTCCAGGCAAAGCCGTAATCGCCACCAATTAAATGCCGCACACCGCGCTTGCGCAGCGCCGTATGTGTCTTGGCTGATTCCTCCAGCAGATCTTGCAGCCCCATATAGCCGCCCACTTCTGGCGTCAGGCCGCTGCGTGCAGCTTCGCCGTGCATAATTGTATGAAACAGGCTGACCGTGGGCACAACAAAAATACGCTCCTTTGCCGCCTCCATCATGTCCAGCAATTCCTCATCGGCATATTCGCAGTGGAACAGCCCATCCACCCCCGCGCGAATGCAGTGCTTTGAGCCTTCAACCGAACGTGTATGCGCGTTCACCTTGCGCCCGTAAGCATGAGCGGTTTGCACCGCCATGCGGATTTCCTCGAAGCTCATGGGCGTCGTATGCCCCGGCGTGTTCGGGTAGAACGGGTCTCCTGATACATCGAGCTTGATATTGTCGCACCCCTCGCGGCATGCCAGCCGCACGGCTTTGCGCATCTCCTCCGGCCCATCCACAATCATGGCTGGTCCACCCGGGCGCGGGTTATGCAACCGGCTTTCATCGCCCATCGCCCCAGTCACGGAAATCTCCAGCGACCCGGCCCTTATGCGTGGCCCTGGCAGGCGCCCCGCATTCACTTCATTTCGTACCGCCACGGCCAGGCGCAGCTTTGCCTCCGATGCCCCATAGGCGCTGGTGAATCCCGCGTCCAGCAATGCCTTGGCGCCGCGCGCCGCTGCAAAAACCTGTTCCTCGGGCGGCGGTGTTATCAGGTCCTCCGTTGCCGCAACGGCCTCGAAGGAAAGATGTGCGTGCCCCTCCACCATGCCCGGCATCAGCGTCATCCCCGTGCCATCAATCACCTCGCTCCCCTCGCGCCGCAATTGCCCGGGGATGCGTGATATGGCCCGCACATGGTTGCCTTCAACCAGCACATCGCCCGCAAAAGCCGGGTTTCCTGTGGCGTCCCATATGCGCGCGCCGGTAATCATCTGGCTGGCCATTATTTCATCCTCTCTCGCGGCCGTTCTGGCGGCCGCCAAATTATACAGCAAACTAGCCTGCCCCCTCGCGGCTTTCGAATGTCCCACTGTGCAGCGCGATTTGTCTGGTTCTGTGCAGCCCCGCCGCGCCATTTGTATCCATGCCGCGGCTGGCTTATCGGGGCATAAACGGCAGGAGAGAGTATCATGATCCGAGGCATCCACCATATTGGCGTACATGTGCGCGATTTCGAGAAGATGATCCGTTTTTACAAAGATGCCTTTGGTTTCGAGCTGGTGGGAGAGCCTTTTGTTTGGAAGGATGAGCCAGTGCTGGACAGACTCATAGACGTCCCTGGCTCCGCCGCCCGTGGCGCGATGTTGCGCGCCGGCAATTGCTACCTGGAAATGTTTGAATTCGCCGCCCCGGATCCGCGCCCGGTCCCGCCGCTAAACCCGCAAGATAAAGGCTATACACATTTTTGCGTAGACGTAACGGATATAGGCCGGGAGTTTGAGCGCCTGAAAGCCCTGGGCATGAGTTTCGGCGCCCCTGCGCCCATTGATATGGGTCATGTCAAATCTGTTTACGGGCGAGACCCGGAAGGCAATATCATCGAGCTGCAAGAAACAGCTCCTCATTGCGATTTTCCGCTGAGCAGCCCGCACGGTTAACACGCAAAACGCCGCCTGGGGCCAGCCCCGGCGGCGTTTTGGCATCTACGCCTCAGCCCGTTGGCGCCACGGTCACTTTCAGCCCATCCAGCGTTTGGCTCAACTTAATCTGGCAAGAGAGGCGGCTGGTTGGCTTGCGCACATCGGCCACCATATCCAGCATCTCGTCCTCGATCGCATCTGGTGCGCCGGTTTTGCCGAACCATGCCTCATCCACATAAACATGGCAGGTGGCGCAGGCGCAGGAGCCAGAGCAATCCGCCAATATACCAGCGACACCGCCATCCTTGCCGGCTTGCATCAAAGACTGGCCCGTTTCGGCGGCCAGCACCCTTGCCGTGCCGTCCTCCTCCACGAATGTGACCGTCACCTCACGCATCATTCATTTCCTTCATTCGCCAAAAATTCTTCCTGTGCGGTTAGCAGCTTTGCCAGATGGTTTACCGAATCACCCGCCGAGATTCCACCATCCACCGGCAAAATCGCGCCGGTTATCTGCGCAGCACGGCTGCTGGCCAAGAACAACGCGGCATAGGCCGCATCCTCTGGCACGCCGGCGCGTTTTAGCGGCTTATTCTCATCCCAAACCGGCTGCAAATGCTCCTCCAGCCGCACCGCCACGCTGGCTGCCACGGGTCCGTCCGTCATTACACGAATAGGCGTGCGTATATGCCCCGGCGCCAGGCAGTTCACGCGTATATTATGCCGCGCCAAATCTATGGCGAGCGATTTGGTGAGATGTATGACCGCGGCTTTCGAGGCCCGGTAGCTCATCAGCGCCTGCCCCGCCATTATGCCCGCGATGGAAGCATTATTCAGAATCACCCCGCCGCCATGCTTGGCCATATAACGCCCGGCGCGCTGCGCGCCGATCATCACCCCGTATAAATTCACCCCGATGACGTCATGAAAATTCTCCAGGTCGTCATCAAGGAAATACGGGTGCCGCCCGCCGGAAATACCGGCATTGTTGAACATGATATCCAGCCGTCCAAACCTGGCCACAGCCGCATCCACCAGCGCCTGCACCTGCCCGGCCTGGGCAACATCGGTATGCTGGTAAAATGCATCCGGGCCAATCTGTTTGGCCAACTCCTCGCCCGCGCCGTCATTCACATCGGCAATCGCCACCCGTGCCCCGGCCTGGGCAAACACCTCCACCGTCGCGCGCCCAATGCCGCTGGAGCCGCCGGTGATAATCGCCACTTTGCCCGCTAATTCCTGGTTCATGAATATCTCTACTCAGCGCTTTGTAAAACTTATCGGCAGATGCTCGATCGTATGCGTCGCCACCGATTTCAGATACGGAATATCGGCCAACGGAATTTTCAGCCTGATATTCTCCAGCCGCTTCGCCACCTCGCGCGCCGCGATGCGTATTTCCATGCGCGCCAGAGAAAGCCCGATGCACCTGTGCGGCCCGCCGCCAAACGCAACATGGCGCCCCAAATTAGGCCGGTCCATATCGAAATCGCGCGGACAGGTGAACACATCCTCCTGGTCATTAGCCGAGGCATACATCAGCAGCAAATGCGCTCCTTTGGGCAACAGCCTGCCGCCAACCTCAACCTCTTTGGTAGTCATGCGCGAAAGCCCGCGCACGGGCGGCTCCAGCCGCAGCAGCTCCTCCACAAAGCGCGACATCAGTTTGTCATCGTCAGCCGAAGCCTTGAGCAGCTCAGCCACTTTCGGCTGCGTGCCAAGCACGTAGAACAAATTAGTCATCGCCGTCGCGGTCGTGTCATTCCCCGCGATCATCAGGGCGCGCACCAGCGAGACCACTTCCTTGAAGGTCAGTGTCGGCTCATCCGAGCCTTCAATCCGCGCATGCACCAGGTCGGAGATCATGTCCTCCTTCGGGTGTTTTTGCCGGTCCTTTATATGCCCTATGAGGAAATGTTGAAGCTCGCAAATCTCCTTCGCGTTCTCCACCATCTGCTCACGGTTCTGCATCCGCCCAATTTGGGCCGTAACGGCCTGAGACCAGCGTGAGAGCTTGTCCGCATTATACTGCTCCACGCCCAACTGCTCGCAAATCACACGGATGGTCACGGGCACCGAGAAATGCTTGACAATATCCACCGGCTCACCCGCGGGCAGTTTATCAAGCAAATCCACCACAATTTCGGTAATGCACGGTTCCAGCTCACGCACGCGGTGGGCGGTAAAGGCTTTGTCCATAAGCCCGCGTATGCGCGTATGGTATGGCGGGTCGGACATGATGGCATCGGGGAAGTACCCGCCGCCCTCACGCTCAAGAATTTCCTTGAACTCCTCGAAATAGCCGGCCGAATACTGCGCCTTGTAGCCATGCTCGACCGAAAAGGTGACAGGATCACGCTGGATCGTTTGAATATCCTCAAACCGCGAGACGAGATACATATGCAGCTTCTCGTCATAATGAATCGGGTCATCGGCGCGCATCGCGTCGTAATAGGCTTTCGGGTGTGCGGAAATCTCCGGGTCAATGAGCGATCTCTGCTCCAGCATCGTGCCTTTTCCCGTCACCGGGCAAACACCCGTCTGCTTCGTCGTGTTCATAAGGCTTCTCCTATTCCGCCGCCTTTGCATGCGGCACGCGCTCGGCCAGCATGGCGTCCTTGCACAGATATTTCGTGGTCGACCAGCCGCCATCCAGCGCAATGCTCTGGCCGTTAATATAGCTGCCCTGGTCCGATGCGAGAAAATAAATCGCGTTGGCCACATCCTCGCACGTGCCCTCGCGGTCGAACGGCGTCATCTCCTGGTTGATGCGCGTGAAAAAGGGCGCGTCCCAATAATCCTTTGTCATGTCAGTTTTTATAACGCCCGGCGCCACAAGGTTGGCGCGTATGCCGCTGGCCCCATACTGCGCGGCCATGGTCTGGGTCAGCCCAACCAGCCCGGCTTTCACCGCGCAATAAATGCCGCCATCCAGCCCGCCCAGCAGGCCAAATGTGGAGCCCACCGTCACGATACAAGCCCCCGGCTTCATCACCCCAAGCGCTGCGCGGCAGAAGCGGAACGTGCCTTTCAGGCTTATATCCACTACTTCATCCAGCATTGCATCTTCGGTGGCGTGCACTGGTGCCCAGCGCCCGGAGCCGGCGTTATTCACCAGGCAATCCAGCCTGCCGAATCGTTCCATTGTCAAATCTATGGCCTGCCGCGCCGTGCCGGGTGCTGCCACATCGGCTGCAAGCGTTGCTATCCCGGTTGCCCCGGCAATGTTCTCTGCCAGCCGCGCCAGCTTTTCCGCCCGGCGCGCCACAGCCACTATACGCCAGCCCTCACGTGCGAAACGCTGTGCCGTGGCCTCGCCAATGCCAGCCGAGGCGCCGGTAATCAGCACCACCGGCGCCGCTGCGTTAGTGTTTTTATTCTCCATCACAATGCCCAAATCCGTTCCCGTCCAATCTTGTGGTTGCGCTGCTGCGTCCCTTGCGGGCTCATGTGCCATTCTAGTGCCGGCCAGCCGCGCCTGCCATTCGCAACTGGCCGGTTTACGGTCCCGTGGCGGCGCGGATCAAGCCACGTCTCATTTTCCGGCAAGGGGGAAGCGTGCCCGCAACTGCGCAAAAGCCGTGCCCGGCCCCGCCGCCAGCCGCTCATTTATCATGGCGCACACCGCCTCCGGCCCGTGCCGCGCGGTGTCTATCTCCAGGTCGGAGCAATCATTGGCGTAAACCGCCTCATAAAACCAAGGGCGCAGCCGGTTCAGCCGGTTGGTAATAATCCGTACCGTTTCTTCACCCAGAATATCGGCTGGCAGCTTCTTGTCGTATTTGCGCTGCAACAAGCGCTGCTCCAGCACCTCGTAAGGCGGCTTCAGCGTTATCAGCGTTACGGGCAGGCCCTGCATGCGCCATATCGCATCCTGCAGCACGGGCGGGTCCATCATCATCAAATGGTCGAGAATAATGTTACACCCCTGGCGCGCCGCGCTTGCCACCCATTCATGCAGCGTGGCAAAAGCCCTCGTGCCATAGGGGCCAAAACTCCAGCGCAGCGCGCCGTCCGGTTCGGCTTCATTCACGGGGTGCGCGTAAATCCCATCACGGCAACGTGGCCCATGGTGCCCGAATGTGGCCGGCAGCGTCCCCGCGAGAAAATGGTCAATGCCATAAAGCAGCCAGAAATCCTCAGACTCCTTGGCCAGCATCTCGCAGGTGGTGGATTTCCCCGAACCCGACGTACCGTTGACGATGATAATCTGCCCCGGCTGCATGTTTGCTCCCTATTGCTTTTTATGACCAGCCGGAATCACACCGCGCGCAATATCGCGAAAGCGGGTGAGGGGGCTGAATTCCTGGTTATCACCCCAATGTTCAACCCCATTCCATTCCCAGCGGAGGAGCGACCACACCACCGTATGGTCCGTATAACCCGTGAAAATAAGCCCATCTTCCAGAACACCCGTGGCGCGCATCGCCCGGCCTGTTTTATCCGTAGCCTCAAACACCACGCGCTTCGGCCCGTATTTACCAAACTCCACAACCTTGCGCGTGCCAGAGGCCAAACTCGCCAGCTTGCCATCCTTGTAGATATAACCGCCAATCACGCGCTGCTCATCGCCATCGCCCATGGCAATGGCATGAAACGAACTGTTGGCCGCAATCCCCCAGAAATACCCGCCCGCCGCCAGCGCTTCATAATCGCGCGGCCCAAACGAAGTATCGCGCATCGAGAAACAATCAATCTCGATCTTCCGCGCATCAATCCATATCGTTCCCTTTATCCGTCCGGGCTGTTCGATATGAAATTTCGCCGTCTTCTGCTGCCCGGAATCGCCTGTATTCAACTCATGCACAGGGCCAATCGCCTCCCAAACCAGGCCGATCTTCACCCCGTCCTTGTCGTACCCAATGGAATAACGCGTAAGCGGCTCCAGCACCTTCACGGTCAGCGAATTACGCGCCTGCATGTTGAACTTCTCTGCACCAGGCGGCATCGCCTGCAAATGGCTCCAGTTGTAATACAGGCAATTCCACTGCAACGTCCCGCTCGGGTCCCACAACACCGGCCCGCCATTCAGCATGCCCATATTGGGGCGGAAATAATATTGCACAAATCCGTGCAGCTTTTCTTCTGGCTTGGAAATCGAGAACCAGACGCTCTCATTCCAATACGGGTTCTCGTTGCGGCCGCCGGAAAACCGGTCGGCCATCGGCAAATCATTCATGGCGTGCTTCATTCCCACATAAAATAGTCTCAAGCGGTATCCAGCCGCAGCCTAATCAGGCACAGGCTGGCAATGCGCCAGGCGCGCTCATGCTTGCGGTAGGTCTCATGGTAATGGCCGCGGCCGATAATCGACTTCCACCCCTGCACCGGGTGCTTGCCGTGCCACTCAATCACATCCTGCATGGCCCAGATGCCGGTAGCATTTTCCGCGCCGAGAATCTCAATTTCTCCCATAAACCCCTGATGCACAGATACGCTATGCTCCAGCGAATGCTTCAGGCTCGCGGCAAATTCCGCACCGCCTTGCAGGTAAACCCCGCCATCCGGCCTCAGCACCTGTAAATCCGGCATGAACAAATCCGCCAGCGCGGCCCATTGCTTGGTATCCATGAAGCGGAAATAGCGCGCCTTGAGCAGCCTTATCTCCTCAATGGCCTGCAGGCGCTGCAGACTCTCCATGGTTTTTCCCCGGAACATGATCTGTGCACGGCCTTTGCCACCTTGCATGGCAAAGGTAAACCGCGCAGCGGCCGCATTGCACCCGCAGTCATCATAACATGCACTCGGGCGTTTTATCCGCGCCGCGGTGGTCTCACAAAGCCGGCTCGGCTGGCTTGCCCATATGTGCCTCGCGGTATTCGCGCGGCGCCACGCCAAAACGGGCCTTGAACATGCGGCTGAAATGCGCGCTGCTCTTGAATCCCACCAGATACGCAATCTCGCATACCAGATGATGTTGCATCGCAGTGTCTTTCAGCCAGGCCTCCGCCATTTCTATACGCCGCTCCCAAATGAGCGTGGAGAAGGAGAGGTTGTTCTTTTTGAGAATATGGCACAGATACCGCAACGAAATGCCACAGCGCTCCGCCACCATGCGCGCATTCAAATCCGGGTTGGCGATATGCCGGTTGATACAATTTTTAATGTCTGCAACACGTTTTTCAGCAATCGAGCTGCGCTGCGCTGGTGGCCCGCTGAATTTGGCGATGGATTTACCAAGCCCGGTCAGCAAGGTGCGCACAAGCTGCTCGGAAATATCAGCATCGATCTGGTCATCTTCGTCGAACAGCATCGTAAAAATCCGTTCAGCCAGAAATAAATCGCCCTTCGAGGCCGGAAAAGGCCGGCCTGCTTCCAGCCCGTCGCTGATAATGGCATGTAGTTCGTGTGAGGGCACGACAACATGCATCACTTCCAGCAAGCCGTTTTTATCCGGGGTCAGCTCCATGTTGAAGGGACGGCAAGAGCGCGTCACGGCACATTCCTGCGGGCTAATGTCGTGCTTCACGCCGGGGGAGGACACGGTAATCCGCCCGCGCCGGACAAACCAGAACACGGTCACATTCGTCTTGTCGGACCGTATATGCGCCCAGGAACGGCGGAAGGCGAGGCCCGAACGCGAGGTGAGCTTGTAGATGCAATATTCCCCGGCCACGCTTTTCTCGATGCGCATGTCAACATCGCGCGGCGAGATGGCGCGAAGCTCGCCCTCATAATAATCGCTATTGTTCTTGCCACGGAACTCATGGCGCCGGTGCTCATGGTTCGCGCTTGTCATGTCAAAAGCCAGTACAGGCAAATGCCGGTCTCCTTCCGCCCTTAACGCTTTATCTCTTGGGTCTCTTGGCGCCTTGTGCCGCGGGCAGCTTCGCGGGCAGCACAGCATAGGCCAGCCAAGCCGCACGAACAAGGTAAAAGGCAAAAAATCGCTTTCACGATACGCTGCCCGGCACTCACGCCGCCACCTCTATCCAGCCCTCTTCCAGCCGCACCGCATACACCGCAATTGGCTGTTTGGCGGGTGGATTCTTGGCCTTGCCCGTGGCCAGGTCAAAGCGCGCGCCATGGATGGGGCAGGCAATCCAGCCATTCCCCATGCGCCCGCAATCCAGCTTTTCCTCGGCATGGGAGCATATGTTCGAGATGGCAAAAACCTTGCCGTTTGAATTACATAGCAGAACCGCTTTGCCGTTGATCTCGGCCACATGCTTGGCCCCTGGCGGCAGTTCCTCCACCCGTGCCACCCGCGTAAATTCAGCTTGCATAAGCAATATGCACCCTCCACAGCCAACCCGCCCTTATGGCGGCCCGGCTTGCCATCCTTCAATCACACTCCGCCTTACCCCATTGTTCCCCCAACGCAGCCCCGCTTGCCGCAGATTGCAGCATGGCTGGCACCAGCTTGCGGCTCTAAAGGGTGGCGCGTAGCTACTCCTGGTCAAGCTGTGCCTTCGGGCCGGAGCAAGGGAGTTGGAGATGCGTCGTAACGCCAGACAGCAGCAGCACGAGAAGCGAGACCTGGCCGGTGCCGAACTGCGCGTGCAATCTGGTGGCCATCTCGATCTCGGCATGGTTGTCAGCGTCTACCGCCCTGGCGGCAGCGCCATGCCCGCCTCGGCGGACGAGGCCGCCACCGGCTTCCTGTTCAACGATGCCGGCCCCAGCGTCACCGAACATTGAATGGGGGAGTCACTGCCATGTCTTACGAACTGAATGCCAAGCTCGCCGCCGCGCGGCCACCGCTGCCCACAGGCGTAAATATCGATTCCGTCACGGCCAGCATCATTAGGGGTGCGTTCGAGACAATCTGTTTCGAAGCCGCCACCCATCTTGGCCGCGCCGCGTCCTCGCCCATCATCAACTCCTCCAACGAGCGTAACGCCGCCATCGTCGATGCGCATGGCCGCCTCGCCATGGGCGCCATCGGCACGCCGCACCTCACCTTCGTCAACCAGATGATGGTGCGCTGGGCGCTGATGAACATGGAGACTTACGACATCGGCCCTGGCGACGTGCTGCTCTCCAACGACCCCGAATATGGCGGCGGCCATCTGCCCGATTATTGCGTCTATGCGCCGGTATTCGATGATACCGGCGAGCTGATCCTGTTCCAGACCCTGCAGGCCCACCAGGGCGACACGGGCGGCAAGGACCCAGGCGGCTTCACGCTGGAGGCAACGGACATCTACACCGAGGGCGTGTGCTACCCCTGCCTCAAACTCGTGCATCGTGGCAGTAAGCGCAAGGATGTCATCCACATGCTGGAGCGCAATAACCGCTTCGCCACGTTCGGCGGCGACCTCGCCGCCATGATCGGCGGCGTGGAGCAGGCGGCGGTAAAATTGCAGGGCATGATCCGCAAGCACGGAGCCGATGTGGTAAAGGCCGCCATCAACCATGCCATCGCCCATAGCGAGAAGCGCATGCGCGAGGAAGTTTCCGCCTGGCCCAATGGCGTTTACGAAGGCACGGTGCTCATCGACCACGACACGGCAGGCACGCGCGACATCAAGGTGCATGTGGCCTGCACGGTGCAGGGCGATCAGCTCACCGTTGACCTTACCGGCACGGATGACCGCCAGAATCTCGTCGGCGTGTGGAACACCTTCGCCAATAGCCGCTCCTACGTCATGACCCAGGTGGGTGCGGCCATCGACCCGTCTATCGACAAGAATGAAGGCCTGTTCAACGCTGTTGATATCATCATCCCCGCGGGCTGCATCGCCCAGCCGCCGCCGGGCAAGCCCGCCGCGCTTGGCTCCTTCCACCCAGCCAGCGAGATTACCGAAGCCACGTGCCTTGCGCTCAGCCAGGTGGTGCCAGAGCGCGCCGCGCCGCAGCTCTACAAAATAGGCATGCCCAATGCCGTCATGGGGTTCGATGCCAGCGGCATGATGTGGATGGACCAGGGTGTGGATTGCCGCTCCATGGATGCCTCCGCCGTGCAAGGCATAGATGGCTGGGGTTCATGCCCGGTCAGCCTCGGCAATCTTTTGTTGTCGGAAGCCGAGGATGCGGAAATGCGCTTCCCCATCCTCAATGTCAGCCGCGAGATGAAAACCGATGGCGGCGGCGCAGGCCAATGGCGCGGCGCGCCGGGCAGCCTCAACGTCAAAACCGTTCTCGCCCCTACCATGGCAGTGGCCTGGATGGTCTCCGCCGACCACCCGCTGCGCGGCATGTGCGGCGGGGAAGACGCCATTCCATACACAAATTATTTCGAGGTCGGCTCGCCCAACGAGCGCAAGATCGAGCGCACCGCCCAGGCCCAGCTCCCGGCAGGTGCTACCATCGCCTACCAGCATGGCGGCGGCGCGGGCTTTGGCCCGGCACTGTCACGCAACCCCGATGCGGTGAAGGAAGACGTGCTGGACGAATATGTAAGCCTGAAAGCCGCGCGGGAAGCCTACGGCGTGGTCCTTACCGGCAGTCTGGAAGACTACGATCTGGCGGTCGATTACGCGGCGACGGAGCAATTGCGCGCGCAAATGCGCAAAGCCGCCTGACGAATTTTTAGGAACAACCCGGCGCCGCCGGACGAGGGAGCAAAATGGGTTATCGCGTTGGTATCGATATTGGCGGCACATTCACCGATTTCGCGCTCCTTAAAGGTACGCAGGTCATTGTTCACAAAAACCTCTCCACGCCCGAGGACCGCTCGATAGGCGTGATGAACGGTCTGGAAATACTGGCTGGTAAAGAAGGCCTTCCGTTGCGCGATTTCCTGGGCCAATGCGATGCCAGCGTCCACGCCACCACCGTGGCTGATAACACGCTCATCGAAATGAATGGCGCGCTCACCGGCCTCATCACCACGGAAGGCTTCCGCGACGAGATCGAATATCGCCGTGGTTTCAAGGAAGACATCTGGGATGTCCGCCTGGCCCCGCCCAAGCAAATCACCCCGCGCCGCCGCCGTCTCACGGTTTCCGAGCGCGTGCTGTTCAACGGTTCCATCCACAAACCGCTGGACGAATCCTCCGTCCGCGCCGCCTGCCGCAAACTCCGCAAGCAAGGCGTAAAATCCGTTGCTGTCTCCTTGCTGTTTTCCTTCATCAACCCGGCACACGAAAAACGTATTGGCGAAATCATTGCCGAGGAGCTTCCGGGCGCCAACATCTCGCTCTCGCACCAGGTTCTGCCGCGCGGCCCGGAATACGACCGCACCAGCACCACGGTGGTCAACGCCTATATCGCGCCCCCCGTCACCGCCTATATCGAACGTCTGGCTTCCCGCCTGAAGGAAGGCGGCTATCCCCGCCAGCTCCTCGTGATGCAGGCCAATGGCGGCGTGATGACCAAGGAATACATAGATGGGGCCCCCATCCGCGTACTCGCCTCCGGCCCCGTGGGCGGCGTGGCCGGTTCCGCTTATGTTGGCACCGCCAAGGGTCATCCCAACCTGCTCTGCGTCGATCTCGGCGGCACCTCCTACGATATGTCGCTGGTCATCAATGGCACGGCCCCCGCCGAGGCGGGTTGGAGCATGCATCACCGCTACCTCATCGGCGTGCCGATGGTGAAGGTGGAAACGCTCGGCGCGGGCGGTGGCTCCATCTGCCATGTGCAAGGCGGCGCCCTTAAGGTTGGCCCGGTCTCAGCCGGGGCCAAACCCGGCCCCATCGCCTATGGCAAAGGCGGCGCTCAGCCCACGGTTACCGACGCGCTGGTCATGCTCGGCATACTCTCCACGGAAGAATCCTTCGCCGGCGGCAGTTTCAGCCTCAGCCGCGAAGGTGTTGCGGAAGCCTTCCAGAAACTGGGCGATGAAATGGGCTATTCCGCCGAGGATGCCGCCTTCGATTGCTGGCGCATCGTCAACGCCAACATGACGCAGGGTGTGCGCCGCACCGTCGCCAGCCAGGGCAGCGTGGAGCCGCATAACTTCACCATGCTCGCCTATGGCGGCAACGGCCCCGCCTTCGCCGCCGTGCAGGCGGACGATCTCGGCATCACCCGCGTTCTCGTCCCCAAAGCCTCCCCCACTTTCTCAGCGCTTGGCACGCTCGTTGCCAATCCCAGCATCGATGAAGAACGCTCCTACACTGCCAAGGTCAACGCGCTCGATATTCCGCGCCTTAAAGCGCTCTGGAATGAGCTTGGTACGCGTGCGGAAAAATTCTTCGCCGATGCCCACTTCAAACTTGAACACATTTTGGCAAACTACCAGCTCAACATGCGTTATGCGGGGCAGAATTTCGCCCTTACGTTCGACATTCATCCCAACGGCGCGCTGCACGATCTTTCCTTCGCGGATGAAGCGCTGGGCGAACGCGCCCTTGCCATGTTCAATAAGCGCCATCTCGCCGAATATAACCATATACGCGAGCATGAACTGCCCGAAATCATTGGCGTGCGCCTTGCCACCCATGTTGTCACCCCATCGCCCGCAATGGCCATGGGGTTCCAGGCGCCCGCCCAGCCTACCGCGCCGGCCAAAACCCGCCGCGCCAATCTCGGCCAGGGCTTTGCGGAAACCCCCATTTTTTTCGGCAACAATCTCAAACCCGGCCACATCATCACCGGCCCGGCCATCATCCACGAGGTTTTTACCACCATCGTCGTCTATCCCGGCTGGCAGGCAAGGGTGGATGATGCAGGCGATTACGAGTTGACCCGCCTGCCATGAGCGGCTGGGTGCGGGGCGATAATACCGGTCTCCTGATTCCCGCCCATGGCGAAGCCCTGCAAAAAGGTGGCGCGGATTTCCTAACCGCCGCCTTCCGCGCCGTGGGCACGCTGGGCGCCAATAACGCGGTCACGCGCATCAACCAAATTACAGAATGCAAAGGTGGCAGTACTGGGCGTAAGTTTTTCCTGTCCGTAGCCTATGCCCATCCTGCCCCGGGCCTGCACGAAAGCCTCTTCGTCAAATTCTCACGCGATTTCGACGACCCTATCCGCGACCGCGGCCGCGACCAGCTTGGCCCGGAAATCCGTTTCGCCGCCATCTCCCGCCGCCCGGGCTTCCCCATCAACGTGCCCGCCTGCATGTTCGGCGACTACCACGCCGAATCCCAAACCGGCCTGCTGATTACTGAAACAATCACCTTCGGCCATAACGGCATCGCCCCGCACCACGAAAAATGCCTGGATTACGAGCTGCCGGACGCGCTTGCCCGCTACCATGCCGTCATCACCGCCAATGCCCGCCTCGCGGGCGCGCACCGCGCTGGCAGGCTCGGCCCAGACATCAACACGCTATTCCCCTATAATCCCGCCGCCGCATGCGACCCCATCCGGTACGATGCCCGCCAGCTCCGCAACCGCGCGGCCCGCACCGGAACCTTCGCCAAGGAATTTCCCAAGCTCCTGCCAGAAAACATCGCAAACCCAGCCTTCATCGCGCAACTCGCCGAAGACATGCCGCATTTCCTCACCCACGAGCACGCCATCCAGCGTTTCTTCACCAGCGATCCCAGCCTCATCGCTCTGTGCCACTGGAACGCCAATCTCGATAATGCCTGGTTCTGGCACGATGAATCCGGCGCGCTGCGCTGCGGCCTGATGGATTGGGGCCGCGTTGGCCAAATGAACATCGCCCACGCCTTATGGGGCACGCTCAGCGCCGCCGAGCCGGACATGCTCGACGCTGAACTGGATGCGCTCCTCACCCTGTTCCTGCGCGAATACGCCGCCCATGGCGGCGCCGCCGCCACGCTGGAAACATTGCAAACGCATATGTTCCTCTACATCGCCACCATGGCCATGGCCTGGCTGCTCGACGCCCCGCCCATCATCCGCGCCCAGCTCCCCGGGCTATCCCCCGCGCATGACCGTTTCCACACAGGCTTCAAAACCAGCGAAGCCGCGCGCACCCAGCTCCACATGCTCACCAACGCGCTGAATCTCTGGCAACGCCGCAATTTCGGCGGGTTGCTCGCGCGGTTCAGCTAAAGGGCGAATTCGGGGCGATTTTTGCGTTTGGGTCTATTCTGCGGCCCCTGTGGGAGCGCTGAAGCTCAGAACGCGACCAGATAACCGGACTTTCTTTATTCTGCGATTAAGGGAAATTGAGGGCTTGTCCACATAGCGCTCAAAGAGGATCGAAAGCATTAAAGTCATCGCAACTCCCGCGATAATCGTCACGGGCCACGATGACGCGCAATGCAGCAGGAACATAATCGGCCAATGAATGAGATAGATGGAGAAAGACAGTTTTCCTATGTAATCTGGTGCCTTATGAGAAAAGAACGCCTGAAGAGATGCGGAAGCGCCGATGGCCAAAAACAACAGCGCACCGAGCATTGCATGGGGCGCATCAAGCGGCGTGTCGGTGTGGATGAGTCCAGTGCCTATAGTCCCAAAACTTCCCCCGAAAACAGAGCCGTTCAAGCATTCCGTCAACAGGAAATATGCAGCTAGAACCACAATGGAAAACCGAATTGTCCTAGATGATCTGGTAATTTTATCCCAATTGACGCGCATGAGGTGGCCGATGACGAAAAGGCCGATCTCCCGCACTCCAAACACAATGATCAACGCAGCACATACCGCCATCCAGACATATTGAGAACGCGCTCTGATCAGCACGAGGACCAGCACGGCGCATGAACCATAAATCTCGTAGCCAATGGTCCAGGTTGGCGGGTCAAGTAAAGTCACCCCTGTAGAACCAAATACATGGACTGCAGCAGTCTTTATCGAAAAATATGGAAAATCAGGGTTCAGATAATGCAGCCCGGATGACGCGGCATACGCCAAGAACAATGCAACGGCACACGGGACCAGCAAGCGCACTAAACGGCCCGCTAGGTGGCGCTGCGCCGGTATATTGACGGCAAAGCTATCCGTCAGGATGAAGCCGGAGATCACAAAGAAGATGGCCACCGCCAAAACGCCATCATCGAAGGGTCTAACCACAGAGGACGGAGAGAGCGCGTCCATGTAATGCCCAGCGACCACCATCAGGCACGCAACCCCACGCAGCCCGTCCAGATATTGGATGCGCGTGCTACTCATACGATGCGCCCCATAAACAACCTACCGTTGATGATGCGCCACACGAATGCGACACTTTGTGCCATATCCGCAAGGGGAAATGCGTTCGCATCTGACATGGCGCGTCAGCGCGGGAATGTCTCGCTCCTCCATCAACAATTAAGCTATTTAAGAACAATTACAGAATAAAATGCACGGATTTGCATGGATTCATCGTTGGTGTTCAGGCTATGTTCACGATCGCGACGATAAACCGTTACTGTGCCAATTTCGGAACTTCTTGGCACTAAGCCCTTTTAATTATTATGCTTTTTGTCTGGGAAATCTGGAGCGGGCGAAGGGATTCGAACCCTCGACCCCAACCTTGGCAAGGTTGTGCTCTACCCCTGAGCTACGCCCGCTCACGGCGCGGTGCAGGCTGTTTACTCAGCACCGCCGTGGATTGCAAGCGGTGGAACAAACAAAATTGCACGGGGCTGGGATGGCGCCGCGCCATACTATATAGGGCAGGAACACATATACGGATTGCCGAGATGAACACGCTATTCACCACTGCCGCAGATGGCGGGGCCCTGGCCGCGGACCCCGTGATGGACGTCACCCAGGCCGATTTCATGGCCGAAGTGGTCGATGCCTCCGCCAATTTGCCGGTCCTGGTCGATTTCTGGGCCACATGGTGCGGCCCTTGCAAAACCCTCACCCCCACGCTGGAAAAAGTGGTGCGCGCGCAGGGCGGGCGGGTCCGTCTGGCCAAAATCGACGTGGACAAGAACCGCGAGCTCATTACCCAGCTTTCCCGCATGGGCCTGCCCATGCAGTCCGTGCCCACGGTGGTCGCCTTCTGGCAGGGCCAAATCGCCGATACATTCTCCGGCGCTTTGCCCGAGAGCGAGGTGAAGCGATTCGTCGAAGCCCTGCTGAAACTGGCTGGCTCCGCCCCCCCGGCGGCGGATTACATAGCCCAGGCCAAAGAATTGCTGGAAGCAGGCAATGCCGAGGCCGCCGCCCAGTATTTCGCCGCTGCCTTGCAGGAGGACCAGGAAAAGCCGGAAGCCTGGGGCGGCTTCATCCGCGCCGTTCTGGCCATGGGCGATGAGCATCAGGCCGCGCAGATTCTCGCCCAGGTGCCGCCCAAACTGGCCGGGCACCCGGAAATCGCGGGCGCACGCTCAGCCTTGGCCCTGGCCGAGGAGGGACGCAAAGCTCAAGGCGCCCTGGCCGGGCTGGAAACCCGCCTCGCCGCGAATCCAGACGATTTCGAGGCCCGCTACGAGCTGGCCACGGCTCTCAACGCCTCCGGCGCCCGCGCCGAGGCCGCCGCCGCCCTGCTGGAAATCATCCGCCGCGACCGCGCCTGGAACGAGGGCGCCGCCCGCCTGCAGCTCCTCAAATTCTTCGAGGCCTGGGGCATGGACGACCCCGCCACCATGGCGGCGCGGCGTAAACTCTCCGCCCTGCTGTTCAGCTAGGCATGCCCGCCGCCTTGCCAATGCTGGAAGATCTGCCGGAGCAATTCCCGGTATTTCCGCTCAGCGGCGCGCTGCTGCTGCCCGGCGGGCATTTACCGCTCACCATCTTCGAGCCGCGCTACCTCGCCATGGTCGAGGATGCGCTGGGGCAGGGGCGTTATTTCGGCATGGTGCAGCCCGATAAGCGCCTGGCGCGGGGCGAAACCGGCCCCGGCCTGTACCGCATCGGCTGCCTGGGCCGCATCACCTCCTTCGCCGAAACCGATGATAACCGCTACCTCATCACCCTTACCGGCATCATCCGCTTCACCATCGCGGAGGAAATTGAAATGTGCCGCGGTTACCGCCGTATAGCCGCCGGCCTCGCCGGATTCGCGGCCGATCTGCGCCCCGCCACCGGGCAGCTTCCCTTTCCGCGCCAATATTTGCTCGACGCGCTGCACCGCTACTTCGCCACGGCGGGCGCCGAGGCCAACTGGGACGCCATAGCCGGTATGCCGGATGAAAATCTCGTCACCTCCCTCTGCATGGCTTGCCCCTTCACGGCGGAGGAAAAGCAAGCCTTGCTCGAAGCCCGCGACTTCACCGCCCGCGCAGGGGCCCTGCGTGCCTTGCTGGAAATCGACTCGCTCGGCGGCGGCGAAACCGGACCGCGAGCAAGCTGAGCATGGAACCCGCCCAAAAGCCCGACCCGCGTTTGCTGGAGATGCTGGTCTGCCCGCTCACCCGCGCCCCGCTGGCGTACGATCCGGCGCGCAACGAGCTGGTTTCGGCCAAGGCGGGGCTTGCATTCCCCATACGTGATGGCATCCCCATCATGCTGGTGGAAGAGGCGCGGCCGCTCCCCCCGTGAGCAGCCCGTCAGGCATACGCATCCGCCACGGCGCCCATAGGCTGGAACTGAGCTACGAGGACGGCACTAACCTTGCCCTGCCAGCGGAATTCCTGCGCGTTCAGCCGCCGCAAACCCCTGGCCAGCAGCGTGTGCTTGTGGCGGGCAAGCGCTGCGTCTCGCTTCTGGCCGCCGCGCCGGTGGGCAAATACGCCCTGCGCCTGTATTTTTCCGACGGTTTTGACACAGGCATCTATTCCTGGGATTTCTTGGCCGAGCTTGGCCGCGAACAGAGCATAAGATGGCGGCGCTATTTGCGCCTGCTGGAGGATGAGGGGCTGAGCCGGGATTGAGCATGGCGCATACTGAAACCGAGCCAGCCATCAGCGACGAGCGCATGCGCACCATGGCGCTCATCGTCGCCTCGGCGCTGTTCATGCAGTCGCTTGACTCCACCATCATCGCCACGGCCCTGCCATCCATGGCGCGCAGCTTCCACCAGCCGCCGCTGTATATGAGCGTGGCGCTCACCTCCTACCTCATTTCGCTTGCCATCTTCATTCCGGCCTCCGGCTGGATGGCGGACCGTTTCGGCGCCCGCGATGTATTCCGCGCCGCCATCGTCATTTTCACCCTTGGCTCCATCGCCTGCGGCCTGGCCCCCAATCTCGCCTTGCTGGTAGCGGCGCGCATGCTGCAAGGCATGGGCGGCGCCATGATGGTCCCGGTTGGCCGCCTGGTGCTCATGCGCTCCATCTCGCAGCGGCAAATGGTCTCCGCCATGTCCTGGCTCACCGTTCCGGCCTTGCTTGGTCCTGTCATCGGCCCGCCGCTTGGCGGTTTCATCATCTCCTTCGCCTCCTGGCGCTGGGTGTTCGACATCAACGTGCCCGTTGGCATCATCGGCGTGTTCGCCGTCACCATGTTCATCCCCAACACGCAGGAAGAGGGCAGGGGCGGCAGATTCGATTCGGTGGGTGTCACCTTATCCGGCTGCGCCATGGCCTTGCTGATGGCCGGGTTCGAGACCACGGGCCGCCATCTCGTGCCTTTAGGCTGGACTGCCGCCGCCTATGCCGCCGGACTGGCGGCTTGTGCCATGTATTGGCGGCACGCCAAGCGCCACCCGCAACCGGTGCTGGACCTCACCCTCTTCAAAATTCCCAGCTTCGCCGTCCCAGCCCTCGCCGGATCGCTGTTCCGCGTGGCCGTTGGCGCCATGCCCTTCCTGCTGCCGCTCATGCTGCAGCTCGATTTTGGTTTCACCCCGCTCAAATCGGGCCTCATCACCTTCACCGCCGCCGCGGGCGCCATTTTCATGAAGCCTTGCGCTCCGCCATTGCTCGCCCGCTATGGCTTCCGCAACGTCCTCATCTGGAATGGCGCCATCGCCGCCCTGGCCATGAGCCTGTGCGCCAGTTTCGAGCCAAATTGGCCCAGCCTGGTCATGAATCTCATCCTCTTCATCGGCGGCTTCCTGCGCTCGCTGCAATTCACCGCGCTCAACGTCATTGCCTATGGCGATATTCCCCGCCCGCGAATGTCCGCCGCCACCAGCCTTTATTCCACCATCCAGCAGCTTTCACTCACCATGGGCATTGTCGCCGGCGCCACCGCGCTGGATATTTCAACAACGTTGCGCCATCACCTCATTCCCGCCAAGCCCGATTATGCCATGGCCTTCATCGCCGTCAGCGCCATCGGCCTGCTCGCCAGTCCCTTCTGCGCCCGTTTACCCCGTAACGCGGGCGCGGCCATTAGCGGGCACCGGGCGGGCGAAGCCGAATAATACCAACGGCTATAAAGGATGACTCATTCTTTATGGCCGTTGGTATCGCGCGGGGGGCTGTCGGGGCGGCCACGCGCCAAGCATAAGCGCCTTGCACCACGCTGAGAGGCGGATGGCCCTGGCTGTTGAACCAGCTCTGCCTCAAACCTCGAAACTGAGTGATTCCGGCCAGTCCGGCTGTGTCATGGCGCGGGGCATGTGGATGCCGCATTCCGTCTTGCCCTGCCCGGCCCAGCGGCCTGAGCGTTTATCCTGCCCTGCCAGCGGCTTGGCGGTGCATACGGCGCAGCCGATGGAGGTATAACCCTCCGTCTGCAGCGGGTGGCGCGGCAGATCATGTGTTTCAAAATACGCCTCAAGCTGCTCATCGCTCCAAAAGGCCAGCGGGTTGACGGTAATGCGTCCATCCGGCCCCATTTCCACCGGCTGCATATTGGCCCGTGTGGGAGATTGGCTGCGCTTGCGCCCGGTAATCCAGGCGGTAAACCCGGTCAGCGCGTCATCCAGCGGGTTGGTTTTGCGTATGGCGCAGCACAAATCAGTATCTTTCTGCCATAGCCGCCCATCCGGGTCGTAAGCCGCAAGCTGCGCGCCAGAAGGCTTGATCGAGCGCACATCCGTCAGCCCAAGCTGCTTCACCAGCGCATCGCGATAGGCAAGCGTTTCAGGGAATAGTTTGCCCGTCTCTAAAAAAATCACCGGCAGGCTGCGGTCAATCCGCGATACCATGTGCAGCAAAATGGCGGATTCCGCACCGAACGATGAAACCAGCGCGATTTTTCCCTCGAAATCCCGCTTGATGGCATCTGCCAGAATGGCTTCTGCGGCGGGTGGGGTGACATTATCAAACATAATCTGGGTGTCCTGAGACGAAGACAAAAACCTGATCCTTACTCGCTGGCCGGGCAGGAGAGCCAACAGCGCTCGCGCGCCAGCACCGCAATCCGCCGTGCCGCCTCGGCCATGGGCACGCCTTCCGCGCGCCAGGCGCGGCGCAAATCGGCCAGCTCGGCCACGCGCCCGGCCCATTCCGGGGCGAAGCAGCGCTCCAGCGCCTGGCGGATTACCCCGGCCAGCCCGGGCGCCGCGCCGCCGGTGGAAACGGTCAGCAGCAAATCGCCGCGCCTTACCTCCGCCATGGCGTGGAAGTCGCATAAAGCGGGCACATCCTCCACATTCACCAGCACGCGCGCGGCGCGGGCGGCTTCGGCCAGAGGCACGTAATCCGCTGCCTCCAGCCCGGCAATGTACAGAACCCGCAGCCTGGCCAGTGCCGCGGTATCCGGCGGCAAGGGCAGGGCCGTGGCCTGCGCCGCCAGGGCGGCATCGTGGGTAAACAGCACAGGCTCAACACCGCCGGCGCGCAAGGCGGCTAGCCGGCGCGCCCCGGCCACGCCGGCGCCAGCCAGGCCAATCGGCAATTTTTCCGGGTTCAGCGCCAAGGGAATCATGCTACCAAGAATAGGTTTTTTTCCAGCGATGCAATGCGGTGGAAAAAATAAAGAATTTCTGCTTTCCACCACCGCTCCCACGAAAAATTTTTGCCTGCCAGCGGCATTTACGGCAAAGTGAAACCGCAATTTATCTAGTTTATTTGTAGGGTTATGTGTCGGTGGCGGGCAGGTCCATGCAAAACACCGTTCCGCGCGGCCCGGTCTGTTCCAGCACCAAATCTCCGCCATGGGCGCGCACCAGGTCGCGTGCAATGGCCAGCCCCAGCCCCGTGCCGCCATAACGGCCCGAGCTGGTAAAGGGTTTGAACAAATTATCCTGCACGCGCAGCGGCAGGCCTGGCCCGTTATCGGCCACGCGCAGCTGCGTTACCGCGTTTTCGCGGTCCGTATACAGCCTTATGGTCTTGGCTCCGGCTTCCGCCGCGTTTTTCATCAAATTCACCAGCACGCGGTAAATCTGCGCGCGGTCCAGCGGCAGCACCAGTTCCTTGGGTATCGCGTTGGCAAAGCGCACATCCGGGTCCAGCGGCCGCACCACCGATATCGCTTCTTCCGCCACCTCGTGCAGTGCCACGGCGGTACGGGTAATGGGTGGCGGCCCCTCGCGGGCAAAATCCACCGTGCGCGTTACCAGTTGCGCCGCGCGTTCCACAGCGGGAATAAAGGTGCGTGTGGCGCGCTGCACGGTCGGGTCATCCACGCTTTGCAGGCGGTCCGCCACCAGCAGGGCGGTGGAAAGAATGTTGCGCAAATCATGGCTGATCTTGGCCACTGCGGTTCCCACGGCGGCCAGGCGCGCATTGCGCCATAGCGCGGCGCGCATCTCATCCTGCATAATTTTTAGCTCGCGCGCCGCGGTGGAAATATCATCCTCCGGCCGCGCCGCCAGCCAGGCCAGGTCCGAGGCATCATCCTGCTCCGGGTCCTCGCGGAAATTAATGATGGAGGTGGTAATCACCCGCATCGGCCGCACCAGCAGCCGGTCCAGCACCGCGAAGACCAGAAGCCCGGTAACAAGCGCGACAATCACGGTCAGCGTCAGCACATGCGCCGCATTGTTGCGCAACTCCTGGGTTAATGGTCCGGTATTGGCCTGCACCTCTATGGTTGTGCCCGGCGGCAGAGTGGCGGGGGCGCGTATATCCACCACCGGCACGCCGCGCCCGGCAATGCGCAGCAAGGCCCGCCAGGTGCCGTAGCCAATGCCTTCTGCGTCTATATCAATAGTCTGCACCGGCCGCGCCAGCGCCGCCGGGCTTTGCAGCCGCAACGGGGGCTGGCCTGGCGCCGCGTAATTTATGCTGTAAACGCCCGCATTTTTCAGCATTTGCCCGTATAGCGCCGGATCCACCGGCGTACCGGTTGCCACGGGCACATAGATAAGCAGCTCCGCCTTGTGGATGCGCTCCCACATCCAGTCATTGCGCAGCCTGCCCAGGCCCGGCAGCAGCACCATCAGCTCAATGCCCAGAATTACCGCAACGGTTACCCATAGCACGCGCCCCGACAGCGAATCGCCAAAGAGTTCGAAGCGTTGCCGTTTGCGGCGGCCGGGGTTCATGCAAGCTGCAGGGCAGCCTCTGCCTCTGCCCGCCCAGCCGCGAACAGATCATCGAGGAAACCCTTTTCCGTGTTGGTCTTGGACGATAAGGGCCGGTGCGCCAGCGCCGCATCGGCGGAAATATCGGTCAGCCTGGTCTGGCGGGGCAGGAGCGAAAGCTCGGCTTCCAGCGGGGCCTGGAAGGCCAGCTCGTGCAGCCTGTGCACAATATCCACCGTGCTGCTGGGCACGCCTTTACGCTGGCGCGGCTGGGCCCGCACCAAAATCACATGGTCCGGCCTTGGGCGCAGCACCGGGGCCAATGGCGGGTTGCAGCTATAGCCGCCATCCCAGTAATGCCGCCCGTTTATCTCCACGGTGGGAAACATCATCGGAATGCAGGCCGAAGCCAGCAAATGCCGCACGCCGATCTCGTGGTTGGTGAAAATTCTCGCCTCGCCCGATTCCACATCGGTGGCGCCCACGTATAGCCGTGGCGCCCCGGGCATGCGCAGCGCCTCCACGTCCAGCACCTCATTCAGGAGTGGCGCCAGTGGATTCTGCCCCAGCGGATTGAGCTGGCTGGGGTTGAACAGCCGCAGGGCGTGGGTCAGGCCAGTCATGGCCAGCTCAGTGCCCAGTTCCAGCCCCTTGCCCCACATCCAGTCCAGTGGCGTGTCTGGCATGGCGCTGCCAAAACCTGGCCCCGCCGCCAAGCGTTCCCATAGCTG
>JAJZFB010000094.1 GCA_021805545.1 Pseudomonadota bacterium | reverse complement strand
GGCCAAACAACCTGACCCTTGAGCAAATTCCGGGAAAATATTTACACGAGGTTACGCCAAAACGCGCCCTCAGGTTACCTCCCTGCCAAGTGCCCGCCAAACTTTATACCACCTTTATGCAGCCCATCGACGTTCCGTATATAAATTTTATGCGGTCCCGCGCACGCTGCCAAGCTGAAAGGAGCCGGCCATGGGTGATCTTGTTTCTCTATCTGCGGGAGCGGTCATATTCGCTTTGCTGTTTCTCTACGTTCCGGCCTGCGAACACGTGTGATGCCAGATCTCATCGCGGGTGGCGTCATTTCCGCTCTACTTCTCGTTTATCTCATCTGGGCCCTGTTGCGGCCCGAGGATTTCTGACGCCATGACAATAGATGGTCTTGCCTATATCGTGCTGGTATTCGCGCTGGTGCTGGGCGCTGCCTTCCCGCTCGGGCGCTATCTGGCGGCTATTTTTGAAGGCCGGATTACATGGCTGCGCCCCGTGGAAATGGGCTTCTACCGCTTGGCCGGAATTGACGAAGCCCGGCAGATGACGTGGCAATCCTACGCCATTGCCCTGCTGCTGCTCAGCGCCATTCACTTCGGGCTGCTCTATGCCATTCTAAGGCTGCAATATTACCTGCCCTTCAACCCGCTGCACATCGCGGGCATGTCTCCGCGGCTTGCTTTCAACACCGCGGCCAGCTTCACCACCAACACAAATTGGCAGGCCTATGTGCCGGAGCAGCAAATTTCCAATGGCGCGCAGATGCTGGGCCTGTGCGTGCATATGTTTCTCTCCGCCGCCGCCGGTATTGCCGCCGCGGCGGCGGTTATGCGCGCCTTTACCCGCGGCGGCCTAAAAACGCTTGGAAATTTCTACACCGATCTCACGCGCATTACGCTCTATTTGCTCATTCCTGGCGCACTCATCGCCGCCGCGCTGCTGGTGCTGGCGGGCGTGCCGCAAACCTTCGCGCAAGCCGTGCCCGTGCACACGCTGGACGCAGGGCGGCAAAGCCTGGCCATCGGCCCTGTCGCGCTTCAGGAAGCCATCAAGGAACTGGGCACAAATGGCGGCGGCTTTTTCAACGCCAATTCCGCCCACCCGTTTGAAAACCCCAACGCCTGGACTAATCTTCTGGAAACCTGGCTGTTGCTCGTCAGTGGCTTCTCGCTGCCCATCGCCTTTGGCCATATGGTGAAGGACAAGGCACAGGGCCGCACCCTGATGGCAGCCATGGCCATCATCCTCGCGCTTGGCTGTGTGGGCGCCTACGCGGCGGAAGCGGCGGGCAACACGCAGCAGATTGCAGCAGGCGTGCAGGCCAGCGGTAATTGGGAGGGCAAGGAGGTACGCTTCGGTATTCCCGCAAGCACCACCTTCAATGTTGCCGCCACAGGCACCTCCACGGGTGCCGTGGACAGCGCGACCGATAGCTATACGCCCCTTGGCGGTGCTATTCCCATGTTCCTGATGCAGCTTGGCGAGGTGACACCCGGCGGTGTGGGTTCGGGCTTCTACACCATCATCGTCTTTGCCCTGCTTTCGGTGTTTGTCGCGGGCCTCATGGTGGGGCGCACGCCAGAATATCTGGGCAAGAAGGTGCAGGCCAAAGAGATCAAGCTCGCCATGCTGGGCGTGCTCATCCTTACCTTCTTCATCCTGGCGGGGGCCGGGTTTTCGCTGGTTACGCCGTCAGGCGTTGGCTCGCTCGCCAATGCTGGTCCGCACGGCTTGTCGGAGATGCTCTATGCCTGGACCTCGGCCACCGAGAATAACGGTTCCGCCTTCGCAGGTATCTCCGCCGATACGCCGCTGCTGGATTACGGGTTGGGTGCTGCCATGCTGTTTGGCCGTTTCGCCTTCATGGTGCCCATTCTCGCCATCGCGGGCTCGCTTGCCGCCAAGCCAAAGCTTGCGGAAAGCGCAGGTACTTTCCCCACCACCGGCCCGCTTTTTACCTTCCTGCTCATCGGCGTCATCATCATCCTGGGCGGGCTGCAATTCATGCCAGCTGACACGCTGGGGCCAATCGCCGAGCATTTTCTCCTTTATGCTGGAAAGAGCTTCTGAAATGTCAAAAGCTGAAACCCTCTCCCTGTTCGATGCCGGCATCATCCGCCGCGCCACACTAGATTCGCTCGCAAAGCTGAATCCTGTAACGCTCGCCCGCAACCCGGTTATTTTCGTCACGGAAATCGTCGCGGCACTGGTCACCGCCACGGGCATCGAGGCGCTGCTCACCCACCGCCCGGCGGGTTTCTCCATCACCATCGCCGCCTGGCTCTGGCTTACCGTCATCTTCGCCACCTTTGCCGAGGCCGTGGCGGAAGGCCGTGGCCGCGCCCGTGCCGAAAGCCTGCGCCGCGCCCGGTCTGACACGATGGCGAAACTGCTTGTGGACCCGCGCGACCGCGCGATTTTCAAACCCACCCCAGCGCCAGACCTGAGATGCGGCGATGTGGTGCTGGTGGAAGCGGGCGACCTCATCCCTTCGGATGGCGAGGTGATAGAAGGCGTGGCCAGCGTGAATGAGAGCGCGGTAACGGGCGAATCCGCCCCCGTGGTGCGCGAGGCGGGCGGCGACCGCTCCGCCGTTACCGGCGGCACGCATCTGGTGTCCGACTGGCTGGTGGTGCGCATCACCGCCGATGCCGGCGCCACCTTCCTCGACCGCATGATCGCGCTGGTGGAAGGTGCGGAGCGCCGCAAGACACCGAACGAGATCGCGCTGAACATACTTCTTGCTGGCCTCACCATCGTGTTCCTCATCGCCGTGGTCACGCTGGTCGGCTTTGGCCAATATTCCGGCACACGCTTTTCCATCCCCGTGCTCGCGGCGCTGCTGGTCTGCCTCATCCCCACCACCATTGGCGGACTGCTTTCGGCCATCGGCATTGCCGGCATGGACCGCCTGGTGCGCTTCAACGTCGTTGCCACTTCAGGCCGCGCGGTAGAGGCCGCGGGCGATGTGGATGCGCTGTTGCTGGATAAAACCGGCACCATCACCTTCGGCAACCGTATGGCCGCGGGATTCTACCCCGTGCCGGGCGTGAATGAGCGCGCTTTGGCAGAAGCCTGCGTGATGGCCAGCCTGGGTGACGGCACGCCGGAAGGCCGCTCCATCCTGTCCTTCGCGCGGGACCGCTACAACATCAGTATGTCCGCCCCGGCGGATGCCGCCATCATTCCTTTCTCCGCCACCACGCGCATGTCAGGCGTTGATGCAGGCGGAAAAAGCTACCGCAAGGGCGCGGTGGATTCCGTTCTCGATACGCTCGGCACCACGCCCGAGCCTGCCTTTACCGAAACCATCGCCCGCATCGCCCGCGCCGGCTCTACCCCGCTCGCCGTCATGGCGGATGGCAAGCTGCTTGGCGCCATCGAGCTGAAAGACATCGTCAAGCCCGGCATAAAAGAGCGTTTCGCCGCGCTGCGCGCCATGGGCATACGCACAATCATGGTCACCGGCGATAACCGCATCACCGCCGCCACCATCGCGGCGGAAGCCGGGGTCGATGATTATATCGCCGAGGCCAATCCGCAGAACAAACTCGACTATATCAGGAAGGTTCAGAGCGAAGGCCGCCTTGTGGCCATGTGCGGCGATGGCACGAACGACGCCCCCGCGCTGGCCCAGGCCGATGTGGGCGTGGCGATGCAAACCGGCACCCAGGCCGCGCGCGAGGCGGGCAACATGGTCGATCTCGACAGTGACCCGACGAAGCTGATCGAGATCGTGGAAATCGGCAAGCAGTTGCTCATCACGCGCGGCGCGCTCACCACCTTCTCCATCGCCAACGACATCTCCAAATATTTCGCTATTCTGCCCGCCATCTTCATCACCACCTACCCGCAGCTTGGCGCGCTCAACATCATGCGGCTGAAAACGCCGGAGAGCGCCATTCTCTCCGCCGTCATCTTCAACGCGCTCATCATTGTGGTGCTGGTGCCGCTGGCGCTGCGCGGCGTTAAGTTCCGCGCCATCGGTGCCGCCGCTTTGCTCAAGCGCAATCTGCTTATTTACGGGCTGGGCGGCATCATAGCGCCTTTCGCCGGTATCAAGCTCATCGACATGCTCCTCGGCCTGTTCCACATCTTCTCGTAACGGACGCAGAAAATGATCCTCCGCGAACTCCGCCCGGCCTTTTCCCTGGTCGTGCTTTTTACCCTCCTCATCGGCCTCATCCTGCCTGGCATCTTCACCGGCGCCATGCAGGCGGTGCTGCCCTGGCAGGCCAATGGCTCGCTCATACAGCAGAACGGCCAAGCCATCGGTTCGGCGCTCATCGGCCAGAACTTCACCGGCGCGCGATATTTCGCCCCGCGCCCCTCGGCGCTCAGCCCTAACCCGTACACGCAGGATACATCCGGTGCCTCCAACCTTGGCCCCACCAGCAAGGCGCTGCTCACCAGCGTGAGGCAGCGCGTTGCCGCCTACCTCAAGGCCTACGGCCCCGGCCCGGTTCCGGCCGATGCCGTCACCGCCTCCGGTTCAGGGCTGGACCCCGATATTTCGCTGGAGAACGCGCTGCGCCAGGCCCCCGCCGTGGCCGCCGCGCGGCATCTTCCCGCCGCCACTGTTGCCGCATTGGTCAGCCACCTGGCCCGGCACCGCGCGCTTGGCGGCATTATCGGCACCAACCATGTGAATGTGCTGCGCCTCAACCTTGCCTTGGACCATTTGCCACCCCAATAATCCCTTATGGAACCCTCCACCCCGGACGGCTCACGCCCGGACCCTGACGCCCTCCTCGCCAGTCTGCGGCAAGGGGGGCGCGGGCATTTGAAGATATTCCTCGGCGCGGCCCCCGGCGTTGGCAAAACCTGGGAGATGCTCACCGCCGCCCACGCCAAACGCCAGAAGGGCGTGGATGTGGTGGCGGGGCTGATTGAAACGCATGGCCGCGCCGGCACGCAGGAGGCCATTGGCGAGCTGGAACAACTCCCGCGCCTGGCCGTGCCCTACCGGGGCCAGGTGCTGGAGGAATTCGACCTGGACGCCGCGCTGAAGCGCCGCCCGGCCCTGCTGCTGGTGGATGAGCTGGCCCACACCAACGCGCCCGGCCTGCGCCATGCCAAACGCTGGCAGGATGTGCAGGATGTGCTGGACGCGGGCATCGATGTGTGGACCACGGTAAACGTCCAGCATCTGGAAAGCCTGAACGACCAGGTGGCCCGCATTACCGGCGTGCGCGTGGGAGAGACAGTGCCGGACACGGTGCTGGACATGGCGGATGAGATCGAGCTGATCGACCTGCCCCCCGCCGAATTGCGCGCCCGGCTGCAGGAAGGGTTTGTGTACCGCCCCGATGTTGCGGCGCGCGCATTGGAAGGGTTTTTCCGCGAAGGCAATCTCGGCGCCTTACGCGAAATCGCGTTGCGCCGCGCGGCGCAGCGGATTGATAAGGACGTTACGCGCTATATGCGCTCTTCCGCCATTCCCGGCCCCTGGCCCGTGGCGGAAAAAGTGCTGGCCCTCATCGGGGCGGATGATACCGCCGCCAACGTGGTGCGCCACGCCGCGCGCCTGGCCGAGGCTCTGCGCGCCCCTCTCACCGGCTTCCATATCGAGCGCACGGACGACAATGCCAAGGTCCAGGCCGCGCTGGACCTTACCGTGCAGCTTGGCGGCAGCGTGGTCACGCAATCGGCGCCGGATATGGTGCGCGCGGTGCTGGACTATGCGGCGGCACAAAATATTACCCATATCGTCGTGGGCCGCACCATGCGCGGGCGCTGGCCCAGGCGCCATCTTTCTGAGGCGCTGACCCGCCAGGCCCTGGCCTATACGCTGCATTACGTCCCTGTTCCCGCAGCCACGCCGCGCCGCCTGCCCACGCCACCAAAGCGCAAATGGCCCCCCTATTTCTGGGCTGGTTTTCTGCTCGCCGCCGTTACAACCGGCGGCATCACGCTACAAAACATCCTGCCACAACAGCCCATGGGGCTGATTTTCACCGGGCTGATTGCCGCAACGGCCAGCCGCGAGGGGCGCGGGCCGGGCCTGTTCACCGCCATTTTCGGCTTCTTCTTATGGAATTTCTTCTTCCTGCCACCGCTCTACACGCTCTCGGTGGCCGACCCGCGTGATGTGGTGGCGCTTGCCGTGTTCCTGCTCGTGGGGCTGGTTACCGGCACGCTGGCGGGCCGTGTGCGGCAAGAGGCCACCACCGCCGCCGCGCGGGTGGAGGCGCTGCGCCGCATCTCACTGTTCGGCCAGCGCCTGTCGCGCGCCGCCACGCTGTCGGACATTCTCACCACCGCCGCCGAGGAAACAGCCGCCATAACCGGCGCGGGCATTGTGCTGCTGGCCCAGAACGGCACGCTGACGCCCGAGGTGAGCCGGCCCGCCGGCACGGCGCTGAACGAAGCCGCCCAAGCTGCCGCCGAGTGGTGCCTGGCGCATGACATGGAAACCGGCACAGGCACCACCACCCTACCCACAGTACCCTGGCGTTTTTTGCCGCTCCACAGCCACGGCATTGTGGCGGGCGTGCTCGGCGCCCGCGCCACCGCGCCGCCGCCCGCCCCCATTGTGCAAACCCTGGACACTTTGGCCGGCCAAACCGCCCTGGCCCTGGAACGCGCCCGGCTTGCCATGCAAGCAGCCCGTACCGAGGCGCATGAGGATAGCCAGAAACTCCGCAACGCCTTGCTCTCCTCGCTCAGCCACGATTTGCGCACCCCGCTGACCGCCATACGCGGCGCCGCCGAGACCCTCTCCACAATGGGTGAGCAATTGAACCCCGCCATACGCGCCGATCTACTGGCGGCCATCACCCAGGATGCTGCCCGCATGGGTAAGTTTCTGGCGAATATTACCGACATGGCGCGGATTGAATCCGGCGTGCTGGACATAAAGCATGCAAGGCTGGCGCTGGAGGCCGTGGCCGAGGCCGCCATCGCCCGGATACCGGGGGCGCTTTACACTGCCCTCAACATCGCGCCCGATGCCACCCATGTGCGCGCCGACCCCACGCTGCTGGAGCAGGTGCTGGTGAACCTGCTGGACAATGCCGTGAAATACGCCCCGCCGGGCAGCCGCATCAGCATCTCCGCCCAGCGCCAGGGCAATAATGTGCGGCTGAGCGTGGCGGATGAAGGCGTGGGCATTCCGCCAGCCGATTTGGCGTCCGTGTTCGACAGCTTCTTCCGCGCCAGCCGGGGAGACCGCGTGGCGCCCGGCACGGGGCTGGGGCTTGCCATCGCCAAGGCCTTTGCCGAGGCCATGGGCGGACGTATTTCGGCGCAAAGCCCGCGCCTGGACCTGCCGGCAGACGGGCTGCCAGGCACCATCATTACCGTGGAGCTTCCCGCCGCATGATCTCCGGCCGCATCCTGGTTGTGGACGACGAGCCGCAAATTCACCGCTTCCTCTCACCCGCCCTCACCGCCGCGGGTTACACGCCGCTGCGCGCCGATAGCGCTGCCGCAGCCTTGCGCCATATTGCCGCCCAAGCCCCTGACCTTGTGCTGCTCGACCTCGGCCTGCCGGATATGGACGGCCAGGAGGCACTGCGCCGCCTGCGCGCTTTCTCACCCGTACCCGTCATCATCCTCTCCGCCCGCGACCGCGAGGCGGAGAAGATCGCAGCACTAGATAACGGCGCCGACGATTACGTGGAAAAACCTTTCGCCCTGGGTGAGTTGCTGGCGCGCATCCGCACCGCCCTGCGCCGGGTTGGTGCCGCAGAGCCGCCTGCCGCCACGCTGCATATCGCGGACCTTGCCATCACGCCCGGCGCCACGTATCGCAGCGGGGTTGTGCTGCCGCTCACTAAACGCGAGCAGGCGCTGCTGCTGCTTCTGGCGCGCAATCGTGGCCGCGTGCTCACCCATCGGCAGCTTCTTACCGCCTTGTGGGGGCCAGCCCATACCGAAGACGTTGCATATTTGCGCGTTTATATCGGCCAGCTTCGCAAGCATTTAGGCGAGAACGCGGCAAAACTTATCGCCACCGAACCAGGTGTCGGCTACCGCCTCGCCGACACCACCTGACCCTCCCAATCATGCCCCACACCAGATAAAATGGTTTGATTTTTCCTGATGCCTGACACCACCGTGGCATTTTTTGCAGAAATATACAAGATGTAATAAAATTTCTTACGCCTCGCGTTTGTTTTTGCCAAACTGCAACAGCAGCACCGGCAATGCCAGAAGCACCAGCGGAAACTGCACGAGCAGCCCAGCGATGATGGCGATGGCCAGCGGTTGCTGCATGCCAGCGCCTTGGCCCAGATCCAGCGCCAGCGGCATGAGCGTGAGAATGGCCGCCAGCGTGGTCATGGCGATGGGGCGCAGGCGGTTGGCGGCGGCTTGGGCGAAGGCCTCGCGCGGCGGCAGCTTGTGCAGCAGATTCTGCGCTTCGGAAACAAAAAAAATCGCCATCTCCGTGGCAATACCAACGATCATCACCATCCCCATCATCGCCGTGATGTTGAGTGGCACGCCGGTGATGTAAAGCCCCGTGAACACGGCGCTGGTGGAAAGCAGCGAGACACAGATGATCGCCGCCGCCCAGATGAAACGTTCATAAAGCAGCAGCAGCAGGATGAACTCCGCCAGTAACGCGGCAATAAACACGCGGATGAGTCCGGCAAAGGCGATTTGCTGCTGTTTGTACAGCCCGCCCAGCGTATAGGTTACACCCGGCCCCAGAACACCAGGCTTGGCCAAGACCCGCCTTACATCCGCAATACCCGCGCCCAGCCCGCGCCCGCCCAGCCGGGCCGTGACATCCACCACCTGCTGTAGATTTTCCCGGGTGATTTCTGGTTGGCCGGAAACGATGGTGAAGCTGGCAATGCTTGAAAGTGGAACCAGCGCGCCCGTGGGCGTGGCGATGGGAAGTTGTTTTAACCCGGCGCTATTGAGGCTGGCGGCGCCAGCCAGCCGCACACGAATGCCGGTGAGTTGGTTATTGCCTTCAAAGGTTGCGGCCACCGTGCCTTGCATCGCGGCTTGCACCATCGCGGTTACCTTGGCAGGATCCAGCCCCAGGGCGGCGGCGCGGGTCTGGCTGATATGGATCTCGATGGCATCGCCCGCGGGCACCACGCCGTCATCGATTGAATCCACCCCCTTGATCTTGGCGATTTCATCCGCCACGCGCCGCGCCGTTGCGGGCAAAATCGCGGGGTCAGCGGCGGAGAGCTTAATGTCGATTGGCTGTGGCGTACCGGTCATGTCTCCCAGTTCGTCACTCATCAGCTGGTGCGGGTCGATCTGCACCCCTGGCACCTTGGCGGTCACCTCTTCAGCAATACGGCTCATCACCACATCCACCGGGGGGCGCTGGCTGAGGGGGGTCAACCGGATCACAAAATCGCCTTTGTTGGATTCGGCCAGATCGCCGCCAAACCCAGCCCCAGCGCGCATCGAGAAGCTGGCCACCGCCGGGTCTTTACGCAGAATATCTTCGATCTCGCGCATCTCCCGCACTGTTTCAGTCAGCGAGGTGCCAGGGGCGGTGAGGTAATCCATGACAAAGCCGCCTTCATCGAGCGATGGCATGAAGCCGGTTTGTACATTGCTCAAGGAAAACAACCCGGCCAGCAGCAAGGCCAGCACGGGCAACGCCAGTAAAACCGGGCGGCGGAAAAAATCAGCCAGTAGGGTTTCATGCATCCGGCCGAGCCAGCCCTTGCCCATTTCGCCAGGGTCCGTCCAGCGTTCGAAATCCACCAGCGTAGCGGCCAGCAGCGGCACCACCAGCGCGGTGAGCGCCCAGGAGGCAAGCAGTGTGGAAGCCACTGTGATGGAGAGCGCCTTGAAAAAAGCACCAGTAACACCTGAAAGAAAAGCCAAAGGTATAAACACGATAAGAGTTGCGGCGGAAGAGCCGCTGAGCGGACGGAAAAACGCCCCGCCCGCGCGCAGCACCCAAAGCCGCCCTGGTTCACGCCAGCCCGAGGCACTGCGATGGGCGATGAACTCAATCATCACGATCACATCATCTATGACCAGACCCACGGAAGCGGCGAGGCCGCCCAGCGTCATGATATTGAAGCTGAGCCCGAGCATTGACAGCACCAGCACCGCGGCGGCGAGGGACGCGGGCACGATGGTGATGGCCAATAACGTGATCCGCCAGTTCCGCAGAAACAAATACAGTACGGCGGCGGCCAGAACGATGCCAATGAGAATCGCATCGCGCACCGAGCCCGCGGCGGCGAGCACCAGAGTGCTCTGGTCGTACCATTTGCTCAGGGTAACACCGGGCGGGATTTGCGATTTGAAGCCCGCCAGCGCCTTTTCCACGTTGCGGGCGGTGGAGACCATGTCCGAGCCCTGGCTTTGGTAGAGCAGCAGCGTAACGGCCTGCTTGCCATCGGCATCCACATCCAGGAATTGCGGCACCACGCCAAGCGTGACCTTTGCGACATCTCCCAGCCGCAGCACATAGCCCGGCCCGGCGCGTAGAACGATATTGCGCACATTCCGCACATCGTGAACCGTATTGCTGGTGAGCAGCAGGTACAGCAGATCATGGTCTTCCACCCGTCCGGCTGATTGCAGGCTGGCAGCACCAGAAATCGCGTTCACCAGATCGGCGAGGGTGAGGTGATAGGCGGCGAGACAGCGCGGATCGGCGGCAACTTCAACCTCGCCCGTATCACCGCCCTGCACCTGCGCGTGGGCAATGCCCGGTACGCCGGAGAGCAGCGGCACCAGCCGGTATTGCGCCAGATTGCGCATGGCCACGAGGCCAACGCTGCGCGAGGTGAGCGCATAGGCCATGAAGGGGAAGACGTTGGGCTGCATGCGCAAGGCAGTGAAATTCACCCCGGGCGGCAAGCCTGGTACTAATTGCGACAGCGCCGCATTCACCCCCAGCGTGGCGGTGGTCATATCCGTGCCCCACGCGAAATCCACCGTCAGCATCGCCGCGCCGCGGGAGGTAACCGATTTTACATTCACCACGCCGGGTACGGCACGCAGGGCTTGTTCCACCGGCTGGGTGATTTCCAGCACCATCTGCGTGGCGGGCTGGCTGCCTGCCTCGATGGTGACACGCACGCGCGGGAAGGAGGCGTCTGGATAAAGGCCAATGGGCAAAGAGAGTGCCGCGGCCAGCCCAGCCAGCGCCAGGGTGGCGGCCAGGAGGAGAATGGAGCGGCGATGATGGTCAATCCAGACGGCAAAATTCACGAGCCATCCCCTTGCAGGGTGGCGCGCATGCCCTCCGTAAGCTGGTAGGCGCCGCTGGTGGCAATTCTCCAGGCCGGGTTGAGGCGGCCTGGTGCCAGCACGCTGATCTTGGCTCCTTGCTGCAGCACCGTAACATCCTGCCGGTGTGCCACATTCATCGGGTCGAGCTGAAAGATATAGGTGCCTTTGTCATCCCGCAGCACGGCGCTGTCGGGCACCGGGAAGCCGTCGAGCAGCCCGGCATCGATGGTCACGGCCACCGGCGCGCCAAGCGTGACTGCCTCTTGCGGGCGCAAGGTCACATCGGCCAGCCCGGTCTGCGGGTCCAGCGCGCTAGCCACACTTACAACCGTGGCAGGAACGCTACCGCCGCCATTCAATAAGGTCAGGCTGGCGGAATCTCCAGGTTTCACCAAAGCGGCCTGGCTTTGCTCCAGCCCGGTTTGCGCGCGTAACGCATTGGCCGGGGCAAGTTTCACCAAAACCGTGCCCGCAGGCAGGCTGCCGCCGGGCAGAGCGCCCAGCGCTGTAACAAGCCCGGCCACAGGGGCGCGCAGGGTGAAGCCTTGACCCGCCCCAGAGGCACGCAAGGCTGCCAGCGCGGTTTCAGCATCCCGTACACTTTGTCTGGCCACGGCCATATCCGCCGCGGTAGCGAGATGCGCGGGCAGCAGCGCCACGATATGGTCACGCGCCGCCCTTGCCGCCGCCACGGCATTCTCTGCTTTTTGCAGATTGGCCGCCTCCGCCGGGTCAGGCGCCAGCTCGGCCAAGGCCTGCCCCGCACGCACTGCCACGCCCGGCGTAACGTTATAGGCGGTGAGAATGGCGGCGGCCCTGAGGCTGAGGCTTTGCTCCGCCGGCCCAGCGACAATACTACCCGCCCCCTCAATGCGCCTTGGCACGTACTGACGGATGGCACGCACCACACTCACGGTGGCGGAGGGCGCTGGCGGGCTGTCCGCCGGTGGCGCGGGGCGCAGCAGCAGCCAGGCGCCAAGCGCGGCAACAACAACAAAACCAGCAACGGGATAGATCGGTTTCATGATACGGGATGTTCCTTGGTGCCGTCTCGCGGCAAGCCGAAGCCGAGCAGTGTGACCAGGGAGAGCTCGGCATTTTGCAATTGGGCATGCAGGGCAATGGCGTTGCGCCGCCGCTCTCCCGCCAAGGCCGCGAGATTGGCATAGGCGGGGGCCGAAAGCTGCCCGGCGCCATAGGCCCGCGCCGCGCCCTGGGCCATGGCTTGTGCCTGCGCCGCCTGTGCCTTGGCCGCCTGGTACTGGCCTTGCAGCAGCGCGATGAACCGTGGCAGCGCCCGAGCCGCGCCAGCGGCATTGTCCAGGGCCGCCTGATATTGAGCGTGCAGCGTGGCACGCGTGGCCGTGGCGGCCACGATGGCTGGCCAGTTACGGTTGAACAACGGCAAGGTAAGGGTGAATTGCGGCCCGAAAGACCAAACCCCCGATGTATCACGCCCCCCCGCACCGCCGATGCTAATTGGCAGGAACTGTGCCAAAATAGCGGCGCGCAGCTTGGCGTCCGCCTGGGTATAGCCATAGCGCAAGGCCAGCAGGTCTGGCCGGCGTGCCGGCAGGCTGGCCAAAGCCGCGCGCACGGCCGCAGGTGGCGGCAGGGTAAGGCTGGGCCGGGCCAGCGCAATAGGCGTATGCGGTTGCAGCCCCAGCAGCGCGTCCAGCGCCGCCTCGTCCTGCGCCGCCGTCTGGGCGGCAGCGGCCTCGGCACTTTGCACGCTGGCCCAGGCGCCAAGGGCGGTCACACCTTCATTACTGGTAAGGTTTTGTAACCCGATCTGCGCCTGGATGGCCTGGCTGACCCCGCTCAGCAACGTGTCATCCGTTTGCAGGCTGTTCAGTGTTTCACGGTCCGCCGAGAGGCTGACAGCGAGCTGTTCAGCCTTCGCCGCCACCTGCCATTCCTGCCAGACGATATTTTCATCAATCTGCTTCAACCCGGCCCTGGCTGCGGCACGGTCGGCCGGGCCGGTGATGAGCGCACCAAGCTCCTGGGTGAAGCCCGCGCTGAGGGCGGGCATGGCGCCTGGCCCGCCCAGCAATGCTGCGAAACCGCCGGTGATGGATGGATCGGGCGGGGTGCCCGCTGCGAGCAAATCTGCCTCGCCAAGCTGGCGCTGGGCGCGGGCCGCCACCAAATCCGGGCCATTCAACACTGCCAGCGCGGCCACACTTTGCAGGCCTAGCGGCGCGGAAACATCCACGGCTTTGCCATTTGGCAGCGTATGGTTGAGTGCTGCAACGCTGTTCCGCAGGTCTGGCCCGCGCGGCAAGGGCGCGGAATGATAGCCGGCACAGCCCGTCAGTGTCATCGCCAGCAAGGTGCCAATCAGGGCAAGGGAGCAACGCCTCATCGCGCGGCCTTTACGCATGGTTTCTTGCCTGAAGCGTGAAGTTAATATTACCAGATTTTAATTCTGCCGGCGCAGGGACAAACCGAAATTGCCAGCGCGCGTGGAACACGGCAGGCTGAGCCCATGAAGATCCTGTTGATCGAGGATGACGCCAAGGCCGCCGCCAATCTGCGGGCCGGGCTGGCCCCCGAGGGGTACGAGGTTGAGGTTGCTCCTGACGGAAAATCCGGGCTACTGGCCGCCGCCAATGGCGTGTTTGATGTGTTGATCATCGACCGGATGCTGCCCGGCCTGGATGGGTTGGCCATGCTGCACACCTTGCGCGGGGCGGGCATCTATACGCCGGCCTTGTTTCTCACCGCGCTGGGCGGGCTGAATGACCGGCTGGAAGGCTTACGCGCTGGCGGCGATGACTACATGGTTAAGCCCTACGCCATAGCCGAGCTGGCTGCCCGGCTGGCCGCTCTGGCCAGGCGCGCGCGTCCGCCCAAGCAGCCAGAGCGGCTGTGCCTGGCCAATCTGGAGATGGAGCGCCTCACCCGCACAGTGCGGCGGGCCGGGCAGAAGATTGACCTGACCCCGCGCGAATATGAGGTGCTGGACTATCTTTTCCGGCATTGCGGCCAGGTGGTGACGCGGACAATGCTGCTGGAAGATGTCTGGGGATTTCACTTCACCCCGCAAGCGACTCTGGTGGAAGCGCAAATCAGCCGCCTGCGCGCGAAGATCGACCAGGGATTCTCCCCGCCGCTCATCCATACCGCGCGCGGCGCCGGATACAGGCTTGATGTGGCTTGAGGGCCCAACGCGCGCGCTATGGCGCCTCTCGGGTTTCCGGCTGGCGCTGCTGGGCGTACTGGCCGCGCTGGCGGGGGCGCTGCTCGTATTCGCCATTGTGCATCATGCCACGGAAGAGAGCTGGCGCGACCAGATTGATGCCCGCGTGGCCGCCGCGCAGGAGGATATTCTGGGGGATTTGAGCCACAACCATAAGGGGCTGACCTGGAATGTGAGGGCCACACTCGCCGAAGGCAGCGGCTTATTTTACGCCGCCATGGCGCCGGACGGACACTGGCTGGCGGGTAATTTCCATCTTTCCTCCGCCATGGCCAACCGCTGGACCCGCCCGCAAACGCTGGAACAACAATCCGGCTTGGTGCTGCCACGCCATGTTCTGGCGATTCGCGGCACGGTGCTGCGGCTTCCAGGTGGAGAACGCCTGTTCATCGCCGCCGATGCCAGCGCGCTACTTACCCTTAAAAGCCTCATCGCGTGGTCATTCCTGGCGGTATTCGGCACCATTCTGGGGCTTGGGCTGCTGGTCAGCCTGCTCGCGGCGCGCGGTACGCTAAAACGGGTGGAGCAGTTCGCCGCCACGCTGCATGAGATCATGGCGGGAGATCTATCCCGCCGCATCAGCCTGAGCTGGCCGGGTGACGAGTTCGACCGGCTGGCGATGGAAACGAACCAGATGCTCAAGCGCATTCAGGAATTAATGGAAAATCTCCGCCAGGTGACGAATGACATCAGCCATGATCTGCGCTCGCCCCTGGCCCGTCTGCGCGAGCATCTGGAACTCTCCCAGACTCGCTCCACGGACCCGGCGGCCCGGCAAATATGCGCTGAAGCCATTACGCTGCTCGATCAGGCGCTCGATATTTTCGCTGCCTTGCTGCGGCTGGCCGAGGTGGAGGCCGGTGCGCGGCGGGCGCATTTTTGCGTGGTCGATCTTTCCGCCCTGTTGACCATGCTTGTGGAAAGCTACGAGCCCGTACTGGCGGCGCGCGCGATTTCCCTGCGGGCGGAGATTGCGCCCAGGCTGCGGGTCCAAGGAGACCGCGAGCTATTGGCCCAGCTCTTCACCAATCTGCTCGACAACATCGCCCTGCACGCGCAAGGCGCGTCCAAAGCCGGGATTCGGGCTGAGCGCGAGAATGGCTGGGTCCAGCTTTGCGTCAGCGACAATGGGAACGGCATTCCCACTGAGGCAAAAAGCCGGGTTTTACAGCGCTTCGTCCGGCTGGATACCGCCCGCCAGCGTCCTGGCCATGGGCTTGGTCTGCCGCTGGCCAATGCCATTACCGTGCTTCATGGCGGGCACCTCAGCCTTGCCGGCGATGCCGCCGGGCTGACTCTGCGGATCTCGCTGCCCGCTTTACCGCAACAAATTCACGGCGAATGACCATTTTTGTGCCGACTCCACGCCTTGCCTGTTACCCTGGCCCGGCCTAACCTCATGCCTTGTTCAAGCAATAGAGCCGGATGATTTTAGACCGGATCACGTTGTGATCCGGTCTAAAATCTGAATCCGTCTCTAAATCAATGAGGTAGAGCGCGATTCAGACGTTCGAATCGCTCGCAAAGCGAGCGCATCTCAAGT
>JAJZFB010000054.1 GCA_021805545.1 Pseudomonadota bacterium | reverse complement strand
GTAAGCGGCAAACTCCACAGGCGTGCGCGTGCTCTCCGGCGTGTTAATCACGCTGCCCCCGCCCCAGTCGAACGGCACGATGACACCTGACTTGTGCGAGCCGGGATAATAGGCCAGCGGCCCGGCATCCTCATGCGTATCCTCAAGCGCAATCCAGCTCGCCGCCAGATGCGGTATGCGCGACTGCACGCAGACATACGGGTAATCGAGATGCGCGGGCTGCTGGCTGCCGCGCCAGAAGGTTAGCGATTGCAGCACCGCAGGCTTGTCGAGAAATACATGCCCGAGAAAATCATGCACGATGCGGTTCAGGCTCAACCGCCGCGCCGCCATCGAAATAAGATCGAGGCAGTTGAACTTAACACCAGGCGCTGAGAGCGGATGCACCGGCACATCGCGCAGCCTGTAGCGGCGCCCCTGGCATTCGACCTCAAGGTCGAATTTTTCCCGGTTTTCGCAGAGATATTCGACATCCTCCAGAAGCCCGGCAATCATCTCCTCCGGCACGGCATTCTCGAACACCACCACGCCGGTCTCGCGCCATTGCGCGAATTTCGCGCGCAGATCGTAGTCCTCGACCCTGGGCGAGTGCTTGATGTAATGGTCAATGTCGAAGAAGCCCGTATCCGTGGGGAGAGGATTATCCAGAAAATGCTTCAGGTCTTTCACCACGGCGCGTTCGTCTCTTATCCCAGCCTTACCAAAACGTGATGCTTCTTGCCGGCAGAGAGTTTCTGCTCCGGCTTGGGGGCAATTATCTGCGCCTCATCGGCAATCGCCACATCATCCAGCCGCGCGCCGCCGCCACGGATAAGCCGCCGTGCCTCACCATTGCTGGAGGCAAGCCCCGCTTTCACCAGCAAGGCAAAGGCCGGAATGCCCTCGCCAAACTCTGCCGCCGGAACCACCACGCTGGGCAGCCCCTCCGCCGCCACGCCTTGCTCAAACAGCTTGCGCGCCGCCTCGGCGGCTTCTTCCGCCGCGGCACGGCCATGGGCCAGCGCGGTTGCCTCGGTGGCCAGCATAATTTTCGCGGCGTTAATCTCGGCGCCGCCCAGCGCCTCCAGCCGGGCAATTTCGTCAAGCGGCAGCTCGGTGAACAGGCGCAGGAAGCGGCCAACATCCGCATCCTCGGTATTCCGCCAGAACTGCCAGTAATTATAGGGGCTGAGCTTGTCGGCGGTCAGCCACACAGCACCCGCCGCGCTCTTGCCCATTTTGGCGCCCGAGGCCGTGGTAATAAGCGGCGTGGTAAGGCCGAACACGCTCTTATGGTCGGTGCGGCGTACCAATTCGATGCCCGAGACGATATTGCCCCATTGGTCGGAGCCGCCCATTTGCAGCACCGTGCCAAAGCGCCGGGATAGCTCGCGGAAATCATAGGCCTGGAGGATGGAGTAGTTGAACTCCAGGAAGGTCAGCCCCTGGTCACGGTCGAGGCGCTGCTTCACACTGTCGAATGACAACATGCGGTTGACGGAGAAATGCACCCCCACCTCGCGCAGCAGGTCGATATAGCCGAGCTTGCCCAGCCACTCGGCATTATCCACCATCACGGCATCGGACGGCCCATCGCCAAAGCTGATAAACGGCGTGAACACGCGGCGTATGCCGGCCAGGTTGGCCGCCAAGCGCTCCAGCGTCATCATCTGGCGCGCTTCCTCGCGGAAGGAGGGGTCGCCGATCAGCCCTGTGGCGCCGCCGGTAAGCACCACCGGCTTATGCCCATGCTTCTGGAACAGGCGCAGCAGCATAATCTGGGTCAGGCTGCCCACATGCAGGGAATCCGCCGTGGGATCGAACCCCGTATAACCGGCAATCCGCCCGGCGGCGCAGGCCGCGTCCAGCGCCGCCTCGTCAGTGCATTGAAAAATGAAGCCGCGAGCCTTCGCCTCGGCCAGAAATGCGCTGTTTGCCATATTCAAATCCTCTCGCGGGCGGGGTAGCAGGTGTTGAATGACCATACAAACCATGCGCGCCATCGGGCTGATGTCCGGCACCTCGCTGGACGGCATAGACGCCGCCTGGCTGGAAACCGATGGCGAGACCATAGCGGCGTTCGGCCCCGCCGCCACTTTGCGCTACGAGGATGATTTCCGCGCCGAACTGCGCCGCCTGCTCGAGCTCGCCCCGAATCTGGCCCCGAATCTGGCCCCGGACGGCCCGTTTTTGCGCCAGGTGGAAGAGCGGCTGACGCGCGACCATGCCATTGCCGTGAGTGTGGTGGGGCTAGGCGCCGACCTGATCGGCTTCCACGGCCAGACCATCCTGCACCAGCCGGAGCGCCACCGCACCTGGCAGATTGGCGATGCAGCACTTCTGGCCCGCATCACCCGCATCCCGGTGGTGCATGATTTCCGCAGCGCGGACGTGGCGGCGGGCGGCCAGGGCGCGCCGCTGGCGCCTTTATTCCATGCCGCCTTGGCGAAGGCTTTGCCCAAGCCGCTGCTCATCGTGAACATAGGCGGCGTCGCCAATATTACCTGGCTGGGGGCGGATGGCGAGATTCTGGCCTGCGATACCGGCCCCGGCAATGGGCCGCTGGACGATCTCGCGCAGAAATATCTGGGCCAGCCTTACGACAAGGATGGCGCCTTCGCCGCCTCGGGCCGTGCCTGCCCGGCACGGCTGGCGGCGCTGCTCGCGCACCCTTACTTTGCCCTGCCCGCGCCCAAATCGCTGGACCGGCTCACCTTCACCAGCCTCATCGCCCACGCCACGGCTAATCTGGCCCCCGCCGATGCAGCCGCCACCCTGGCCGCCTTTGCCGCCACCGCCATAGCCAGTGCGCCCCTGCCCGCACCGCCCTTGCGCGTGCTGGTTACCGGCGGCGGCCGGCACAATGCCACGCTCATGCGCCTGCTGGCGGAAAAATTCGCCGTGCCGGTGGAACCGGTGGAAGCCGTGGGCTGGCATGGGGATGCGCTGGAGGCCCAATGCTTCGCCTACCTCGCCGTGCGTTCTCTGCGCGGCCTGCCACTATCGCTGCCCAGTACCACGGGTGTGGCCGTGCCAGTTACAGGCGGGCGGTATCAGGGCGTGACCTTGTAAAGCACCCATCCATCGGCATTCTGCCCGGCTTTATGCAGCCAGGGCGGCGGGGTTCCGGCTTCCAGCGCGTCCCATAGCGTATCCTTGGGCAAATCTTGCACCAGTATAAAGCGGCCCGCGCTGGGGCAGAACAGCACCCAATCCGCCTTCGCCGCCGCCACGGCAGGGGGAATGGTGTTGCCTGGAACAGCACGCCATGCCGCGCGGGCACGTAAAAAGCCTGGCACGCCATGCTGATACAGCGAACCAATGGTTTGCACCTTGGTGCGGTAGAGCAATTCTGGTGTATCTTCCGCCTGGGCCAGCACGGCCTCGCCAGAAGCTGGCGCCAGCAAGGGCGCAATGTGGCGCAAACTGCACGAGGGATAATGTGTGCTCCCCACGGTTGCGCGCGCCGGTGCCGCCGCCATGGCCACCAATGCTGGCGCGCCCAGCACCAGCACCAGCACGGCAACGCGCAGGGTGCCCGCCAGCGCCTCTCTTGCCGCGCATTTCACGCTGATCTGGCTGAGCACCACCGGGAGCAAGGCCGCTGCCAATAAGGTGGGGAACCCCACAAAAAGCAGATACCTGGCCCCCAAGACCAAGCTCACCATGCCCCAGGCGGCGATATAGAGCCATAGCAACCTCTGACGGGGCTGGCCGGTTAGCAATGCCGGCCCGGCCATGGCGGCAACATCCACCCCTTGCACGGAAAACGCCCGCCACAATGCGTACAACACAGCGCATAAGCCGGGAAGCAGGAAAACCACCAATTCCGCCCCCCGTACCGGTTGCAATTCAGCCATCACCCCAAAAAACGCATGGCGCCAATCGGGCGGCATAACCCCGTAAGGCCCCATGGCCACACGTGGAAACGCCGCAACCCATACCGCCAATGGCACCGCCATGGCGGCAAGCCCCGCCAAAGCCCGCCCGCGCCGCAAGCGCTGCAACCGTAACAGGCACATGCCCCCCACCAGCATGGCCAGCGCCATGGCAACGAACACGACCGAGACCCGGTCCACCTCTGGCCTGAGAAACCCGCCTTCTGGCGGGTCCAAAAACAATGCTAGCCCCAGAACATCAAAACAGCCTGCCGCCGTACTCAGGATGACCAGCGCATTGGGCGCCCGCACCCAGCGCAATAGCAGGGCCGAGAAGGAGGCGAGGATGAATGGCATGGTCTCTGGCGTGAGCCAGATGGCAAAACCACCAGAAACACCAGCCAGAAACCCCGCCCAGCGGTCGTCACGCCAGGCACGGGCCACAAATCCGGCTGTCAGCGCGATCATGGCGAGGAGCAGGATATGGTAATTCACCACGCCCGGAATAACAGCGGTCGCGAACCCCGGCAGCAGCGCGGCCGCCACAGCCGCCGGCCATAAATAGCGGCGGAAGGCAAACGGCTCCACCGCCCAGGCCAGCACGGCGCCCAGAAACCCCACCCCCAGCGGCCCCAGCGCCACTCCGGCCGCGAACAGCGCCTTGTGCCAGCCTATGAACGGTGCCAGCGGCGCCGCCATGAGCCAGAGCAGCGCATCCAGCAGGCGCGACCATTCCACATAGGTTCCGGCCCCGGCGCCATCGCGCGCAACGCGCAACACAAGGTGCCCGGCTTTTATACCTTGCTCGATACGCAGCAGGCGCATGTAGGAATCCGGGTCGTTCAGGCTGCCGGCCAGCACGGCGGGCCAGTAATGCCAGCCAAGCACGATATTCAGCCCCGCCGCGAGCAGGAACAGGAGGAGATAAATCACCCTGCCTGCGCCCTGAAACCGCCCACGCCGCGCTCAATATCGGTAACATGCTTGGGGGTGAAGCGGCTGGCATCGGTCAGGCCGCAACTATGCGCGATGATCTCCACCTCTTCGCGCATCTTGGCCGCGTAGCGCGCCACGCGCACCGCCTTATCCGCCGGGTCCAGCCCTTTGATGAGGCGCGGCTCCACCGAGGTAATACCGGTGGGGCAGCGCCCGGTGGCGCATTTCATGGCCTGGATGCAGCCCAGCGAAAACATGAAGCCACGCGCCGAAGAGACGAAATCCGCCCCCATGCACAGCGCCCAGGCCACCTTGTCGGGCGTAACCAGCTTGCCGGAGGCAACGATGCGGATACGCTCGCGCAGCCCGTGCTCGTAACGCAGCGCGGCAACATAAGGCAGCGCCTGGGTTATGGGCAGGCCGACATAATCGGCCAGCGGCCCCGGCGCGGCACCCGTGCCGCCCTCGCCGCCATCAATTTGCACGTAATCGGGGCAATGGGCGGGGTTTTCGGCACAATCCTGGAACCATTCATCCAGAAACGCCGGGTCGCCCAGCACAAACTTAACCCCCACCGGCTTACCGGTAATGCTGCGCACATGGTGGATGAATTCGCCAAGCTCCGTAAGATTGCCAATATCCTTATGCCGGTTGGGCGAGATGGAATCCCGCCCCGCGGGAATACCACGGATTTTCGCGATTTCCGGCGTTACCTTGGCGCCCGGCAGCACGCCGCCCTTGCCCGGTTTGGCGCCTTGCGCCAGCTTCACCTCGAACATCCTAACCTGCGGGATGGCGGCAATCTCGCGCAGCCGGTCATCGGATAGATTCCCCTCGGCATCGCGCACGCCATATTTGGCGGTGCCGATCTGCATGATGATATCCGCCCCGCCATCGACATGGAAGCTGCTCAACCCGCCCTCGCCCGTGCTGATATACACGCCCGCCAGCTTGGCCCCGCGCGAGAGGGCGGAAACAGCGGCGTGGCTCAGCGAGCCGTAGCTCATGCCGGAGATGTTGAAAAAACTGTTCGCCATATACGGCTCGCGGCAGGCGCCCGGGCCTTCGGTTATGCCAAGTTGCTTGCCGGGAAAGGCGCGTTTTTCCTCATCCAGCACGGGAAACGGCGCGTTGCGGAACAAGAAGCTCGGCACATTCTCGGAGCCAAAGGAAATAAGGTTGGAAACCCCCTTGGCCGAGCGGTACACCCAGCTCCGCTCCAGCCGGTTGAAGGGGCGCTCCGCCCAGTCCGGCAGGTATTGGTACTGGCGCATATACTCACCCCAGGTTTCCACAAAATACCGCACATGGCCGATAACGGGGTAGTTGCGCAGAATGGTATGCTTGGTCTGGCGGATGTCATGCACATAAATCAGCGCGAGCACGATGATGACGATAATGGCGAAATCCAGCATGGAAAACCTCCCGTTGCGGCGGTTTTACGCTGCCCCGGCACAAACGGCCAGAGGCGGCGTTTGAACCGCGCCCGCCGCCCGGCTAGGGTGGCGGCATGACCCTGCCTTTCAAAGTAACCATTTGCGGCCTTACTGAACTGCACCAGCATAGCGGCGCGCAGGTGAGCCATGTGCTCTCCATCCTCGACCCGGAATTTCCCGCGCCCGCGGCATTTGCCGCTTACGGCGCGCACGAAAAACTGGAGCTGCGTTTCAACGACATTATCCACGAGCGCGAAACGCTGCGCGCCCCGCAGATTGAGCATGTGGAGCAGCTTCTGGGTTTTGGCGCGGGGCTGAAGGCAGACGCGCATTTGCTGGTGCATTGCCACATGGGTATATCGCGCAGCACCGCCTCCACCGCCCTGCTGGTGGCACAAGCCGCGCCGGGCATGGAGGCGGCGGAAATTTTCAGCGCACTGCGGCAAATCCGCCCGCAAATCTGGCCGAATTTACGGATTATAGAGATGGGCAGCGAGAGACTGGGGCGCGGCGGCAGCATGGTTGCCGCGCTGCGCGATTTGTACCGGACACAGATTGAACTGGACCCGGGCTGGGTGGAGTTGATCCGTGCCGAGGACCGGGGGCGGGAGGTTGATTTGGCGATGGGGGGATAGGTGGCTGCCTGTGAGGGAAGGCGATTTGGCTGAGGTGTAGTTTCGGGCCTACCCGGCCGTTGGCAGGTGGCACGAGGAATCCCAAGGCCAGTCATTTGTTGGCGTCGGCCTGCAACGGCTCAGCGCCCATAGTGGTCTTCGCTGACCCAGCTTCGGCATGTCCGAGAGCGGACACCATACTGGTAGGAAGGGCAACGCCCATCATCGATCCCGGAGTTTGGTGAGCAAATCATAAATTGGCATATCGATGGAAGGCGTTCCCCGCCCTACCGGCTTGTTGAGAAACGCCTCCCGATTGATTTCCCAAAACCGGGACAAAAACACAGGAAAAACGTAGGCCAGAGGGTCAAGCATCCTTCCGTTCGCGTCCGCGTTGAATTTAGAGTAGTCATCTCGTACCGTGGAAAAAATTACGAGGCTACGATGAGAAAATTGGGACTAGCTCTCGCGCTGCTCGGCGCCTTCTTTTGGTCCGCCAGTGCCCAGACTTCGTCGCTGAGCAAAGGAGACTACCTGCTCCATTCGATTAAAGCCGTGGCCGACAGTGGCCGGGCAGACGATCCTTCGTATGTTTCAGCACTAATGCACCTCCACTTCACTCAGACCAGCCACACCGTTGACGGGATGGGAACCTACTGCCCCGCTGGAGCAACGGAATCGTTTAACACTTATACTACAACTGGTGATAACTGGTTTCCACCTCCTATGGGCAAAAGGAAAATGATTTATGCCAATGACGACGACCCACTGTTCAATCGAATAAGTCCGTCGCCGGCTGGTACACAATTGACCGGAGCGTATTTTTGGGATTTGGTTTTGTCGAACCCACTCAACGCGATCCCTCTGGGAAAAGCGGTAGAGAGATCGTTTTCATCAACCCTAATATCGACTACGAAATCAATAGCATTAGGGGTTGTAAAGGAAATGACGGAATACGTACGTCAATCCAGTTCAGGGATATTCCGGCCTACGTCTGCATCAGCCCTGCACAAATCAAGGCTGCCTTTCCTAAAGCCAACTCACCACTTCCTCCCCCACCAGGCTCAACGGCGCCGATGGGCGCTGATTCATATGAATATCAAGGTTCAAATGCGAACGTAGGTTTCGTCGTTCTTCCATTACCCGGTTCGCGGGCATTATGCCTAATCAGTGTTGGCATAGATGCCAAATACTCGTTTGGCTCGCTACACAAATATGATTTCGGAAAATAGTCCCGGCTGGGTTGAGTACAGGACCGGCAATCCATTTGGCCGACCGGTGAACGTGGGGCGGGATGCTCTCGTGCGTCCCTCCACCTAATTGCCTTTCTCATTGCTGAGCCAGTCCGTTTTTTCGGTTAAATGCTCAAAACCCGCCCTTCCGCTCCCGGCCCAAACAATCCCCCAATCCCCCCTACTTCACCACCCCAGGCAGCCAAACCGTAAACACCGTGCCCTGCCCCACTTCGCTTTCCACCAGCAGCCGCCCGCGGTGGCGGTTCACCACATGCTTTACAATCGCCAGCCCCAGCCCGGTGCCGCCCACGGCGCGGGAGCGGCCTTTGTCCACGCGGTAAAAGCGCTCGGTTAAGCGGGGCAGATGCTCGCGCGGTATGCCGGCACCGTTATCGGCCACCGAAACAACCACGCCGCCCGGCTCAAAGCGCGTATCCGGCGCTGCCGTGGCGGTCAGGCGTATCTCGCCGCCGCGCTTGCCGTATTTCAGCGCGTTATCCAGCAAGTTGGTAAATAGCTGGGCAATCTGGTCGGCATCGGCGGGTAGTTTTGGCAAATCCGGCGGCACCTCCATGTGCAAATGCACATCGGCCTGCTTCAGCATCGGCTCCATTCCGGCGGCAATACGCTCCAGCAGCGGGGGCAGATGCAAAATTTCCTTGGGCGGCGCATGCTCGGAAATCTCGATTTTGGAGAGGTTCAGCAAATCGGCAATCACGCGCTGCATCCGCCCCGCCTGCTCGGCCATAATGCCAAGGAAGCGCTGTTGCGCTTCCGGGTCATCCGCCGCCGGGCCGCGCAATGTTTCAATAAAGCCAATCAGGCTGGCCAGCGGCGTGCGCAGCTCGTGCGATGAATTGGCAACGAAATCGGCGCGGGTTTTCTCCAAAGCGCGCTCGCGCGTGCGGTCGTTCACCAGCATGTAAACCGGCCCGCCCACCGGAATCATCGTTATTTCCAAATCGCGCGCCACGGGGGTGGTCAGCACCATCTCGCGGCGCACGGGCTGGGCGGTGGCCACGGCCCCGGCAAAGGCGGCGCGCACATCGGGGTGGCGCAGCAGGGCCGCGGTTTCGTTGCCAAAGGCGGCCACCGCGCTGCCATTGCGCCACAGCACATTGCCCTCGCCATCCAGCTTCAGCAGCGGGTCTGGCAGGCGCTCCACCAAGGCGCGGTCTTCCGCCGCCATGGCCTGGCCACGGGCGCGGTTCAGGCGCTCGGCCTGCGCCAGCCGCATGGCTTCCTCGCCCAATGCGCGCATGCCGGGCACAAGCAGGGCGGAGGTGCTGGGCAGCGTATCTGGCGTGGTGCGCAAGGCGCGCAACAGGCGGGTCATCACCACCAAATCGCGCCCCAGCACCAGGCCAAACCCCACCGCCACCACGCCATAAATGCACCAGGCCAGCAATGCATGGCCCGGTGGCAGGCGCCCCAGCCCGGTAAGCGCCGCCAGCATAACGCCCGGCAGCAGCGCCAATGCAAGAAAGAACATAATGGCGGCGGGCACGGCCTTGCCAGGCAGCGAATCGGGCATGAGAGGCTACGGCGATTGGGTGAACGACGTAGGCGCGGGCGACGTAATGGCGGGCCCGCCGGGCGCGATGGAGAATACGGCCAGGCCGCGCTTCACACTGCCATCAGGCATGAGCACCAGCAGCCCATCTGTACCCACAAACCCTGCCGGGGCGGTCAGCACCTTGCTGGTATAGCCACCCTCGCTGGCGGCCATGCGCGCCAGGGCCGTGGCATCAAACGCCACATCGGCAATCGCGGGCGGGGCCACGCCATACGCAGCCTGGTATTTGGCATTGAAAGCCGCCGCCGCCGCGGGGGCGGGCGCCGCATACCATGCCCCCACAAATGCGCTCTGGCTGGCCATTTGCGTGGCAATATTGGCCCAGGGGGCAGGGCCAAGTATCTGCACTTGTGGCGATGTTACATCGTAATACGGCAGAAAATTGGCCAGCTCGGCCAACCTGTCTCCATTTGTCTCGCCCAGAAAAAGCGCATTGAAGCTGGGCGGGGGAATCTGCTGGTGCTCCAATTCATGCGCCTGGGCCTCGCCTGCTGGCGTGCCCAAGGCTCTGGCGGCCCTAATCTCAGACTCCAGCGCGGCGCCACGGTTATCGAAGTCTGAAATCTCCCTCACCGCATGGTTCACGCTGGAAAAATCGGGGGGGTAAAATACGATCTGCGGCGCCGGCTCGCTCAGGGCCGCGGTATCGGCGGTAATGGCATCCGCAAGATGGTGGCCAAACTCACTATCGGGCAGCAGCGCGGCAAGCTGGGTGCGCCCTGCATCGGCCGCCACTTGCAGCACGCGCTGCACGGACTGCGCCGGTGTAATGCCCATGGGCCACACCCCTGGCTGCGCCAGGGCGCCGTCATTGGTGAGGGGCAGCATATTCACCCCCGCCGCCTTGGCAATGGGAGTAACGCCTTGCGTTTCGGGCGCCGTAAGCGGGCCGACGATAATGCCGTCTCCGGCGGCAATACCGGCCTGCGCCGCAGCTTCCGCCCCCGCCACCGTGCCGCCCGTGTCGCGTATGTCCAGCGCCGGGCTGCTGCCCGCCGGGGCGGCCAGCTTCACCGCGTTTTCCAGCGCAGCACCCACGGGGGCCAGCGGGCCAGAGAGCGGCAGCAGTACCAATATGTTGCCGCTGGTCTTGCCGTACCCCCCCGCGGCTTGCGGGGTGGAACTGGGGATGAGCGCCTGCGGCACGCCAGAGCTGAGCAGCGGGTTGAACACTTGACCGGCACAGCCCGCAAGCGCCAGCGTAGCCGGCAGCACCAGAATTGAACGTAGATATGCACCAAAACCCGGCCGGCGGCCATAATCAGCTTTCAACACAACAGCCCTCCTGTGCCGGCAATACGGCGGCATTGCCTGCCCTTGTGCTGGTTTCCACCCCAATCGGCAACCTCCAAGATCTATCACCCCGCGCGCGCGAGGCGCTAGCAATGACGGACGTGATTTTATGTGAAGATACAAGGACCAGCGCGACGCTGCTGCGCGCCCACGGTATCGCGACTCGCACCCAGGCGCTGCATGAGCATAACGAGCAGGCCCGCGCCGAGGCCCTGGTGGAAGCAATGCGCCAAGGCACGCGCTATGCGCTTATTTCCGACGCCGGCACACCCCTTGTGTCCGACCCCGGCTACAGGCTGGTGCGCGCCGCCATCGCGGCGGGGCTGGCGGTCTCCGGTATTCCCGGCCCCAATGCGGCGCTGCTGGCACTTACCCTCTCGGGCCTGCCGCCGCACCCGTTCATGTTTACCGGCTTCCTGCCGCCCAAATCCGCCGCCCGCCGCGCGGCGCTGGAAAAGCTGCGCGGCGCCGAGCTGGCTGGTCTTACCGCCACTCAGGTTTTCTACGAGGCCCCGCACCGCCTGGCGGGATTTCTGGAAGACGCCGCCGCTTTGCTCGGCCCGCGCCCCGCCGCCGTGTGCCGCGAGCTGACCAAACGGTTCGAGGAAGTGCGGCGCGGCGGGCTGGACGAGCTGGCGGCCCATTACGCGGCGCACGAGGCGCGCGGCGAAATCTGCATCGTCATCGGCCCGGCGGAAGCGGAGGAAGCCACGGCTGAGTCGCTGGACAGCGCCTTACGCACGGCCCTGGCACAGATGAGCGTGAAAGACGCCGCCAGCGCCGTGGCCACGGCTTTGGGGCTGCCCAGGAAACAGGTTTACGCGCGGGCGCTGGAGTTGGGGCGGGCGGCATAAGCCTGGCACCCGAGCAATTTTGTTGGTGTTAGAAAACAAAATTGACGGAACACAGGGCCGCTCATAACCTGCATGCAACCCGACTCCGCCGATGGAACCGCACCTCATGAATATCCCCGCTGGCCAGTTCAACTTGGTCAATTTTGCCCTGGGTTTTCTCACCGCCACCACGCTGGGGGCTGTAGGGCTTCTGGGAATCGTCCTGACCCGCGGCGCGGGGCCGGATATTTCCGGCGTGCCACAAAACCCAACCCATGGCTGCGCCGTATTCGGCGGGAGCGGGCCGCCTAAGTGCCAGAACATGCCTTACTGGACAAGCGGCACATGGCAACCGCCAGCGGGCGTCCAAACCCTTCATGTGCTGCTCATTGGCGGCGGCGGCGGCGGCGGCGGCAACCTCTTTTCCGGCATGGGCGGCTCGGGCGGCTCTTCCGGCGTGGTTATCAACACCACCGTGGCGGTGCAGGGCCAGCCGCTTCCGGTCAGCGTTGGTCCAGCGGGGGCCGGGGCGCAGAATTTCATGCAGCCCGGCAGCTCCGGCGGAACTTCGGCCTTCGATGGAATCACCGCACCGGGCGGCATAGGAGGAGATGTGCGGCAGGGTGGCTCAGCGGCCAGTTTTGGTGCCAGCAGCGGCGGGGGCGGCAGCGGGGGCGGCATGCAGCAGCAAGGTGCCCAGGCTGGCGCCGGTGGCGATGGCGGCAGTAATGGCGGCTCCGGCCAAGCTGGTATGCCCGGCACCGACCCAATGCCCATTCAGGGCACACCAGGCGGCGCGGGCAAGGCTTTTCCTCAGCTTATCTTCCGCCATGCCGGTATTATGCCAGGCCAAGGCGGCAAAGGCGGCGTGGGTGGCGCCAGCGAAGGGGGCGGCGCGCAATTCGATGGCGGCGGGGGTGGCGGCGGGGGTGGCATACTTATTGGCGAAACCGGGCCGCAGGGCCAATCCGGCTCTCCTGCCCCGGTGCCTTGCGACATTTGCGCCCAACGCGGCCAGGTGGGGGCGGGCGGCACCGGCTTTGGCGCGGGCGGCGGCGGAGCCGCCAACGGCGATGTCTCGGTTGGCGGCGCCGGCGCGCCTGGTGTTGTGTATGTAGAGTGGTAGGCGGCCGCCTTAAGGAAACAGCCGCCCTGTCTCCCATTCATCCCCCTTGCGGGTAAACACCAGCCGGTCATGCAGGCGGAAATCCACGCCCTGCCAGAACTCGAAATAATCAGGCACAAGCCGCCAGCCAGACCAGTAATCGGGCCGTGTGACCTCGCGCCCGGAAAACCGCGCCTCGGCGGCGCTGATCCGCTCCTCGAACACCTCCCGCGAGGCCAGCGGGCGGGACTGGTCCGACGCCCAGGCGCCAATCTGGCTCATGCGCGGGCGGGTGGCAAAATAGGCATCGGCCTCGGCATCGCCCACCTGCGCCACCTGGCCTTCAATGCGAATCTGCCGCGCCAGGCTCTTCCAGTGGAACAAAAGCGCCACGCTGGGGTTGGCCGCCATCTCCCGCCCCTTGCGGGAATGAAGATTGCCATAGAACACAAATCCACGCCCATCCCATTGCTTCAGCAGCACCGTGCGCGCCGCCGGGCGGCCATCCGGCCCTGCTGTTGCCAGCGTTACCGCATTGGGATCATTAGGCTCACTCGCTCCGGCGGCGGCAAACCATTCGCCGAATTTCTGAAAAGGCGATTCACTCATGGATTAATCTCCGGCATCGTGCGCTCTTGATCGCGTGACGGAGTTTATGCCACCACCCTTTGCTACAGACGATAGCCCCACGGAGATAGCGCCCATGCCGGATACAGAAGCCGAAATCGCCCTGCCCCGCGGCACGCTGATGCAAGGCAAGCGCGGGCTGATTATGGGCGTTGCCAATAACCGCTCCATCGCCTGGGCCATCGCGCAATCGGTGGCGGCGCAGGGCGGGGAATGTGCCTTTACCTACCAGGGCGAGGCGCTGGAAAAGCGCGTGCGCCCGCTGGCAGCCTCCATCGGCGCCGATTTTTTGCTGCCCTGCGATGTTACGGATGATGCCGCCATGGATGCGGCGTTCAGCGCGCTGAAGCAGAAATGGGGCAAAATCGATTTTCTGGTACATGCCATCGGCTTTGCCGATAAAAATTTCCTGCGCGGGCGCTTTGTGGATACCCCGCGCGACGTTTTTCTGCAGGCGCTGGACATTTCCTGCTACTCCTTCGCCGCCGTGGGCCAGCGCGCCGCCGCCATGATGCCCGATGGCGGCTCTCTGCTCACGCTGAGCTACCTGGGCGCCGAACGCTGGGTGCCGCATTACAATGTGATGGGCGTGGCCAAGGCGGCGCTGGAAGCCTCGGTGCGCTACATGGCGGCTGACCTTGGCCCCGATAATATCCGCGTCAACGCCATCTCGGCCGGCCCCATTAAAACACTGGCGGCCAGCGGCATTGGCGATTTCAGCTACATCATGAAGTGGAACAAGTATAACTCCCCGCTGCGCCGCAATGTGGAGCTGGAGGAAGTGGGCGGCGCCGGGCTGTATATGCTCTCCGGCCTTTCCAAGGGCGTAACCGGCGAGGTCCACCATGTGGATTGCGGCTATAACATCAACGGCATGAAGAACCCGGACGCGCCTGACCTGACGATCGTATCGGAGTAAGGGGGCCACATCCCCCTGGCTTTTCGCCCTGTTCGGCGCTATCCGGCGAACATGTCCCACAACACATTCGGCCATCTCTTCCGCGTAACCACCTGGGGCGAAAGCCATGGCCCGGCCATTGGCTGCGTGGTGGATGGCTGCCCGCCGGGGCTGGAGCTTTCGGAAGCGGACATCCAGCCCTACCTGGACCGCCGCCGCCCCGGCCAGTCGCGCTTTACCACCCAGCGCCAGGAGCCGGACCAGGTGAAAATCCTCTCCGGCGTGTATGAGGGCAAGACCACCGGAACGCCCATCTCGCTGTTCATCGAGAATGTGGACCAGCGCTCGAAAGACTACGCCAGCATCGCCGCAAGCTACCGGCCCGGCCATGCCGATATGGCCTATGACATGAAATACGGCCACCGCGACCCGCGCGGCGGCGGGCGCTCATCGGCCCGTGAAACCGCCATGCGCGTGGCCGCAGGGGCCATTGCCCGCAAGGTGCTGGGCGAAGGCGTGCGCATACGCGGCGCCATGGTGGGGCTGGGCGAACACCATGTAACCGATACACGCTGGGACTGGGCCGAAGTGGACCAGAACCCGTTTTTCTGCCCGGACCCGGTGGCGGCATCGGCCTGGGAGGGTGTTCTCGACGGGGTGCGCAAGGACGGCTCCTCGCTGGGCGCGGTGCTGTATGTGGAGGCCGAAGGCGTGCCGCCCGGCCTGGGCGCGCCGCTTTACGGCAAGCTGGATGCCGAAATTGCCGCCGCGCTGATGAGCATAAACGCCGTGAAGGGCGTGGAAATTGGCGATGGTTTCGCCGCTGCGCGGCTGCGGGGCGAAGAGAATGCCGATGAAATGCGCATGAAGGATGGGAAGATCGAATTCCTCTCCAACCATGCGGGCGGCATATTGGGCGGTATTTCCACCGGCCAGGCCATTGTGGCGCGTTTTGCCGTAAAACCCACCAGCTCCATCCTCACCCCCAAGCTCAGCGTAAGCGCCGCTGGCGAGGAGGTGGAGGTGTTCACCAAAGGCCGCCACGACCCTTGCGTGGGCATACGCGCCGTGCCGGTGGGCGAGGCCATGCTGGCCTGCGTGCTGGCCGACCATCTGCTGCGCCACAGGGCGCAAACCGGGCGGGGATGACGGGCAGTTTTGAAAGCGCCCTACAGAAACTCATTCAGCAGGCGCAGGAATTCATCCAGCGCGTCGTGATGAATCCAATGCCCTGCATCCTCGAAGGTCACGCAGCGTTTATCCTGGAAAAAATCCGCCCGCCCATCCGCCACCGGGTCCGATGTCCAGCTTTTGCGCCCGTATAAAATCAGCGCCGGAGCCGTGATCTCCCGCCAGTAGAACGAGCCATGCACGGCAAAATCCTCGGGCGCGAACATGCTCACGCGCGGGTCGAATTTCCAGCTATAGCCATCCTCGAACTTGCGCAGCCCGTGCCTGGCCAGATGCAGGGCCTGCGCCGCCGTCAGGCGCGGATTGGTTTTGCGCATACGCGCCGCCCCGTCCTCTATGCTGGCCAGGCGGCGGGGCTGCATCAGCCCGGCATCGCGGCGCTGCGCAATCCAGTCGCGCGAGCGTTTCACCGGCCCTTCCTTGGCCCAGTTTCCGTAATTATCCGGCGTGGGGCCAAGGCTGTCCACAAACACAATCTTGCGGATGCGCTCGGGGTAAATGCCGGCATAACGCGCCACCACATTGCCGCCAAAGCTATGCGCCACCACCGTTACCGGCGCCGGCCCCAGCAGCTCAATCATCTCCAGAATATCAAGCAGATGATAGGGCAGCAGATAAGCGCCGTCCGGCGGCCATTCGCTATCGCCATGGCCGCGCAAATCCAGCGCCACCACATGCCAGCGGTCACGCAGGGCGCGCGCCGTCCAGTCCCAGCTGCGCGCATGGTCGCGCGTGCCATGGATGAGCAGCAGCGTGGGCGCGCCCGGATTGCCCCAGTCCAGGTAATGGAGTTTTACGCCCTGGGAGATGAAATAATGCGAACTTGGCTCATCATGCTGCGTCATGTCTCCAGGATAGGCCGGGCGCGCGCCGCCACGCCACACCCTGGCGGCCAAGAACCGCGAGGGCGATGGCCGTTAGAAGAGCGGGCAGGCCAGAACCGCCGGGCTGACATAAAAACTCTGTTCCAGCGCGTTGCAGCCGGACATGACGGCGTGCGGCACCTGCCGGTGAATACCATCCAGCCCTGGCCGGGCAGAAAACCCACCGCGCGCGCCGGGGCGCTGGCAACAGAAAACTGCCCGCAAATGTTTTTATAAGAAATGATTTCCCTGATACCAACGGTCATTGAGCATGACCGTTGGTATCAGGCTTATGCCTGGCGCGTGGCCGCCCCGCCAGCCCCACGCGCGCTAATTCATTCGTTTAGAGACGGATTCAGATTTTAGATAGGATCATAACGTGATCAGATTTAAAATCATCGCGCTAAAGGCGAACACCGTCAACAGGACAAATTTGCCGCCTCAGTCTAAATCTGCCCGAGGCCGAATGGCCTCAGTCTAAACTGCCAGAAGCCGAATGGCCGAGATCCGATTAGCGGGTGCCGGAACCCGTCCGTCTGCCCCCTACCCGGCCTTTCCCCCTACCCCGCCGTAATCGTCTCCAGCCCGCCCATATAAGGCCGCAGCACCTCCGGCACGGTAATGCTGCCATCCTCGTTCTGGTAATTCTCCAGCACCGCAATCAGCGCGCGGCCCACCGCCACGCCGGAGCCGTTCAGCGTATGCACGAATTCCGGCTTGCCCTCCGCCGGGCGGAAGCGCGCATTCATGCGCCGTGCCTGGAAGGCGAGCGTGTTGGAGCAGGAAGAAATTTCGCGGTACGTGCCCTGCCCCGGCATCCAGACTTCCAGATCGTAGGTTTTGGCCGCGCCGAAGCCAGTATCGCCCGCGCACAGCAACATGCGGCGGTAGGGCAGGTTCAGACGCTCCAGAATTACCTCGGCGCAGCGCGTCATGCGCTCATGCTCCGCCCAGCTTTCCTCGGGCGTGGTAATGCTCACCAGCTCCACCTTGGTGAATTGGTGCTGGCGCAACATGCCGCGCACATCGCGCCCGGCGGACCCGGCCTCGGACCGGAAGCAAGGGGTAAGCGCGGTGACGCGCATGGGCAGCGCGGCGGCGGGCAAAATCTCGCCGGCCACGAGGTTGGTGAGGGAGACTTCAGCCGTGGGGATGAGATAACGCCCATCGGTGGTGATGAAGAGATCCTCGGCGAATTTCGGCAACTGGCCGGTGCCGAAGGCCGCGGCCTCGTTCACCAGCAGCGGCACCACGGTTTCGGAATAGCCATGCTCGCCGGTATGCACATCCAGCATGAACTGCCCCAGCGCGCGCTCCAGCCGTGCCAGCGCGCCCTTCAGCACGGTAAAGCGGCTGCCGGCCAGCTTGGCGGCACCAGCGAAATCCATCAGCCCCAGCGCCTCGCCAAGCTCGAAATGCTGCCTGGGCGTGAAGGAGCAGGCGCGCGGCGTGCCCCAGAGTTTTTCGGCCTTGTTATCCGCCTCGTCCTTGCCTTCGGGTACGCTGGCGTCCAGCAGGTTGGGTATTTTCGCGAGCTGGTCGCGCAACAGCGCATCCAGGCGCGGGGCGTCAGCTTCCAGCGCCTCAATCTCGCCACGTATACCCGCACCCTCGGCTTCCAGCGCCGTGGTCTCCTGCTTGGCGCGCTTGGCCTCGCCAATCTGCTTGGAAACCGCATTGCGCCGCGCCTGCAGCTCCTGCTGCTTTGCCAAAGCCGCCCGCCGCTCCTCGTCTATCGCCAGCAATTCGGGCGAGAGCGGCAGAATCCCGCGCCGTGCCAAACCCGCGTCAAAAGCGGCGGCGTCTTCGCGGATCAGTTTTATGTCATGCATTTTCGGGTTCCGGCTTGAGTTCCACCATTCGTACGGTGAATAGCGAAATTTCGAATAATATCAGCAGCAACCCGGCCATCAGGCATTGGCTCGGCACATCGGGCGGGGCCAGCACGGCCGCTACAACAAAGCACCCCACATAGGCGTAGCGGCGGTATTTCTTCAGCCCCCCCGAGGTGACGAGACCCACCTTGCCCAGCAGGGTGAGCAGCACCGGCAGCTCGAACGAAAGGCCGAAGGCGAAAATCACCTTCATCGTCGTGTTCAGGTAGTCGCTCACCTTCGCCATCAGGGCAATCTGCACATCCGCGCCGGGCTGGGTGTTCTGGAATGAGAGGAAGAATTTGAACATGACGGGGAAAAAACCGTAATAAGCCACCGCCCCACCCACAAAAAACAAAATAGGCGTGACAATGAGAAACGGCAGCAAGGCACGTTTCTCTTTTTTGTACAGGCCGGGTGCTATGAACAGCCAGGCCTGTGTGGCCACCATGGGGAAAGAGATGAACGCCGCGCTGAACGCCGCCACCTTAACATAGGTGAAAAACGCCTCGAACAAGGCGGTGTAGATTAGCTCCGGCTTTTCGCCGCGCGCTTCCAGCGCCTTGGCCAGCGGCGCGGCCAGAAAGTCGTAAATATGCGACGCGAAATGGTAGCAGACGATAAACACCAGCACGAACGTGCCCACCGCCCACATAAGCCGCATCCGCAGCTCGGCCAGATGCTCAAGCAGCGGCATTTCCTTGTCGTGAATCTGGTTGCCGTTGGTCTCGTTGCCGTCGTTCACCGGAGAATCCATTGCTTAAAAACCCCAGCGCCTGGTGCCGGGAGGAATGAAGGCAGGCACGGGGGGCTTGCGCGCGGCCTCAGGCGGAATGAAGGCGGGCGCACCTGGCACCTGCTCTTCCACCACCTCGCCCGGCACGGCGGAAGCGCCCGATTTGGCAGCCATCGCGTCCATATCCTTGAGCGAGGCGTTCAGCAGCCCGTCCTTGCCGAATGTCTTGGCCAGATCTCCGGTGATGGTGCGATGCACGCTGGTGGCCTTCTTCAGGTCGTTCACCACATCGGTAACATTGGCCTCGCGCATCATCTCATCAATATGGCCCTGGAACTCCGCCGCCATTCCGCGCGCCTTCTTGATGAAGCCGGTAACGGTGCGGATGGCCACAGGCAGGTCTTTTGGCCCGATGGCGATAAGCGCCACGGCCATGATGATGCCAATTTCTCCCCATGAAAATCCGAACATGGTGCCGGGCTTAGCAGGCTCTCACGGCTTCGGCAAAGCGGCGGCGATGCGGCATAAATTCGCATCACGCACACCCAGCGCGCGCAGATGCGCCACCGTGTTTTCCAAATACTCCCGGCAGCTCCCCAGCTCGCCGCAAGCCGTGGCAATCAGCGCCGCCGTCTGCTCCACCGAAAGCGCGGGCACGTAGCGCGGGTGCGCGCGGTTGATGACAAAGGTAAGCGCGCGGAAAGCCCCACCACGCTGGCTGCCCGAGGGCACCAGCTTTACCCAGCGCGCATTGTAGCTGCCGCCAAACATCTCGCGCTGCCACAGCAAATGCAGCTCTTGCCGCACCTTGCCCGCCGCGATGCGGAACGCCACGCCACGGCAGGCGCCGCCACGGTCCAGCGCCAGCATGAGCCCCGGCTTTGCCACAGTAGCGCGCCCGGCATACAGCTTAAGGCAGAAGCGCCTGTGCCAGCCGCGCAGCAAGGCGCAGCGGCGCTCCGCAAATTCAAAAGCCGGGTTCCAGATAAGCGAGCCATAGCCGAACACCCATAAATCCTCGCCGGGCGGGTGGCCGCATATCGTGTTCTCGAAAGTCAGGGCCATCTCGGCCTCGGTGCGCCAGCGCATATCCGGATGCTCATCGGCGTGCCGGCGCTGAAATTCCAGCACGCTGCCGTTGATGAGGGATTCGCGCGTGATCTTCATGGCACCGGCGCACCGCCTTCTTCTGGCGGCGTCCCGGCGAGAGCCTCAATTTCCGCATCTCGCGCCGTTTCCACGGTTTCAGCCCCCGCACGGCTCAGTACGGGTTCCGGCTCCCTCAGCGCCGGGCCGGCGGGGTCTATCAGCAGCTCCTCACGTTTAGGTAAGTCGCGCAGATCATTCAGGCCAAATTGCGCCAAAAATGCCGGCGTGGTGCCCCATAAGGTGGGCCGGCCAGGCGTTTCCTTGCGGCCCTTGGGCGTAATCAGCCCGTTTTCCAGCAGCAAATCCAGCGTGGCCTGGGCCAGGGAGGCGCCGCGTATCTCCTCGATCTCGGGCCGGGTGACAGGCTGGTGGTAGGCGATAATGGCCAAGGATTCCATGGCCACGCGCGGCAGGCGGCGCGGCAGCTCCACCACCTTGCGCAGTTGCGGCGCAATATCGGGCGCGGTGCGGAACTGCCAGCCGCCCCCCACCTGCACCAGATTCACCCCGCGCTGGGCATAGGATTCGGTGAGTGCGGCCATCACCGCATCCACATCCGCCGCTTCGGGCAGAATTTGCGACAGCACGCGGGGCGTAACCGGCTGGGTGGCGGCAAATACCACGGCCTCGGCCAAACGCAGTGCTTCCATCATCACATCACTCATCACCCGCGCCGGACTCCACTTGGCTGTTGCGGAAGAAGATAGGGCCAAACCTTTCCTCCTGCCGCAAATTAAGGCGCCCATCTTTGGCCATCTCCAGCCCCGCGATCAAGGTGGCGGATATGGCGGCGCGCTTGGGTGTACCATCTTCCAGCCCCTCGGGCAGAAATTGCTCCAGGCTGGACCAATCGGGCAGCGAGCCGAGCAGGCGCTGCAGGCGTTCCAGCGCGTTTTGCACCGAGAAATAGACCATGGGCTTGGGCCGGTATTGCAGTTTGGCCCCCGCCCGGCGCCGGGCGGCAAGGTAGGCTGAAAGCAGGCCGGACAGCTCCAGCCGCAGCTTGCTGCGGTCCGTCTCGGTCAAATCTTCCGGTATGCCGCGCGCAAAGCAGTCCCACCCTAGCTGCGGGCGCTGCCCCAGCCAGGCGGCGGCCTGGCGCATGGCCTGCAAATCTATCAGCCGGGCCTGTAGAATTTCGGCCGCCGTCTCGGCGTCTTCCGGCTCACCAAGCTGCGGCACCAGCAGGCGCGATTTAAGCCAGGTGAGCCAGGCCGCCATTACCAGCCAGTCAGCCGCCAGCTCCAGCCGCACGCGCCGCGCGCCCTCGATAACCGCCAGGTATTGCTCGACCAGCGCCAGGATGGAGATTTTGGCGAGATCCACTTTCTGCGCGCGGGCGAGGTCCAGCAGCAGGTCCAGCGGACCATCGAACCCTTCCAGGTGCAGGACAAGCGCCTCAGTAGTTTCCAACAACATTCCCCGTCAGCGCGAAAACAAGCCGCAACGCATAAGGCAGAATCACCTGTATGGCATCCTGAAACGGGTCAAACCTGATCCCGAATTGCTGCATCACCACAGGCATGATGAAAAGCACAAAAAGAACGAGGAAAATACCCAGCCGCTCGGCACGGGCAAGGCGCATGGCCAGCGGCAAGGGCAGTACACCCACGGCAATGCGCCCGCCATCCATGGGCGGCAGCGGAATGAGGTTAAAAATGCCAATCAATAGATTGATTTCAATAAAAAACATTAAATATGGCACCATCGCGCCGCCATGCAGGGCGAAGCCCGCCGCCAAGGCCAAAAGGAAGTTCATGGCCGGCCCGGCAAAGGCCACGATGGCCATGAGCCGGCGCGGGTTATGGTAGCCATTTAACTGTAATTTGAAAGCATTAACAGGCACGGGCTTAGCCCAGCCATACAAAAACTGCACATGGCCGATGGTGGCCAACTGCCCGGCGGCAAGAATTAAGGGCAGGCCGATCGTGCCAAACGGGTCTATGTGTTTCAGCGGGTTGAGCGTGAGCCTGCCTTGGTTTTTGGCGGAATCGTCGCCCAGCCAGTGCGCCACGGTGCCGTGCGCCACCTCGTGCAGCACCATGGCGGGTAAAAGCAGCAGCAGAAACAGCAGGAACCCGGTCACAAAGCCTCCAATATCTGCCGGTTACCGGCAAAATCACCAGGGCAGTACAACGCCACATCACACCCCGCCGCCAGCGCGGCCAGGGCGCGCGCGCGCGGCGTGCCTTCCAGCGCGTGCATGGCCAAATCGTCGGACATTAATTGTCCTTTGAAACCAATGGCCTCGCGGATGATCTTTTGAATAACAATGGGCGAGATGGTGCCGGGCCGCGCGGCATCCCATTGCTCGTAAACAATATGCGCCGTCATCGCCCAGGGCAGGTTATTGTTGCGGATGAAGGGCAGATGGTCCTCCGCGTTATTCACCGCCACACGCGGCAGGGCCAAATGGCTGTCCAGCAGCGCCCGGCCATGGCCGGGTATATGTTTTATCACGGGCAAAATGCCTTCATCCATTATGCCGCGCGCCATCTCGCCCCCCAGCAGCGCTACCTGCTCCGGCCCGCCGGAAATGGCGCGGTCGCCGATAATACCGTTGGCACCTTCTATCGAGAGGTCCAGCACAGGTGCCGCGGCCATGGTGAAGCCCGCTGCCTTCACCATGGCGCCCAAGGCGCGGCCGTGGTGGTAGGCCTGTTCCGCCGTGTGCAACGTGCCAGCGGGCGGCAAAGCGGGCCAATGCGGCGGGCGCAGCCGGGCAACGCGGCCACCTTCCTGGTCCACCATCAATACGGCGCCCTCTGGCAGTAAAGATTTTAATTCTGCATTTAAACCAGATAATTGCGTATTATTTTTAATGTTACGGCTGAACAGAATAACGCCGCGCGGCGCATGATCGCGGAATAAATGGCGCTCATCCGGCGTTAAAGCCGGGCCGGCAATGCCGAGAATGGCGGGCTTCATTGGCCCGGCACCAGGCAGGCCACGCCCTTGGCCGCCAGCGCGCCACACAGCTTTTGGGCCGCGGCGTAAGACGCAAGCCCCCCAACACGCACGCGCCATACGCTCTGCCCGTTTACCACGGCGGGAACAATGATGGGGGTTTTACCGCTTAGCAGGTCCGGGGCTTGTTGCACCGCCACGTTCCATGCGGCTTCGGCTTTGCCTTCATCGGCCACGGCGGCAAGCTGTACCTGTGGGGGCAAGGGCGGCGTGGGGCCGGGTATGGCCGAAGGCGGGCTGGGGCTGGCCGCAACGGGGGTGGCGGGCGCGGCTGGCGGCTTGGCTGTGGCGCCAGGCACCGCGGCAGCGGGTTGAGTGGCGGCTGGCGGGGGCTGGTTCACCCCTGCATCCTGGTCCAGCGCCGCCAGGTTAGGCGCCTGGCTTTGCGGCGCAAGTTCAGCCGGGGTGCTGCTGCCATCCTGCCCGGACATGATGGGGATATTTGCCCCTGGCACAACCAAGCCGCCAGGGCTGGTGGGGGCCACACGCAACGGCACATCCGGCGGGTTGATGACCGGCGGCGGACCAAACCCGCCACCATGAACGCCGCTCCACGCAAAAGCCACGAAAATAACGAGAATGGTGACACCGCCCGCCGCCAGCGCCATGCGCATGATAGCCGGGTCCAGCCTCTGCCCGCGCGCGCGATGCGGCTGGTAGAAGAAATCCTCCTCGTCGTCCTGCAGCTCCTCGTCTTGTCGCAAGACTAGCGCATCTCCTCCACGGGTGTAACGCCGAGCACGGCGAAGCCAGAGCGAAGCACGGCGGCCGTGGCCGCGACAAGGGCAACACGCGCCGCCGTCTCCCGGGGCTTGTCTTCCTGCAAAAAGCGCAAAGCGGCGTTATCGCGCCCGGCATTCCACAGCGCGTGGAAATCCGCCGCCAGATCGTACAGAAAGAAGGCGATGCGGTGCGGCTCGCGCGATTCCGCCGCCTGCTCCACCAAGCGCGGCCAGGTGATAAGGCGGCGGATGAGCGCCTGCTCCTCGGGCGCGGCAAGGCTGGAGACATCTGCCCCCGCATCCACCGCGGGTGCCGCGCGCAGCACGGAGCGGCAACGCGCATGGGCGTATTGCACGTAGAAAACCGGGTTATCGCGCGTTTGCGCCACGGCGGCGTTCAGGTCAAAATCCATCTGCGCGTCTGACTTACGCATGAGGATGAGGAAACGCACCGCATCGGCGCCGATTTCGTCGATAAGGTCGCGCAGCTCCACAAAAGTGCCCGCGCGCTTGCTCATGCGGAATGGCTGGCCGTCCTTCATTACGCGCACAATCTGGCACAGCACTATGTCCAGCCGGGCGCCTGAAAGCGCCTTCACCGCCGCCTGCATGCGCTTAACGTACCCGCCATGGTCCGCGCCCCAAACGTCGATCATGGCGCTGAAGCCGCGCGCCACCTTGTCGGCATGGTAGGCGATGTCGTTGGCGAAATAGGTGTAGGAGCCGTCCGATTTGGCGATGGGGCGGTCCACATCGTCGCCAAATTCGGTGGCCTTGAACAATTCCTGCTCGCGCGGCTCCCAATCATCCGGCGTTTTGCCCTTGGGCGGCTCCAGAATACCGCGATAGATCAGCCCCTTGTCGCGCAGCCCTTGCAGCCCCCGCGCCACGCCGCCGCCTTCCACCAAGGCGCGCTCCGAGGAAAACACGTCATGCGCCACGCCCAAAGCGGCGAGGTCTTCCTTGATGAGGTCCAGCATCCGGGCCACGGCGAAATCGCGCACCAAAGGCAGCCAGTTTTCTTCCGGCGTTTCGGCAAAGGCATCGCCATATTGCCTGGCCAGCGCCTCACCCACAGCAATGAGATAGGCGCCGCCATATTGCAGCCCGCCCGGCACGGTCTCGATATAGGCTTCCGGCGAGAGCTTCAGCGCCTCCAGGTAGCGCACATAGGCGGAACGGGCGAGCGCGATAACCTGAGCGCCCGCATCGTTGATGTAGAATTCCTTGCAGACCTCATAACCCGCTTTTTTCAGCAGATTGGCCAGCGCATCGCCCACCACCGCGCCACGGCAATGGCCCACATGCAGCGGCCCGGTGGGGTTGGCTGACACGTATTCCACATTCACCTTGCCGCGCCCTGCCCCGCCCTGGCCGTAAGCCTCGCCAGCCTTCAGGATGACGGGGAGTTGCGCCAGCAGCAGCTCCGGCGCCAGGGTAAGGTTGACGAAACCCGGCCCGGCGGCCTCGGCACGGGCGATTTCGGGCCGGGCGGCAAGCCGCTCCACCAGTGCTGCCGCCAGCGCGCGCGGGTTTTTGCCCGCGGGCTTGGCCGCGATCATGGCGGCGTTGCAGGCCATGTCGCCATGCGCCGTATCCTTGGTCGGCGTTACCTCGATGCGCGCCAGCACCTCGGGCGCCAAACCGGGGACAAGGGCGGCGAATTCAGCCAGCACGATGCCGCGCAGGGCGGCAAACAGATTTTCTTCCAACATGGTGCGCTTTCAGGCAGGGACGGCGGGGTCCGTCAACCGGGAAAATTCGTCCAGGGCGTAGCGGTCGGTCATGCCGGCCACATAATCGCGGACCACCTCCGCCGCTTGCAGCGTGTTGCCCTGCTTGCCGGCGTGCTCACGCCAATCGCCGGGCAGCAGCTCGGGGTGGGCCAGCAGCAGCGTGGCCAGGGTGCGGGTGACGTGCTGGGCCTTATGCGTCTGCCGGTTGACGCGCCAATGGCGGTACATGCGGGTGAAGAGGAATTGCTTGAGCCGGATATTGGCCTGGCGCATCTCCTCGGAAAACCCGATGACCGGGCGGGATGCGGCGCGGATATCCTCCGCCGATTGCGGCGCCAGCGCCTTCAGACGGGCGCGGCTCTCGGCCAGGGCGTCATGCACCAGCGTGTTGATGACGGCGCGGCTCAGCTCGTGCCGGATGCGGTTTTCCTCGTTGGTCAGCGCCTGCGCCGCGCAAACCAGATCGCCAATCACCGGCAGGGTCAGCAGGTCGTCGAATGTGAACAGCCCGGCGCGCAGACCGTCATCCAGATCATGGGTGTTATAGGCAATATCATCGGCAAAGGCCGCCACCTGCGCCTCCGCCGAGGTCTGGCGGCCCAGATCGAGCGAAATTCGCGCATTATAGGCGGCGATGCTGGGGGGCGGGTTGCGCAGGGGGCCGTTATGCTTGGCCAGGCCTTCCAGCGTCTCCCAGGAGAGGTTCAGCCCGTCGAACGCCGCATAGCGCCGCTCGATTTGCGTGACCACACGAAAAGATTGGTCGTTATGGTCGAACCCGCCAAACTGCTTCAGCGCTTCATCCAGCCCTGTTTCTCCGGCATGGCCGAAGGGCGGGTGGCCGAGGTCGTGGGCCAAGGCCAAACATTCGGTCAGGTCTTCATCCAGGCCCAAGGCGCGGGCGATGGAACGGGCCACCTGCGCCACTTCCAGGCTATGCGTTAGGCGCGTGCGGTAAAAATCGCCCTCACGCGTGACGAAAACCTGGGTTTTGTACTGCAATTTGCGAAAGGCCGAGCAGTGCACCACGCGGTCGCGGTCGCGCTGCCAGGGGGAGCGGTCGTCCGAATCCGGCTGGGTGTGGCCGCGGCCGCGCGACTCCCGCACCGCGTAAGGGGCTTTTTCCATGGCGCCCGTCTAGCCCATGCGGCCCTTACCTCCAAGCGCATGGCACGCTATATAAGGGGCATGGGTTTTTCTGTTTCTTCCACGGCCGCGCAGCGCGTGGCCGAAATTCTGGCCGCCGAGCCGGGCGCCAAGGCGCTGCGGGTAGAGGTGCTGGCCGGCGGCTGCTCTGGGCTGCAATATAAATTCGGCCTGACCAGCGAGCAGGCCGAGGACGATGTGGTGGTGGCGCGCGGCGGCGCCACTGTGCTGGTGGACCCGGTGAGCCTGGATTTTCTCGCAGGCGCGGAGCTGGATTTCATCGATAATCTGATGGGCGCGCATTTCGCCGTGAAAAACCCCAACGCCACCTCCGCCTGCGGATGCGGGACGTCGTTTTCCGTTGATTAAAATAACAACCTGGAACATCAACTCGGTGCGCGTGCGCGAGGCGCATGTGAGCGCGTTTCTGGAACGCGAGGCGCCGGATTTTTTGCTGCTGCAGGAAATCAAATGCGAGGCGCACCAATTCCCCGGCATGGATTTCAAGGCGCTGGGGTACGATGCCGTGGTGGTGGGGCAGAAAAGCTATAATGGCGTGGCCCTGCTGCATAAGGCACCGGTGGAGCTGGTGCATAAGCGCCTGCCCGGCATGACCGGGGACGACGCCCAGGCGCGCTATGTGGAAGTGCGCGCGAATGGCATGAATATTGGCGGGCTATACCTGCCCAACGGCAATTCCGGCGGCGAGGCCGGGTACGAGTACAAGCTGCACTGGATGCACGCCTTGCGCGACCGGGCGCTGGCGCTGTTCGAGGACGATGCCGATTTCATTCTGGCAGGCGATTATAATGTATGCCCCACCGATGCCGATTTCGCCCCGCGCGCTTTGCCCGCCAACGATGCGCTGATCCGCCCGGAAACCCGCGCGGCGTTTCATGCGCTGGTGCATACCGGGCTGACCGATGCGCTGCGGGCACTACACCCGCGCGAGGCGCTTTACACGTTCTGGGACTATCAGGCCGGGGCGTGGGACAGAAATTCCGGCCTGCGGATTGACCACGCCTTGCTTAGCCCGCGTTTGGCGGAGCGGCTGGTTTCGGTAACCGTACACCGGGATGAGCGGGCGAAAACGCAGCCCTCGGACCATGTGCCGGTGAGCGTGGTGCTTACCGCGTAACCCCTGGCTTAAACGTGGAAGCTCTCACCGCAGCCGCAGCGGCCTTTTTCGTTTGGGTTTTCAAATGTAAACCCGCGGGTCAGCTTGTCTTCCTTATAGTCCATCACGGAACCAATTAAAAACAGCGTCGCCTTGCGGTCCACCAATAACGTAAGCCCCTGGCTGGAGACTTTCTCATCCGTAGGCCCGGCTTCATCCACCCAGTCCATCTGGTACGACATGCCGGAGCAGCCGCGCGCGTTGACGGAGATGCGCAGCAGTTTGCCCTGCTGCCCGCCCGCATACAGGCTGCGCAGCCGCGCGGCGGCAGCCTCCGAGAGCGTCATCAGCGGCGGCAATTCGCGGCGCGGCTTGGCTTGGGTTTGGGTAACTTCCATGGCTCACCTCAAAACATGTTCAGCGAAAGACGGGCATCCTCGCTCATGCGGCTGGGGTCCCAGGGCGGGTCCCACACCACATCCACCGTTACATCTCCGGCGCCATCCACGGCGGCAATGGCGTTGCGCACCATCTCGGGCAGTTCCTGCGCCGAGGGGCAGCCGGGCGCGGTAAGGGTCATTTCAACCTTCACGTTGCCATTCTCTGAAAGCTCCACGGCGTAGATAAGCCCAAGCTCGTAGATGTTCACCGGAATTTCCGGGTCGTAAACGGTGCAAATGGCGTTAATCACCGCCTCTTCCGAAAGATGCGGCTTGGTTTCGCCATCGGGTGTCCAGCTTGTCACGGGCACCATTTTTTCAGCTTCAGACATCTTGCAGCGCCTCTTCAAGCGCGCGCCACGGCAATGTGGCGCAGCCAATACGGGAGGGAAAATCAGCAACCGGCGTCAGCGCGTTCAGCGCGCCCAGTGCCGGGTTGGGCGTGCCGCTGGTTACGGCCTGGGTGAAGGCAGCGGCCAGTTCGCGCATTTGCGCAGGCGTTTTGCCCGCGGCCGCATCCGCCATCAAATCCGCGCTGGCGGTGAGAATGGCGCAGCCCTCTGCATCGTGGTGCAGGTCCATGCCCTCGCGCGTGAGGTAGATGCTCACCTTGTCGCCACACAGCTTGTTGGCGCCCTCGCCCCGTGCATCGAAATGCGCGGGCCTGCCCGCGTGGCGGGGGTGCCTGGTGCGGTCTAGCACTATCTGCTGGTACAAATCGCTCATGCGAACATCTTCCTGACGCGCTCAAGCCCTTTGGCCAGCGCGCCGATTTCCTCACGCGTTGTATAAAGCGCAAAGCTGGCCCGCGCGGTGCTGGTAACGCCCAGGCGGCCCATCAGCGGTTCGGCGCAATGGTGGCCGGCGCGCACGGCTATGCCCTGGCGGTCGAGCAGCGTGGCAATGTCGTGCGGGTGCGCGTCCTTCATCACGAAGGAGATGACACCGCCGCGGTCCTGCGCGCTGCCCAATATGCGCAGGCCTTCAATGTTTGGCAGCACGGCAAGCGCATGTCCGGTCAAGGCCGCCTCATGCGCGGCAATGGCCTCCATGCCGATGGCGTTGACATAATCAATCGCAGCACCCAGGCCGATCGTCTCGATGATCGCGGGCGTCCCGGCCTCGAAGCGGTGGGGCGGTTTGGCCCAGGTGGATTTCTGGTAGGAAACATGGGCGATCATGTCTCCGCCGCCCATGAAGGGCGGCATCGCGTCGAGAATGTCCGCCTTGGCGTAGAGCACGCCGATGCCGGACGGGCCGTAGAGCTTATGGCCGGAGAACACGAAGAAATCCGCATCCACCGCGCGCACATCTATCTTGCGGTGCACGATGGCCTGGCAGCCATCGATGAGGATTTTAGCGCCGTGCGCATGCGCGAATTTGGCCAGCCGCTCCACCGGCGTGTACGTACCCAGCACGTTGGACATTTGCGTGACGGCAAGCAGCTTCACCCGCCCATCGGCAAACACGTCTTCCAGCGAATGCCAGTCCACCTCGCCGGAATCGGTAATTTTGATAATCCGCAGCTCCGTGCCATGTGCGTCGCGCAGCATCTGCCAGGGCACCAGATTGGCGTGGTGCTCCATCTCGGTCACCGCCACCACATCGCCCGGCTTAAGCGCCGTGCGGCCCCAGGTATAGGCAACAAGATTGATGGATTCCGTGGCATTACGCGTGAACACAATTTCGTCACGCGCGGCGGCGTTGATGAAACCAGCCACCTTGTCGCGCACCGCCTCATACGCCTCGGACGTGCGCTCCGACATATAATGCAAGCCGCGATGCACGTTGGCATATTGCGAGGTCATCACATGGGTCATCGCCTCAATCACCGCGCGCGGCTTTTGCGCGCTGGCGGCGGAGTCGAGAAACACCAAATCCTTGCCGTGCACTTTTTCCTTGAGGATGGGAAAATCCTCGCGCAAGGCTTCAATATTCACTTTTTCCAGTATCGCGCTCATTGCCTGGTCCACCATGTTTCAATGGCAGCCTCTAACAATTCCTTCGCATCTTCCTGCCGCACCGGCTCCAGCGCTTCATCCAAAAACGCGCGGATGAGCAGCGCGCGGGCTTCATCCTCGGGGATGCCGCGCGAGCGCAGGTAGAAAAGCTGGTTCTCATCCAGCGTGCCGATGGTGGCGCCGTGGCTGCATTTCACGTCATCGGCGTAAATCTGCAGCTCGGGCTTTATGTCCATCTCGGCATGGGGCGAGAGCAAAAGTGCCCGGCTCATCTGGTAGCCATCGGTTTTCTGCGCGATGCGGTCCACCTCGATCCGCCCCTGGAACACGCCGCGGGCGAGGCCCGAGAGCACGGATTTCACCGTCTGGCGCGAGGGGCAGTTAGGCGCCTTATGCGCGACGACCGAGGTGAAATCGCCATGCTGCTCGCCGGTGAGGAGCTGCGCGGCGCTAAGCTGCGCGCTGGCTTGCTCGCCCCGCAACGTGGCATGAATTTCAGTGCGTGAAAGCCGCGCGCCGATGGTGGCGGTGAAATGCTCGTACACCGCGCCCGCCGCAATCTCCGCCTTTATAGTGGCGGTGTTGAAGGCTTCGCGGCTTTCATCCTGCAGCCGGTAATGGGCGAGTTGCGCGCCAGGGGCGAGGGCAATGTCCGTAACCGGATTATGCCAGTAAACACCATCACCCTTGGCAATATCGATAATGGTGAGCCTGGCCCCCTGCCCCAGCGTGACGCGGTGGCGCAGATGCGCGGCAAAGGGTTCCGTGGCGGTGGCTTGGGCAAAAAGCAGAATGGTTCCGGCATCGACCCCATCGGGCACGTTCAGCACCACGCCATCGCGCGCCAGCCCGGCATTGAGCAGCGCCAAAGGCAGCGCCGAATCTTCCGCGCCCGCCGCGAACGGGGCCGCAAAATCCAGGCTTGAAGAAAGCCCGCCCGCGAACACACCATTCACGAACACCAAACGCGGCATATCCAGCGCGGGCAGCGCCGGTGCTGTTGCCTGCGGTGCTTGCGCAAAGCTCAGCGTGGAGAGCGGCGCCAGATCGGTATAGCGCCAGGCTTCCAGTTTGTTCGTCGGCAACGCCACCATGTTACGCAGCTTCCAGCCCGGCATAGCCGCGCTCTTCCAGCTCTAGCGCCAGAGCGGCGGGACCGGTGCGCACAATGCGCCCGCCCGAGAGCACATGCACCACATCAGGCACAATATGGTCGAGCAGGCGCTGATAATGGGTGATGACGAGCGCGGCGAATGTGGGCGAGCGCAGCGCGTTCACGCCCTCGGCCACGATCTTCAGCGCATCAATGTCCAGCCCGGAATCCGTTTCGTCCAGAATGGCCAGCCCTGGTTGCAGCAGCGCCATCTGCAGCATCTCGTTGCGTTTTTTCTCGCCACCAGAAAAGCCGACATTCACGTTGCGCTTCAAAAAATCCTCCTTCATGGAGAGATTTTTGATGGCCGCGCGCGCGAGCTTGAGGAATGCCACCGCATCCAGCTCCGCCTCGCCCCGCTTGCGGCGCACGGCGTTAAGCGCGGTGCGGAGGAAATTGGCATTGCCCACGCCCGGCAGCTCTACCGGGTATTGGAAGGCAAGAAAAATCCCCGCCGCCGCGCGGTCTTCCGGCTCCAGTTCCAGAATATTCTGGCCGTTGTAAAACACCTCGCCTTGCGTCACCTCGTAACCATCGCGGCCAGAAAGCACGTAGGAAAGTGTGGATTTGCCCGCGCCATTGGGCCCCATAATGGCATGTATCTCGCCATCGGGCACCGTCAGGTTCACGCCCTTCAGAATTTCCTTCTCGCCAATACGGGCATGAAGATTCTTGATTTCCAACATCAGCCGACAGACCCTTCCAGCGACACAGAGAGAAGTTTTTGCGCTTCGACGGCAAATTCCATCGGCAGTTCCTTCAGAACATCCTTGCAAAAACCATTAACAATCAAGCCCACCGCATCCTCTTCCGAGAGACCGCGCGAGCGGCAGTAAAACAACTGGTCCTCGGCGATTTTCGAGGTGGTGGCCTCATGCTCCACCTTGGCCGAGGCATTGCGGCTTTCAATATACGGCACGGTATGCGCGCCGCACTGGTCGCCAATCAGCAAGCTGTCGCATTGCGTGAAGTTACGCGCGCCAGAGGCCGAGGCCGCGATCTTCACCAGCCCGCGATAGGTGTTGTCCGACTTGCCGGCGGAAATACCCTTGGAGATAATGGTGCTGGTGGTGTTGCGGCCCAAATGGATCATCTTCGTGCCCGTATCCGCCTGCTGATGGTTATTGGTCACGGCCACCGAGTAGAATTCACCCACCGAATTCTCGCCCGAGAGCACGCAGGACGGGTATTTCCATGTAATGGCCGAGCCGGTTTCCACCTGCGTCCAGGAAATTTTGGAATTCTTGCCCAGGCAGGCGCCGCGCTTGGTGACGAAATTGTAGATGCCGCCTTTGCCATTCTCGTCGCCAGGGTACCAGTTCTGCACCGTGGAATATTTGATCTTGGCGTTTTCCATCGCCACCAGCTCCACCACTGCGGCGTGCAACTGGTTTTCATCGCGCATCGGCGCGGTGCAGCCTTCCAGGTAAGAAACCGTCGCGTCATCGTCAGCGATAATCAGCGTGCGTTCAAACTGCCCGGTATTGCGCGCATTGATGCGGAAATAGGTGGAAAGCTCCATCGGGCAGCGCACACCCTTGGGGATGTAAACAAAGCTGCCATCGGAAAACACGGCGGAATTGAGCGCCGCGAAATAATTATCGCGCACCGGCACCACGGAGCCGAGATATTTCTTCACCAGCTCGGGGTGCTCGCGCACCGCCTCGGAAATCGGGCAGAAAATCACACCGGCTTTGGAGAGCATCTCGCGGAAAGTGGTGGCCACCGAGACAGAGTCGAACACCGCATCCACCGCAACCCCCGCCAAAGCCGCGCGCTCATTCAGCGGAATACCCAGCTTCTCGTAGGTTTTCAGCAGCTCCGGGTCCACCTCGTCCAGAGATTTCGGCGCCTCTTTCGCCGGGGCGGCGTAATAGTACAAATCCTGGTAATCAATCGGCGGATGCTTCACATGCGCCCAGTCAGGCTCCTCTATGCGCAACCAATACGCATAGGCCTTCAGGCGCCATTCCAGCATCCATTCCGGCTCATTTTTCTTGGCGGAAATCAGCCGTATAATATCTTCCGACAGGCCGCGCGGAAATTCCTCCATCGCAATATCTGTGGTGAAGCCGTATTTGTACTTACGTTCGGCAATTTCCTGCATTGAAGCGGACATATCTTAAGCAACCTCGTTCAAGCGCAGCCCGCGCGGCATGGATGATTGCGCCATGTCGGCAAGCGTGATGTTTTCCAGCGCGGTACGTATGGCCGCGTTTACCGGGTCCCAGCGCCCGGCCACGGGGCAAAGCGTCTGGCTCTCGCACATTCCCGTGGCACCCTCCACGCAGGAGGTAAGGGCGATGGGGCCGTCTATGGCGGTTATAATCTCCGCCACGTTTATGCTGGCCAGTGGCCGCCCCAGCCTGTAGCCGCCGCGTGCCCCGCGTGTGGAGCTTACCAGCCCCTGCCCCGCCAGCAATTTCAGCACCTTGGCCACTGTAGGCTCGGGCACGCCAATGGCGGCGGCAATGCCGGGCGAGGTTTCCACCCCCTCCGCCGCCGACAGACGCACCAGCGCCGCGACGGCGTAATCTGTCAGACGTGAAAGTTTAAGCATGGCGGCTCCGGTTAACAGGACGGTTTAGGTCCTGATTACGAGATGGGGCAAACAAGCGCCTGCGTCAACCTATTTCGGCTATGCGGTTGAGCATGTCCTGGGCATTGTTCACGGCATATGCCCCTGGCGCCACACCGTAGCCCCAGGCCACGAAAATCGCCTCCAGCCCCAGTGCCGTGGCGGCTTCAATATCATTATGGTGGTCGCCCACCATCACGGCGTCCGTCACTTCCAGCGCCGCCAGCACGGCAGCCAGATGGCGCGGGTCGGGCTTACGGTAAGGCGTTGAATCGCCACCCAAAACCGCCGAAAAATACGGCGTCAGCCCCAGCCGGGCAAGAATATTCCTGGTGGGGCCAATGGGCTTGTTGGTGCATATCCCCAGCACCCGCCCCTGGCCCTGCAACGCGCGCAGCGCATCCTCAATACCTGGGTAGCATTTAGTCTCCACCACCGGGTTTGCCTGGTAACCAGCCATAAAGGCGGCCAGATGCCGCGCCCCGGCCACCGCGCCCCTGGCGGCAAAGGCACGCTCCAGCAGCACGCGCGCGCCATCGCCAATCATGCCCCGCATTTCGGCCACGCTCAGCGGCGCCAGCCCGTCCGCGGCCAGCACACGGTTGACCACGGCGTTAATATCCGGCGCGGCATCAATCAGGGTTCCATCCAGGTCGAACACCACCGCGCGCATGACATATTCCGTTAAATTAAGTGAAGCGGGGCGGCTTTGACACAAACGGGGCCACGGCGCTACCGCTGGGGTTAGGTTTACTAAGGGTTGACTATATGTGCGGCATTGTCGGTGTTGTGGGCGTCTCTCCTGCGGCGGAGCTGCTGCTGGATGGATTACGGCGCCTGGAATACCGGGGTTATGATTCCGCCGGCATCTCCACGCTGGTAAACGGGCATATCGAGCGCCGCCGGGCCGAGGGCAAGCTGAACGCGCTGGCCAATGTGCTGGCGGAAAAGCCCCTGGCGGGCGTTACCGGTATTGGCCATACGCGCTGGGCCACCCACGGCGCCCCCACCGAGAGCAACGCCCACCCCCACGCCACCGCCCGCGTGGCCGTGGTGCATAACGGCATTATCGAGAACCACGCCTTTTTGCGTGCCGAGCTGGAAGCCGCCGGGCAAAATTTCTCCTCCGAGACAGACACCGAGACCGTCGCCCAGCTGCTCGACCTGCTTCTGGCCCAGGGGCTCTCGCCCGTGGAAGCCGCGCGCGCGGCGCTGGGGCGGCTGGAGGGCGCCTATGCGCTGGCCCTCATCTTCGCCGGGCACCCGGAGCTGATGATCGGCGCCCAGCGCGGCGCGCCGCTGGCCGTGGGGTATGGCGGCAATGAGATGTATCTTGGCTCCGATGCCCTGGCCCTGGCGCCGCTGACGCGCGAGATCGCGTATCTGGAAGATGGCGACTGGGTGGTGGTGAGCCGCGAGGGCGCGGATTTCTATGGCCCGGACAACAAGCCCGTGAAGCGCGCCAAAAAGCTCACAGCGCTCACCGGCGCCGCCATCGGCAAGGGCAATTTCCGCCATTTCATGGAAAAAGAGCTGCACGAGCACCCGGTGGTGATTGGCGACGTGCTGCACCGTATGCTGGGCGGCGAGGCGGCAATGCTGCCAGACCTGCCCTTCAGCCTGGCCAGCGTCAAACGCATCACCATGAGCGCCTGCGGCTCGGCGTTTTATGCCGGGCTAACAGCAAAATTCTGGCTGGAGAACCTCGCCCGCGTGCCGGTAGAGGCTGATGTGGCCAGCGAATTCCGCTACCGCGCTCCGCCCTTGGAGCAAGGCGGGCTGGGGCTGCTGGTGAGCCAATCCGGCGAGACGGCCGACACGCTGGCCGCCCTGCGCTACATGAAGGCCGAGGGACAGAAAATCCTCTCCGTGCTCAACGTGCCGGAAAGCTCCATGGCGCGTGAGTCGGATGCCATTCTGGAAACCATTGCCGGGCCGGAGATTGGCGTTGCCAGCACCAAGGCCTTTACCGCGCAGCTTACCGTGCTGGCCGTGTTCTCGCTGGCCATGGCGCGCGCCAAGGGCGTGCTCTCGGCTGCGCAGGAAGCCCAGCTCACCGCCGCGCTGCTGGAAATTCCCGCCAAGGCGGCGGAGATTCTCGCCAGCGGCGCCCCCATCCGCGCGCTTGCCGCGCGCATCGCCGAGGCGCGGGACGTGCTCTATCTGGGCCGCGGCGGCTGCTTCCCCATTGCGCTGGAAGGCGCGCTGAAGCTGAAGGAAATCTCGTACATCCATGCCGAGGGCTATGCGGCGGGCGAGATGAAGCACGGCCCCATCGCGCTTATCGACAAATCCGTGCCGGTCATCGCCATCTGCCCTTCCGGCCCGCTTTTTGAAAAAACCGCCTCTAATTTGCAGGAAGCCGCGGCACGCGGCGGACAAATTGTGGTGTTCTCCGACGAGGAAGGCACTAAAAAACTCCGCCCCATCGCCGCCGAGACCATTTTACTGCCCGGCATCCACCCCTTCGCGGCACCCATTCTGCACGCCATACCGGTGCAGATGCTGGCCTACCATGTGGCGGTGCTGAAAGGCACGGATGTGGACCAGCCGCGCAACCTGGCGAAATCGGTAACCGTGGAATAGGGCCTGGCTTGCACCGCCACGCGCCGCCCGCCTAGTCTGCCGCCATGAGCCAGAATTTGCCGGACCCGGATGCCGGGCTGCGCGCCGCGCTGCGGAAGCACAAATTTTTCGCCTCTTTCCTGCTGCTGCTCATGGCCGCCCTGGCCATTGCCGGCTATGCCCTGCCGCTCACCCCGGCAACCTCTCTGCTACGCGACGCAGCAAAGGCCGGGTTTATTGGCGGCGTGGCAGATTGGTTCGCGGTTACGGCCCTGTTTCGCCACCCGCTGGGCCTGCCCATTCCGCACACGGCCATCCTGCCCGCGCAAAAAGCGCGGCTGGGCGCGGCACTGGGGCGCTTTGTGGCCAACCATGTGTTCACCGAGGCCGACATACGCAAGCTGCTCGTCAACCTCGACAGCCCCGCCCTGTTCCGCCGCTTTCTGGCCGACCCTGCCGCCACCCGCCCGCTGGCCCTGGCGCTGGCGGGCATGCTGCCGCGCCTGCTGGCCAGCATTGAGGATGGCCGCGCCCGCCGCCTGCTGGCACGGCTGCTGCCACGGCTGATTGGCGGACGGGCGGCGGGCGTGGTGGTGGCACGCGCCCTGGCCGGGCTGGTGGCGGGCGAGCGGCACCAGGAGGCGTTCTCCTTCATCCTCACCCAGTTGAAGGAAACCCTGGCCGCGCGTGAGGATGTGCTGACGGCGGCCATAAAGGAGCGCGTGGCGCAGCAAGGCGGCAAGCTGGTAGGCTGGGCCGTGGGCGCCACCATTGCCAAACGCGTTCTGGCGGCGGTGAACCAGGAGCTGGAGCATGTCAGCCCGAATAGTTCCGAGATGCGCGAGGCCTTCGATGAATGGGTACACAACGAGATTGCACGCCTGGAAACCGACCCCGAGCGCGCCGCCGAGCTGGGCAGCGCCTTGCGCGGCGTGCTGGCGCACGACACGGTAAAAGCCTGGGCCTGGGACGTATGGGCACGTATGCGCCGCGCCCTGGAACAGGACGCCGCCAACCCGCATGGCCGCTCGGTGGCCGTTATAGAAGACGCGCTGAGCAATTTAGCCGAAACGCTGGAACGCGACATAACCGCCAAAACCCGCGTGAACGAAGCCGTGGCCGCCTTGGTACTGCGCGCCCTGCCCGCCGCCCAGGCGGAGGGCGCCGGTTTTATCGGCCGCGTGGTAGGCGCGTGGGATGCCAGCACCATTACCGAAAAGCTGGAGCTGCGCGTGGGCAAGGACCTGCAATATATCCGCGTCAATGGCACGCTGGTGGGGTTCTTCCTCGGTGCGGCCATCAACCTGCTCTGCCTGGCGGCGTCATAAGCCTATCCGGGTCTCTACAAATCCTACCCCATCCACCGCGCCGCGCAGCACATCGCCACGCCGCAACGGGCCAACACCATCTGGCGTGCCTGTAAAAACAAGGTCACCCGGGGCCAGACGTACCAGGCGAGAGAGGGCGGCGATAATCTCTGGCACTGGCCAGATCATGTCACGCAAATCGCCACTCTGGCGCAATTGCCCGTTAACCTCCAGGCCGATGCGCCCCGCCATTTTGTGGCCAATAACGGTGGCGGGGGCTATGGTGCCAATGGGGCCAGAAGCATCGAAGCCCTTCGCCATATCCCATGGCTGACGCGCCGCCTTGGCCCGTTCCTGCAAATCCCGCCGCGTTAAATCCAGCCCCGCCGCGTAGCCAAATACGTGCCCCGGCGCCGCGGCTGGCGTTATATCCGCCCCGCCCGTGCCTATGGCGAGCACCAGCTCCACCTCGTGGTGCAAATTCTCCGTGGCGGGCGGGTAGGGCGTGTCCGCACCGCCCGTTACCAGCGCATCAGCCGGTTTGGTGAAGAAGAAGGGCGGCTCGCGCTCCGGGTTGCCGCCCATCTCGCGCGCATGCGCCGCGTAATTGCGCCCCACGCAATACACGCGGCGCACCGGAAACAGCCCGCCCCCCAGCACGGGCACGGCAATTTGCGGCGGCTGTGGCACAATGTAACGATCCATCTCAATGCTCCTGTACAACTTGGATGATGGCAGCGCATGAGTTATGTTTGTCTCATGAAACTCATCCGTACCGCGATCACCACGTTTGCATTTCTGACCCCGTTTGCCGCCATGGCCTCAACCCCCACGCCGATTGGCCCCAATGGCGGCACGTACGGCAACTGGATTGCCGCCACCTATGGCAGCGGCAGCCACAAAATTTGCTACGCCTTCACCAAGCCCAAGCATAGCAGCCCGGCTCTTTCTGGCCGTGGCACCCCCATGCTTACCGTGAGCGAGCGCCATAGCTCCCGCGACGACATTTCCATCACCCCCGGCTATAACTACCCCTCCCAGGCGTCTGTCACGGTAACCGTGGGCAATGTAACCATCCCCTTCTATGCACAAGGCAATATCGCCTTTACCGAAAAAGTGTCCAAGGCCCTGCTGGCCTTCAAACGCGGATACACCGCCACCACCACCGCCACCGGCCCCAGCCCTGGCACAATGGTTACCGATGAATACTCGCTGAGCGGCTTTACCGATGCGTATGATGCGATTGTGAGAGCCTGCCCGTGAGCGGCCTGCTCCTACCCGCCGAACGCGAACGCATTCTCGCCAAAGCCGCGCATTTCTCGCCGCCCGATTACATTCTGCCGGACGGGCGGCGCGACCTTGTAGGGCTTTCACGCGAGGAGCTGACGGCGGAGATGGAGCAGATTGGCGAAAAGCCTTTTCGCGCCAAGCAGCTTTGGCACTGGATCTACCATCAGGGCGTGCGCGATTTTGCGGCCATGAGCAGCATCGCGCGGCCCTTGCAGGAGAAGCTGGCGGAAACATTCGTCATCGGCCGCCCGGAAGTGGCATCCGACCAGCTTTCCAAGGACGGCACGCGCAAATTCCTCTTCAAATTCCGCGATCACGAGGCGGTAGAGACCGTCTATATCCCTGACCGCCAGGAAGACCGCGGCGCCGTCTGCCTTTCAAGCCAGGTGGGCTGCACGCTCTCTTGCCGCTTCTGCCATACCGGCACGCAGCGCCTGGCGCGCAATCTTTCGGCGGCGGAAATCGTCGGCCAGTTCATGGCCGCACGCGATGCCTATGGCGAATGGCCCAGCCCCAAGGGCGACACGCCGCGTTTGCTCTCCACCATCGTGCTGATGGGCATGGGTGAGCCGCTTTATAATTACGATAACGTCGCGAAAGCGATGAAGATCATCATGGACGGCGAAGGCATCGCCCTGTCACGCCGCCGCATCACCCTTTCCACCTCGGGTGTGGTGCCCATGATGGACCGCGCGGGCGAGGAGCTCGGCATCAATCTCGCTGTTTCTCTCCATGCGGTGCGCGATGATCTGCGTGACGAGCTGGTGCCGCTGAACCGCAAATACCCCATCAAGGACCTCATCGAAGCCTGCCGCCGCTACCCCGGCGCCTCTAACGCGCGGCGCATCACGTTTGAATACATCATGCTGCGCGGCATTAACGATTCCGAGGCCGAGGCGCACGAGCTGGTCCGCCTCATCTCTGGCCTGCCGGCCAAGGTCAACCTCATCCCCTTCAACCCTTGGCCCGGCAGCGCCTACCAGCCCAGCACGCCCGAAGCGCTGAAAAAATTCGCCGCGATTGTGATGAAGGCAGGCTATGCCTCACCCATCCGCACCCCGCGCGGGCGCGATATTCTGGCGGCGTGCGGGCAGTTGAAGAGTGCGGTGGAGAAAGGCGAGGCGGCTTAACACGCTGTTTCATGAATTGCGCGGGCGGCGCGCTATTTTGTTCTGAAGTCAAACTTAAATGGCCGGCGGCAGGCACCGCATTGCATTACCTGCCTCGTAATTTACGTGGCTGAACCGTAATAAAACCCCTTTTGCCCAGCCTGCCCCGGTCCCGTCACATTTCATCGCAAAATAAACGGCAAATTGCCCCAAACCTGCCATATCTGGCCCAGACACAGGGGCGCGCCGCTTGAAGCGGCGGCGCACGGGCCAACATAGCCGGCAGGAGAATAATATGGGTGTGTATCTCATAACCGGCGGCGCCAACGGGCTGGGGGCGGAAATTGCCCGCAAGCTGCATGGCGCTGGCAATTCCATTCTGTTCGCCGATATTGAGCGCGCCTCCCTGCCCGGCGTGCGCAGCGTGATGTGCGATTTATCGGACGAAGCGCAGATCGCCAGCCTTATCCTGGGCATCGAGGCCGTGGAAGGCCGGCTGGACGGGCTGGTCTGCCACCCGGAGGGCGATAACCTCACCGCCACCGGCAAGCTGATTAACGCCGCGGCTGCCCTGCTGCGCCAGCCGCGCGGGGCCGCCGTGGCCGTACATGCCAATGGCCCCGCCGCCCTGCCCGAACTCACGCGCACCCTGGCGCGCGATTTGGCGCCGGACATCCGGGTGGCGTGCTTCACCCCGTTCAGCGCGGAGCATTTCAACAGCCTCGCCGCGTATCTTATGGAATGAACAAGATGGCCATTCTTTTCTCTTGACTTAGACTGTATTTAGATATATCTAAACTATATCTACAACACATTCAGGAGAATAAATTGCGTATGTTCAAACAGATGGGCCGTCATGGCCGTCACCGCCAAATGGGCGATGCCCCGTTCAGTTCCCAGGCCGAAGGTGCTTGCGGCCAGCGCCGTTTCATGCGCGGCGAGGGCCATCACCGGCATTTTGGCCGCGGCGGCCGTGCCGCGCGCTTCCTGGAGCATGGCGATCTGCGCCTGCTGGTGCTGCACCTCATCAGCCAGGAGCCGCGCCACGGGTATGATCTCATCAAGGCCATCGAGGACCTCACCGGCGGTGCCTATGCGCCAAGCCCCGGCGTTATCTACCCCACCCTCACCATGCTGGAAGAGCTGGGCCAGGCGGAAGCCACAGCGGAAGGCAGCAAGAAACTCTACCGCATTACCGAATCTGGCCGCGCCGCGCTGGCGGAAAACCAGGAGCTGACCGCTGCCATCCTGGCCCGTTTGGCAGGCACGCCAGGACGCCAGGCGGCTTTGCCGGTGATGCGTGCCATGGAGAATGTGAAAACGGCACTGCGCCTGCGCCTGGGCGGGCGCGATGCCTCGCCCGAAACCATGCGCCGCATAGCCGATACGCTGGACGAAGCCGCGCGCAAGATAGAGGAGCTGTAGGCCATGAACGCCACGGCCCAGATCTCCACGCCCAATGCCCGGCGCTATCTCGGGCAGTTCGTAAAGCATTTCGCGCACAAGCTGCCCTTTGCGCGGCATGAAACCAACGAGCATGGCGAGGTCGAGTTCCCGCTCGGCCTCTGCACGCTCGATGCCAGTGAGCAACGCCTCTCCATCATCGTCAACGCTGGCACGCCAGAACAAATTACCCGGCTTAAACAGGTGGTGGACCGCCACCTACTGCGCTTCGCCCACCGCGAGCCACTCAGCATCAACTGGCAGTAAACCGCGTTAGGTGCTACCGCCGCGGCGTGCAATCCCTGCTTCATTCCGCGCCCATGCAGCGCGCCCTCACTTGGCTCCTCACCCAGTATGTGCGGCTGGTAATGGCCACCCAAAGCTGGCGGGTAGAGGGGCGCGAGAACCTTGTTTTACTGGCCCAGGATCAACCAATTATCGCCGTTTTTTGGCATGAGGCCTTGCCCGCCATCGCAATTACGCTACGCGAGGCAAGGCGGGCGGGCATGAATCGTCCTGGCGTGGCGCTGGCCAGCCGCCATCGCGATGGCCAGATGATCGGCAATATCATGATCAATCTCGGCCTGGAACTGGTTTCCGGTTCCACCAGCAAGGGCGGCCCGGTGGGGCTGCGCGCCCTGGCCAAGGCGCTGGCGGCGGGCAAAAATGTCTCTCTTACGCCCGACGGCCCCCGCGGGCCGCGCCGTGTGGCCGCGCCGGGCGTGGCGCAGCTTGCCGCCATTACCGGCGCCCGCGTCCTGCCCTGCGCGGCTGCCACCTCGCGCGCCATTACCCTCAACAGCTGGGACAAAATGCGCCTGGCCTTGCCCTTCGGGCACGGCAAATTGGTGGTGGGTAAACCCATAACAGTGCCGCGCAGCGGCTGGCAGGAGAGCCTGCCCGCCATCCAGGCGGCGCTGAACGCGGCGCTGGAGCGCGCCATGCCATGATGCTGCGCCTGTACGCCACCGCCACCAGCCTTGCCCGGCCCAGCCTGCGCCGCATGCTGCTGCGCCGCGCCGCCCGGGGCAAGGAAATCGAGGCCCGGCTGGCGGAGCGTGAGGGCATTGCCGCCATTCCACGGCCTGAAGGCCGCCTGGCCTGGGTGCACGCCGCCAGCGTGGGTGAGACGATGAGCGTACTGCCCGTACTGCACGCCCTTGCCGGGCAAACTAATATCCTGCTTACCACCGGCACCGTCACCTCGGCCACGCTGGCTGAAGCGCGCCTGCCGCCGGGTGCCATCCACCAATTCATCCCGCTGGATGTTCCCGGCTGGACGCACCGCTTCCTCACCCATTGGCGGCCCAATGTGGCGGTGTTTCTGGAGAGCGAAATCTGGCCCAATTTGCTGCAAGGCTGCGACGCACGGGGTATCCCCCGTCTGCTGCTCAATGCCCGCATGTCGGACAAATCGGCCCGCGCCTGGCGCCGCGCCCCCGGCACGGCCCGCGCGCTGCTCGGCGGCTTTAGCGCCATCCTCGCGCAATCGGCGGGGGATGCGGAAAAATTCCGCGCCCTTGGCGTGGCGGTGGAGGCGTGGGGCAATCTCAAATTCTTCGCCCAGCCCTTGCCGGTGGATGAAGCGGCACGCGCCGCCCTGCAGGCGCAAATCCCTGGCCCCGTCTGGCTCGCCGCCAGCACGCACCCCGGCGAGGAAGCAATTTGCGCCATTGTGCATAACGCCTTGCTGGGAGAATTTCCCAGCCTCGTCACCATCATCGCCCCGCGCCACCCCGAGCGCGGCGCCGAGGTGGCGGCGTTAGGCGCCAATGCCCCGCGCCGCAGCCACGGCCAGCCGCCCCGGCCAGGGCAAATCTATGTGGCGGACACGCTGGGCGAGCTTGGCCTGCTCTTCCGCCTTGCCCCATTCGCCTTCATCGGCAATTCCCTGGCGGGCCATGGCGGCCATAATATCATCGAGCCAGCACTCCTCGCCCGTCCGGTCATCAGCGGCCCGCATCTGGAAAATTTCGAGGAAGCAGCAGCACTTCTTCGCGGCGCCGGGATGCTGGCAACCGTCACGGACGCTGCCTCGCTCACCGCATGCGTGCGCGCCTGGCTGCGTGCATGCCCAAACGGCATGGCAGCCGCCGCCTGTTTTGCGAGCGCGGCGGAATTGCCACGCCGCGCCGCAAGCCTCATCTTGGGGCAGATGCCATGAAAGCCCCTTCCTTCTGGTCCACGCGCGGCCTGCCCGCCCAAGCGCTGCGGCCATTCAGCCTCATCACCCGCATTGCCACGGCGCGGCGGGTGCGGCGGCAAGGCGCGGCCATGGGTATAAAAACCATCTGTGTTGGCAATGCGGGCGTGGGCGGTGCCGGCAAAACCATGGTGGTGCTGGATATTCTCGCCCGCCTGCCTGGCCACCCTTACGCCCTTACGCGCGGCTATGGCGGCCAGCTTGCCGGCCCGGTGCTGGTGGACCGCGCCCTGCACGATGCACGGGATGTAGGCGACGAGGCCATGCTGCTGGCCGCCCGCGCGCCCACCATTGTGGCGCGCGACCGTGCCGCCGGGGCCAGGCTGGCCTTGGCCGAAGGCGCTTCCGCCATTGTTATGGATGACGGGCTGCAAAACCCGTCAGTCAACAAAACGCTCGCGCTCCTTGTCATCGATGGGGGTTACGGCTTCGGCAATGGCTATTTGCTGCCCGCGGGCCCGCTGCGCGAGCCGGTTGCCGCCGCCGCCGCGCGCTGCCACGCCGCCGTGCTCATCGGGGCGGATGAAACCGGCGCGCTGGCGCAGCTCCCCCCCGGCTTGCGCATTCACCGCGCCGAGCTGCTGCCGCAATGCACGGAATCGCTCTCCCGCCGCCCGGTCATCGCCTTTGCCGGCATTGGGCGGCCCGAGAAGTTTTTCCGCTCCGTACTCTCGCTGGGCGCCGAGCTGGTGGATACGCACGCCTTCCCCGACCATCATGTCTATTCCGCGCGCGACATCACCTCGCTGCTCGGCCAGACCTCGGCCACCGGGGCCAAGCTGGTCACCACAGCGAAGGATTTCGTCAAGCTCCCGCCCGCCTTGCGCACCGCCTGCCTTGTGGTGCAGGCGCGCCTGGCCTGGCAGGATGAAACAGCCTGGAACAGCCTGCTGCAATGAGTGAACCGCGCATTAAACTCGCCCACCGCGCCGAAGCGGCGCTGGTTGCCACGCTCATCGCGCTGCTGCGCCCGCTTTCACCCGCCGCAGCCTCGCGCCTGGGTGCCGCCGTGGCGGGGTTTATTGGCCCGTTCGTCCCCACCTCGCGCGTGGCGGACATTAATCTGCGCCTTGCCATGCCAGAGCTGGACCAGCCCGCGCGCCGCCGCATCGTGAAGGAGTGCTGGCAAAATCTCGGCGCCACCATGGCCGAGCTGGTGCGTATTGGCGATATTCCCGAAATTCCGCCCGGCGCGCCCGGCCCCGGCTATTCCGTGCTGGGCTGGGATGAAAACGTGGCACCCGCCTTGGCCAAGGGCGGCCCGTCCATCTTCATCGCCGGGCATATCGCCAACTGGGAAATCCTTCCGCAAGCCGCCTTCAGCCATGGCGTGGATATTGGCTTCATGTACCGCGCCGCCAGCAACAAGCTGGTGGACGATATGCTGGCGAAGCTGCGCGAAGCCAATTTCCGGCGCCGGATCACCATGTTCCCCAAAGGCGCCACCGGCGCGCGCGGCGCCTATGCACATCTGCTCAAAGGCGGGCACCTGGCCCTGCTGGTGGACCAGAAGCTCGACACCGGCATCGAAGCCCCTTTTTTTGGCCACACCGCCATGACGCTCGAACCCATGGCCAGCTTTGCCCTGCGCTTCCGCTGCCCGGTTTTGCCCTGCTACGTGGAGCGCACCGCCCCCGCGCGCTTCAACATTATATGCGAAGCGCCTTTGGCGCTGCCCGATACAGGCGACAAGCAAGCCGCCCTCCTTACCCTCACCACCACCATGAACCAGACGCTGGAACGCTGGATCGGCGCCAAACCCGGCGCCTGGCTCTGGCTGCACCGCCGCTGGCCAAAGCCATTGTACCGCGAAATGCGGCGGGGCAAGGCGGGTTGAAGCTCAGCCGCTGAAATCCACCACCTGGTTGTTCAGCGGCAATTGCCGGATATGCTGCCCGGCGCCGCGCGAAGGGTCAATCGTCAGCTCCTTACCGGGATCCTCAACCGAATCGGGGTCTTGCGCCAGCGTGCCAGGGCTGGAGAATTGTGTGAACACAAAGGGCAGCCCGTCGGCGGCCAAGGGCGAGTCCGTGTCCATCAGCTCGAAATGCAGATGCGGCGCGGTGGAATTACCTGTATTGCCCACCAGCCCCAGTAATTGGCCGGGCTTCACGATACCGCCTAATTTTACCTTCAGGCTGCCTGGCTGCAAATGCCCGTAAAACGCATACTGCCCCGCGCCGATTTCAACAACGATCATGTTACCGCCAATCGTTTCCGGCTTTATATCCTTGGGGTGGCCCGGCACCTGCTCGGGCAGGCCGTCATACAGGTTCACCACCTTGCCATAGGTGGCCGAATAAACCGGCGCGCCAAAGCACGGATAGCTACTGAGCTTGGCGGGGTCTCCGGTTACGGCACGGTGCTTGCCGTCAAGCTGAACCCAGTCGATTGCAAAACGTTGCGGTACATAGAGCTTGCCATTCACCGCCAGCGCGGTGCCACGATGCGGCGTTATGGTGGCGCAGCACCCTCCAGCCGCCACCCAGTTTTTGCCGCGTAGCGGCGGCTCCACAACCAGGGCTGGGGTGGGGCTAACCGGCGCGGGTGCGGTGGTAAAGCTGTACCGGGCCGGAAAAGGGCCATTCGGGTCCATGGGCACAGGTTTACCATCTGGCCCCATGGCTTGCCGCGTGGCCGAAATTCGCGCCACTAACTGGTCCGGCACCGGCGCACCTGCGGGCAACGAGACATCCAGCACCAGCATTGCGGCAACACCCGGCGGCAGCAGGCTGCCCTTGCGTGAAAAATCCACCAGCGCCTTGCTCAGCGCGCCGCCCCCGTAGCTGGCCAGGACGTGGCCCTGCCCGCCGCCGCCCAGCACCTCCACCCGGTCCAGCGTTACAAACAGGCCACTCGTATTTGTTACCAGCAGCTCATAAGCCAAATGCGTATGGTCATCCGCGCCCAGAACCGGGTGGGGAATGCTTACCGGCGTAACGGTAAGCGAGCTGAGCAATTGGCTGGGCTTGAGCGACTGCGCCAATGCAGGCGGCGCCAGAAGCATTGCCACGGCAAACAGAGGGTTTAGCAATAATCGCAGCATGGCAGCCTGTCTCCCCGCTATTGTTTATTTATCGTGTTACCGTACCCGCCATGTTCTCATTTGTCAGCCTGTATTTTGGCCGGTATTTTATGGTTGCGCGGCCGCTGCAACAGTGCGGCGCCACTCCCTATCCAGCGCCGCGTTCAGCTCGGCACCAAACAGCACCACGTAAGCGGAAATAAAAAACCACATCATCAGGCCGATAAGCGTGGCCAGCGGGCCGTACAGGGCGCTGTAGGCGGCAAAACGGCCCACATAAAAGGCAAACCCCGATGAAGCCGCAAACCAGGCAATGGTGGCCACCGCCGCCCCCGGCGCGTAAAAAATGCGCCCCTTGCCGGCCGGGCCAAAGCGGTAGAGCACCCCCAGCGCGGCGGCGAGAAACACAACCATGGTAACCGGCCCCACAAAACCGAGCAGGAACAAGGCCCAGCCCGGCAAAGGCAGATGCGCCGCCACAACAGGCACCAGCACCAGAAAGGCAATGGCCAGGATGGCGCCCATAACAGCCACGAAAGTCATGCCAAGCGCAATGAGCTGGAAATGCAACAGCCCGCGCGTTTCACGCTGCTCATACGCCATGGTCAACGCATTGAGGATGGACTTGGTGCCCGTGGAGGACGACCAAAGCGAAATAAGCAGAGACAAGACGAAAGAAAAACCAAGCCCCTTCGCAGGCTGCGCGACAATGCTGCTTATGCGTCCGGAAATAAGCGCAAATGCCGCATGCGGCATGAAGCCCTGCAAATATTGAAGCTGCGGCTGCACCGTGGCGGGGTTGAAGACCAGCCCGTAAAGCGAAATGAGCATGGTGATGGTTGGAAACAGCGCCAGCGTGGCATAAAAGGCGCAACCCGCCGCCACCAGCGACACACGCTGCGAGGCCGTGGCACGGCCCGCGGAAAACAAGGCGCGCCTGAGCAATGGAAAATGCCCGCGGTTGAAAAGCGTCCCGATCATGCAACCAGCCTAATGGCCGCGCCGTGAGCGGGGCAATGCTGAAATTATATTGTCATACCACGGCGTTACGGATGCGCTTACCCTTCCAGCAGAAACGCCTTTATCCGCGCCATGCTCTCATAATCCATCAGCGCCGGGGCGTGGCCGGCATCCTGCACCACATAACCCTGCGCGCCGGTAGAGAGCATGCGGTCATAGGTTTCCGGCAACAGCAAATCGCTCCGCGCGCCGCGTATCACCAGGCGCGGAATGGAAATATGCGGCCACAACGGCCACGTATCGACATCCAGCGGCACCGAGGCGCGCATCGGCTCGATGATTTTGGGGTCGTAATTGAGCGCGAAACGCCCCTGCCCGGTCTGGTCCAGCACCGTGCGGGCCGAGAAACGGGCCAAATGCGCCCATTGCGCGGCGGAAAGTTCGCCAAAGGGCGCGTGAATTTTACGCAAATGCTCCTCCAGCGCCTGCATGGTGGCAAAACGCTCCGGCGCATTGCTCATATATTCGCGTATCCGCAGCAGGGCGGCGGCGGGAATAAAAGGGCCTATGTCGTTCAGCACCAGCCTGGTGAGCGGCGTGCCCTGCGCCGCCGCCAGCATCATGCCGCAAATGCCACCCAGCGACGTACCGATAAACGCCACGGGCTTGTTGACCTGGGCGATAAGATGGGTGAGCGCCACCACGTAAGAGGGCGGCTGGTACGCCATGGCCTCAGGCAGCCAGTCAGACCGGCCGCGCCCCGGCAGGTCCGGGCAGATAACGTGGAACCTGTCCTCCAGCACGCCGGCCAGCGCATCAAAATCGCGCCCATTGCGGGTTAGGCCATGCACGCAAATAACAGCCGGCGCGGCGGGGTTGCCAAATTCCACAAAGGCCATTTTGTGGAAGCGCGCCCCCAAAAGATAAGCTACCGACCCAGACCGCGCCATCCATTCCCCCATCGACCAGACATACAAGCCCGACTATGCCTTACATGATGCCAGAATACACCCGCGCCAAGCCTTACCGCCTTGTTTTTACCGCCGTGCTGGCGCTGTGCGGCACGCTCAATCTTGTGGTATTGGCCTATATTCTGCGCCGCCATCTGTTCCTCAACCAGGATTTCCTGGGGTTCTGGGCCTATCCGCGCTTCACGCCGCTTACCGCCATCTACAACCCGGATGCGATGATGCATTTCCAGCAATCGCTCTACCGGGGCTATCACAGCTTCTTCCCCTTCACCTACCCGCCTGATGCGCTGCTCTTTATAAAATGGCTGGGCACCCTGCCTTATAATGCGGCGCGCGCTATATGGCTGCTGGCGGGGCTGGCCTGTTTTGCCGTGGCCGGCTGGGCCTTGCTGCGCGGCCCGGTGGCGGTGCTGGCGCTGCTGGCCAGCCCGGCGGCGCTGCTTTGCATCGTGCTGGGGCAAAGCTCCTTCTTCATCGGCGCGCTGCTGCTGGGCGGGCTTGCCGCCTTGCCACGCCGGCCGGTGCTGGCGGGGGTACTGTTCGGGCTGCTCACGCTCAAGCCGCAAATGGGGGTGCTGCTGCCCGTGCTGCTGCTGGCGCAAGGGCGCTGGAACGCCATTGCCGGGGCCATTCTCACCACCGGGCTATTGGTGCTCCTTACCTGCCTTGCTCTGCCGCCCGATTTATGGCGGCTCTGGCTCACCTCTCTGCCCCGCATCCAGCAGGATTACTTCAGCGGCGGCACGAATCTCAGCACCATGGTAACCCCCGCCGCCAACGCGCTGGCCCTGGGCATGGCACCGCACTGGGCCATGGCGCTGCAAACCGCCTGCACGCTGGCGGCGGCATTATGCACCTGGGCGGCGGCGCGGCGCGGCAGCTACAACGCGGCCATCGCCGTGCTGCTGGGCGCCACCGCCATCGCCCAGCCCCACGCCTATGCGTATGACCTCGTCACCCTGCCCGCCGCGCTTATACTCGGGCTGCGCGTACTCGGGCTGCGCGCCGCGCCGGGCTGGAGCGTGGCGCTGGGGCTCGTCATCTATGCCGGCCCTCTGCTGCTGCTCTCGCCCTGGGCCTCGTCATTCTATGCCGCCCCATTCCTGGCAGCACTCACCGCCCTGCTCACATGGCTTGCGCTCCGCCCCCCTGCGGGCGCAATATCGCCCCATGTCCCAATCCATCCTGCCGTCTGAACCCACCATCGGCCTCGGCGTGCTGCCGCGCCGCCTGGTTGCGCTTATCATCGATTTCTTCCTCATCGGCCTGCTGGGCTGGGCGGCGGCATTTCTCATTGTCATTTTCGGGTTTTTCACCCTGGGCGTGGGCTGGCTGGCCTTCCACATCATCCCGGCCATTCCGTTCGCCTACTACACATTGCTCATCGGCGGCGGGGGCGCCACGCCGGGCCAGCGCGCCATGGGGCTTACCGTGCGGCAAGATGCCGATCTCGCCCGCCCAACCCTGCCTCAGGCCTTCGTCTGGACCCTGCTGCTCTGGCTCAGCTTCGTGTTTGCCTGCGTGCCCTTCCTGCTGATGCTGTTCAACCCGCGCCATCGCGCCGCCCACGACATACTCTCCGGCCTCACAATTCTGCGCGCCGGACAGATTTCTTATTGACGCGGCGCGGGGGACACCCAAAACTCTCAGGTATAATGAGCTTCAAGCCCGCCCGCCGCCCGCATTTTTTTTACACCACGGCGCCTTTGCCGTGCCCTTATGTGCAGGGCCGCACCGAGCGTAAAATCGTCACGGAACTCTCTGGCGTCACGGCGGAAAGCCAGCACGACAAGCTCTCGCGCGGCGGTTTCAGGCGCAGCCACAATATTGCCTACGCGCCGGTCTGCCCAAGTTGCAATGCCTGCGTGCCCATCCGCATCCGCGCGGCGGATTTCAGCCCCAGCCGCACGCAAAAGCGCATCCTGCGCGCCAATAGCGGCATCCTGGTACAGGAAATGCCGCCGCGCGCCACGGCTGAACAGTTCCAGCTTTTCCAAACCTACCAGCGCCACCGCCATGGCGAGGGCGATATGGCCACGATGAGCTTCTACGATTACCGCGCCATGGTGGAGGACACCCCCATCGAAACCTCGGTGGTGGAATTCCGCCTACCCAGCGGCCAGCTCGCCGGCGCCTGCCTTACAGACCGCCTGGGCGATGGTCTCTCCGCGGTCTATTCCTTCTTCGATACCGCGCTAACCCCCCGCTCGCTCGGCACATTCGCCATTATATGGCTGGTGCAGCGCGCGGTGGAGCTGGGCCTGCCGCATGTGTATCTGGGCTATTGGGTGGAAGAAAGCCGCAAGATGGCCTACAAAGCCAAGTTTCGCCCCAGCGAAATTCTGCGCGCCGGGCAGTGGATACCGCTGGAAGCGGCCCATGCGGGCATGGCCGCCACAACGCTAGTGTCCCGGTTCTGAAATCCGTTGGATTTCAGAACCATCACACTAGAGCATTTTCCGATCAATCGGAAACGCTCTAAATTTGCTTGGGCGAGCAATTTCATCCGATCAGCTTAAATCTTCGATTCAAGCTGATCGGATATTGCTCTAGAACGCGATGACTTGAGATACACTCGCTTTGCGAGCGATTCGAACGTCTGAATCGCGCTCTACCCCATTGATTTAGAGCCGGATTCAGATTTTAGACCGGATCACAATATGATCCGGCCTAAAAACATCCGGCTCTGATACCAACGGTCATTGAGCATGACCGTTGGTATCAGGCTTATGCCTGGCGCGTGGCCGCCCCGCCAGCCCCACGCGCGATACCAACGGCTATAAAGGATGAGTCATCCTTTATAGCCGTTGGTATAAGCCGCCGCCCCATCCGCCAGAAACAGCCCCCGGGCATAGGCGTACAGCTCCTCATCCAGCGCATTATGCCGCAGCAGGACCGCCAGCTCATTCGCGGGCAGCTTTGTCCCGCGCTGCGCCACAGGCATCACATTCTCCCGCCCCAAATCCACTGCTGCGAGCCCCAGCAGTTTACGCAACCGCGCCAGCGCCTGACCTGACCTCCGCCCAAGCAGCTTGCGGAAGCGCGCTACTGTTTCCGGCAGATATTCATACAGCCCAAATGCGGCGCAGCCGTGCCGCAGATTATGCTTGGCCTGCTCCAGATGCACCCGTGTCACCCCGCCAAAGGGCACATCGTGCCCCACCCCGGCCAGCAGGCGGACGGTGTAGTTATCCATATCCTTTGGCTTCCACTGGTTAAAATAGTCGAGCAGCCCCATATCGCCCACAAACCCGCCACGCACATGCTGCCAGTAATTTGAGGTCAAGCGCGGCCCCGTCTCGCGCAGGCAGGTTATATACCGGCCCGGAAGCTGCAACAGCGCGTCCACCCCATATGGAAAATGCCCAAAGACCAGTTTCAACCGCTCTAAATCCTGCCGTGGCTGCGCGCGGAGCGCCTCCAGCTCCCATCCGTCCGGCGGCAGATAGACATAGGCAATCTCCCCATGCTTTTTGCCGCCAGTAAACAGGCGCCGCATCGAGGTTCCAGCAGTTTTTGGGATATGGAGAAAATAAATCATTCATGCATTACAACATGAGGAATTGGTCTACCGCACTCTGGAATTGTAATATTTTTGATGAAAATTGTAATAAAAATGGATAAATGACAGATGTGCGACAAACCTTCAGCGGCGCGTAAACACACCCTGCCGCCTTGCATCGCCGCTTGCGCCATGCCAAACCGCGCCCGTTCCGCGTAACTGGCGCAAAGGTGGATCACCACCGGGGAGCGCGGGGCTTTTAGCCGCCGCGCGCCTGGGCACCGATCAGCATAGGAGTCTCCTCGTGTCCGATGTCGTGCCCATCCGCACCGCCCTCATCTCCGTTTCAGACAAAACCGGCCTTATCGATTTCTGCCGTGCCCTGGAGCATCACGGGGTGAAAATCCTCTCCACTGGCGGCACGGCCCAAGCCATCCGCGCGGCGGGCATTCCGGTTACCGATGTATCTGAGCATACAGGCTTCCCCGAAATCCTCGATGGCCGCGTGAAAACCCTGGTGCCACAGGTGCATGGCGGCATTTTGGGCCGCCGCACCGTGCCCGAGCATGTGGCGCAGATGGGCGAGCATAAAATCGCCCCCATCGACCTCGTGGCCGTCAATCTCTACCCGTTCGAGGCAACGGTTGCACGCGGCGCCGCGTTCGAGGATTGCATCGAGAATATCGATATAGGCGGCCCGGCCATGATCCGCTCCGCCGCCAAGAACCATGAGAGCGTGGCCGTACTCACTTTGCCCGCGCATTACCAGGCGGTGCTGGACGAGCTGAAAGCCCATGGCGGCACCACGCTGGCCACCCGCAAAACCCTGGCCGCCGCCGCCTATGCCCGCACGGCAGCTTACGACTCCGCCATTTCCACCTGGTTTGCGCAGCAAAATGGCGTGGAATACCCGGACAGCTTCTCCTTCTCCGGCACCAAGAAGCAGGAGCTGCGCTACGGCGAGAACCCGCACCAATCGGCGGCCTTCTACACCTCCACCCCCGCCCGCTATGGCGTGGCCACAGCCACCCAGCTTCAGGGCAAGGAGCTTTCCTACAATAATTATAACGACACGGATGCGGCGTTTGAGTGCGTGGCGGAATTCTCCGAGCAGCCCACCGTCGTTATCGTGAAGCACGCCAACCCGTGCGGCGTATCCAGCGCCGCCAGCCTGGCCGACGCCTGGGATTCGGCCCTGGCCTGCGACCCGGTCTCGGCCTTTGGCGGCATTGTCGCCGTAAACCGCACGCTGGATGAAGCCACGGCCGAGAAAATCTCCGCCATCTTCACCGAGGTGATTATCGCCCCCGAGGTGACGGAAGGCGCCAAAACCCTGCTGGCCAAGAAGAAGAATTTGCGCCTGCTCACCACTGGCGGCGTGCCCTCGCCCACCGAGGCGGGTGTCACCTTCAAATCCCTTGCCGGCGGCTTTCTGCTGCAAACCCGCGATGCCGGGCGCGTGCTGCCCGCCGATCTCAAAGTGGTCACCAAGCGCGCCCCCACGGCGCAGGAGCTGGAAGATCTGCTCTTCGCCTTCCGCGTGGGCAAGCATGTCAAGTCCAACGCCATTGTTTATGCCAAGAACCTCGCCACTTTGGGCGTGGGCGCGGGGCAGATGAACCGCGTGGACTCCGCCCGCATCGCCGCCTGGCGCGGCAAGGCCGCGAATCTCGACTTCACCGGCTGCGCCGTGGCGTCCGACGCCTTCTTCCCCTTCGCCGATGGGCTGGAAGCCGCGATTGCCGCCGGGGCCTCCGCCGTCATCCAGCCCGGCGGCTCCATCCGCGATAACGAGGTGGTTGAAGCGGCTGACAAGGCCGGTATCGCCATGGTGTTTACCGGCATGCGCCATTTCCGGCACTAACCCGGACTCAATTGGTTAACCGAATACATTGGACCGGCGCGGCACCTATCCTTTATAAAGCGAGTCATGCCCATGAATCTGTCTTTCCTGCCAGACTGGATGCCGGGCTGGGCCGTACTGGCCCTGGCTGTACCGGTTTTGCTTTGGTGCCTGGCCTTTCTGCTGGTTCCTTTCTCCGTCATCGGCGTAAAAGCCAGGCTGGAGGCGCTGGAGGGCCAGGTGGAGGCCATGCACGAGGAATTACGGGTGATGGCCATGCGCGCCTCCGGCGCGCTCACCACCACCGCCCGCCATCTCGACCCGTATGACGACGTGCCGCATTTTAACACGCTGAAGCGTGGCGCCGCGGTGGCCGAACCCGAGCCGCCGCGCAGTGCGCCCATCCCCAAGCCGGAGCCCGTGCGCGCCCCGGCGCGGGAGCGGCTGACGCCGCTGCCCCCTTCCATCCGCCCCCGCCGCGAGCCAAGGCTGGACTGAGTGCGGCTTTTTGTTTCCGGCGCCACCGGCTATATTGGCGGCGCCATTGCCCGCCACGCGGCTGCCAGCGGGGCGGCTGTGTATGGCGGGGTGCGGCAGCGCCGGGAGCTGCCCCAAGGCATAAAGCCCGTTATTACCGGAGACCTCGCGGAACCGCGCTTCGGCCTGCCGGATGTGGATGCCGCCATCCACGCCGCCGGGCTGGGCCATAAGCGCGGCGTGAGCAAAGCCACATGGCGGCGCCAGAATGTGGATGCCGCCGTAAACCTCGCCCGCGCCGCCAAGCTGGCCGGGGCTAAACGCTTCGTCCTTATTTCCACCGCCTACATCCATGGCCGCGTGCATAATGGCGCGGTGAGCGACGATACCGCCCCCGCCCCCATGGATGATTACGCCCAAAGCAAGCTGGACGCTGAAAGCGCGGTGCGCGAGGCCTTTGGCCCTGGGGTGAGCATTATCCGCCCCAGCGCCGTCATCGGCCCGGGCTGCCCCGGCAATATACAATTACTGCTGAAACTGCTCGCGCGTGGCGTGCCACTGCCCTTCGCCAGCATCCGCAACCAGCGCGGCTTTGTGCCGGCGCAAGACCTCGCCGCCATGGCCGTGCTGGCCGCCCAGGCTGAAGCGCCGCCGCCCATCATGCTCGCTGCCCATCCTGAGACCATCTCCACCCCGGACCTCATCCGCGCTTTGGCCGCCGGGCTTGGCGTACAGCCCCGCCTTGCCCCCTGCCCGGCTGGTTTGCTGCTGCTCGGCGCCAGCCTGCTCGGCCGCCGCGCCATGGCGCAGAGCCTTACCGGTAATTTTGCCACCAAACCACGCGCGGCCCTTGCGCTGGGCTGGAAACCCGCGGAATCTCTGGCGGAATCGCTTGCCGCCACCGCGCGGTATTATAATACCACACACAAAACCCCTTGACGCTAGGCGCCTTTCCCACCATAAGCCCGCCCACGGCGCGCATCCGCACGCCGTTGTTTATTTAAGGGGCGGATTCATGCCCTGCCTAAGGACCACCAGGCGTGATTCTTAGGCAGGGCGATCCGCCCCGGATCATCGGGTGAACATATGAAAACGACCATCTCCATCAAGCCGGCGGATGTGAAGAAGGACTGGGTCCTGATCGACGCCGAAGGCCTGATCCTGGGCCGCCTCGCCGCCATCGTCGCCAACCGGCTGCGCGGCAAGCACAAGCCCATTTTCACACCGCATGTCGATTGCGGCGACAATATCGTCATCATCAACGCCGACAAGGTGAAGCTGACCGGCAAGAAGCTGGAAGACTCCGTCTTCTACTACCACACCGGCTATGCCGGCGGCATCAAGGGCCGTTCCATCAAGGAGCGCCTGAACGGCAAGAACCCGCAAAGCGTGGTGGAGAAGGCCATTGAGCGCATGATTACGCGCGGCCCGCTGCAACGCCAGCAGATGAAGAATTTATACGTCTATGCGGGGCCTGAGCACCCGCATGCCGCCCAGCAGCCGAAGAGCCTCGATGTCGGCGCGCTGAACCGCAAGAACCGGAGGGTCTAATCCATGTCCGACACGAATGCTTTCTCCGGTCTGAAAGACCTTGCCGCCACCACCGGCCTTGCCCCGGAAGCCGCCGCCAAGCGCGAACCCAAGCGCGACGCCCAGGGCCGCTCCTACGCCACTGGCCGCCGCAAGAACGCCATCGCCCGCGTGTGGGTTAAGCCCGGCAAGGGCGAGATCCTCATCAACGGCCGCAAGGCGCCGGTGTATTTCGCCCGCCCGGTGCTGCGCATGCTCATCACCCAGCCCTTCCTGGTGGCGGACCGCTACAACCAGTTCGACGTGTATTGCACCGTCAAGGGCGGCGGCCTCTCCGGCCAGGCCGGCGCGGTGCGCCACGGCATCTCCCGCGCGCTCACGCTGTTCGAGCCGGAGCTGCGCGGCATCCTGAAGGCCGCCGGCTTCCTCACCCGCGACCCGCGCATGGTCGAACGTAAGAAATACGGCAAGCCGAAGGCCCGCCGTTCGTTCCAGTTCTCCAAGCGCTAACGCACAGGATTCAATTTATTCAATTAAAACAGGGGTTTGGCGAAAGCCAAGCCCCTGTTTTTACATTCACAGACGCTTTACAGACCCTTGTTTCCAACGCTGTTTCCAGTTAGCGTTTTGCACAAAACTTTCACAGAAATTGTGGAGTTTGGATCATGGTCGAGAGCTTTTACCAGCACGCCCACCGCCTCCGGGACGGAGCCGTCATGGTGTACCGGCGAGGCGATACCAGCCAGCAGGTCTATCAGGCCC